>JFAX01000004.1:90704-94662 GCA_000585015.1 Candidatus Accumulibacter adjunctus | reverse complement strand
TTCGCTGACGAGAGTATCCTCGCATCCGGCGAACGAAGTCAATCGCCGCTGGCGGGCAGTGCGCAGGCGACTGCGCGCGCTGCGCCGCAGCCGCCTGCAGGCCTGCTTTCAGGCGCGCTTGCGACCGGTGATCATCGCCCGCACGAGATTCTCGCGATGCAGCAGGCTCTCCCAGACGACGCCGAGCAGATGCCCGGCGATCAGCAGCAAGGTCAGGTCGGTGGCGACCTCGTGCGTCTCCTTGATGCCGTCGATGAGCGCCTCGCTGCTGTCGACGAAGAACGCCGCCAGCGGTCCCAGCCCCTTGTCGGCGGCGTACAGCGCCAGACCGCTGAGGACGGTGGCCAGCAGGCCGAGCAGCATGGCGAGGATCATCGCGCCACCGGCCGGATTGTGGCCGAGGTAGCGCCGGGCGCGCAGCGTCAACACATCGCGCAGGTAGCCGAGGACGATGCGCGGAGCGAAGACGAAGTCGCCGAAGCGGGCGTGCCGGGGCCCGACGAAGCCCCACAGCAGGCGCCACAGCAGCAGGCCGGCGATCGTGTAGCCAGCCCAGACATGCAGCCATTGCATCAGTTCGCCGTCGAAGCGATCGGCGAGCGATTCGAAAGACTCGCCCTCGGTAAACCAGGCGAGGCAGAAAGCGGACAACAGGGTCCAGTGGAAGAGACGCAACAGCGGGTCCCAGACGGGAACGCTGTCGGCATCAGTGACGGCCATGGGCATCCTCCGGCAGCGCTTCCCCGCCCACCGCTGGACAGGGAAGCCGGTGCCTGCCGCGATCGGCAGGCGAAGCGGGAATTACTTGCTTTCCTCCGAGACCAGCGCACCGGTCTTGATCTCGTAGTGCACTTCCCACTTCTTGCCGTCGGTGCCGTTGATCTTCACCTCCCAGGTCTGCTTGCCCTTCTTGCTGTCCTGGTAGGCCTTGGTGACCTCACCCGGATGCGCCTTGAGCGCCATCTCGACGGCCTGCTCCTTGGTGATTTCACGTGCCGGAGCAGCGGCGGCGGCCGGCGTCGCAGGTGCCGCAGCGGCGGCGGCGGGCTTGCTGTCGTAGGCCAGCGTGCTGCCGCTGAAGGCGGCGGCAAGGATCAGGAGGGCGGCGGAGCAGTAGGCAGCGGGCTTGTTCATTCGATGGGTCTCACAGTCAGGTTGAAGAGGGATGATGAATCGCGGCTCGCCTTGCGGCGCGCATCGGCGTCGGCAGCGGCAGGCACGACGGCGAGTATGAGCTGGCTTCCTTAAACCGGGCTTAGGCCCTGCCACGCCGAGCACGCGCCCGGTCGCGCTCCTCACACCCCCGGCTCGAGCACCACCGCCACTTCGATCTGCTGACCTTGCCGCAGAATGCCGAGTCGCACCGTTTCGCCGACACGGTGGTCGTCGAGACGCGCCAGCAGCCTGCCGACCGTCTCCACCGGCTTGCCATCGACAGCCGTCACGATGTCGCCGGCGACGATGCTGCCATCGGCGGCCCGCGTCACGCCGCGCAGCCCGGCCGCTGCCGCAGCCGACCCCGGCGCGACGCGCAGGATGACCACGCCCCTGACGCCCAACACCCGCTGCAGGCGCTGGTTGAGACTCTCGTCGATCTCGATGCCAAGCGCCGGCCGGACATAGCGGCCAGCGCTGATGAGCTGCGGCACGACGCGGTTGACCGTGTCGACGGGAACCGCGAAACCGATCCCGGCGCTGGTCCCGCTCGGGCTGTAGATGGCGGTATTGATGCCGATCAGGCGTCCAGCCGAGTCGAGCAGCGGGCCACCGGAATTGCCCGGGTTGATCGCCGCATCGGTCTGGATCAGGTGTTCGATGCTCACGCCCTTGTCGCTGCTCAGCGAGCGGTCGAGCGCCGAGACGATGCCGCTGGTCAGCGTCCAGTCGAGTCCGAAGGGGTTGCCGATGGCAAAGACCTTCTGCCCCACCCGCAGGTCGCCGCTCGTGCCCAGCGGTACTGGCGGCGGCCGCCGGAAACCGACGCCGATGCGCAGCACGGCGATATCGTGCGCCGGCGAGGCGCCGACGAGAACGGCCCGATAGCTGCGACCGTCGGACAGTTTCACCGCTGCCTCGCTGGCGCCCTCGATGACATGGAAGTTGGTGATGACGTGGCCCGCGTCGTCCCAGATGAAGCCCGAGCCGGTGCCGCGCGGCACGGTGAACACGTTGCGCGTCCACAGGTCGCGCACCTGCCGACTGGTCGTGATGAAAACGACCGAATCGCGCGCATTCTCGAACAACTCGATGATCGACCTCTCGTCCGCCGCCAGATCGCCACGCGCGCTGACGGTGCGGGGCGCCGCCTGCTTCGGCGACAGCCAGTCCTCGAGCAGCGGCAGGCTGCGCCAGGCGACGAGCAGCAGCAGGCAGAAGAGCGCCCACGCCAGCAGGCGAAGCGGCAAGCGGGTCGTCACCGGCATCGTTCCCGAGCCGTCCGCGGTCGGGAACGATTCAGCGGCATGTTCGCCGCCGTCCGCCGCAACGGCCGATGCTCAACGCACCACCCCGGAAGCGGCGCGGGCACGCAGATCGTCCAGCTCCTCGAGCAGATCGGCCATCAGCGCCGCGAGTTCGGGCACCGCGTCGAAGTCCCGTTCGAGCTGCCGCATGCGCCTTGCGCGGCGCAGGCTGGTACTCGAGAAACACCAGACGCCGGCGACGCTCTCGGCATGCGGAAACAGCCCCTCCTCGATATGGCGCAGCAGCCATTGCGGATCGACGGTGCAGGCGGCGGCAACCTGCTCGAGCGTCAGCCAGCTGTTCTCCATCAGGCTGCCGACGAGGATTTCGTCTTCACGCATGGCTCAAACCCTCTCTTCCTGGCGCGGGTCGAAAGCCAGTTCGCGCGCCATCCGTTCATAGAATTCCCGCGCCTGCGGCGTTTTCGCCGGTGGCACGACGACCTCGATGTCGAGCAGCAGGTCGCCCGCCGCGCCGCCCTGCGCCGCCGGAATGCCCTTGCCGCGCACGCGCAACTGGCGGCCGCTCTGCGCCCCCTCCGGAATCCGCAGCTTGACGCTGCCGCCCGGCAGCTCGACGCTGATGACGGCGCCCAGTGCCGCCTCCCACGGCGCCACCGGCAAGCGCAGGTGGAGGTCGCGGCCATGCGCGCGCAGTCGCGGATGCGGCCGGAACTGCACCTCGAGCAGCAGGTCGCCGGCGGTGGCACCGCCGATCCCCGGCGCGCCCTGGCCCGCCAGGCGAATCACCTGCCCGGCGTGCACCCCCTGCGGAATCTTCACGTTCAGCGTTCGCTCGACCAGCGTCAGCCGCCCCTGTGCGTCGCTGCGCGGCGCGCGCAGGCTGATCTGGCGGGTGGCACCGGTGAACGCGTCCTCGATGTCGAGCAGCACCTTGGCGTGATGATCCTCGCCGCGCGCCTCGAAACGCCCCCGCGGCGCAGCGCCGAAACCCGGTCGCGAGCGCATGCCACCGAACAGCTCGGCAAAGAAATCGGAGAAGTCCGCCGCCTCGCCGGGCGAAAAGCCGCGACCGGAGAACTCGAAACCGGCATCCCAGTCGGGCGGCGGGCGGAACTCCTGCCCCGGCTGGTAGCCGCGGCCGAGTTGGTCGTAGGCGGCCCGCTTCTCCGGATCCGAGAGCACCGCGTTGGCCTCGTTGAGTTCCTTCATGCGCGCCTCGGCATCCGCCTCCTTCGAGACGTCCGGGTGATACTTGCGCGCCAGTTTGCGGAACGACTTCTTGATGTCCTCCGCCGTCGCGTCGCGCGGCACGCCCAGGATCTGGTAGTAGTCCTTGAATTCCATGCACCATCCTCGAGTCGAACAGCGGCACCGGCCGCAACCCCATACATAGTCCCCTTTCCGGCGGAAATCAAGATATTGAAGTTTCCCCTGCCGCCCCCAAGTTGGTCGACAAGCGCCACTCCCGGCGCTCTCGACCAACCGATGGAGGATTCAAGATGATCTATCGCTCCCTTTTCCCGCGTGACGTC
>JFAX01000004.1:88174-90228 GCA_000585015.1 Candidatus Accumulibacter adjunctus | reverse complement strand
CTCCCTTTTCCCGCGTGACGTCGCGTCCGAGATCGATCGGCTGCAACGTGAACTGCAGCAGGCCTTCCATTTCTCGCCGAGCATCCGCGGCATCGCCCGTGGTGGCTTCCCGGCGATGAACGTCGGCGGCACGCCGCAGTCCGTCGAAATCTACGCCTTTGCTCCCGGCATCGACCCGGCGACGCTCGAAGTGCAGATCGAGAAGGGCGTGCTCACCGTCGCCGGCGAACGCAAGCTGCCGACGACCGCCGAAGCCGCGACCGTGCACATCGACGAGCGCTTTGCCGGCCGCTTCCGGCGCGTCGTGACGCTGCCCGACGACATCGACGCCAATGCCGTCGACGCCCGCTACCGCGACGGCGTCCTGCGCATCAGCATCGCCCGCAAGCAGTCGGCACAGCCGCGCCGCATCACCATTCAGTAAGTCAGGAGGAACGAACATGTCAGACACCACACCCGTCAAGAAGCAGTCGGTCGCCGATGATGCCGCCTTGCTGCCGCCGGTGGACGTCATCGAGGACGCCTCGGGAATCACCCTTTATGCGGACCTGCCCGGCGTTTCCAAGGACAAGCTGCACCTGCAGGTCGAGGCCGACACGCTGACCATCGAAGGCGAGATCGACCTCGAAATGCCCGGCGGCATGGAGGCCAGCCATGCCGAGGTCAGCCTGCCGCGTTACCGGCGCGTCTTCACGCTGTCGAAGGAACTCGACGCCGGCAAGGTGGCGGCCGAGTTCAACCAGGGCGTACTCAAGTTGTCGATCCCGAAAGCCGAGCACGCGCAACCGCGCAAGGTCGAGGTCCGCATCGCGTAATCGCCCGACGACGCGTCGGCGGCGCCCCGGCAGGCGGGCGCCGCCTGCTGCGGGCACCCGCAGCGCAGCTGCTCGACCTGCCGTCACGCCTTGCGGCGCCTCCCCAGGGGGGCGCCACGAGGCGCTTGTCGCGATTCCCGCCCAGATGCCGATCGGCTCTGATAACAAAAGAAATTTCCCTGCCAGAAGCATTGCACCGCCGCAGCCGATTCCGTATGATCGGCGCCAGGTTCGTTCCGCGCACTTTCCACCAAACCACTCCTATGGAGCTCGATCATGGCAAAAGCCAACAAAGTCAAGAAAGCGAAAGAAGTCGAACAGGCAGTAGAAGCGGAACCCGTCGTCACACCCGAATTCGTCAAGATCACCAAGGTCGTCGGCCGGCAGATTCTCGATTCGCGCGGCAACCCGACCGTCGAGGTCGACATCACCCTCGACGATGGCTTTCTCGCCCGCGCCGCCGTCCCGTCGGGTGCCTCGACCGGCGAATTCGAAGCCTGCGAACTGCGTGACGGCGACAAGAAGGTCTATCTCGGCAAGGGCGTGCTCAAGGCCGTCGACGCCGTCAACACGCGTATCGCCAAGCTGCTCAAGGGCAAGAACCCGCTCGACCAACGCGAACTCGACGAAGCGATGATCGCCCTCGACGGCACACCCAACAAGGCCAACCTCGGCGCCAACGCCATCCTCGGCGCATCGATGGCCATCACCATGGCCGGCGCGCACGTCAGCAAGATGCCGCTCTGGAAGTACATCGGCAAGATCCACAAGAACCGCAGCTTCGTCCTGCCGACGCCGATGGCCAACATCATCAACGGCGGCAAGCATGCCGACAACCTGATCGACTTCCAGGAATTCATGATCATGCCGGTCGGTGCCGAGAGCTTCTCGCAGGGCCTGCAGTGGATCACCGAAGTCTTCCACGCGCTGAAGACGATCCTCAAGAAGGGCGGCCACGTCACCGCGGTCGGCGACGAAGGCGGTTTCGCGCCCAACCTGTCGAACGACGAGGCCCTCGAAGTCGTCATGCAGGCGATCACCGCCGCCGGCTACAAGCCCGGCAAGCAGATCGCCATCGCCCTCGACTGTGCGTCGTCCGAACTCTTCGACGAGGGTGGCCGCGAGGGCTACAAGTTCTGGAAGTCGAACCCGGACAAGCTGTTCACCGACGACGACATGATCGCCAAGTACACCGAGTGGTGCAAGAAATACCCGATCGTCTCGATCGAGGACGGTCTC
>JFAX01000004.1:79617-87406 GCA_000585015.1 Candidatus Accumulibacter adjunctus | reverse complement strand
CGATGCCGGCTGACGAGACGACCGCTCCCTCATCGACCCAGCGCCTGCCTGCGATGACCTCGACGTCGGGAAAGGCGAGGCGCAGGTCGGCAAGGTCTTCCCAGTGCGTGGTGGCCGTGCGCCCGGCGAGCAATCCCGCCTTCGCCAGAATGAATGCACCCGTGCACACCGACGCCGTCACGGCGGCCAGTCGCGAGGCCTGAACGACCCAGTCGAGCACCTCGGGTTTGCCCAGTTCGGCCGCCACCACCCCGCCGGGGATCAGCAGGATACCCGGTTGCGGGCAGCTGGCGAGGGTGTGGTCGGGCAGCACGCGAAGGCCCGCCCGGGCCAGCACCGGTTCCGTCGATTGCGCCACCGTGAACACCTCGAAGGGCAGCGGGCGCTCGGGATTCCGGCGGCCAGAGACCCGGCTGGCGGTGCTGAAGACCTCGAACGGTCCGGCGAAGTCGAGCACCTCCATGTCGGGAAAAATGTAGATCGCGACGTGTCGGGTCATGTTCCAGGTCCTGATCGGATCGGGCGGGAGCCGCACGGCGCCACCCTCGTTCTCCAAGCTGCGAGCGCGTCCGTTGCACGGCGGTGCGGCCGCTTCAGCCGGCCAGTCCACCGACCGGGTCGGCAAGCGGCCGCAGCCCTCGCGGCCAGCCGACCGGAGCGGATGGTGCGGATGGTGCGGATGGTGCGCCGCGCGCGATCGGCCAACGGCGCACGCTCAACCACGCACGGCGGCCTCGATGGCTGCCACGTCGATCTTTCGCATCGGCATCATCGCGGCAAAAGCCCGCTTCGCCACATCACCACCCTGCGCCATTGCCTCGGTCAACACACGCGGCGTGATCTGCCAGTTGATTCCCCATCGATCCTTGCACCACCCGCAATGGCTCTCGAACCCACCATTGTTGACGATGGCGTTCCAGTAGCGATCGGTCTCCTCCTGATCCTCCGTGGCGATCTGGAACGAGAAGGCCTCGCTGTGCGTGAAACGCGTGCCGCCGTTGATGCCGATGCAGGGAATGCCTGCCACCACGAACGCGACGGTCAATGGGTCGCCGGCCTTGCCACCGGGGTAATCCGATGGCGCCCGGCAAATGGCGCCGAGACTGCTGTCGGGAAAAAGACCCGCATAGAAGCGCGCCGCCTCTTCGGCATGGCGCTCGTACCACAGACAGACGGTATTCTTGCTCACCCGCAGCTCCTTTCTCTTGCTGCCGCCACCGGGCCAGCGGCAGCAGAATCGCCAGCGCCGCGTACGGCAGCGCGACCCGATGGTCCTGCGTGTGGATCGGCCTGCATCATGCGCTCCCCTCCTCCTCCATTCCCGGCTCGTTCCTCAGGACGTTGGCTTCCTGCCCGCCCAGAACAGGATGAAGTAAAGAACCAGGAGGTCGAAAGCAACGTGAAACGCGAGGCCGACCAGCCAGCCTGAACCCATGTCCAGGCGCGCCAGCACGGCGTCGAATGCCGTGCCCGTCAGGCCGGGCAGGCTGCCGGCGGCGCGCAGTTCGCCGACCAGCGTCTCGAGCAGGCGGTACGACTCCGTCAGGCCAACCAGGTTGAAGACGACGAAGCCGAGGTAGCCCGCGGCGACGGCCCATCTCTGCGGCCAGGGCCAAGGATCCTTGCGCGCGAAGATCCAGCCCAACAGGACCAGGGCCGACGGAACGAAGAACTTCCAGAAATCGACGACCTGCCCATGCGCCTTGAATGCCAGTTCCAGCATCTCGAATCTCCCCAAAATCAGCCAGTTGACTTTACTCGGCACGGCGCTCGCGTGTGGCATGAATTTCAGCCACAACCCGCGTCGTGCCGGCTTGTACTGGCAGTCATCAGGATACCTCCATCCACGCAAAAGGTGCATCACGACTTCAGCAGCCGGCGACCGGAGCGCGAAGCGCGGAGGGGTTGGGCGACTGGCGCAAGAAATGACTGGACATCAAGAGTTTTGTGTAACTACAATCAGCCAATGATCACGTGGGATGAGAGCAAGCGCAGGAAGAATCTCAAGACGCACGGCATCGATCTGGCCGAAGTGGATTGTGTATTCGACGCCCCGATGGTCACAGTGGAAGACGAACGCGAGCAGTATGGCGAACCGCGGCTGCGAAGTCTGGGGTGGTTTGGCGATCGGGTTGTCTTCCTGGTTTGGACGGAGCGCGAAGACAGCGCCCGAGTGATTTCCTGCCGTTACGGTGACCAACATGAAACGCGCGCGTACTTCAAAGCCCTCGGCCTTTAGCAAGGAGCAGATCGCAGCCGCTCTCGCGGCAGCGCCCGAGAAGGTCAAAGATTCGGAATGCCCATACGACCCCAATGACGCCGAAGCGGTGGATGAGTACTGGGCCAAGGCCAAGATCCGCCTTCCCGGCCAGCGCGGGCCGCAGAAGCTCCCGACAAAGGTAGCGGTTACGGTTCGATACAGCCCCGAAGTCGTTGAGTACTTCAAATCAACCGGAGAAGGCTGGCAGACGCGCATGAATGAGGCTTTGCAGCAGTACGTCAAGAGACACCGCGCGGCATAGGCCCTCGGCATGCCAGGAGCCCGGTCTGTAATTCAGCGATGAGCGAAACGAGTCCGCTGGAGTGGCGAGTTGGGCAAAGCTGCTGGATCGGGCGGTGTTTCGACAACCAGAACGCCGGCCGCCTTGAGTTCGGCTTCACCCCGCCTGAGCTCGGCGAAGAGGGCGCCAAGGTCATCGGCATATTTCAACCCGATTGCATCCTTCATGGCATGCACCTCGGCCATGATTTCGTCATTCATCGTCGCATCCTCCTAGACAGGCGCGGAATTGTCTGGAACGAGCTCTGCCCCCAGGGTCTCGGGCGCGATGTCCTGCTCGTGAGGCCAGGTCAGCGCACCAAGAACGATGCCGACCTGTTTGAAATACTCCGGATTGCGCAACTCCCGAAATACGCCGTGATCCAGGTACGGCTTGACGTCGAAAACGCCCCGTCGGCCGTCGGCGATTTCAACGTACAGACGATAATCGGAAAGCGGTTGAACACTGACGACGTCCCAATACATGGCAGCATCCTCAAAGGGGATCTATTTTGTAGGGATTCTCTCCACTGGCAGCAAGTTCCCAATCGGCCATCAGTTCATCGCGGCGCAGTTCGATCCATGCTTGCACCAGGCGCAACTGCTTGCGCGGCAATTCCCCGGCCAGGATTTCGCCCTCTTCGATGCCGATCGATGCCTCGAATTCACCATATCTGGCGTGGATGTGTGCCAGATCGTGATGCTTGCTGTCGAGCAGGTACATCCGAATGATGATGCCGTAGAACATCGAGATGATCGGCATGGCGTGTCCTCGTGATCAGGAGCCCAATCGGGATAGGGAGCAGCCTCACGGCTCCCTCCTCCCACACGACCGTGCAGACGGTTCACGTACACGGCCGTTCGGCAGATTGAGTCGGCAAGTCGAGTCGCCCGCTGCTGGAGCAGCCCGAGGCTTCGCGCCCGGCAAAGCGGAGCCGCATCTCTAGCCGCTGCAAGCCCACGTTCATCGGGTCGGATGCGTTCATGATCTTCATTGGACAACGATGACTCCTCTCTTTCAAGTTCCTCGCGGAACAGCGTTCGGGCCTTCGGTTGGCTCTCTGGCTCCTGGCCGTCGCCTACTCTACCGTGCCCTCTGCTGACTTCCCCATGGTATTCCGCCTCAGTGACCCGACGCCCCGCCGCATCGACCGCGACACGGCCAGTACGGATATTCCATCAAGTGCGGCAAGTCGCTTCCGCGCGGCATCCGGGTCACCCGCCGCGCATTCTTGCCAGACTGAGCGCGACACAAGAAGGGCATAGTCCGGCCTTTGCGTCCACCAAGCCAGCAACCAAAAGGTGGTTTGTACCCTATTCCTTGCTTGGACACTGGCTTCTTTCACATTAAAAGAGCGTCGCAGGGTCGCTCTGGTGCCTCAGTGAAGGACCACCCCTAGTGCATCTGCCGTTGGCTGCCGAGCAGACCGCGCCTTTGCCTTTTTATTTTTTATGATACGGGGTGGCTGCTGACCGTTAGCCACCATCTAACGTAGCTGCGAGACGTCCTTCCAAAGTTGATCGTCAGACAGCGTCAGCTCAGAGCGAATACGATTCATCCGATCGGCGTATCTGCGAACGGGCTTATATACCCAACCGTCGTACCCTTTGAATCGCTCAATAGCGCCGTCCTGAATCAGAAGTCTCAAAATTGAGTCCACGAGTTTGGGACTGTACTTCTGTCCATAACCTCCTTTTAGAAGAGACCCTTCCTCTCTGCCCGAACCAGGTTGGAAAAAAATCTTATGAACAATCGCCAAGAAGAGCTTCTGTGGGGGGGTGAGTACGCTTTCCTTAATTCTTGCTGCATTCGACATTCGTTCGAAATTGATTACCTCGGAGTCGCGAATCCATGCGGGCAGCCCGGACTCCGAAGAGATGCCGGCAACGGTAGACAGTATGCACCCATCAATTACCAGGGAGTCACCCTCTCTTATCAAGGTCTGGTCGAGAACAAGCAAGTCGATCTCCGAGTTCCTGAGCGCCAAACCAGAGACAAGCCGAGCACCAAGGTTTAGAATTGGAAGTGCCGCACGATCGAGCGAGAGCGCCTGAAAATCAAGCGGCTCATCACCAAAAAGAGTAAGCAAAGAAACGATTTCTCCAAGCCGAACCGTATTGCCACTGTTGCCAAATTTCCTGAGGTATGCGAAGCATTGCTGTATCAGGTCGAATGTGCTGATGGTTTGGGCTGCATGAAAGATTCCAAGAGGTCGCAGGCACTGGATCCAGTTGGCGTGATTGTCCAAATCTGCCATACTCACTATGTCAGATATCAGCGACTCAGCGCGCAGAACGTCGACAGCCCCCGCGTCTAAGAATTGGCGGTCGGGCGACTCCGGTTCGATTCTGCCAAGAGTACACATGCGCGCCAGCAGTTGTCGCCCGCTCTGGTCGGGTACCGAACCCACAACCGCCTCATATGCGGCGTCGATGTCACTCGGAGAGAGGCGACCATAGTACTTCTGGGAGTAGCGGGTCTTGGCCGCAAGGCGTTGAAGGATTAAATGAATAGTTTGGGGGGCGATCGTACCGCCTACGCCGCTTGATTCTCTCTTGCACACAGCGTAGATAAATGCACCCCAGAACTCAAACTGCCCGTGCTCGCGGCCCAAGAGTGATGAAATATCACCTCGATCTAGCTCGACGAGCGTCTGAAATACTAGCGGCTTGCGGGGAAGCCAGGATGGGGTCTTGGCCGCGATGCCGAGTGCGCCAAGGTACGCATCTGCCTCGGCAACGGAGAATACGTCCGGGACTTCAAGGCAGAGTACCTCATGGTCGGTCGATAACCCAAGGCCCTGCAGCATTTCGTCGGGACCGTCGAAGTAGTGGGATCGCCCTGTGATGAGGACCCCTGCCTTGCATCTTGCGAGGAGATCACGCACACCCTTGACGGCGCGGGCCCGGAGGGACTTGCGGTCTTCGATCCGAGTGTCGTGTATCTGGGTGCCGATTTCGTCGAAACCATCGAGCAAAAGAATGAGGTTTCCAGAGTTCAGTAAGCGGACGGCGTTATCAACCGAGGCGGCAAAGCCAATGTTCCCAAGGTGGCCCGCGATTATCTCGAGCGCACTTGAACTGCTCCAATGATCGCGCAAATTTACCGCCAGCGGGTAAGCCCCAGAGTCGCGAATGTGCTCACAAAGGAATTGATACACTTCACGCACGCAACGACTCTTGCCCGTTCCATAGTCGCCAGTTAGAACCACGCGCTTGGCGCGCTGGAGCTGCCTTGCGATTTGATGGAAGCTGAAGTGTTTCTCTCGGACAACGTCAATGTAGTTAACCGCAATGAATGGTCGAGAATCGTTGGCGCCTGTACGGGAGTCGACGGCACTCCCAAACGGCAAATGGCGCCGTAATTGATCGTAGCTGCGGAAGTCGAAGTAGCCGGCAGCGAAGTCTTCCGCCGCGCAGACGGTGATGTGGCTAGCTCTTCCCGCCTCTTTCATGCTGGGCGTCGGCTGTGCTTCGAGCACGACGAAGCCGCGACAGATTAAGCCTTGTGTGGCGAGGCGGAGCTTGGTCGGCTGGATCTTGTTCAGATCTGTTCGAACCTTGTCTAGATCTCGCTCCTTCGTAATTTCTATCAACACCAGTTCATCGTCCGAGACGCGAACGACGCCGTCGAAATCAACCCCGTCGACGTGCTCTGGCCTACAAGGGGAGGCCCACCGCAACGCGGCCATTCCACGGACGTACTCTTCCAGTGATTTCCAGGAGGTTGACATGTGGCAGCCTAGTGGCACAGTGTGCTGGGCGATGTGCGGGCAAACGTTCGAGCTAACTCCGCAGGACTACAATGGTTCTTCGCAAGATTGATCGAAGCCTTCGCCGCGTCGAGGGTGAGTTCTCCCTCGTCCATCGAATCGACGTCGAGGTCTTCGGCAGGCACAGCTTCAACTTGCTCAGCTTCATTCATTTGGGAGTTCCCTGTGTTGCAACGCGATCGGATTGTGGGGCCTAACGTGGAAGCTCAGGGGCGCTCGGAGCTTGATCGCGCAGCGTCCGTTGGAGCGTAGGATTAGCTTGCACCCTTACAGGGTTTTGCCTCCATTGCACTACGCACAGCCTCTCTCTCGCCGCGAACATTGGCAAGTTCGCTGGCTTCAATTCCGTCACCTTGCCCATAGCCATACCAAAACGCCTGTGTTTCACTTGTCTTGATTCTCTGATGTTGCGCAGAAACTAACTGATTCTCTCTCCGCGAGAGAGACGCCAATTCAGCAGATAAGCGACGGCAGTCGACCCCGTCGTATTTGAGGGGGGAAACATACGCACCGGTAATCTGGGCTGGCGGGGTTGGCATATTCATGCAACCACAAATGACGGCAACAAGAGTTGCTGTCAGAACCAATGGCGTTCTTTTTGGCACGCGTTTCTCCTACAGCGGAGGAAAGCTAACTAGCTGTTGCAATCCTACATGACGCTAAGCTCTACGTCAAAATGTATTGGCCATCGACGAGTCGCTGATTCACTGACAAAACAAGAGCCTGCGTATTCGCCGACCAGCCAATGTGGTCGGCAATTACGTCACCACCCCCTCCCTTCACCCGGCCGTTCAACCGGACGAACGACCGATGACGCTCTGCGTTAATCCGGCGGGGGATGAGGTGCCACGTCCTTTCCCCCGCCGTCGCCGACGCGCTGTGCTCGGGCAGGCGCCGAGCTACTTGCCGGCCTTGCCGCTGCGGGCCGGCGCCTTGCGCTCGGATTTCTTCTTCAGACCCAGCGAGGCGACTTCATTGGAATCGGCACCGAATTGGGCGATGACCTGGTCCTTGACGCCGAGGATGAGGTTGTGGTATTCCCACTGCGCGGCAATCGCCGCATCGCGGGCGGCGTCGAGTGCATTCTGCGCGCGCAGCTCGACTTCCTCGGCGGCGCGCATGGCGTCGTAGCGGGCCGTCACCGTTGCCAGGCTGTACGTCTGGTTGGCCGGGCTGTAGCCGGCGATCGCCTTGAGCGCGAGAAAGGCCTCTTCATCGGCCTGTCTGGTTTCCTGCGGCAGACGGACTGTTTCGTTCTTTGCCATGTCACTCCCCCCACGAAGATGAAGTCACGAGGGACGGATTGCCCCTCGTTGAAAATGGTAGGTTGCCGCCGGCAGTCGTGTCAATGCGCCGCCGGGCTGACGAACGCGGCAGCGATGCTCAAGCGCGGGGAAGGCACCCCGACCGACCCGGGAAGCATCCTGATGCATCAGGGAAGCATCTCGATCGATCAGGGAAGCATCCTGATGCATCA
>JFAX01000004.1:66237-79509 GCA_000585015.1 Candidatus Accumulibacter adjunctus | reverse complement strand
TCAGGGAAGCATCTCGATCGATCAGGGAAGCATCTCGACGCATCAGGGAAGCATCCTGGCCGATCAGGGAAGCATCCTGGCCGATCAGGGAGCTAGAGCAGTTCGGTGTCGGTGTGCGCGTACGCCGGCGAGCAGCAGCACAGCAGGATCAGCGGGCCGCTGGCCGATGCGCTGACGCGGTGCGGGGTTCGTGGCGCGATGCAGATGGTGTCGCCGCGGCGGATCGGGAACGACTCCGCGCCGAGGATCATCTCGCCCTCGCCGGCGGTGACGTGGTAGATCTCCTCGCTCAGCAGGTGCCGGTGCAGCCGGGTGCTGGCGCCGGCGGCGACGGTGGCTTCGGCCAGGCTCTGCTTGCGGTTGCCATGCACGCCCGGATGCATCAGCTCGCGGATCAGCGAGCCGTCGGCGGTGACGTAGGCTTCGACGCCGGCGTACGGCTGCCGCATCGGCCGGGCGAGAAAGGCGTTCTCGACCTCCTCGACCGCCATTCGGCCAAGAAGGGGCACCTTCGCCAGCTCGCCGCTGCGATGACAGGCGATGACCTCCTCGACGGTCGTCAGGCCGTTGACCAGCAGGAGCCGGCGAACGCGCGGGCTGATCTGCTCGAATGGCTCACTGTTCTCAGGCGACATGGCGTGCTCCCGGTACGTGAATGGATCGATGAGGCGCTGACGATACCTGAAATCCGCCGCCTGCGACACCGCGCCGGCGGCGAACGCCGGTCCGGCAGCAGGCCGCCTGCTTGCTATACTGTCCCGGCGATGGTCAGCCTGCGCTTCTACGCCGAACTCAACGATTTCATCGCCGTCGACCGCCGGCAGCGCGATTTCGCGCTCGCCTGCGCCGCCGATGTCCCGCTCCGCCACCTGATCGAGAGCTGCGGCGTGCCGCATACCGAGGTGGCGCTGATCCTGGTGAATGGCGCGCCGGCCGCTTTCGACCAGCGGCTGTGCGCCGGCGACCGGGTGGCGGTCTATCCGGTCTTCGTCTCCTTCGCCATCCGGCCGCCGCTGCCCGCCGCCCGCTTCGTCGCCGACGCCCATCTCGGCGCGCTGGCGCGGCTGCTGCGCCTGGCGGGCTTCGACACGCGCTACGACAACCGGCTCGGCGATCGCGAAATCGAGCAGATCGCCGCGCGCGAGGGCCGGGTCGTCCTGACGCGCGACCGCGACCTGCTGAAAAGGCGCGCGATCGTGCACGGCTGCCATGTCCATGCGCGGCAGGCCGACGAGCAATTGCGCGAGATCGTCGCCCGTCTCGATCTCGCCGGCAGTGTGCAGCCCTTCTCCCGCTGCCTGGTCTGCAACGCGCGGCTGCTGCCGGTCACCAGGGCACTCGTCGAGGACGCCCTGCCCGAGCGCGTCCGCGAGCGCCTGCATGCCTTCCAGCGCTGCAGCGGCTGCGCGCGCATCTACTGGCAGGGCAGCCACTGGCGCCGGCTGCGCGAGCGCCTGCAGCGCGTGCTCGCCGCCGCCACCCCTGCCACCCCTGCCGCCCCTGCCGCCGCCCCTGCCGACCCCGCCGCAGCGACGGCGGCAGCGGCTCAGCCGGCGGCGACGAGCGGCAGCGGCACCTTCGACGGTGCCTGCGCCACTTCGCGCACGAGCCGCGGCACGAGGTAGCCGGGCAGGCGCGCCAGCAGCCCGGCGTGCAGTTCGTGCACGCGCTCGTCGGCGACGGCGAAATGGCCGGCGCCGGCAACCCGGTCGAGCAGGTGCAGGTAGTAGGGCAGCACGCCGATGGCGTAGAGGCGCTCGGAGAGCGCGCACAGGCTATCGAGCCGGTCATTGACGCCAGCGAGCAGCACCGACTGGTTGAGCAGCGTGACGCCGGCGCGGCGCAGCGGCGCCAGCGCCGCCGCCACCGCTTCGTCGAGTTCCTGCGCGTGGTTGGCATGGATGACGAGGCTCACCGGCAGGCGGCAGTCGGCGAGCAGCTGCACCAGTCGCGCCGTCACGCGCTGCGGAATCAGTACCGGCAGCCGGCTGTGCAGGCGCAGCCGGCGGAGCTGCGGGATGGCGGCGAGGCCGTCGATCAGCCACTGCAGTTGCCGATCGGGGAGCGACAGCGGATCGCCGCCGGAGAGGATCACCTCGCTGATCGACGGATCGCCGGCGATGCCGTCGAAAACCCGCTGCCAGTCGCCGCGCGCCGGCTGCGTCGCGGCGTAGGGGAAGTGGCGGCGGAAGCAGTAGCGGCAGTGGATCGGGCAGTGGCCGCTGACGAGCAGCAGGACGCGGCCGTGGAACTTGTGCAGCAGCCCCGGCTGGCGCATCGCCTGCGCCTCGGCCAGTGGATCGCAGGAGAAGCCCGGGAGCGGCAGGCGCTCGGCGCGCAACGGCAGCACCTGGCGCAGCAGCGGATCGTCGGCGCGCCCGGGTTGCATGCGGGCGACGAAGGCGCGCGGGACGCGCAGCGCGAAAGCCTGCCCGTCATCGTCATCGTCGTCGATGTCGATGTCCACGTCGCGCCGCGCCAGGCCGAGGATGGCGAGCAGTTCATCGACATCGCCGATGACGGTCTGCAGCGCCCGTTGCCAGGGTTCGCCGGCGTCCTTCCCCTGCCCATCGGCCGGGCTTCGCGCTATCATGGCGCCCTTCATCGATGTTGACCGTCTCATCAGGAAATCCAATGGCGACCTATTCTACCAACGAATTCAAATCCGGCTTGAAAGTGATGCTCGAGGGCGATCCCTGCACGATTCTCGAGAACGAGTTCGTCAAGCCGGGCAAGGGGCAGGCCTTCAATCGCGTCAAGCTGCGCAACCTGAAGACCAACCGCGTCTGGGAAAAGACCTTCAAGTCGGGCGACTCGATCGAGGGCGCCGACGTCATCGACCGCGACATGCAGTACCTCTACAACGACGGCGAGTTCTTCCACTTCATGGAGCCGGAGAACTTCGAGCAGCACCAGGCAAGCAGCGCCACCGTCGGCGATGCGGCACTCTGGCTGCGCGAGCAGGACACCTGCACGGTGACCCTGTACAACGGCGCGCCGCTCGCCGTCAGCCCGCCGAACTTCGTCGAGCTCGAGATCGTCCAGACCGAACCTGGAATCCGCGGCGACACCGCCACCGGCGGCACCAAGCCGGCCCGCCTGTCGACCGGCGCCACGGTCAAGGTGCCGCTGTTCGTCAACGAGGGCGAGATCATCAAGTGCGACACGCGCTCGGGCGAGTACGTCTCGCGCGTCAAGTCCTGATCGCTGCCCGCCGGCGGGCGACGGCCGGCGCGCCGCCCGCGGCCGCCTGATGCCCACCCGGCCCGCCTGGCAGGCGAGCGCACCGCTCGCCAACCTGCGGCGGCGGGCGGAGATCGTCGCCCGCATCCGCGCCTACTTCACGGCACAGGGCCTGCTCGAGGTCGACACGCCGCAGCTCTGCCCGGCGACGGTCACCGATCCGCAGCTCGAAAGCCTCGCCGTCGCCGGATACGGCTACCTGCAGACCTCGCCGGAATACGCGATGAAGCGCCTGCTGGCCGCTGGCAGCGGCTCGATCTGGCAGATCGCGCACGTCTTTCGTGGCAACGAGTTCGGCCGCCGGCACAACCCCGAGTTCAGCCTGCTCGAGTGGTATCGCGTCGCTTTCACGCCGGAGGAGCTGATGGCCGAAGTCGCCACCGTCGCCCGCCTGGCGCTCGGTGAGCTGGGCTGCGTCAGCCACCGCTATCGCGACCTCTTCCGCCAGCATCTCGCGCTCGACCCGCTCACCTGCAGCAGCGCCGCGCTGCGCGCGGCGGCGCGCGCGCACGCCGATCCCGCCTTCGACGATGCCGACCGCGACACCTGGCTCGAGCTGTTGATGAGCGCCGTCATCGAACCGCATCTCGGGCGCGACGAGCTCTGTTTCGTCGTCGATTACCCGCCATCACAGGCGGCGCTCGCCCGCCTGCGCAGCGACGCCGATGGGCAGCCGGTGGCGGCGCGCTTCGAGCTGTATTTTCGCGGCGTCGAACTCGCCAACGGCTACCACGAGTTGCTCGACGGCGGCGAACAGCGCAGCCGCTTTGCCGCCGACCTGCGGCGGCGCAACGAACTCGGCCTGCCGGCGGTGGCGATCGACGAGGACTTCCTCGCCGCCATCGACAGCGGCCTGCCGGATTGCAGCGGCGTCGCCCTCGGCCTCGACCGGCTGGTGATGCTGGCGCTCGGCGCCGAATCGCTGCAGGAAGTGCTGCCGTTCCCCTTCGCCCGCCGCTGAACAGCGTCGGACAGTACCGACCGCAGCCCTGCCGCCCTCATTGCGCGGGAGACGGAGGCGGAGGCGCAGCCGCAGCGGCTTCGGCGCTCTCCTCGGCCTCGACCTCGGCAACCAGCAGCATCTTCTCCAGCACTTCGCGATAGGGCGCCGGCGAGACGTTGATCCCGCCCTGGAAGGGGTGGTCGCTGACGGCGATGAAATAGAGCACGAGGGCGATCGGCGCCGCCACCAGCAGGGTCACGGTCGCATGCATGGTGAAGCTGTCGACGCGCAGCAGGAAGCACGAGGAGATGGCGATCGCGCCGAGCAGGATGACGACGATCCACAGTTCCGCCGGCAGCGCCGTGTCGCGGACGGCCTGCAGGCGCTGCCAGTGCGCCTGCAGCAGCTGGTTGTACGAGCGCAGCACCTGCGCCTGGAGGATCTTCTGCCCCTCGCTCACCGGCTCGAAGGAGACGAGCGCCTGCTGCGCCTTGTCGATGATGCGCAAGGTATCGCGCGGCAGCTCGCCTTTCTGGTGCAGCGGCCACTCGACGTTGATGACGTACTTGGTGTAGGCGATCAGCGCCCGCCGCCCCTGCTGCCGGACCGGCGGCGGATAGCCGCCGAGATCGTGGTAGAGGACCGCGATCGCCGCCGCCTCGCGACTGACGTCACTGCCGGCATCGACGAGGTTGCTCCACACGGCGACGGCCGTCAGGCCGGCCGCGACCGCGTAAACGCCGATCAGCGCCGACAGCAGGCCGGCGATGGTGCCGTTGTCGAAGTGTTCGTGCAGCCGCGACGAGCGCACGCGTGGTGCGACCAGCGCGACGCCGACGATCGACAGCAGGGCGACGACGCCGACGACGAAGGCGGCCAGCTCGAGCGAGCCGAGTTCATGAAACCAGTTCATCGGCGCGCTACCTCCGGAAATGTCTCCTGCGCAGCATTCGGACGGCTACGGCAGCCGCCACGGGCACGCAGGCAGGGCGGACCGAGGCGCGTCATTCGCTCACGCGCACCCTTGCCTGTCGGCCGGCGCGCGACGATCGGCGCACGACCTGGCTGGCATCTTCGTCTTCCAGCCCGTTGATGATCGAACTCACGGCGTCGACCGGGTAGACCAGCGGCAGGAGCACGCCCTCCACCCGGGTGAACACCGCAACCTGCTCGGGATGGGCGCTGAACAGGACGTGGTGGTTGGTGATGCCGTCGACGTTGAGCCAGAGGGTGCCCTCGCGATCCATCGGCGTGTGGCCGACGATGAACGGCGTGTGCTTGTCGAGTTGCAGCGAGCGGCGCAGGCGCTTGACGTCGCCGCGGCCATAGCCCTGCGGCCGGTTCGGCCGCCGCAGGCGGTTGTTGATCAGCTCGAGAATCAGCTCCGGGTGGCGGTGCACGTTCACCAGCATCGGCAGGCTGACCGCGGCCTTGGGCGCTGCCGCGTGACAGGCGACGAAGTCATCGGAGGAAACGACGTAGGGCAGCTGGCGATAGAACTCCTCCATGGCGCGCAGGTAGACGGTGCCGCGCTGGTCACCGAGTTCCTTCGCCCACAGCAGTCCCTGCGGGATGCCGTCCTTGGCGATGTCCTCGGAGAACGAATCGTGGTTGCCGCGCAGGTAGAAGACCTGCCGCGGAAAGCGCAGCTTGAGGCGGAAGATCAGGTCCATCAGCAGCATCGAGCTCTGCATCTCGCGCAACTGTCCGTCCACTTCGCTATGCACCGCGTCGCCCAGGATGATCAGCGCGGCGCTGCCCTCCTCGAGCGCGTCGAGGAAGGCATTCTGGCTGAGCACGGTGAGCAGGTTGTCGACCTGCCCATGCATGTCGGCGACGAGGATCGGCGTCAGCGATCGCGGCAGCAGCACGAGGCCGCCGGGCGTTCCGAGATCGCTCCGCGGACGGTAGGGATCCTGCCGCGTCAGCTCGTTCACCTCCTGGATCAGCGCCAGGGCATCGGCCGCCGGCATCAGGCCGATCGGCCCGCCGAGGATCTGGCGCAGGCGCCGGAAGCGGCTGCCGCGCGCAGCGGTCACATCGGCCACCGCCGGCCCGATCGCGGTGCCGGCATCGCTCAGATTGCGGAAGACGAGCGCATCCCGGCTGTGGATGACGACCAGGTGCTCGTCGTCGACCGCAGCCGGATAGTCGAAGACGGCCTGCTGCAGCGCATCGGCCGAGCCCAGCGACACCCAGGACTTGGGTGTCAGACGGAGAAAGCCGCCGATCCGGCCGGGATGCGCGCTGGGGTCGACGATGACGAAGTTGCCGTTGCGCATCGCCTTGCCGCGCTCGTCGAGACGGACCTCCGGGTAGACATGCAGGCGCTTGTCGTTCATGCCGAGGCTGATCTCGATCGGCCCGCTGTCGAGCGGCACGCGTACCTTGCTGCTGCCGAGACGGTAGGTGTCGCCGAGCTTGAGGTTGTGACCCCAGCCGAAACCCAGCCGGGCGACGATCGCTTTCAAGCGCAGCCAGAGGCCGTGCGCAGTCAGCGGGCGACGTGTGGCGATGGTGTTCACGGCGCAGGCGTCGAATCGACCAGGCGCAGGGGCGGGTTCTCGATCCCCTCGCGAACGTAGACGTGGAAGCCCTGGGCGTGCATGAACACCGCGAGCTGGCGGAAGATTTCGCGCTGCGCCTCGCAGATGGCGAGGCTGAGCTGCGCGTCCACCGGATGCGTGCTGTGCCGGGCGCGAATCTGCCGCCGCTCGAAGACCAGGCCGGCTGGCGGCAGGAGGAACTCGAAGACGTAGCGCCGATACCAGTCGACGGTGAAGAAGAAACGCTTGCGCGGCGGCAGCGTGATGCGCGCGAAGTCGACCAGCGGCAAGGGATCCCGATCGAGAAACTGGGCGTCGAAAACCGAAACCGCCTCGCCGATGCCGACAAACGGCAGACCGATGTGGATCTCGCGCGGACGCACCGCGAGAATCTCCGAGCGCCACCAGTGCTTGCGACCGAGGTCGAGATAGCCTTCCTCGGACCAGCCGCCGAGGCGCGTGATCAGCGTGCTCTTGCCGGCTCCCGGCGGCCCGGTGACGAGGATCTGGCGAAACCGGATATCCGCCGGAAAGCGGATTCCCTTGAACACCTGCAGTGCTGCAATCGGCTCGGTCCGCGCGGGCAGGATGAGCAGGGCCGGCTCATTGGCCGGCCCGGCGCCCGTGACAATCCCGCCAGCCTGCCGTTCGCTGACCTCAGCCAAAAATCGCCCGCAGGATGTAGAAGGTGATCGCTGCGAGGATGGCACCGACAGGAACCGTGATGAACCACGACAGGATGATGCCACCGATCACCCGCAGGTCGAGCGCGCCGATGCCGCGGGCAATGCCGACGCCCATCACGGCGCCGACCGCGATGTGCGTCGTCGAGACCGGCAACCCCATGCCGGAGGCAGCCACGGTGACGAAAGAAGCGGCGATCGTCGCCGAGTAACCGCGAGTCGGCGTCAGCTCGGTGATCTTGTGGCCGATCGTCGCCATGACCTTGTAGCCGTAGGTCGCCAGGCCGACGACGATGCCGATGCCGCCGATGAACAGCATGAACGGGGTCACCGCCGACTTCGACGATACGGCCTTGGTTTCGATGATCTGGACGACGGCAGCCATCGGACCGATGCCGTTGGCGACGTCGTTCGAACCGTGCGCGAAGGCCATCGCCGCACCGGTGAACACCATCAGCGGGATGAACAGCTTCTCGACGCTGGCGTAGTGGAAGTCGCGATCGTCGTTCTCCTCGAGCTTGATGCGGTTCATCATCAGCTTGGCGATGATCGCCAGGACGACGCCGATGACGACCGAAAGGATCTGGCCTTCCATGTCACTGAGGTGGATGTTGACGTGCTTGAGGCCCTTGGTGATGGTCACCAGCGAGACGATCCAGCCGACGAGGAAGGCGTACATCGGCCCCCATTTGCGCGCCTGCGCGATCGGATTGTCGGTGTTCAGGATCAGCTTGCGGATGCTCAGCGTCAGGATCAGCGCGACGACTCCGCCGAGAACCGGCGAGATGAACCAGCTGGCGACGATCTCGGTCATCTTGTCCCATTTGACCGCTTCGAAACCAAGCGCCGCCACACCGACGCCGCAGACGGCACCGATGATCGAGTGCGTCGTCGACACCGGCCAGCCGCGCATCGTCGCCACCATCAACCAGATGCCGGCGGCGAGCAGCGCGCCCATCATGCCGAACATCAGCAGGTGTGGCACCGGCTCGAAGAGCTTGCCGTCGATGATGCCCTTGGAGATCGTCGCCGCCACGGCTCCGCCGGCGAGATAGGCGCCGGCAAACTCCATGATCGCCGCCAGGATCAGCGCCTGCTTGACGGTGATCGCGCCGGAGCCGACCGAAGTGCCCATGGCGTTGGCGACGTCGTTGGCGCCGATACCCCAGCACATGTAGAGCCCGAAGGCAAACGCCAGAACGTAGAAGATCGTCGAATGCTGCTGGATGATTTCCATCGAAAAAACCCTTAAGGAGAAACTGTGCAAGAAGAGAGGGGACGCGACCGGCGGCGTGCGCAACGGGCGTCAGACTCGGCCGGCTCGCCGACCCGTCGCACCGCGGCCAACATGTCGCCGGTCAGCGAGCGATCATCAGCCGCAGCCGATCGCCGACCCTTTCCGCGTAATCGGCCAGGTTGCCCACCCACTGGATCAGCTGGTACCAGAACATCACCGACACCGGCTTGATGCTGTCTTCCTGCGCGAACAGCGCGCGCGACAGCGACATCCCCATCACGTCGGTATCGCTCTCCATGTGACCCAGTTCAAGAATCATCGCTTCGACCTGTTCGACCTCGCGGCCGCGGAAACCCATCTCGAGCAGTTCGTCCAGTTGCTCGATGATCTTGTGCGCCTGTTCACAGGTCGCGACGCAGCGGACGACGAAACGCGTCAGCGGCTCGGCCATTCCTTCGCAGACCTCCATGCGCCGCTCGACCAGCAGGCCGGCGATGTCCTGCGCGATGTTGGCAATCGCGTCCTGCGTCGCCAGCAGTTCGAGCAGGTCGCGCCGGTCGACCGCCAGCAGCATGCTTCGCGGCAGGTGGTCACGCAGTTCGTTCTTGATCAGGTCGGCTTCGTGCTCCTTGGCGAAGATCTTGTCCTTCTGCGCGTCGAGCTGCCGCTGGTCGCCGGCGACCAGCGCGTCGAACAGCGCCGGCACCTCGCTGACACAATCGATGACGCACCGCATGTGCTGTTGCAGCGGTTTGAACGGTGATTTGCCGAACAGCGCGGCCATCGGGTTGGTGGACAACATGAGTTTTCCTCTCTCCTTGGCAATAAGCCGAAAAACAGACCGAAAAGCAGACGACGGGCGCGCACTGACGAGATCGTTGGCTGCCGTCGAAGCACCACTCCGACCCGGTCACAGACGCGCGCGACAGGTTTCGATTGTAATCTGAAAAAGCGACGAAATGTGCCCGGCGGCAGCCATCACACCCCACCCGCCGGCGCCGGAACGTGCGCCTGCTCAATGACTTGCAGGACTGCCCCGGTTCGGGCAGGCAGTCAGGACAGCAGCCTGTCGGGAGGCAGCGCGCCCTGCAGGAGTGCGGCCAGCCGCGGCAGGTCGCGATAGCCCTCGAGCCGGATTCCCCGGTTGTTCCTGAGCACCAGCTGGATGTGCTGCAGCCTGCCCCAACGCTTGAAAAGGCGAATCGCCGCCACCTGCGCGAGATCCAGTTCGGAGCATTCGGCGCCGGTGACGAAACGCAGGCGGCCCGGCGTGAGCTCGATATGGTGATGCGGAATCCGCCGCAGGTAGCGCAGGAGGAAGAAGAGGTTGCCGAGATTGGCGACGGTGAGCACGAGGACCACCGACCAGAGGAGGCCGCGCGTCGCCGGCTGCGGATCGCGTGCGTGGTCGAGAGCGACGACGGCGACAATTGCCGTACTGAACAGCACGCCCCATGCGACACGGAGCCAGCGTCGACGCTTCTCTTCCGGAGCGATGACGAAGCGCTCGCCCGCCGCTTCGGCCACCGCGGCCGTCATCGTTCCGGCTCGCCGGCGGCGGCTGGCGCATTGCCGGGCGACGCCGCGGATTCGGTCGCCGGACCCCACCCGGTGAGCCAGAGCATGGCGCAGAAACCACCGACATAGCCCAACGGAACGTGCCAGCCATGCAACAGCCAGCGGCCGGCAGAGCGGGCTTCGGGAAAGAGGTTGGCCAGAGCGACACCGGCAGACGAGCCGAACCAGAGCATCGAGCCGCCGAAACCGACGGCGAAGGCGAGAAAGGCCCAGTCGTAGCCGCCCTGCTTCAGCGCCAGCGCAGTCAATGGGATGTTGTCAAAGACCGAAGAAACGAAGCCGAGGCCGAGCGTCGTCTGCCAGGATGCGGACGGCAACTTCTCGACCGGCATCATCGACGCGCAGACGACCAGCGCCAGCAGGAAGATCGATCCCCTGAGCGCTTCCGGCACCAGGCTCCACTCGGGTTGCCGCAGCGGTATCGCCAACAGCAGTGCCAGCCAGACGGCAACGCCGAGGAACGGGAAATGGGCAGCGGCGTCGGGGAAAAAGACATTGACGGTGACGTTCGTCACGATGGCTGCCAGCAGCATGAAGGCGATGATCGCCACGCGCACCCAGTCGATGTGCCGCGCCGCATGCAGATCGCCGACGACCGGCTGGTAGCGGTGCTGCTGCAGCGAGGCCGGGACGCCGAAGATCAGCAGCGCGCACGCCGCCGCGAAATAGGCCGGCGCGATCTCGAGCGGGCTGATCCCGGCGATCCACATCATCGTCGTCGTGGTGTCGCCGATGACGCTGCCGGCGCCACCGGCATTCGATGCCGCGACGATCGCCGCCAGATAGCCGACGTGAATCCGGCGTTTGAAGACGCTCGCGGCGACCGTTCCGCCAATCAACGCCGCCGCGATGTTGTCGAGAAAACCGGACAGCACCCAGATGATCAGCAGCAACACGAAAGGGCCCAGCCAGTTGGCCGGCAACAGGCGGGGCAACACCTCGGGCACGCCGCTGTCCTCGAAGTGCCGCGCCAGGAGCGCGAAACCGACCAGCAGGCACAGCAGATTGGCCAGCAGCACCCATTCGTGCGCCATGTGCGCGGCCAGCCCAGGCAGCCCGTCGCCGGTCCTGAAACCGGTCACCGACAACTTGTAGCCAGTGATCACGGCGAGCCCACCGAGCGCCACCTTGAGCACGTGATGATGGAAGATCGCCACGCCGAGGAGCGTCGCGCCGAAGAGAAGGAAATCAAGCGGGACTCCGAGGACCAGGGGTCCGTCGCTGGCACGCGCCGCAGGTGCGAGCGCTGCCAGGACGACGAATCCGACGAATCCGGACCACCGGCGGCGGTCGAACAAACGGCCCGTGGCTCTCACCATGGGGAAACTCCTTCTCACAGGGGAAGACCTCGTGCTAAAGTTGCCCGTTTACGTCCGATTAGTCAACGCGACTCTTCGCAGCCGCGCCCGCAGGAGGAACCCGCCATGCGCAAGGCCCTTGTCCCCGTGGACGGCTCAGCCGCCGCTCACCGCGCCGTACGGCACATCGTCTCCCTGGCCAGCGTCCACCCAGCGCTCGAAGCCGTCCTGCTCAACGTGCAGCCGGAGGTCGACACCTGGAGCGTGCGCCGCGTGCTGAAGAAGGAAGAAGTCGAGGCGATCGAGGAAAGCCACGGCGGCGACATCCTGCAGGCGGATCGACAGGTCCTCAAGGCTGCCGGCATTGCCTTCACGCCGATCGTCGAGATCGGCCCGCCGGCCGAGACGATCGCCCGCATCGCCCGCGAAACCGGTTGCGACGCAATCGTCATGGGAACCCGTGGTCTCGGTGCGGTGTCAAGCATCGTCCTGGGATCGGTCAGCAGCCGCGTTCTGCATCTGAGCGACCTGCCGGTCACGCTCGTCAAGTAGAGCCGCCGCGCAGCCGCCTGGTCGCGCCGCAGGTCGGCGTGCCGCAGCCGCGCAATGTGCCCCCTCCCGGAAAAAAAAAGACGCCCCGCTGCCGGGGCGTCTTGCCTGTGCGAGACGGGGACTCAAGCGGTTTCGAGAAGGATTCCCTCGAGTGACTGCGCCGCCTTCTTGCTCGCCCGCAGAACCTTTTCCTGCAGGGCATAGAGTTCCTGCATGCGCAGCGCGCGCATCGCGGCGACGTCGTCGCCCTCGGCGTCGTACAGCGCCTTGATCGCTCCGTACATGACCGCGACCGACTTCTCCTCGATGCGCTCGATCTCCTGGCACAGGCCCATCGTCTCCTTGCTGCGCGCATCGTCGTTGAGCGAGGCGAGCGCGCGCGTCAGGCGGGAACACGCGTCGACGGTCATCGCCGCCAGTTCGTGTGACGCCTTGCTGGCCTCATCGATGCCGTAATCGCTGACCGCCATCGCGACATCCTGGACGGTGTTCATGATGCGGTCGATGTCGAGCGTCAACTGGTAGACCTGATCGCGATTGAGCGGCGTGACGAAGGCCTTGTGCAACAGGTTGATCATGTCGGCCTTGATCTTGTCCGAGCTCGACTCGTTCATGTTGATTTCCCCGACCAGCGAGGCCACATCCTGCCTGCTGACGCCGAGACTGTTGACCAGCCGCAGCATCGCGCTCGCGCCGGCCTCGACCCGTTCGCTGTGTGCCGCGAGCAGGTCAAAAAACTCTTTCCGCTTGGGTAACATCGATGACTCCCTTGAATGACTGTGCTGAGGACCTTCACCTGACTCTGACCGGGCGGAACCTCGGGCGCCCCGTTGCCGGAGCGGCCCAGCCCGGACGATCTGCTGTCGGCTCAGAGAAACTTGGTTCCGATCCACCAGAAAATCGCGGCGATCAGTCCGGCAGCCGGAATCGTCAGCACCCAGGCGACGAACAGGTTGGCGGTGATCGCCCAGCGGACGGCCTTGACGTCGTTGGCGGCGCCGACACCGATGATCGCACCGGTGATCGTGTGCGTCGTCGACACCGGAATACCGCCGAGCGTCGCCAGTCCGAGGGTGATCGCACCACCCATCGAGGCACACGAACCGCTGATCGAATTCAGCTTGGTGATCTTGGTGCCCATCGTCTTGACGATCCGCCAGCCGCCGAGGTAGGTTCCCCAGGCGATCGCGAA
>JFAX01000004.1:64182-66166 GCA_000585015.1 Candidatus Accumulibacter adjunctus | reverse complement strand
TGATGCCGATCGTCTTCTGCGCGTCATTGCCGCCGTGGCCAAGGCTGTAGGCACCGGCCGCGAAGAGCTGTGCGCCCTTGAAGAACTTGCCCGCCTGGTGCGGTGACTTGTTCTTGAAGATCCACGCGACGAGCACCATCAACAGTCCGCCGATCAGCATCCCGACCAGCGGCGAGATGATGATGAAGGCGAGGATCTTGCCGAAGCCCTCCCAGACGATCGGCGCCCCCGACTGCGACTTCGCCACCGTCGCGCCGACGAGGCCGCCGACGAGCGCATGCGATGACGACGACGGGATGCCGTAGTACCAGGTGATGATGTTCCACGCCAAAGCCCCGATCAGTGCGCCGAAGATGACATAGTAATCGACGAACTGCGGGTCGACGGTCCCCTTGCCGATCGTCGCCGCGACCTTGAGCTGGAAGACCCAGAGCGCGGCGAAGTTGAAGAAGGCGGCAAACAGAACCGCCTGCTTGGGGGTCAGCGCGCCGGTCGCGACGATCGTCGAGATCGAGTTCGCGCCGTCATGAAACCCGTTCATGAAGTCGAACGCCAGGGCTACTGCAATCAGCAGCCCGAGCGTCCAGATGCTCATATTTAGGCCTTCCATTATCGGCACCCTCTCACGAATTCTCGATCAGGATTTCTTCGATCATCTTTGCCGCTTCCTGGCAGCAGTCGAGGACCGATTCCTGCAGCGAGTAGAACTCGCGCATCTTCATCGTCTGCCAGACGTTGGCACCCTCCTGGAACAGCGCCGAGATCGCCTTGTGCTGCACCTTGTCGGCCTTCGACTCGATCTCCTCGACTTCCTTGCACAGGTTGAGTGTCTCGGCGCCACGCGTCTTGTCAGCCAGTGCGGCGACCGCCCGGTTCAGGCGCATGCAGGCGTCGGCGCTGAGCGAAGCCAGCTCGCGCGCCTCGACCGTCGATTGCTTGATGTTGTACATGCCGACGGCGTTGGCAACGCTCTGCAGCACGTTCAGCGTCATGTCGAGATCGTCGATCAGCGAGTGGATCTGGTCGCGGTTGATCGGCGTCGTAAACGACTGATGCAGGCGCTCGATGACCTTGCCCTTGATCTGGTCACCGGTCTGCTCGTGATCATTGACTTCCTTGACGAGACCCGCAAGGTCCGTCTTGCCGTCGCCGAGACTGTTGATCAGGCGCAAGGTGGCGTTGGCTCCGGCGACCACCTGTTCGGAGTGGGCAGCGAGCATTTCGAAGAATTCCTTGCGTTGCGGCATCAAACTACTAAACATACGACCTCCCTTGGTTGACAGCTCTCACGAGCCCCTCTTGACAGAAAAACGCTGCCGGCCCGATGCCGGCCTTCCCATGTGATCATCGACTCGTCGGCAACCCGCCCGCCGACGTGCCATCGGTCTCCCGGCATCAGCCCTTCTTCTTGCTCTTTGGCGCCTCCGCCAGGGCAGCCAGCAATTCCTTCATCTGTTCGACCTTCTGCTCGGCGAAGAGGCGCACCCCGGCACGCAGGATGTCCGACTTGCTCGCCGCCCAGCCGGCGGCCTGTGCCAGCTCGGCACGCAAGGCTTCGATCGCTGCCTCCTCGCTCTTCAGCAGTTCGACCGAATAGCGCACCAGCTTGTCGCGCTTGTCCCTGGCGGCCTTCTCGACCTCCCGGACCGTCTCATCGACCTGCGCCGCCTTCTTCGCCAACTGCTCGCGCGCCGCCTTCTCGATCTCGGCGACCGCTGCCGCGACCTGGGCTGCCTTGCCGGCGACCTGCGCCCCGGCGGCACTGACCACGGCCTCGACACCGCTCTTCGTCTTGCGTGGGCGGCCAGCGGCTGCCTGCCGCTGCTCATCCTTCGCCTGCGACCCGGCGGCGGCAGTCGCCGGCGAGGGGGCGGCCGTTGCCGGTTGCGCCGCCGGCTCGGGCGCGGCGCCCTTGGCCGCGACCGCGCGCTTCGCCGTCCTGGCGGGCTTGGCCGCCGCAACGGGCTTCGCCGCCGGCGCCTTC
>JFAX01000004.1:50458-63756 GCA_000585015.1 Candidatus Accumulibacter adjunctus | reverse complement strand
CTCGGTTGCCACCAGACGATCGGCGAGCGACGCGTCCTCCTTCTTCAGGCTGGCGCGCAGGGCCGTCTTGTTGTCACTGTCGCCACTTGACGATGTCGTCATCACTGCTCTCCCAATTGTTGAAGAACTGCCCTCACCAGCTTGCGAACTTCCTTCTGCGCCGCGTCGGCGCCGGAACCCAGCTGGAACACCGACGCGCCGATGACCGCACTCTGCGCGTAGGCGTTGCGCTGGCAGAGCATCGCGTCGAGGATCGGCAGGGTGAATTCGTGCAGCAGTTCGAGCACGTCGCTTGCCAGCGCCGTGTTCTGCACGCGATTCGGCAGGATGCAGCCATGCAGCCGATGACTGTGCTCCATGCGATTCAGGATCAGGCGTTCGACTGCCAGCGTGGACCAGAGGTCGGTCGGGCTGGGTACCGCCGGCACGATCGCCAGGTGCGCGACGGCAAGCGCCGCCAGCGTCGAGGGATGGTAGATCGACGGCGGCGTGTCGAGCACGACGTAATCGGCTTCCTGCTGCAACTCGGCGACGTGCTTGATCAGCTCCAGCCCCGACATCTTGCGCACGTCGAGCTGCAGATCCGAATCGAGCAGCGACACCGACTCGGCCCAGCGGAAGGCGCTTTCCTGCGGATCGAGGTCGGCCAGCAGTACCGACGAGCCGCTGGCGTGGAAGCCGCCGGCGAGCTGCATGGCGACCGTCGTCTTGCCCGCACCGCCCTTCTGCGAGACGACGGCAATCACCCGCGCCGCTGTCGATGGCATGTGGCCGCCTTTCCTGAAAGCCTGTTCATGACGCTTTGCATAGCCGACGATTATGCCATTTCGCCGGACGGCGGCAAGGCGCAGGGGGCTCGCGACGGGCCATGAAATGGGCCATTTTTTACTGATTGGGCCATTTTGTGACAAAGGTCAACGAAACCCGAGCTCACATGCTGCTTGGGCATCCGCTGCTTCCCCTCGCCGCGCCGCTCGCCGACCGCCAGAGGGTCGAGCGACAGGCCGCCCGGCACGACATCGGTGCCGCCCTCCTCAGGCGTCGAGAATGATGTTCAGGGTCCTTGCGCGGACGACCGCCTCGCGCCGGCTCGACGCGCGCAGCTTGCGGTAGATGTTTTGCGTGTGCCGTTTGACGGTCGCGCGCGAGATGCACAGCTCTTCGGAGATCTCGACGTTGCTCAGGCGGACGGCAAGCAGCTTCAAAATCTTCAGCTCGCGGCGCGTCAGGTCGGCCCGCGGCTCCTGGCGACCACTGCAGGCCAGCCAGTCGTCGTTGAACGCCGCCAGGATCTGGCCCAGATAGCGCGAGTCGCTGCGGTCGAGCTTCAGCCGCCGGAGAGGCGGCAGGAGATCCTGTCCGAGATCGACGAACAGGCGAACGAAACCGCCCGGCTGCGCCAGCGCGACCGCCCGGCCGAGCAGATCCGCAGCCGCGGCGTCATCGCCGAGGCCATGTTGCAGCAGCGACTGCAGGGCCAGCACCTCGATGAGAAAGCGGATGTTGTGCCGCGCCGCCAGTTCACGCTCGAGCAACTGCAGCAGGCGCGCCGCCTGCTCACGACTCTCGCTGCTGCCCTCGGCAATCCAGACTTTGGCCAGGGTGAGATGCGGTGCATTGGCGAGATGGTAGGCAAAATGCAGCGGTCCGGGATCGAAGCCGCTTGCCCAGTCGCTCGCCATCGCCAGCTGTCCCTGACGCAGGGCAAGTTCGGCGCGAAAGGCGTAGGCCCGCTGCAGGGCATGCAGGTCGTCCTGTTGCTGCAGGTGTTGGCAGAGCGTGTCGATGACCGCGTTCGCCCGGCTTGACTGGCCAAGGGCCTGGCAGACGGCAGCCAGCAGCAGCGAGAGCTCGCCGCGATAGCCGACGACGGCGGTCTTCGATGCCGACAGCAGCGTCTGTTCGGCAACAGCAAGCTCGTTGCGCTGATACTGCACGAGACCGAGGAAGTAGGCGCGCAGGCCGCCGTCGTCGCTGCCCCACGGCGCCCCACCGACACGCAGATCAGTCTTTGCCAGCAAGTGGAGTGCCGACAGATCGGCTGCCATCCAGTCGATGCAACAACGCGCTGCCAGCAAGGGCACTTGGCAGCGTGCAATCGGCCCCGGCGCCTGCGCCAGCGCTTCGTCGATGCCCTGTCGCGCGCCGCTGAGGTCACCGGCCAGCTGACGCGCGCCGGCGATGACCGTCTGCGCGAGGACCCGTTCGTCGATGCGCCCGGCGGGAAGGCAAGCCAGCGCATCGCCGGCACAACGGGCAGCCTCGTCGCCATTGCCTTCGAGGTACTCCTGCATGCTGCGCAACGCCAGCAGGCCGCCGCGCACCGGCGCCGCGATCTGCGGCCCGCCGGAACGATCGAGCAGCGCCTGGATGCGATCCAGTACCGCGGCAGTCTCCACAAGACGGCCCTGCCGATACAGCAGCCACGCCTTCAGCAACAGCAATTCCGCGTCGGTCTCGACCGCGTCTGGCGGCAACAGTCGCAGGCAGCGCGCCAGGCGGGCCTGCTGTCCGTGCTGCAACAGCGTGTTGCGATGGTCGGCCAGCAGTTGGCCGGCGGCGGCAGGGCCGCCTCCGGCGAGTTGATGGCGGGTCGCCTCTTCGAGCCGCTCATTCCCGGCAAACCAGACTGCCGCCCGCCGCTGCAGTTGCTGCATCGCCTCGACGCCCATCTGCGCCAGCAGCCGAGCCTGCAGGAACTCGTGCAAGAGGGGGTGGTAGCGATACCACTCGCCCGCCTCGTCGACCGACGAGGCGAGGACGCTGCCACCACGAACGAAGTCCATGAATGCCGCTCCCGACAATGCCTGCCCGCTGGCATCCTCGCCGGCCAGGGCATCGCAGAGCGCAACACAGAAGCAGTCGAGGATCGCAGTCCGCAACAGCGCCGCGCGCACCGCTGCCGGCTGCGGCGCGAGGACCTCGTCGAAAAAGTATTGCGCAACCAGCGGCGTGCCACCGGCGAAGCCTGCCGCCGCATCGCCGCCCGACCAGCGATGACGCAGCAGCAGCGCCGCCAGGCGCACGCCGGCCGGCCAGCCGCCGCTGCGCTCGTGCAGCAACGTCAGGGCGGCGTTGCCGATTTCGCCGGCCGCAGCGTGCTCGATGATCTGCGCGGCCTGTTGGCGGTTGAATTGCAGCTCACACGCGCCGATCTCGTGCAGCGCCCCGCGCACCCGCAGCGCACCAAGGGACAATGGCGGATCGCCGCGCGTGATGAGCACCAGATGCAGATGGGGTGGCGGCCGCAACAGCAGGCGGTCGAGCAGGGCGTATGTTTCGCGGTCGTCAATGCGATGAAGATCGTCGAGGACCAATACCAGCGGCTCGGCGAGATCGTCGAGTTCGTTGTCCAGCAGGGCAGCCAGAACGGCAAGCGGCGGCAGGTGCTGGGCAGCGAAACAGGCAAGAGTCCCGCTGCAGGCCTCCGGCAACACGCTGCGCACGGCAGCGACGAGGGCATGGATGAAGGCGTACGGCTCGTCATCACCCGCGTCGAGCGACAACCAGGCAGCGAGGCCGACGCGGTTTGCCAGCCAGTGCGCCACCAGCGAGGTCTTGCCGTAGCCCAGCGGTGCGGTCACCACCGTCAGGGGTAGCCTGGCGGCGTCTTCCAGCTGGCACTGCAACTCGTCGCGCACGACGAAGTCGGCGACGAGGCGGGGGCGCTGCAGCTTGCTGCGAGGAAACGGCGAAAAAACCATATCGACCTGCATTGGCGCGCTCGGCAAGCGCCCTCATCGCGATGCAAAGCGCCGATGATACTGCACGGGCAGCCGTTCTGCGCAGACACCGTGACAGCGCCTGTCGGCAGCGACGGGCAGCGGCAGAACGCGGCGCAGCGGCTCAACCAGCGAGCAGGCGCGCGATCTGCGCATCCTTCTCGCGCCAGATCCGTTGCAGCCATTGCTGAAAGGCTTCACGCACGGCCGCGTCAGCAGCGTAATCCCCCTCTGCCAGTTGGTGTGGCACCGGCAGAGTCTGCACGCGCACGCGCACGCGCCGCATGCGTCCGCAGAGGAATTGCCAGAAGTCCGGCGCGCCATCGGGGTAGACGATGGTGACGTCGAGAATGGCATGGAACCGGTCACCCATGACGTTCAGGGCGAGCGCAATCCCGCCCGCCTTAGGTTTCAGCAGGTGGCGATACGGAGAAGCCTGCTGCCGGTGCTTGGCGGCAGTGAAACGGGTGCCTTCGCAGAAGTTCATGACGCTCGTCGGTATCAGCGCGAACTTCTCGCAGGCGATGCGCGTCACCTCCCGGTCGCGCGCGCGCAATTCCGGGTGCGCCCTGAGAACCTCCTCGCTGTGCCGGCGCATGAAGGGAAAATCGAGCGCCCACCAGGCCAGCCCCATGATCGGCACCCAGATCAGCTGCTGCTTGAGAAAGAACTTCAGCAAGGGGATGCGGCCGGTCAGCAGGTGTTGCAGGACGAGGATGTCGGCCCAGGTCTGGTGGTTGCAATTGACCAGGTACCAGCCGCGCCGCTGCAGTCCTTCGATCCCCTCCACGTCCCAGTCGGTCTTCTGCGTCAGCGCCATCCAGCCGCTGTTGCAGGCGATCCATGCTTCGGCGACGCGGACGAGCAGCGGATCGAGGCGCAGGCGGACCGCCCGCTGCGGCAGCAGCAGCTTGAGCACCGCCAGCAGGAGCAGGAGCGGCACCCAGAACAGGCAGTTGAGGGCAAGCAGGAGACTGGCCAGGATGCCGAGCAGCGGTGGGGGGAGACTCTTGAGCATGCGGCGGCGACCGCTCAGTCCGCCACTACCGCCGACTCTTCGTCGAGCAGCATGGCGCTTCGGGTTGCCGGGGTCTCCAGGCTGATGCGCCCGAGCAGCCCGTCGCGATAGTCCTGCAGCAGGACACGCGACGCCTTTTCGCGATCGCCCAGGCCGCCGCGCAGGAGAAGACCGCGCCTTCTTGCGATCGCCTCGATGACGGCAACGCCGTCGAGGGACGACAACGACCCGGCGGCCAGCGCGTAACGTCTGGCGAGCGCCAGCGGGTAGTGGGCGAGCAGCAGTCCGGCGAGGAACTGCGCCACCTCCTCGTCGATCATCGCGTTGCGGCCGACGGCGTTGCTCGCGGCGAGCATCAGCCCGTCCCGCGGATGCTCGATCTTCGGCCAGAGCAGCCCGGGCGTGTCGGTCAGCCAGTTCGCGATGTCGAGCGGCGCGGTCTGCTGCGCGCGCGTCACCGCCGGCTCGTCACCGACCTTCGCCAGCTTGCGGCGCAGCAGGACGTTCATCAGCGTCGACTTGCCGACGTTCGGGATGCCCATGATCATCATCCGCAACGGCTTGGTGTTGTCGCTGCGGTGCGGCGCCAAGGCCCGACAGAGTCCCGGCAGCCGCGCCACCTCGGCGGGCTTGCGGCATGACAGCGCGACCGCGCGCATGCCGTCCTGCCGCCGGTACCAGGCGAGCCACGACTGGGTCACCTCGGGATCGGCGAGGTCGGCCTTGTTGAGCACCTTCAGGCAGGGCCGCTGCCGCTGCAGGCGCAGTTCGCGAACCATCGGGTTGCTGCTCGCCTCGGGCAGGCGGGCGTCGACCACCTCGATGACCACGTCGGTGGACGCCATCGCCTCGGCCGCCTTCTTGCGCGCGGCAGTCATGTGCCCCGGGTACCACTGGATGGCCATCATCGATCCGAAACTGGCGGAGAACCTCGGCATTATCCCACCGCTTGGCGGCTCCGAGTGTGCCGATGATCGCCGCTCGCTGCCGCCAGCGACGAGCAGCGCACCGGTCGCCGTTCGGACGGCCGAAATCGCCTAGAATGACGGCCTCGTCATCATCAGCCGCAGGAATGAGCTTGTCGCGGATCCCGGAAATCAGAGCGGGGCAGTCGCTCGAACTGCTCAAGGAACTGCACATCCTCACCCGCGACGGCCAGCTCAACCAGGACAGCCGGCGCAAGCTCAAACAGGTCTACCACCTCTATCACTTCATCGAGCCGCTGCTCGCCGAGATTGCCAGCCGTGGCGGCGGACCGAGCGTCGTCGATCACGGCGCCGGCAAGTCATACCTCGGCTTCATCCTCTACGACCTCTTCTTCAGGCAGCGCGAGCGTGGCCACATCTACGGCATCGAACTGCGCCAGGAACTCGGCGCGCGAGCGCGCAGCCTGGCCGACCGGCTCGGCTTCACGCGCATGTCCTTCCTCGGGATGAGCGTCGAAGAAGCGATCGAATCGCCGCTGCTGCCCGCGCGCATCGACCTCGTCACCGCCCTGCATGCCTGCGATACCGCGACCGACGACGCGATCCGCTTCGCGCTGCGCAAGCAGGCCGCCTTCATCGTTCTCGTCCCCTGCTGCCAGGCCGAAGTGGCTGCGGCTCTGCGCCGCGGCAAGGGCGAGGCGCTGGCGGCGACGCCGCTGGCGGAAATCTGGCGACACCCGCTGCACAGCCGCGAGTTTGGCAGCCTGCTGACCAACGCCCTGCGCTGCCTGCGACTGGAGGCACAGGGTTACCAGACGACGGTGACCGAACTGGTCGGCTGGGAACATTCACTGAAGAACGAACTGATCATCGCCCGGCGTACCGGTACCGCGCGCGGCAACGCCGCCGCACGCCTCGACGCGATCCTGCAGGAGCTGCGGCTGGAGACATTGCGCAGCCGCTTCGCTCCGGGACCCGATGGTCAGCCGCCGGCGCCCGCTGGCGGCGCGCCCGAACACCGACCGCCAGGAAGCTGAATGGAGAAATGGATCACCCGCGGCGCTGCCGCACTCTGCGCCGCCGGCAGCATCGCGCTGCTGTGGACCTTCGGCATGTTCGTTGCCGTGCCATGGCGCGAGGGCCGCATGCTGGCGCTCAACGCCATCGAGTTGCAGGTTCTCGGTGTACCGCTGTTCGGCGGCCTCGCCGTCGCCTGGGGCGCCCTGCACATCCTCGCCATCGCCGACCGTGCGAGCAGCCCGCGGCTCTACCGCACGCTCACGCTGGCGCTGCTCGCCGCCCTGCTGCTGGCGGTGTCGGCTGGCGCCTCCTGGACCAGCGCGCGCATCGCCTGAGTCGAGCAGCCGGAACGGCACGGCGACGCGAGGTCCGCTGGAACCCGGCACGACCCGCCAGCACGGCCACTCGGCAAGGGCCACGGGCGACGCCGGAAAACGGGTCGCGACAGCGGAGAAAAGTCACACCGAAGCGCGCCGCAGATGGCTAGAATCGTCGCTGTTGAACATCGAGGATGAAGCGAATGAAGGTCCAGACGAAGGTGCAGAAGGCGGTCTTCCCGGTGGCCGGTCTCGGTACGCGTTTCCTGCCGGCAACCAAGGCCAGTCCGAAGGAGATGCTGGCAGTGGTGGATAAGCCGTTGATCCAGTATGCGGTCGAGGAGGCCTACGCCGCAGGGATTCGCGAGATGATCTTCGTCACCGGCCGCAACAAGCGGGCGATCGAGGACCACTTCGATACCGCCTACGAACTCGAGGCGGAACTCGCCAGTTCGGGCAAGGACGATCTGATGGCGCTCGTACATTCGATCAAGCCCGACGACATGGATTGCGTCTATGTCCGCCAGCCACGTGCTCTCGGTCTCGGACACGCCGTACTGTGCGCCGAGCGGCTGGTCCGCGGCGAGCCCTTTGCCGTCCTCCTGGCGGACGACCTGATGATCGGCGAGCCGCCGATCATGCAGCAGATGACCGAACTGTTCGCCCGCCGCCAGTGCAGCATCCTCGCCGTCCAGGAGGTGCCAAGGAACCAGACCAACCGCTACGGGATCGTCAAGGGACAGCCTCTGGCCTCCGACCTGGTCAAGGTCGATGGTCTGATCGAGAAGCCGCACCCGAGCGTCGCGCCGTCGAACCTGGCGGTCGCCGGTCGCTATGTGCTGACGCCGGCCGTTTTCGACCGTATCCGCGAACAGCCACGGGGCACCGGTGGCGAGATCCAGCTCACCGACGGCATCGCCGCGCTGCTCGCCAGCGAACAGGTCCTCGCCTACCGCTATCATGGCCGGCGTTACGACTGCGGCAGCAAGCTCGGGCTGATGCAGGCCAGCGTCGTCCTCGGCGAGACGCATCCCGAACTCGGTCGCGAGTTCTCGGCCTGGCTGAAGGACCGCCAGAAGCTGGCGCAGACCCTGGCCGGTTAGAGAAGCCGCCACCCTTCTCCGCCCGGTGGCGAGACTTTCGCCGCCGGCCGTCGCGGCTGCGGACCGTCCTGGTTGGCGGCCGCTGCCGGCGGCCGGGCGGATCCGAGCCGCCGGCCACCGCCGCCACCGCCCTCCACCGCCGTGCCCCGGGACTCGCGCAGCGGCGTGCCATGCTATAGTTGCAGCCCATTTGGCACGAGAAGACCCCTATTGGTGCTGCATTTCGATGTTCTGATAATCGGCAGTGGACTCGCCGGGCAGGCTGCTGCGCTGCGGCTGGCGGCGACACGACGGGTCGCACTGATCAGCAAGCGCGCCCTCGAGGACAGCGCCTCGAGCTGGGCACAGGGCGGAATCGCCGCCGTCCTGGACAACCGCGACTCACTCGAAGCACACATCCGCGACACGATCACCGCCGGCGCCGGACTGAACGACCGTCGCGCCACGCGCTTCGTGATCGAGAACGGTCGCCGCGCCGTGGACTGGCTGATCGACCAGGGCGTTCCCTTCACCCGCGACGAGGGAGGCTACCACCTCGCGCGTGAGGGCGGACACAGCGCTCGCCGCGTCATCCACGTCGCCGACGCGACGGGTCTGGCGGTGCAGACCACCCTCACCGGCAAGGTTCGCCAGCAGCCGAACATCAGCATTTTCGAGAACCACATCGCCATCGACCTGATCACCGGCGCCAAGCTCGGACTCGGTGAGCAGCGCTGTCACGGCGCCTACGTGCTGGACAGCGGCAGCGGCGAGGTGCTGACCATCGGCGCCGGCAGCACGCTGATCGCTGCCGGCGGCGCCGGCAAGGTCTACCTGTACACGACCAACCCCGACACCTCGACCGGCGACGGTATCGCGATGGCCTGGCGCGCCGGCTGCCGGATCGCCAACATGGAGTTCATCCAGTTCCACCCGACCTGCCTCTACCACCCGCAGGCCAAGTCCTTCCTGATATCGGAAGCGGTACGCGGTGAGGGAGGCCAACTGCTGCTGCCCGACGGCAGCCGTTTCATGCCGCGGCACGACGCGCGCGGCGAACTGGCACCGCGCGACGTGGTGGCACGGGCGATCGACTTCGAGATGAAGAAGCGCGGACTCGACTGCGTCCATCTCGACATCTCGCACAAGCCGGCGGCGTTCCTCGCCGAACACTTCCCGAACATCCTCGCGCGCTGCCTCGATCTCGGCATCGACATCACCCGCGCGCCGATCCCGGTCGTACCGGCGGCACACTATACCTGCGGCGGAGTCGTCAGCGACCTGCGCGCCCGGACCAACATCGCCGGCCTCTACGTCGCCGGCGAGGCCTCCTGCACCGGCCTGCACGGGGCCAACCGGCTGGCCAGCAACTCGCTCCTCGAGTGCCTCGTCTTTGCCGAAGCGGCGGCCGACGACATTCTCCGCCAACCCGCCGGCGAGCTGCCGGCGCTGCCGGAATGGGATGCCAGCCGCGTCAGCGACCCCGACGAGGAGATCGTCATCGCGCACAACTGGGACGAACTGCGCCGTTTCATGTGGGACTACGTCGGCATCGTCCGCACGACCAAGCGGCTGCAGCGTGCGCAGAACCGCATCCGCCTGCTGCGCCGCGAGATCGACGACTTCTACTCGCACTTCCGGGTCAGCCACGACCTCATCGAACTGCGCAACCTGGTCGTCACCGCCGAACTCATCGTCCGCTGCGCCCTGCGCCGGCATGAGAGCCGTGGCCTGCATTTCAGCCGCAACTACCCGGAGACGCTGCCGCGGGCAGTGAATACCGTCGTCAAACGTCACGCCGCGAGCGATCGCGCGCATTGACCCGTACGCTCACCGCCGAGTCACTGCACCTTCACTGTTCCTTCCTCGCCGATCGCTTGCTGGCAAGGCAGCAGGATCGGTCCGCCAGCGCAACCACAACCGCAGAAGGCGGAACTGCTCGCTGGACAGACTGTCGGGCAACAGCGTGAGGCTGCGTCGTCGTGCCTGATCGTCGCGCACGCGCAGGACGACGAGGCGGCCGAAAACGGTCGTTTCCGGCTGCACCTGGCAGGCGACGGTGGTTCCGGACACGTCTCGCAGCGCAAGATCGCCGTCAGCGCCGAGACGAATTCCGTTGATGGGGCTCGGCCGCAGGCAGATCCAGGCCGAGATCGCGATGGGCAGCAGCAGGAGGCTGCGTGCGGCCGACGACCAGGGCAGCAGCCAGACGCTGCCTGCCGCCAGCAGATGCAGCACAGTGGTCAGCGCGGCCAGCAGCCGCGAGCAGCGCAGTTCCAGCATGAGCGGCCAGGGCCGCGCCTCGCCGGGCGGCTGCGGCTCGGCGAGCGCGCTAGACGCGCCGGAAAGCGACGGTGGCGTTGGTCCCGCCGAAACCGAAGGAATTGGAAATGCCGACCTCGATGTCCAGTTGCCGTGCTTCGTTGGCACAGTAGTCGAGGTCGCAGGATTCATCCTGATTGAAGATGTTGATCGTCGGTGGCGAGATCCGGTGATGGATCGCCAGCACGGTGAACAACGCTTCGATTCCCCCGGCTGCGCCGAGGAGATGGCCGGTCATCGATTTCGTCGAATTGACCACCAGCCGGTGCGCATGCTCGCCGAAGGCGCGCTTGACCGCCGTCGTCTCGGCCTTGTCGCCGAGCGGTGTCGACGTGCCGTGGGCATTGACGTACTGCACCTGGTCGACGTTGAGGCCGGCGTTGCGCAGCGCATTGAGCATGCAGCGCGCCGCTCCTTCGCCATCCTCGCACGGTGCGGTCATGTGGAACGCGTCGGCGCTCATGCCGAAACCGACGAGTTCGCAGTAGATTCGCGCACCGCGCGCCCGGGCGTGCTCGTACTCCTCGAGGACCAGCACGCCAGCACCTTCCGAGAGGACGAAACCGTCGCGATCGCGATCCCACGGACGGCTGGCGGTCTGCGGGTCGTCGTTGCGCGTCGACAACGCCCGCGGCGCGCAGAAGCCGCCGAGGCCGATGTGCGACACGCAGCCCTCGGCACCGCCGGCAATCATGATGTCTGCATCACCATGCTCGATCAGGCGGCCGGCGTCTCCGATGCTGTGCGTGCCGGTGGCACAGGCACTCACCAGCGACAGGTTCGGACCCTTGTAACCGTAGTGGATCGACAGGTTGCCGGAAATCATGTTGATGATCGAACCCGGAACGAAGAACGGCGAGATCTTGCGCACGCCGCCGGCGACGAAATCCTCGCAGGTCTTTTCGATCACCGGCAGCCCGCCGATCCCCGAGCCGATCGACACACCGACCCGTTCGGGCGCCACCTGGGAACCCTCGAGTCCGGCATCGCGCACGGCCTGGATGCCGGCCGCCATGCCGTAATGGATGAAGACATCCATCCGCCGCGCGTCCTTCACCGGCAGGTACTGACCGATGTCGAAGCCACGCACCTCGCCGGCGATCTGCACCGGAAAGGCTGAGGCATCGAAGCGGGCGATGCGGTCGATTCCCGAACGGCCAGCAACCACATTCTGCCAGGCTTCGGCAACGGTATTTCCGACTGGCGAGACGATTCCGAGGCCAGTAACGACGACTCTGCGACGTGCCACCTTGAACTCCGACGATCAGGACATGCGGCGACGGGACGATCCCGGCTGCCGATCACTCCCCGCCAGCCTTGGCCGCATCATCGGCCGACTGCACGGGGTCTGGACAGGCGCCTACTTCTTGTGGGCGGTCACGTAGTCGATGGCCTGCTGCACCGTCGTGATCTTCTCGGCCTCGTCATCCGGAATCTCGCACTCGAACTCTTCCTCCAGCGCCATCACCAGTTCCACCGTGTCGAGTGAATCGGCACCCAGATCGTCAACGAATGAGGACTCGTTCTTGATGTCCGCTTCGTTGACCCCGAGTTGCTCGGCGACGATTTTCTTGACACGCTGCTCGATATTTTCCATCTAGAGGGTTCCTTCACAAGGTTCAAACAGGAAAAAGCGCGACATTCTAACAAACTGGCCGAAACTTACCAACGATTGCCTTCGGCTGGCGGCGCCACCGGCAGCGCCAGCGATCAGTCCATGAACATGCCGCCATTGACGTGGATCGTCGTGCCGGTGACGTAGGCCGCACCCGCCGAAGCCAGGAAGGCGACCGCCGCCGCCACGTCCGCCGGCGCACCCAGGCGCCCGAGTGGAATCCCGGCAAGCAGGGCCTCCTTCTGCTTCTCGTCGAGCGCCCGCGTCATGTCGGTGTCGATGAAGCCCGGCGCCACGCAATTGACCGTGATGTTGCGGCTGCCGAGCTCACGCGCCAGCGCCCGGCTCATGCCGCCCACCCCGGCCTTGGCGGCACAGTAGTTGGCCTGTCCGGGATTGCCGGCGTGGCCGACCACCGAGGTGACGTTGATGATGCGGCCGTAGCGCGCCTTCATCATGCCGCGGATGACCGCCCGTGACAGGCGGAATACCGCCTTGAGATCGGTATCGACGACACAATCCCAGTCGTCGTCCTTCAGCCGCATCGCCAGATTGTCACGCGTGACGCCGGCGTTGTTCACCAGCACCGATGGCGTGCCATGGTTCTTCTCGATGTAGCCGATCAACGCATCGATCTGCTGCGCATCGCGCACCTCGAGAACGCGGCCCTCCCCCTTGCCAGCCGCTTCGCCGAGAAAGGCGGAGATGGCCGCCGCGCCCTCGGCGCTGGTGGCGGTACCGACGACGGTCGCGCCGAGCTGCGCGAGTTGCAGGGCGATTGCGCGGCCAATGCCACGCGAGGCGCCGGTGACGAGAGCAATCTGTCCATCAAGCATGCTGTCTACTCCAGACTGCCGAGAGCGGCTTCCAGCGACGCCAGATCGGCCAGTGCGACACTCGCCACGCCGTCCGCGCAGCGCTTGGTCAAGCCGGCAAGCACCTTGCCCGGCCCGCATTCGGCGACGCTCGTGATCCCCATTGCCGCCAGCCGGCGGATGGTCTCGACCCAGCGCACCGGCGAATGCGCCTGGCGCACCAGAGCTTCCCGGATCCGCGCCGGATCGTCTTCGACGGCGACGTCGACGTTGTTGATCACCGGCAGCCGTGGCGGCTGCAGGCTGAGCTCGGCGAGACGGGCCGCCAGGCGGTCAGCCGCTGGTCGCATCAGCGAGGAATGGAAGGGCGCCGAGACCGGCAGCAGGACCGCGCGCTTCGCACCCAGTGTCTTGACCACCTCGCAGGCACGTTCGACGGCCGCCTTGCTGCCGGCAATGAC
>JFAX01000004.1:41277-50317 GCA_000585015.1 Candidatus Accumulibacter adjunctus | reverse complement strand
ACGGCCGCCTTGCTGCCGGCAATGACAGTCTGCCCTGGCCCGTTGAAATTCACGGGCTCGACCACCTCACCGCCACCAACCGCTGCGGCCGCCTGCCGGCAGGCCTCGACGATCTTCTCGTCGTCGAGACCGAGGACCGCTGCCATCGCACCGGCTCCGGCCGGGACGGCCTCCTGCATCGCTGCCGCGCGCAGCCGGACCAGCGGCACGGCGTCGGCAAAGGCGATCACGCCGGCGGCAACGAGAGCCGAATACTCGCCCAGGCTGTGCCCGGCCACCGCCGCCGGCAGCCGGCCTCCCCGGTCGAGCCAGAGGCGATAGACGGCGACACCTGCGGTCAGCATCAGCGGCTGCGTGTTGACCGTCTGCGCCAGAAGCTCGGCGGGCCCGGCAGCCAACAGGCTCCAGAGATCCTCGCCGAGTGCGCTCGAGGCCTCTGCAAAAGTGGCACGGACGACCGGGGAATCGCCGTAGGCGGCCATCATGCCGACCGACTGCGACCCCTGCCCCGGAAATACCAGTGCGAATGCCATGCTGTTTCTCCCTATCCCCGGTTCATAGCTGCAACAACACCGCGCCCCAGGTGAAACCACCCCCGACGCCCTCCAGCATCAGCCGGTGGCCACTGCGGATGCGCCCGTCGCGCAGACCCACATCGAGAGCCAACGGCACCGACGCCGCCGAGGTGTTGCCATGCCGGTCGACGGTGACGATCACCTTGTCCATCGACATCTTCATCCTTTTCGCCGTCGCCTCGAGGATGCGCACGTTGGCCTGGTGCGGAATCAGCCAGTCGACGTCGGCTGCCGGCAAGCCGGCAGCCGCACAGCACTCCTCGGCGACTTCGGCAAGGACGCGGACGGCGAACTTGAACACCGCCTGCCCGTCCATGCGCAGGAAGGGATCACCGACGACCTGTCCGCCGCAGATGCTGCCGGGAACCGACAGGATGTCGTGATGGGCACCGTCGGCGTGCAGCGCGGTCGCCAGAATCCCCGGCTGCTCGGCGGCTTCGAGGACGACGGCACCGGCCCCATCACCGAACAGCACGCAGGTGCCCCGGTCGGACCAGTCGAGGATGCGGGAAAAGACCTCGGCGCCGACGACCAGAGCCCGCCGGTGGCTGCCCGAGCGGATGAACTTCTCGGCAATCGTCAGCGCATAGACGAAACCGCTGCACACGGCCTGGACGTCGAAGGCCGTCGCGCTCCGATTGCCGAGCTTGCATTGCAACAGGCAGGCGGTGCTGGGAAAGATGAAATCGGGAGTCGAGGTGGCGACGATGATCAGGTCGATGTCGGCCGCCGTCAGCCCGGCTGCCTGCAGTGCCCGCTGGCTCGCCTCGCAGCCCAGATCACTGGCCGTCTGGCCGTCTTCTGCCAGATGGCGGAAGCGGATCCCGGTGCGGCTGGCGATCCAGTCATCGTTGGTTTCGATCCCGCGCCGCGCGAGATCGTCGTTGCTGACGGCCGGCCCTGGCAGGAAGCTGCCAACCCCTGTGATGCGGGAGAACATGCTATGCGGTCTCCTGGAGTGGTGGTTGTTGCGCCATCCGCTCGCTGATGCGGGCAAGAACGCCATTCCTGGCCTCGTCTGCCGCCCGCCTCAACGCACAACCGAAGGCCAGCGCATCGGCCGAACCATGGCTCTTGACGACGATGCCGCGCAGACCCAGCAGTGTGGCGCCATTGTACTGCCGGTGGTCCACCCGCTTCTTGAAGCGCTGCAGCACCGGCAGGGCGAGCAGGGCCATCAGCCGGGTCAGCAGGCTGCGGCGAAACTCCTGGCGAAGGAAGGTCGCCAGCAGCTGCGCCAGTCCCTCCGACGCCTTCAGCGCCACGTTGCCGACGAAACCGTCACAGACGACGACGTCGGCCGCGCCCTTGTAAATACCGTCGCCCTCGACGTTGCCGATGAAGTTGAGCCCCGAATCGGTGAGCAGGTCGGCCGCGCGCTTGACGGCGTCGTTGCCCTTTATCTCCTCCTGACCGATGTTCAGGATACCGACGGTCGGTCGCTCCCGATGCTCGACCGCGGCGACCAGCGAGGCGCCCATGATGCCGAACTGCAGCAGGTGCTCGGGGCTGCAATCGACGTTGGCGCCGAGGTCCAGCACATGCGTGTGGCCGCTCAGCGTCGGCAACACGGCGCAGATCGCCGGCCGCTCGATCCCCGGCAGCATCTTCAGGACGAAGCGCGACATCGCCATCAGCGCCCCTGTGTTGCCGGCGGAGACGCAGGCGTCGGCTTCCCCCTGTTTGACCAGGTTGATCGCCACGCGCATCGACGAGTCCTTCTTGCTGCGCAGCGCCAGCGACGGCGACTCATGCATGCTGACGACCTCGGTCGCATGCCGCACGGCAATCCTGCCGACCGCGGCGTCACCGAGAAAGGGCTTGATGCCTTCCGCCAGACCGACCAGGATCACGCGCACGTCGGCATGCTCGCGGACGAAGTCGAGCGCTGCGGGCACGGTCACCTGCGGACCGTGGTCACCACCCATGCAGTCGACGGCGACGGTTATCGTCATTCGCCTGCGGGCCGCTGCGAGTCAGTCAAGGCAACGCCCCACTGCCGGAGCGATGCGGCTGGATCACTCGGCCGACCCTTTGGTCACCTTGCGGCCGCGATAGAAACCACTCGGGCTGATGTGATGCCGCAGGTGCACTTCACCGGTCGTCGGCTCGGTCGCCAACGGCAGACCGGGCAGCGAATCGTGCGCACGATGCATGCCGCGCTTCGACGGGGACTTCTTGTTCTGTTGAACAGCCATGACAAACTCCCAAAATTGAGACTCAATCGACCTTGCCTTGCAGCCCGGTCAATACCGCAAACGGCGACATCGTTGCCGGCGCCGCCCTGCTGCCTGGCAGAGCGCATTCGTCGTGCCGCGGCGCAGTCGGCAACGCCAGGAGGATCTCATCCTCGATCAGAACGCCGACGTCGAGGTCCTTTTGATGCGGCAGGAAATCCTTCGCATCGTCCTCCAGCTCCTCCTGCGTCAAATCCTCGTCGCTGCCGATGAACTCCAGCAGACTGCGCAGGTGCAGCGGGTACTCGTACGCCTCGAGGCAGCGCTGGCAGAGCAGCGAGAGAACGCCATCGACCGCCAAACGCAACTGCGAACGCCCACCTGCTGCACGCCGGCCGTCGATGTGAAAGCTCAGGCTGCCACCGGTATCGGTCAGCAGATCGTGCAGACGGGTCAGCGTCGCGACGGGCACTTCGCCCTGCAGCGAGCCCTCTTCACGGCCAAACTCCTGAGTGTCGATGACAACGGGTCGCGACATAAGGCGCGCATGATATTATCTTCAGCTTTTGAAGTCAAAGCGGCGCACCGGCCGACAGCCAGTCGATGCCATCGCCTGGTCCGTTGCCGTGCCGGCGCGCAGTGACTGGCCGCCCGATGAAGCCACCACCACTGATACTTGCCTCGACCTCGATCTACCGTCGTGAGCTGCTGGCGCGCCTTGGCCTGCCCTTCGCCACGGCGAACCCGGCGGTCGATGAAACGCTGCTGCCCGACGAATCACCCGAGGATGGCGCGCTGCGCCTTTCGCAAGCCAAGGCCCGTGCGGTCGCCGACGTACACCCAAGCGCGTTGATCATCGGCAGCGATCAGGTCGCCTGCCTCGACGGCCGGGTTTTCGGCAAACCGCTGACGCACCCGAATGCCGTTCGCCAATTGCAGGCGATGCGCGGCCGGCAGGTCAATTTCTTCACCGGCATCTGCCTGCTGCACGCGCCGAGCGGGCGGGCGCATTGTCGTGGCGTACCGACTCTGGTCACCTTCCGCGACCTGAGTGATGCCGAGATCGAGCGTTACCTGCAACTCGAGCAGCCCTACAACTGTGCCGGCAGCGCCCGCTCGGAGGGCCTGGGCATTGCCCTGATCGCGCGCATCGACGGCCCCGATCCGAACGCGCTCATCGGTCTGCCGCTGATCGCCCTCTGCGATCTCCTGCGCCGCGAAAACGTCTCGCCGCTGCAGCCGTGACGACCACCGAGCCCGCAGCCGGATGAAGGCGGGCCGGCTCTACCTGATCCCTGTGCCCCTTGGGCAGACCGCCCACGGCTCGGTGCTGCCGGCGGCGGTGCTCGAGCATGCCCGCCGGCTGAGCTGCTTCGTTGCCGAGAACGCCAAGACGGCACGGATCTTCCTTAAGGCACTGCCGACCGCCGCCCCGCTGCAGCAAATCCGGATCGCCGAACTCAACCAGCACACGCCGCCGGCGGCACTGGCACAACTGTTGGCACCGGCACTGGCCGGGAACGACCTCGGCCTGATCTCCGAAGCCGGTTGCCCGGCGATCGCCGACCCGGGCGCCGACCTGGTTGCCCTGGCCCATGACTTGGCGATCGAGGTGGTGCCGCTGGTCGGTCCCTCGTCGATCCTGCTCGCCTTGATGGCATCCGGACTGAGCGGCCAGAGTTTCGCCTTCCACGGCTACCTGCCGAGCGATGCGGCTGCCCGCGAGCGGCGCCTGCGCGAACTGGAGAAGGAATCGCGACAGCAACGGCGCACGCAGATTTTCATTGAAACCCCGTACCGCAACCGGCAGCTGCTGGCGTCGCTGATCGATGTCTGCGCGCCGGCGACACGTGTCTGCATCGCCAGCGACCTGACGACGGCAGGCGAACTCATCTGCACCCGCACCGTTGCCGAGTGGCGGCAACGACCGCTGCCCGATCTCAATCGCCGACCAACGGTCTTCCTCCTGCACGCCTGAACTGGCGCCGCGAGCGCCGACGACGCACGCGGCAAAGCCTCTCAGCGCAGCAGTGGACGGGCGAAGTCGAACATCGGGCCGAGCGCCGCATCGCTCGCACCGGCTCGCAGCCGGCGGGCGAGGCGCTCTGCAAGATTGTCCCTGACCGTGTATTCGACCAGCCGGTCGGCCTTGATGACATCGCGCGCCACCGAGCCGACGGTGCCGAGACCGTCTGCCAGGCCGAGGTTGACGCTCTGGCTGCCGGTCCACATCAGGCCGGAGAAGAGTTCCGGCGTCTCCTTCAGGCGATCGCCACGCCCGCGCCGGACGACCTCGATGAACTGCTGGTGAATTTCGCGCAGCAGCACCTGTGCATGCTCCTTCTGTTTCAGGTCCTGCGGCGAGAACGGATCGAGGAAGCCCTTGTTTTCGCCGGCCGTCAGCAAACGCCGTTCGATGCCGAGCTTTTCCATCGTGCCGGTAAAACCGAAGGCGTCCATCAGGACGCCGATCGAACCGACGATGCTCGCCTTGTCCACGAAGATCTTGTCGGCGGCGACGGCGACGTAGTAACCGCCCGAAGCGCAGACGTCCTCGACCACCGCGTACAGCGGGATCTGCGGATGCGCCGTGCGCAGGCGCAGGATCTCGTCGTGCACGATGCCCGCCTGCACCGGGCTGCCACCGGGACTGTTCACGCGCAGGATGACGCCGGCGGTGCGCTTGTCCGAGAAGGCTGCTTCGAGGGCGTCGTTGAGGTTCTGCGCGCTGGCTTCACCCTGCGCCTCGATGGTGCCCCGCAGGTGGATCACCGCCGTGTGCCGGCGGTCGGCGAGCTGCTCGGAATCGCCCCAGTCCATCAGCAGCGCGGGCAGGGCGATCAGGTAAGCCAGAGCGGCGAGCTTGAAGAAGATGCCCCAGCGACGCCTGGCGCGCTGCTCGCGCAGCGTCGCAAAAGCAACTTTTTCCAGCAACTGCCGTTCCCAGGGTGGTTCTTCAGGCGTATTCAAGACTCGTGCTCACTTGCGATCAGATAAACGGCATCATCACGTTCTTCGACGTCCACCGGCGTCAGCCCGCGGCCGTTGCAGCGACCACCGAGACAGCGGCCATCCGCCGGCGAATAGAGCGCGCCGTGTGTCGCGCAGATCAAGTATAGCTTGGAATCGTCGAAGAACTCGTTGTGCTGCCAGTCGAGTTCGACCGGCAGATGCCCGCAGCGATTGACATAGGCACGCACACGACCGCCGAAACGAACGGCGAAAGCCGCTTCCACCACCCCCCGCCGCTCGATGGTGAAGCGGACGCCGCGACCCCCATCGAGCAGCTCGGCCGAGGAGCAGATCAGGCGTGGGTCCGCAGCCATGCCGTCAGTTCCGCGAGCTCCCGCACGCACGCCAGCGGCTGCATGGCGTCGAGTGCCGCCACCGGGTGCGCGCCATAGGCAACCGCCAGCGCAGCCACACCGGCGTTGCGTGCCATCTGCAGGTCGTGTGTCGTATCGCCGATCATCAGTGCCCGCTCGCCAGCGACGGCCAGCTCGTCGAGCAGTTCCTCGAGCATCTGCGGATGCGGCTTGGAAAAGCATTCATCGGCACATCGCGAAGCGTGGAAGAAGGGGCCGAGGCCGCTGTGCCGCAGGGCGCGCTCGAGCCCCAGGCGACTCTTGCCCGTGGCGACGGCGAGCAGGAAACCCGCCGCCGACAGCTCGGCGATCAGCTCGGCGGCGCCGGCGAACAACTGCAATTCGTGATCGCGCGCCAGATAATGATGTCGATACCGCTCCACCAGCTGCGGGTAACGACTCTCCGGCAGTTCCGGCAGGGCGTGTCGCAGCGCATCGTACAGGCCCATCCCGATGACGTGCCGCGCGCGTTCCGCGGGAGGTGGCGGCAGCCCGAGATCGCGACAGGCGGCCGTGATGGCCTCGACGATGGCCGCCGCCGAGTCGAGCAGCGTGCCATCCCAATCGAAGACCAGCAGCTCAAATCTTCTCGCCATGATCCTGCCTCTCGCACGCCGCGACAGCCTGCAGGAAACCTGCCAGAGCCGGCGGCAGTGCGGCCTCGAGCCGCAGTTCGCCGCCGGCCAGCGGGTGCGGCAGACGCATCCGCGAGGCGTGCAGGAACATCCGCTTCAATCCTTCCCGCGCCAGCACCCGATTCAGCGCAAAGTCCCCGTACTTCTCGTCACCCGCGACAGGATGGCCGAGATGAGCGAGATGGACGCGGATCTGGTGCGTTCGCCCGGTCCGCAGTTCCGCCTCGAGCAGGCTGAAACGCTGCCAGCGGGCGAGCAGGCGGAAGATCGTGTGCGCCGCCTTGCCCTGCTCGGACACCCGCACGCGCCGTTCCCCCGAAGGCAGCAGGTACTTCAACAACGGCAGGCGGACGTGGCGCAGCGGTTCCACCCAGCGGCCAGCGACCAGCACCAGGTAGCGCTTGTCCGCGCTCCGCCCCGTACTGCCAGCGGCACCGGCACGGAACATTTCGTGCAGGGCGAGCAAGGTCGAACGCTTCTTGCCGACCAGGAGGATCCCCGAGGTTTCGCGGTCGAGCCGGTGCGCCAGTTCGAGGAACCTCGCCTGCGGCCGCTGCTGTCGCAGCGCCTCGATCACCCCGAAGCTCTCGCCGCTGCCGCCATGCACCGCAACACCCGCCGGCTTGTCGACCACCAGCAATGCCTCGTCCTCGTAGACGACGGGCAAGTGCAGCCGGCGTTCGGCGTCCACCACCACCTCGTCGCTGCCGCCGATGCGCAGTGGCGGAATGCGCAGCAGGTCGCCACTCTGCAGACGATGCGAGACGTCCACCCGGCGGCCGTTGACCCGCACCTGGCCACTGCGGACGATGCTGTAAACGTGGCTCTTCGGCACGCCCTTGCAAAGTTTCAGGAGGAGGTTGTCGACCCGCTGGCCGTGCTCGTTCTCGCCGATAAGCTGCTGGGTGACGCAGTTTTTGCCAACTTGGGCCATTTTGAATATACTTCAGCTGATTCGCGTCGTCGGTTGCAGGAGGAATTGAGCCGTGCGGCCGTTGGGCAATGCCGGCATCGAAGCCGCTGCGAAACGCTTTCCGGCATGCAACACCCACCGCTCGGCGCCCTGCTGCGCAACTCTCGCCGGACGCCGATCACCTGGTTACGTTCGCTCACCACAAAGTAGCGATAGTACTTGAACTGCGCGCGCCTGGCATCTGCGGAATCGCCTTGGCAGCTTCCCGAAACCCTCCAATTCATCAAGGCCCGAACAGCTTGCGGGTCCGAAAGATGGTATCGCTGCTTCCATTGCCGACGAGACTTGCGAGTGTCCCGAAGACACCGGTTCCGTCGCTGCCCACACGAGGCGCAGCCCACACAATAGCGCGCGGGAGCCCCACGAATGAAACGAATGCTGTTCAACGCGACACAGGCCGAAGAGCTGCGCGTCGCCATCGTCGACGGCCAGAAACTGATTGACCTGGACATCGAATCGGCCAACAAGGAGCAGAAAAAGAGCAACATATATAAAGCGGTCATCACCCGCATCGAGCCCAGCCTGGAAGCGGCTTTTGTCGACTACGGGGCGGAGCGGCACGGGTTCCTGCCATTCAAGGAGATCTCGCGCGCCTACTTCCAGCCCGGCGCAGACGCCGGTCGGGCGACCATCAAGGAAGCGCTGCGTGAAGGTCAGGAACTGATCGTCCAGGTGGACAAGGACGAACGCGGCAACAAGGGCGCTGCCCTGACCACCTTCGTCAGCCTCGCCGGCCGCTACCTCGTACTGATGCCCAACAACCCACGCGGCGGCGGCGTCTCGCGCCGCGTCGAGGGTAGCGAGCGGACCGAGCTGCGCGAGGTGATGGACCAGTTGCCGGTGCCGCCGGGGATGAGCCTGATCGCCCGCACGGCGGCCATCGGACGCGGCAGCGAAGAGCTGCAATGGGATCTCAATTACCTGCTGCAACTGTGGAAGGCGATCGAGGACGCAGCCCAGATGCAACAGGGAGCCTTCCTGATCTACCAGGAGGGCAGCCTGGTCATCCGTGCCATCCGCGACTACTTCCAGCCCGACATCGGCGAGATCCTGATCGACACCGACGAGGTGTTCGATCAGGCGCAGCAGTTCATGGCGCACGTCATGCCGGGCACGGTCAACCGCATCAAGCGTTACCGTGATGACGTGCCCCTCTTCTCGCGTTTCCAGATCGAGCACCAGATCGAGTCCGCCTATTCGCGCCAGGTCGCCCTGCCGTCTGGCGGCGCCATCGTCATCGACCACACCGAGGCGCTGGTATCGGTCGACGTCAACTCGGGCCGCGCAACACGCGGTGCCGACATCGAGGAAACGG
>JFAX01000004.1:12262-41185 GCA_000585015.1 Candidatus Accumulibacter adjunctus | reverse complement strand
GAGGAAACGGCGCTGAAGACCAACCTCGAAGCGGCCGAGGAAGTGGCGCGCCAGTTGCGCCTGCGCGACCTCGGCGGCCTGATCATCATCGATTTCATCGACATGGAGAACCAGCGCAATCAGCGCGAGGTCGAGAACCGTGTCCGCGAGGCACTGCGTTTCGACCGCGCGCGCGTGCAGACCGGCAAGATCAGCCGTTTCGGTCTCCTCGAGCTGTCGCGCCAGCGCCTGCGGCCGGCGCTTGCCGAGACGAGCTACATTCCGTGCCCACGCTGCTCGGGAACCGGCCATATCCGCAGCACCGAGTCCGCCGCGCTGCACATCCTGCGCATCCTCGAAGAGGAAGCGATGAAGGACAATACCGCAGCCGTACATGCGCAGGTACCGGTCGATGTCGCCACCTTCCTGTTGAACGAGAAGCGGACCGACGTGCAGGCGGTCGAATTGCGGCACAAGGTGACCGTCCTGCTGATTCCCAACGTCCACCTCGAGACACCGCAGCACACGGTGCTGCGGGTTCGCCATGATGCCGCGGGACAGGAGGAACTGCAGCAGGCATCGTACCGTATGGTCGCGCTGCCGGCCGAAGACGCCAGCGCCGACACGGCGAGCACGGCAGACTCCCGGGCACCCCGCGCCGAAGCGGCGATCAGGGGCGTCACGCCGGCGCAGCCAGCACCCCTGGTCAACGAGCCGGCGGCAGCGGCCGTCGACAGCAGCAGACCCGATACGGCCGCCGGCCGCTTCCTGAAGCGGATCGTGTCCTGGTTCCGGCACAAGGAAGTTCCCGCCGGTACGATCGAAGCCGTGTCGCCAGGCGCAGCCACACCGGCTCCGGAAGTCGCCGGCAGCGTGCGCGACGGACGCCGCAGCGGTGGCACGACCCCTCGCGGCACGCGCCGCGACGACCGTCGCGAGCCTGCCGACACCCGGGTCAACCGCGAGCAGAAGGAAGCATCGCCGGCCAGTCGGGGCGAGAACCAGCAACCGCGAGAGCCCCGTCAGCCCCGTGAGGGGCGCGAGGGCAACACGGGCCGCGAACCGACCACCGCCCGTGAACCACGCCGGCAGCGCAACGAACGCAGGCCGCAGCCCACGGAGCAGGTCAGCGACGGCAACCCGGCACCACTCGCTGCCGCCGCCGCGATGGCGGCAGCGTCTCCGGCACCAGAGCAGAACGGCGACGAGTCCGCCAGCCCCTCCCGCCGCCGTGGCCGCCGCGGTGGCCGCCGCGAACGCAGTGAGAGGACCGAGACCCAGCCGACCGAAACCGTTGAGGCGAGCGCCGCGGGCGCGGGCATCGCGGCAGCTGCCGGCTCCGACAGCGCCGCAGCCGCGCCGCCCGCAGAGCAATCGCCCGCCGGCGACGTCACGATGACGGCCGTCACGCCAGCGGTGCGTGTCGGCGACGAGAGCGGAGCGGCCGCCGCCGATCAGCGCGCTGAGCCTCCGGCTGCAGCGGCAACCGCGGTCGAGTTCGCACCCCCGGCCAGCAACCCGGAAGCTCATGCGGTGGGAGCCGTCGCCGAGCCACTGCCGATCACGGTTGCAGCCGCCGTCGCCGAGCCACTGCCAAGCTCCCCGGTCCAGCCAGTTTCCGAGTTCGCGCCCGAGTCGCCGGCCGCCGCGCCCCGAGAAGAGGCCGCTGCCGCAGCCGTCCCGCCCGCCGTGACAGCCACCGGCAGTGCTGCGCCAGTCGACCTCCAGCAGGCACTCGAGGAGAGCGGCCTGATCATGGTGGAAACCCGGCAGCCCGCCACGCTGGATGCAACGCCGACGGCACCGGCAGACGACAGTGCGCCACCGCGCCCGATGCGGCGGCGCCGGCCCGCGGTCGTCATCGCCGACGAGCCGATGGTGATGGTCGAAACGATCAAGTAGACGGATACTCAGGGCCCCGCTGCCGTCATCCCTGCGCTCAGGACCGCGTGTCGCCGGCGCAGCCACCACTGCAGCCGGGGCGTCCGGGCGCGCAACGGAAAGAATCACGAATGCCACTGCCAATTGCCATCTGTCTCGTCCTGGCTGCACTGCTGTCGCCGCCACCGCACGCCGAGGCGCAGAGCAGGGAAGGAAAACGGACCGATTACCGCGTTGGCGAGCGCCTGCCGGAGGACGCGAAGGGGTCGCAGGGCTACCGCCAGATCGGCTGGGACGATCTGGTGCCGAAGGGCTGGGAGCCAATGGCCGCCTTCAAGGGTCTCGACCTCTCGCGCCTGCAGGACAGCGACCCGAAAGCGCAGGAGGCACTCGAGAACGCCCGACGGCTTTGGGACCAGGCGCCGGCGGAGAAGGCGATGAACGGTCAGAAGGTCCGCATCGCCGGCTTCGTCGTCCCGCTCGAGCGTCGCGGCGAGCAGGTCACCGAGTTCCTGCTGGTGCCCTACTTCGGCGCCTGCATCCACGTGCCGCCGCCACCGGCCAACCAGATCATTCACGTCGTCGCCGAGAAGCCGGTCGGCAACATGCGCACCATGGACGCGATGTGGGTGAGTGGCACGCTCGGGCTCGACCGCACCGATACGGGAATGGGCGTCGCCGGCTACCGGATGCGCGGCGAAGCCTTCGAGCCTTACACCAGGCCGCGCTCCTGATCCTTCTGCCGGCAGCGGTCGCTGCTCGCGGCAGCGGTCGTACAATGGAGCACCCGATTCGATCCAGAGTGGAGATCACAGTCAGATGAGAGGGCGAATTGCCATCACCGGCCATTCCTTCCGCATGCCGGGGACGACTGCCGAGACCTATTGGCAGGACCTGCTGGACGGCCGCAACCTGGTGGGCACGGTCGATCCGCAGCGCTGGAACCTGGCGACCTTCCTGCACCCGCGCAAGGACCATCCGGGAACGAGCTACACCTTCGCCGCCGGATCGATCGGTGACGTGATCACCTTCGACGCCGCCTTCTTCGGCATCTCGCCACGCGAAGCGGCCCTGATGGATCCGCAGCAACGGCTGCTGCTCGAGATGAGCTGGGAAGCGCTGGAGAACTCGGGAACCCCGCCGTCGCGGCTGCGCGGCAGTCGCTGCGGCGTCTTCATCGGCATCGCCAGCGCCGATTACTCTTTCCGCATGGTCGATGACCTGGCGGTCGCCGACTCGACGATGGCGACGGGAAACACCGCCAGCATCGCCGCCAACCGGATTTCCTACGTCTTCGACCTGCGCGGACCGAGCATGGCGATCGACACCGCCTGCTCGTCGTCACTGGTTGCCCTGCACCAGGCTTGCCGCGCGATTGCCAGCGGAGAGGTCTCGCAGGCGCTGGCAGGCGGCATCAGCCTGCACCTGCATCCTTACGGCTTCATCGGCTTCGCCAAGGCGTCGATGCTGTCGCCACGCGGTCGCTGCCAGGTCTTCGACGAAGCGGCCGACGGTTATGTACGCTCGGAGGGTGGCGGCGTCTTCTTCCTCAAGGACCTTGACCAGGCGCTCGCCGACGGCGACCCGATCCTGGCGGTCATCGCCGGATCGGCGGTCAACACCGACGGCCGCAAGTCCGGATTGACCGTCCCCAGCGCCGAAGTGCAGGCCGCGTTGCTCGAGGAAGTTTACGCGGACGCCGGCATCGATCCGGCGACGATCGACTACCTCGAGGCGCATGGCACCGGCACCGCCGTCGGCGACCCGATCGAGACGCTGGCCATCGGCAACGCGCTCGGCAAGCGTCGACCGGCTGGCCGGCCGTTGCCGATCGGCTCGGTCAAGAGCAACCTCGGTCACCTTGAAACAGCCTCCGGCGTCGCTGGCCTGCTCAAGGCCCTGCACTGCCTCGAACACCGCGTGGTGCCGGCGACAATCGGCGTCAACCAGGTCAATCCGCGCATCCTTGCCAGCGACTGGAACATCGATCTGGTCACCAGCAATCGATCCTTGCCGAAGACGGGCAAGCTGACGATCGGCATCAACTCGTTCGGCTTCGGCGGCTCGAACGCCCACCTCATCATCGAGAGCCCGCCGCGACGGCGCTCCCGTCCGCAGCCCGCGACGGTTGCTGCCGCTGTGCCGCCGCTGCTGCTCTCGGCGCGCAGTGAAGAGGCACTGAAGGCAGCCGCCGGCATCCTTGCTGCCTTTCTCGCCGACCAGCCGTCGGCGGCCTACTACGACGTCGCGTACAGCGCCGCTTTTCGCCGCGACTGGCTCGAACAGCGGCTGATCGTCGAAGCGCCGACGCTGCCGGAAATCAGGAATGCCCTGCTCGACTTCGCCGCCGACCGTGGCGGCAATGCGGCGCTGAACAGCGGCCGGGTGGTGGTCGCCGCCCGTGGGCCGGCGTTCATCTACTCGGGCAACGGCTGCCAGTGGTCCGCGATGGGCCGGCGACTGCTGGCGGAAGAGCCGTTGTTCCGTCAAGCGGTGCTCGAGGTCGACGCCCTGTTCCGGCAGCATGCCGATTTTTCGCTGCTCGCCGAACTGGCCGGCGAAAACGGCGACGAGCGCTATGAGCGGACCGAGATTGCACAGCCGGCCCTCTTTGCACTGCAGGTCGGCATCACCCGGCTCCTGCAAGTGCATGGGGTCACGCCGATGGTCGTCGCCGGACACAGTGTCGGCGAGGTCGCGGCGGCTTGGGCAGCAGGCGCCCTGAGCCTGGCCGATGCCGTCGCGGTCATCCACCAGCGCAGCCTGCTGCAGGGAACGACCCGCGGCGACGGGCAGATGACAGCGGTCGCGCTGGACAAGGCAGCTGCTGCGAGCCTGCTCGACGAACTCGGCCTTGCCGGTCAGCTGACGATCGCCGGCGTGAACAGCGTGCGTGGCCTGACGATCGCCGGCGCTCAGTCAGCGCTGACGATACTGGAGGAGGCGCTGTCGCTCAGGCACGTCGGCTGGAAGCGGCTTGACCTGGACTACGCCTTCCACAGCCCGGCGATGGACCGCCTCAAACCCGGGATCAGGCAGGCCCTGGCCGGAATCGAGCCGCGCGCGAGCGTGCTGCCCTTCTGCTCGACGGTCAGCGGCTCGCAACTGGCGGGTGAGGAACTCGGCGCCGATTACTGGTGGCGCAACATTCGCGAACCGGTCCTCTTCGCCCAGGCCGTCGACTCGCTGCTCGACCAGGGGATCACCGTCTTCGTCGAGATCGGCGCGCACCCGATCCTGCGCACCTATCTGCATGACTGCCTCAAGGCCCGCTCGATCGACGGCCAGGTGATCGCCACCGGCACGCGCGACGACGACGGCGCACTGCGGATCCGGTCGGCGGCACACGCGGTCGCGATTGCCGGCGCAGCGGTCGATTGGCGGACACATTTTCCCCGGCCCGGGCGCTTCGTCCGCCTGCCCGGTTACCCGTGGCAACGCGAACGGCATTGGCACCCGGTGACCAGCGAATCGCTCGGCCTGATCCACCGCCAGAAGATCCATCCGCTGCTCGGCCATCCGCTTGCCCAGCATGAACTGACCTGGGAGAACCAGCTCGACACGCAGCTCAACCCGGTCCTCGCGGATCATGTCGTCGGCGAGGCAACCGTTCTCCCCGGCTCCGCCTATGTCGAAATGGCGCTGACGGCCAGCCTCGCCTGGCAGCCATCGGCGATCGTCGAGATCGAGGATCTGGAGATTCGCTCGCCGCTCCTGCTTGCCGATGATCGTTCGGCGGTCGTTCGGCTGTCCATCGACCCACGTGACGGCAGCCTGACGATCCGCAGCCGCGAGCAGATGAGCCCTGCGGACTGGGTCGTCAACGCGGCGGCGCGGATCGTTCGCGAGGCACAGGAGACTCTGCTGCGCGAAGTGCTGCCGGATCTGCCGCAACGGCCGCCTGACTTCGACGCCGACAGCCACGCGCTGCTGACGCGAGCGGTCGGCATCGCCTACGGCCCGGCCTTCCAGTGCGTCGAACACGGCTGGATCGACGGCAACTCGGCGTTCGCGGCCTTGCGCGTTCCGCCACAGGTCGAAACCGAAGTCGCCTGCAACCATCTCCATCCGGCGCTGCTCGACAGCACCTTCCAGCTGATGTTCCAGCTGCTCCGCCAAGCCATCGACAGACACGAAGCAATTGCCTTCATCCCGACACGCTTCGGTCGTGTCATCTTTCGCTCGGGTACGGACACGCCTCGTTTTGCCCGCGCAACGCTGCTGCGGCGCAGCGCACGTTCTCTGCAGGGCGAGTTCGCGCTTTTCTGTGCCGCCGGGCGCCTCATCGCGATCGTCAAGGACGCTCGTTTTCGCGGCGTTCGCTTGAGCAGGGGTGGCCGCGACCGGCTGCGCTTTCTCGCCTTGCAGGCGATCCCGAAGCCGCACGCCGGGCAGCCTGCCGGGCCGCTGGCGCTGCGCTTCGACCGCGTCCATTCGACGCTCGCCAACGTCACGCAGCGAGCGGCCCTCAAGGGAACGCACCGCCGCTACACGGAAGAGGTCGATCCGCTCCTCGACAGCCTGTGCAGCCGATTCACGCGTCGTGCCCTGCAGCCGATCGCCGGCGAAGACGGCACGCTGTCGGCGGCGGCCATCCTGTCCTGCCAGTCCGCGAATCCCGACGGTACGCCTTTCCTCACCGATCTCATCCGCCTCGCCGGCGACGACGGATCCCTGACGGCGACGGGCGATGGTTGGACGCTGGTGCCTGATCAGCGGGAAGAGTCGACTGCCGAGGATATCTGGAACAGCCTGGTTGCCGACTATCCAGACTACTTCCAGATCATCCATTCGGTGGGACGGATCGGCCTGCACCTGCCGGCACTCGTCGCCGGCAGTGCCTCACTGTGCCAGATCTGCCCGCAGGAATCGTCGTTGGCGACCCTGCTGCAACAGGTCGTCGGTGGCCGCGCAAGAATGAAGCTCGGACAGGCGCTCGGCGCCTTGGTGACGGAGGCGCTTGCGGCGCTGCCGCCGGGTCAGCGACTTGGCGTCGTCGAGATCAGCGATGGCGCGCCGGCATTTGCCATGGACATCTGCTTCGCCCTCGACTTCACGCGCTCCGACTACTGCTTCGCCAGCCCCTCGCCGACCGCGCTGGGAGAGGCACGGGTCCGCCTTGGCGAGTTCTTCCCGACGATCCGGACGAGCCTGATCGGTGACGCCGCCGGCAGCGAAGCGGACCAGGAGTCGCCAACGGGATCATGCACGATGGCGATCGTCATGCTCGATTTCGCGACCACCGAGCAGGCCTTGCGAGCCCTCCGCCATGCCCGCCGCTGCCTCGCGGCCGGCGCCTCGTTGCTCGTCCTCGGCCAGCATCCGTCGCGCTGGATCGATTTCGTCTTCGGTGCCCGACGCGAGGGCTGGTCGCAGAGCGCCAGCGGCCGTTGGCTCTCGAGCCAGCGACCGAGATCGTTCTGGCAGCAGCAACTCGCCGATCTCGGCTGCCGCTGCGCGGACCCCTGCGAGTTTTCGCCCGACACCCTCTCGGGTCCCTATCTGCTGCTGGCCGAAGTCGACGAAGTCAACCCGCAGCCCGAGGTGACAGCGCGCGGCAGCGTGCGCAGCTGGATCGTGCTCGCTGATCCGGTGGGCTATTCCGCCCGCCTTGCCGACGAACTGGCAAGGAAGCTGCAGGAGCGAAAGGACCTGGTGATTCAGGCCAGCGCCACCGACACCGAGGAACTCGCCGGGCTGCTGCAAGCAACCACCACCAGCTATGGTGAACTCGACGGCCTCGTCATGCTCACCGGCCTGGTACCGGCTTCGCCCGCACTGTCGGCCGAAGAGGCACTCGACCGCCAGGTCGAGCGCTGCGCGCTGGCGGCACGCATCATGCAGGCGTGCGAAAGGTCCGCTACGCGAACGACCTGCTGGCTGATCACTGCCAACGCCGGAGCTGCCCTCCTGCCTGCAGCCGCTGCCAGCGCGAGCGACGCGTCCAGGCCCGACCCCAGCGACGATGCCGCGTTGTGCGGTTTCGTACGCACGATGCTCAACGAGGCAGAACCCGGCAGCGTCCGCCTGATCGACCTGGCATTGCCGATGCCCGCGCAGACTGCCGCCGGCCTCCTCGACCGCGAATTCGAGCAGCCCGATGGTGAACTGGAGATCATCCTGACGGCCGCTGGCCAGCGCTACGTCCCGCGCCTGCGCGACGAACCACGGCCGGATGCCCGAACACCGCGACTTCTCGAATCGCCGACCGTCTCGCTCGGTTTCCCTTTCGCTGGGCAACTGCGCAATCTGCGCTGGGAGACCCATCCGCGGGTGGCGCCCGCGCCGGATGAGGTCGAGGTCGAGGTTCTGGCAAGCGGGCTCAACTTTCGCGATGTCATGTATGCGCTGGGCCTGCTCTCCGATGAGGCCATCGAGAACGGCTTTGCCGGCCCGACGCTCGGTTTCGAGTTCGCCGGCGTGATCTCCCGTGTCGGCGGCAACTGCACTGGCTTCAGCCCGGGCGACGAGGTGGTCGGCTTCGCTCCGTCGAGCTTCGGCAACCGCGTCCTCACCCAGCGCAGCGCCGTCGCCCATTTCCCGCCGGGGCTTTCCGCTGAAGCGGCGGCAACCATTCCGAGCACCTTCTTTACGGTCTACTACGCGCTCCACCACCTGGCCCGCCTGCAAGCCGGGGAACGGGTCCTGATCCACGGCGCCGCGGGTGGTGTCGGCATCGCAGCGATCCAGATCGCACGCTGGCTGGGTGCCGAGATCTATGCCACCGCCGGATCGGACGAGAAGCGCGACTTCCTCCGCCTGCTCGGCGTCTCCCACATCTTCGACTCGCGTTCGCTGTCCTTTGCCGACCAGATCCTCGAGCAAAGCGGTGGCGAGGGCGTCGATGTCGTCCTCAATTCGCTCGCCGGCGAGGCGATCAACCGCAACTTCCGGGTGCTGCGTCCTTTCGGCCGCTTTCTCGAGCTTGGCAAGCGGGATTTCTACGAGAACAGTCGCATCGGCCTGCGTCCCTTCCGCAACAACGTCAGTTATTTCGGCATCGACGCCGACCAGTTGATGCTGCTCCATCCAGAGCTGACGCGCAGGCTTTTCGCCGAGTTGATGGAGCTGTTCAGCGCCGGCATCCTGCATCCCCTGCCCTACCGCAACTTCGAAGCCGAGGACGTCGTCGAAGCCTTCCGTTACATGCAGCAGGCACGCCAGATCGGCAAGATCGTCATCACCTACCACCACGGCATCAAGCGCCTGCAGCCGCCACGACCCGGTGCGCGCCGGCGGTTGCAGCTCGCTGCCGATGCGTCCTATCTGGTCACCGGCGGCCTCAGCGGCTTTGGCCTGCGCGCTGCCGAATGGCTGGCGAGCAGGGGTGCCCGCCACCTGATCCTGATCAGCCGTGGCGGTCCCGACTCGGCATCGGCCGAGGCGGCCATCCGGCGCCTCGAGGAACAGGGGGTGCGGGTGCACGCGGCAGCCTGCGACGTCACCAGCCGCGACGCCCTGGCGACACTGCTCGCCGCGACAGGCGACGAGTTGCCGCCGCTCAAGGGCGTCCTGCACGCGGCAACGGTGATCGACGACGCCCTGGTGCGCAATCTCGACGAGACGCAGATTCGCCGGTCGCTGGCGGCGAAGGTGCTGGGCGCCCGCCACCTGCATGAACTGACGCGGCCCTGCGCGCTCGATCTGTTCGTGCTCTTCTCTTCGGCGACAGCAGCCTTCGGCAACCCGGGGCAAGCCGCTTACGTCGCGGCCAACACCTGGCTCGAGGAACTCGCGGCGCATCGTCGCGCACAAGGATTGTGTGCGACCGCTGTCGGCTGGGGTCCGATCGCCGATTGCGGTTTCCTCGTCCGCAACGAGAAGATGCGCGAGGCTCTCGAGAATCGCCTGGGGGGAGCCGCACTGACCTCCGAACTGGCGCTCGACGTGCTCGAGGAAATGCTCCTCAGCGACCGCTCCGGTCTGGCGGCACTCGAGTTCGCGTGGCAGGCGCTGAGCCGCGTGCTGCCGTCCGCCGGCAGCCCGAAGTTCGGCGAACTGGCCAGCCCGTGCGGCGGCGGCGATGACGACCAGCCACAAGACATCAGGCGATTGCTCGCCGAACTCAGCGACGATGAACTGCTGGTCGTCATCGGCGACATGCTGCGCAGCGAGATTGGCGAGATTCTCCGCATCGCACCGGAGAAGATCGACGCCAGCCGATCACTGTTCGACATGGGCCTCGATTCGCTGATGGGCGTCGAACTGGCAGTCGCCCTCGATGCACGCTTCGGCATCCGGTTGCCGGTACTGGCACTCAGCCAGAGCCCGACGATCAATCGGCTCGCCGAGCGCCTGCTGCAACAGTTGCGCGAAACCGAGGAGGGTGCACGGGGCGAGGCAACGCCGGACGAGTTGCGTGCACAGGCGGCACAGATTGCCCGGCAACAGGGCGTCGCGGTCTCGGCCGAAGAGATCGCCCGCTTCGCCGCCGACCTCGACGCGGCGCAACAGGGCGAGCACAGACCGACGAGTGATCGCCATGGCACGTAAGGGGCTTCCCGGGCTCAGTGCCCAGATCAAGGACCGGCTGATACAGCAGGCGCTGGAAAGACGGCTGCGCCAGGCGACTCAGGACAGCGATCTGCAGCTGCCGACCGGCGCAAGGAGCGAGGCGGACAGCACGCCCGAGCAGCACTGGCGTTTCGACCTTCACCCCGGTTACCAGCAGGTGCGGATCATCAGCGAGGGCGCCGCGCGGCTCGACATCGAAAGCCCGTTCTTCATGCTGCACGAAGGCATTGCCGGAGCGCGGACGCGCATTGGCGGTCGCGAATTCATCAACTTCGCCAGCTACAACTATCTCGGACTTTCGGGCCATGAGGAAGTCTGCCAGGCGGCGAAGCAGGCGATCGATCGCTTCGGGACTTCCGTTTCGGCAAGCAGGCTGGTCGCCGGCGAGCGCCCGATCCATCGCGATCTCGAAGAAGCGATCGCCGCTGCTTATGGTAGCCAGGGCGCTCTCACCTTCGTCAGCGGCCACGCGACGAACGTGACGACGATCGGCTACCTGTTCGGGGCTCGCGACCTGATCGTCCACGACGAACTGGTGCACAACAGCATCCTGCAGGGGATCAGCCTCTCGGGTGCACGCCGCCTGCCCTTCGCGCACAATGACTGGGCAGCCCTCGACGCCCTGCTGGCCGAACAGCGAACACACTTCCAGCGCGTCCTGATCGCGCTCGAAGGCATCTACAGCATGGACGGCGACTACCCCGAGCTGCCACGTTTCATCGACATCAAGCGCAAGTACCGCGCCTTCCTGATGGTCGACGAGGCACACTCCTTCGGCGTCATGGGAGACAACGGGCTTGGCATCAGGGAGCACTTCGGCGTCGACAGCAGCGACGTCGACATCTGGATGGGCACCCTGAGCAAGGCTCTCGCCGGCTGTGGCGGCTATGTTGCCGGTGAGAGCGCACTCGTCGAACATCTCAGGTACCTGGCGCCCGGCTTTCTCTACAGCGTCGGCATGCCACCGCCGGTCGCCGCCGCTTCGCTGGCGGCACTGCGCTGCCTGCAACGCGAGCCACAGCGCGTACGAACCCTGCAGGCGCGCGGCCAGCTCTTCCTGCGACTCGCGCAGGCGGCCGGCGTCGACACCGGCACCAGCGCCGGCCTGGCGGTGATTCCGGCGATCACCGGCGGGTCGGCCAGAGCCGCCCGTCTGGCCGCCGCGCTCTTCGCCCGCGGCATCCACGTGCAGCCAATCGTTTACCCTGCCGTCCCCGAGAAAGCGGCCCGCCTGCGCTTCTTCGTCTCCTGCGAGCACAGTGAGGAAGAGGTTCGCGAGACCGTCAGCGCGCTGGCGGAAGAACTCCAGAACGCGTGAGCAAGTCCGCTCTTGTCATCCATTCGGCTCGCGAACCCCGACTCGCGCAACAGAAGACCGGCGAGCTGCTCCATGCTGACCGGGCCGCGCCCCCCTTCTCCCGGCTCGGCACCCGTGCGCCACCGCAGACAGTCGGTTTGCCCGCCGGCGACGCCCCCCCGCCGAGAGGAGGATCGAGGATTCGAGCGCAGCGTGTGGAGCGAGGCACGGACCCACCAGTGTGAAGGCGAAAGCGAACCCAGAGGACGCCGGCGAGAAGAGAGGGAATCGTGGGCTGCAGTGGGGTGCCTACAACAGCGCGCAGCGCCTCAGTTCAACTTCCGTTGGGCCTGGAACAACACTTCGGCATACAATTGGCCTTCCCGCTGGTGGATGAAGCACATGCCCTGGGTGCGTGCTGGGTCAAACGGCAAAAGGAATCCGCGACCACTTTGGCGTATCCAGCAAGGACGTTGACATCTGGAATCCCGCGGTTGAAGACAATTCTGCTCGTCCACGGTTTTTCCTGTCGGCGAGGCATACGGAGCAGCAGATGGACCTTAGGTTGAAAGCCTTGAAGCGAAGTGTGGTTTCATGGAGGGCAATTTGAAAGCCCCGGGATGATCAATTCAATATCCATGAAAGAGATGAATTATTCGACAACTGCTCTGCTTCTGGTGCTGTCACTTTCAGGGTGCGCGACAATGCCCGATTGGTTCTCCGCTGCCGGCCCAAGCAGGGAACAAGTTCAGGAGAAACGTGACACCGGCCGCATCGAAGGTATCCACCTGGTCGATGTCAACGATGCCGTGGCCAGAACGCTTGCCCAGAGCAAGAAGCTCGGTCAATTTGTTGACGTCTTTCCGACCAACGGGACCAATAACTACCTGATCGGTCCGGGAGACATCATCGAAGTTTCGGTCTGGGAAGCGCCGCCCGCCATGTTGTTTGGTCCCGTGGTGCTCGAGCCAAAGGCCGGGCCGACCACAACGCGCGCTGTGACCTTCCCGGAGCAGATGGTCACCGCGGATGGCAAGATCACCATGCCGTTTGCCGGCCTCGTGCCTGTCAGAGGGCGAACGACCCAGGAAATCGAGGCGGACGTGGTCAAGCGACTGACCGGTAAGGCGAATCAGCCCCAAGTACTCGTCAGGGTAATCAAGAACAACACATCGAATGTCACCGTGGTTGGCGACGTCAGCAACAGCACGCTGATGCCGCTCACCCCCAAGGGCGAACGCCTGCTTGACGCGCTGGCGGCAAGTGGCGGTGTCAAGCAGCCGGTAAACCGCATGGCCGTGCAATTGTCGCGAGACAAGGTGACGGCGACGATGCCGCTCGATTCGGTCATTCGCGATCCCCGACAGAACATCCTGCTCAAGCCCGGCGATGTCGTCACGGCCCTGTTCCAGTCGCAGAGTTTCTCCGTGCTTGGAGCGACCGGCAAGAACGAAGAAATTGCTTTCGAAGCTCAGGGGATTTCGTTGGCGCAAGCCCTGGCGCGATCCGGTGGCTTGAACGACAATCGTGCGGATGCGCGCGGGGTGTTTGTTTTTCGTTTCGAAGATGCAAGACTCATCGCTGCCACAGAGACACTGATCATGACAGCCGATGGCAAGGTGCCGGTTGTCTATCAGGTTGATTTACGCGATCCGGCGTCGCTGTTCGTCACGCAGAACTTTCCGGTACAAAACCGCGACGTGATCTATGTCGCCAATTCGCCCGAGGCAGAGTTCCAAAAGTTCCTGAGGCTAGTGGTGTCGATCGCAGCGCCCGGCGTCACGATCAACCAGGCAGTCAACAATTGATACGCAATCCGCTATCCGTTTCATTTTCTGTTTGGCGGGCGATCTTCCTGCGCGAGGCGCTCGATCGGCTGTTTGACATGCGGGGAGCCTGGTTCTGGCTGTTGGCCGAACCGGTTTTGCATATCGGGTTCATGGCCTTTGTCTTCAGCATCATGCGCGTTCGCACGGTTGGCAACGTCGATGTTTTCGTCTGGATCATGGTCGGCATGCTGGCATTTTTTCTGTTTCGCAGAATTGCCGTCCAGGTGAGCTATGCGGTGGATTGCAATCGGCCCTTATTTACCTATCGCCAAGTCAAACCTTTTGATCCGGCCATCGCCAGGGCCGTACTGGAAGCCTTTCTGATGGCGATCATTTCGACCTTCATTCTGGGTACGGCAGCACTGCTGGGCCATGACACCTTTCCCGGCGACTCTCTGCTGGTCATGCAAGCCGTTTTCGGGCTCTGGCTGTTCGGCTTCGGCTATGGGCTGGTGGCATCGGTATTGATGGAGCTCGTTGCCGAGATGGAGCACGTCCTCAAGATCCTTATGCTGCCGCTCTATCTGATTTCCGGAGTCATCTGGCCCCTGTCCGCCGTGCCGCATCCTTACCGCGACATCCTGATGATCAACCCGATTGCGCATGGTCTCGAGTTGGTTCGATTGGGCTTCTTCCCTGATTACCACACGGTTTCAGGTCTCAGCATGCAGTATCTCTATGCATGGGCTGTCATCAGCGTCTTTCTCGGCTTGCTGCTGTATCGTCGCTTTGCTCTGCAGTTGGTGATGCGATGATCATCGTCGAGGACTTGCACAAGCGGTACAAGACCGAGCATGGTCCCGGCAAATGGGTGTTGCAGGGTGTCAACCTGACGATCCCGCGCAACGTCAATGTCGGGCTGATCGGCGCCAACGGCGCGGGCAAGTCCACCCTTTTGAGCATCATTGGTGGCATCGATCACCCCAACAAGGGGCGAGTGGAACGTCGTTGCCGTCTCTCGTGGCCAATGGGACAAGGCGGACTGGAACCGACCCTCACCGGGCGCCAGAACGCGAAATTCGTCTGCCGGGTGCACGGACACCAGGAAGATCTCGCAGATCGGCTGGCGTTCGTGCTGGACTTCTCGGAATTGGGCGAAGCCTTCGACGAACCGGTTAACACCTATTCTTCCGGGATGCGCTCCCGCCTGCAGTTCGCGCTGTCGCTCGCCTTCGATTTCGATACTTATATTTCGGACGAAGTGACTGCGGCGGGTGATGCGGCATTTCGCAAGAAGGCTGCCGCAGCCTTCCAAGCAATGACCAACCGTGCTGGGCTAATCATGGTCGCGCATGACGAAGGCGCACTCAAGCAATTTTGCCAGGCCGGCATTTTTCTTTACCAAGCCAAGGCGCTTTGGTTCGACGACATCGGCGAAGCATTCAAAGCCTACAAGGACACGATGCCAACATGACGGAATCGCAAGAAAGCAAGAGCGCCCAGCGTCTCGAAAAATTCAAGGCGTATATCCAGCGCGCCCGGCAAGATTGGCTATCGATCCAGCTCTTTTCCCGCCTGACACGACTCCTCCTGATAATGGCGGTTTTGGCGACGGTCTACTGGCTACTGATCGCTTCCGATCGTTATGTGTCCGAAGCCAGCGTCATCATTCGCAAGACGGATTCGGTCGCCGCACCAAGTTTCGACATATCCATGCTGATTGCCGGCGTTACCGGGGTCAATCGCAGCGATCAACTCCTGCTCCGCGAATACCTTCTGTCCGTAGACATGCTCAGAAAGCTCGATGCCGAACTCGACCTGCGGGCCCATTACAGTGATGCGGGTCGTGACATAATCTCGCGGATGTGGCTCAAGGATATGGAATGGTTCCATCGCCATTATCTCTCGCGTACCGCCATTGAATACGATGACTATGCCGGCGTCTTGCGTATCAAGGTACAGGCCTATGACCCACAGACTGCACAGGCGATATCGAATCTTCTGGTGCGCGAAGGCGAACGCTACATGAACGAGATCGGCCACGAAATGGCGGAAACGCAGGTCAGCTTCCTGACCACCCAAGCGAATCTGGCGCAACTGGCCTTTCAGGAGAGCAGCCAAAGGCTGTTGGCCTTTCAAAACAGGAAGGGGCTGATTTCGCCGCAAGCCACAGCCGAAAGCTTCGCGGTTCTCATCGCCCGACTGGAGGAGCAACGGGCACAACTGCAAACCCAACTGGCGTCGCTACCCAAGTCACTTGATCGGAACCATCCCAACGTCGCGATGCTCAAGCAATCTCTGGCAGCCATTGATCGTCAAATCGATGAGGAAAAAGCGAAGCTCGCCAACCCGACGGGTAAGACCCTGAACATCACCTTGGAAGAGTTCCAGCGTCTGCAAATGGAAGTCACGTTCACCCGGGATCTCTACAACGCTACCCTGACCGCGCTGGAAAAAGGCAGGATCGACGCCACGCGTATGCTGGAGAAGGTCTCCGTGCTGCAGGCGCCGACGCTTCCCGAATATCCGATGGAGCCACGCCGGCTCTACAACACCGTCGTGACACTACTATTTGCAGGGATGCTCGCGGGTGTATTGAAACTGATCGAGAGCATCGTGCTCGACCACGCGGATTGAACATCCTGAGAGACCCAATGAACGCCATCACTAGGATTAGGGAAGCATCCAGTCAGGACGATGCTAAAACCAGGTATCGGGAACTTGAGGAAGAGAACGAACTCCTCCTGCGGCAACTTCATCAGGTCCAGGAAGAGCTGGAACGCTATTTCCTCAAGAACCAGACGCTCGAAAAGGGCCAGAACTCAGGGGCGCAGCCACGCCAATGGGTCGATGATAGTTTGCCCGATGCTATTGCTGAAGTGCAGCATCTTCGCACCGTGCTGGACGTGCAGACCAAAGTGGCGGCTCTGGTCTCGCAAAACGCATTGAGTGTCCAGCTTGGGGAAATCCTGATCCATGGAGTCGACACACCGGGGGCTTTGCTGGGGGTCCCCGGTAAGCTACTGAAAGTATGGCGTCAGTCCAGCCAGAAAGCGCTACCGACGGCGTTGGGCAAGGATTTCGAGAGAGTCACTGCAGCGCATGCCGAAGGTGGTTTCGATGCCGTGGGAAAGCTGCTGTCTTCGGTGGGCTTATTCCCGGTGACGAAGGCGAATGCGTACAGCGCTTTGGCCCGTTATTTGACGAAACGTGATGTGAAACAGGCAGCCATTGCTGCCCGAAAGGCATACGAGAACGACCCGCGGCCTTACCGGTTGAAATGGCTGGCGTACCGGCTTCATGAAGCGGGTGAGGTCATCGAAGCAGAGGCGATGCTGGATGTCTTGCCCCAGGACATGCTGTTCAGTGATTCGGAAGCACGCCAGGCGGTTCAAATCCGCCATGAAGCTAAACGGGTTCGTTTGCGCGAGGCACGACAGCAAACCCAGTATGCCGAGCGACGGGCGGAAAATGAGCGCACCCTGAAGGAGCTTGCGCAGTCTCGCGACGAACAAACCCGTTTGGCGGAGGAGCGCAGTCGTGAGATCAGAATACTCGATGAAGAGCAGACGCGCCTGAAGCAAGCCTTGAGAGACCTTGAGAGAGAAAGATCGGCTCTGACGGGACTGTACGAAGAGCAGCTGAAACTCGTGCAGGAGGGGCAGGTGCAGATCGAACGGTTGGTGGAGGCGAAAGCGGCGGTGGAGTCGGAGCGGGGCCGGGAGATCGCAGCACTGCAGCAAGTACAGTCGCGATGCGAGCAACAGATCGCAGTGTTGACGCAGGCAAGGGAACGCCAAGAACAGCTCGCGGTCAAGCGGCAAGCGGCGAACGAAGCGTTGATACGAGAGAAAGCCGAACTGGCGCAAGCCAAGGCGCAGCTTGAACAAGAAAATGGAGCTCTGACGGGACGGCAGGAAGAGGCGGCGAAACTCGCGCAGGAGAGGCAGGCGCAGATTGAACAGTTGCTGCAAGCAATAGCGGCGGGGGAGTCGGAGCGGGACCGGGAGATCGAAGGGCTGAAGCGAGTGCAATTGCGATGCGAACAAGAGATTGCACTATTGGCGCGGGCACGGGAGCAACAGGCGCAACTCGCCGTCGAGCGGCAAGCGGCGAACGAAGCGCTGGTACGAGAAAGAGCCGAACTGGCGCAAGCCAAGGCGCAGCTCCAGCAAGAAAATTCGCTCTTGGCGGATCATCAGGAAGAGGCGGCGCAACTGGCGCAGGAGCGGCAGGCGCAGATTGAACAGTTGGTGCAGGCGCGAGCCGCGGTGGAGTCGGAGCGGGGCCGGGAGATCGAAACTCTGAAACAAGTGCAGTCGCAACTCGAGCAAGAGATTGTGCGGTTGACGCAGGCACTGGAGCAACAAGCACAACTCGCCGTCGAGCGGCAGGCGGCGAACGAAACGCTGGGACGAGAAAAAGCCGAACTGGCGCAAGCCAACGGACAGCTGGAACAAGAAAGGTCGGTGCTGGCGGATCAGCAGGAAGAGGCTGCGAAACTGGCGCAGGAGCGGCAGGCGCAGATTGAACAGTTGCTGCAGGCGAGAGCGGCGGCCGACTGGGAGCGGGGCCGGGAGGTCGAAGCATTGAGGCAAATGCAAGCGCAATGCGAGCAGGAGATGGTGCGGTTGACGCAGGCACGCGAGCAACAAGCGCAACTCGCCGTCGAGCGGCAAGCGGAGAACGAAGCCCTGGTGCGAGAGAAAGCCGAACTGGCGCAAGCCAAGACGCAGCTGGAACAAGAAAAGTCGGCGCTGGCGGGCCGACACGACGAGCAGCTGAAGCTGGCGGCGGAACGTCTCAAGCAGATCAACGAGCTGCAGCAGCAGATTCAAAGCCGCCAAACGGCAGAAGCAGAACTGGCATCGCGCCAGCAACTCATGCACGAAGAAATGGTACGTGCCGAGGCTCAGCTTGACTTGATCAAGGACATGTTGCTGCGCGAGCCGAGGCTATGACAGAATGAAACCCGCCGTGGACAATATTTGGAAGATCTCCCGATTGCCCGTTCCGGCCGACTTCCTCAAACGCGGGCAAAATAGCTTCGGCGCGCAAGATGCAGTAGTGCGAGTGGGGGCCCGAGCGGGGCCCGAGCGGGGCCAGATCCGGCCAGATCCCGATTCAGTTACTGGAGGTTAAAACCATGCTGGCCGAACGAGTCGTCGAATGGACTGAACAATGCAAACAGCATGGCCGGCAATAGGGCAAGCCCGAAGACGAAGCCGCCGTGCTGAAACGTCTGCTTTGCCAACCCTTCGGCGCGTTGACGACAGAAGCGAGCACGCGTCTGCATGGCGCCACGCTGGAACAGCTCGAAAGCTGGGCAAAGGAAAGGCTGCGCGCACTGAACAGCCATGCCGTGCAGTTTCGCTACGAAGGATGCCCCGCGGAAAATGTTTCATCGAGTGAATGCCATGTACTCACCTCCAGCCTCGAAAAATGAACCGAAGAAACACTGCGGTCACTATGAAGCCCCCCATCATCTACCGCTTCCGTGCGTTGCAGCTTAAATGAGCACCCAGCCAAACCCCCACCCCAAGGCGGGCGCTGGCGAGACGGCAAGCAACCCCGCCCCCCGCCGCCGCGCGGCGCCGGCCAAACAATCCGCCGTTGTGCTTGAAGCCCGGCCCGAGCAAGCCGTCGTTCCGTACGACGAAAGCCTGCTGGAACGCGCCCGCACACAATGGCAGTTTGGAGACTGGCGAAGTCTTGCCCAGCTGACCCGCGACACCCTGCAACACCACCCCGACCGCGCCAAGCTCACCCTCCTCGCCGCCGCCGGTCGGCTGCAAATCGGGCAGGAAGCCGAAGCCAAGCAATTCCTCCGCCTCGCCCAGGATTGGGGCGTCAGCAAGAGACTCATCAGCCAGTTCCTCATCGCCGGGGTGCACAACAGCCTGGGCCGCGCCGCCGCGATCGGCAACCGGCAACCCCGCGCTCTGCAGCACTTCGAAAACGCCATTGCGGTTGGCACGCCGGGCGGTGACCTTCGCCTTCTCGCCCAGGCGCGCATTGGTGAGCAAATGCAGCAACTCAAGTTGCTCAGCCAGCAAGCGCAATTTCTCCAGCGGCCGGCAATGCCTGACGAGGCGCGCGCGAACAAGGACGAACAATTAGGCTACCCCGTTCGTGTCAATCTCCTTCTCGACGATTCTGCTACTACTCGGATCGAATTGAATTCGACCAAGAGCGCATGGCTCAAGGTTTTCCCTGAAGCCGTCGAGTACCAGACAGACAAGGGCTCCCCGCTCTACCTCGTCAGCAATGAAAGCGGAGATTTTGAAAAGCCGCCGGGCGAAACACAGCTACCCTTAAGGGCAGATACCCCCTACCTGATTTCAGGAAAGATCGGCCACGCTGGTGACAACAGACCGATCATCTGGATCTTCCAATACGCAGGCGGCAAGAAGATCGATGCCCAATCGATCAGTGCCGAGGCAGGGCGCTTTGAACATAGATTCACGACGAAATCCACCATGGATTCCTTCGCCATTGGCATACGCCTCTCGGGCCATGGCCGCCTGCTCCTTCCCGATACGCTGATAAATCTGAAGGAGCAGACCAAGGAGGCTCTGTTCGCGCAATTCGAGGAGAAGATAGAGAAACTGAAGCAGGCACAAAAAAGCGAAGTGGAGAGCTCGATGAAGCAGATCGAGGCTTGTATCCGCTTGCAGCACTACCTAGGGCCTGACACGGTTCTGCCTGACATGCACAACTGGTTCATCAGTCCGGATTTCGCGGTCCTGCTGATCAACATAGTGGAACAGAACGAATACGATGCAGTCATCGAGTTTGGCTCGGGCACATCCACCATCATCTTGGCCAAGGCGCTGGGACGGGTGGGGCAGCGTGATGGTCGAGAACCATCCCCATTGCTGAGTTTCGATCATTTGCAGGAGTATAGTGAAAAGACACAGAAACTACTGAAACAAGCGAGGGTGGCCAGCCATACGCAAGTCGTGCTTGCCCCGCTTGTTGCGTGGCAAGACCATCACGGAACCTCATTCAACTACTACGCTTGCGATGAGGCGCTGGTCGAATTGAGGCGGCGCCTGCCGGATTCGGCAACCCGGATACTCGTTCTTGTCGATGGTCCTCCTGCGGCAACGGGTAGGCATGCCCGTTATCCCGCCTTGCCAAAGCTTCTCGACGTGTTTCCTCCCGATGAGTACGTCAGCGATTTCTTGCTGGACGACTATCTACGCACTGACGAACAGGAAATTGCCACACGCTGGCTGCAGGAGATGAGCGAACGAAAATTGCATTGTCGCCGAACGGAATTCAACAATCTCGAGAAGAAGGCCTTTCTGATCGAGGTTTCACGGGGTCAGACGGGGGATGTCCGATGAGAGTCCTCACCGCTTTCGGCACCCGCCCCGAAGCCATCAAGATGGCCCTGGTGGTGAAGTCACTCGCCTCCGACCTCGGCTTCGAAGCCAAAGTCTGCGTTACTGCTCAGCATCGGGAGATGCTCGATCGGGTACTAGCTATCTTTGCCATTCGACCGGATTTCGACCTCAACGTCATGAAGCGCGGCCAGGACTTGAGCGACATCACCAGCAGCGTCCTGCCTGGCATGCGCGACGTCTTCAAAAAATGGCTGCCCGATATCCTTCTCGTCCACGGCGATACCACCACCACGCTCGCTGCCAGCCTTTCCGCTTACTACGCCAGAGTCAAGGTCGGCCATGTGGAGCCCGGTCTGCGCACCCACGACAAATACTCACCGTGGCCGGAGGAAATGCGCTCACCCATACGTCATCGCCGCGCAAGCCAACAGTCTGCTCCATGACCCTGCAGTGTACAAAGCCATCGCCCGCGCTCGTAAAGGCTATGGCGACCGCCATGCCGACATCCGGCCATGCGTATCCGCGCTATTCTGAAAGCCATCAACTGTTGAGAAAGCCAAGATGTTCAACACCCCCTCCATGATTGGCCTCGATTATATGCGCCTGCGCACGGCCACACTGTCGGGTTCGCGAGAGAAGCTCCTTGGCCGATACGCCAAGCAGTACGCCGCCACCGCCGGCTACCTGCGCGTCCTCAAAGATCGCCAGCCCACCGAAAACGTTCCCACCGCCATGCCTAGGCCCTTTACCAATGGCCATGAGCTTGACTTCGCCCACATCCAGGCCACCGGCAAATCCATAGCGCCAGTGTTGGCCAACCGAAACCTCGTCATCGCCGAATCCACTTTACCAATCCCAACGACACCAGAGTTCGCCGACTGGCCCCCCCAAGCCCGGCCGCGGGTGAGCCTCCCCGAACAAACCGCCGAAAGCGCCGACATCCACAAAGCCTATTTCCCCGAGCGACTGCTGCCAAGTAGCAGCGTTCACGAGCTGGCCGCTAACGACCTCGTCATCTGCAGCATGACGCGCACCGCCACCTACATGGCCACCCCTCTTGCCAAGACCGTTGTCGAACGCGACCTAGTGCCCACCAACGCGCCTACCGCAGAAATGCGCAAGCGCGCCGAAACCCGCTTCCGCGACGTCAAGATTGGCTCGGCGAACGAGCTTTCCATCATCTGCGACAAAATGGACATCAACGTCTGGGAACATAGGGGGGAATGATGCAGCAGAGATCTTTGGTGCGCCGCGCCGCCGATGAGTACGCAAAAGGCAATTATCAGGTAGCGCTTGACTTCTACAGGATGTTGTCCAATCAACTGGGGGAGAAGAACTTTGAGGTCAATATCTGGCTTTGCCAGAAGAGGTTGAGACGCGAAGGTCGACGGAGTGCGGACCAGTTTCCGCTCAAGGCCGTCAAAGTCGCGTGCGTGATGGATGAATTCACATTCCATTGCTATGAACCAGAGTGCGATCTGTTGCCGCTGACACCCGACAATGTGCTAGACGAGCTCGACAATTTCAATCCCGATCTGCTTTTCGTCGAATCTGCCTGGCGGGGCAAAGACGAACTCTGGAACCGCAAGATCGCTACCCTTAGCAAAGAACTGAGAGTTGCCTTGCAATGGTGCAAGGAACGTCAGATACCAACAGTTTTCTGGAACAAGGAAGACCCAGTTCACTTCGAGACCTTCCTGACAGCCGTACAGCAGTTTGATCATGTCTTTACGACGGACATCGACTGTATTGCCCGTTACAAGGTGGCACTGGGTCATGAGCGCGTTTATCTGCTGCCCTTTGCGTGCCAGCCAAGAATACACAACCCTATCCAGGTGATTCCTCGCAAGGATGCCTTTTGCTTTGCCGGCGCCTATTACGTGCGCTATCCCGAGCGAACACACGACCTCGAAAACTATGTGGCCGTGTTTCCGAAGTACAAACCATTGGATATCTTCGACCGGAACTTCGGCAAGGATGACGTCAATTACAAGTTTCCACCCCAGTATGACCCATATATTGTCGGCACGCTCCCGTTCAACGAGATCCACAAGGCCTACAAGGGATACCGATACTCGATAAACCTCAATTCGATCAAGCAGTCGCAGACCATGTTCGCGAGGCGGGTGTACGAACTACTGGGCTCCAACACGATTACCGTTAGCAACTTCTCTCGTGGAGTTCGGCTGCTATTTGGCGATCTGGTCCTTTCCAGCGACAGCGGCGATGAGATCCTTACACGTCTGCGCCGGATGGACAGTGAAATTGAACAGAAGCATCAGCTGGCTGGCCTGAGGAAGGTCATGCTCGAACACACATACGAACATCGTTTGGCGTATGTGGTGCGCAAGGCGCTGGGGTGGTCCTGGGACAGTGCGCTGCCCGTGATAGTCGTCGTCACTTTGGTTGGCTCGCAAGACGAATACCGTCGGGTAGTCGAGAGCTACCAGGCACAGCGCCACGCTCGTAAGCGCCTCCTGATTATTTTGAAACACCCCTTAGCCGATGCGCAACTGGCTTCGCCTGATGATCAGACCATCAGCATTGTAGATTCGCTCAAGGTTGCCGAATCCCACCTTCGCAACGACCTGAATCGAGACGATTGGCTTGCCGTGATGATGGCGGACGACTACCACGGGCCGAACTACTTGCTGGATCTCGCTATCGCCACTCGCTACAGCGACGCTCAGGTCATAGGCAAGGCGATGCGCTTTCAGTGCACCGCTGAAGGTATTCGCTTGCTCCACCCGGGCAACGCCTACCGGGAAATGGGCCGCTTACCGGTACGTTCCAGCGCCATTCGTGCGGACGCCCTCCCGCGTGAGCAAATACTGCTGCCTTGGTTGGCACGCGCACAGAACGAGGAATGGAAACTACCTGGATTGGCAATTGATCCGTTCAACTACTGCCTAGACGGCCAGAATTCGCAAGATGCAGCGTCGATCCGTGCGCGCGTCGACGACCTTAAACTCGATGCCGGGCTGCCGCTCGATCAAATTACGCGAGCGGCGGAAGATATTCCCCCGGCCCAGCTTGACGAATCGACTGTGCCCAAGTGGAACGCCACCCGGCTCATGCAGGTCTTTGGCCAAGTCATTCATTCTCAAATAAGCGTGGAAGTTAAGCCGGGGGGACTCTCCATCGACTCGAACCTACCGGAAGGTAAGCATGAATATCTCTACGCCAAGCAAGAGTTGCCCGTGGGCATGTTGCCGACTACGCGGATCATGGACACCCAACTGGAGCTTACACCAGGGCTCGATGTTCAGTATGTATTTCGCTTTCTGAACAACAACAAGCAGAGAATAAACCACGTCATTCACACCGCCAATCGCAACCACACTGCCACAATACCTCCCGGCACAGCGTTCGTGCAGATGGGCTGGCGCGTTTGTGGAAGCGGTACGGCCACCATCAAATCATTGCTTTGGGGCCATCGCAAGCTGGAACCAGCGCGGTTGCTCGGCCGCAGTGACACGTTGCTAGTGACCAACCACTATCCCCGTTACGACGATCTCTACCGCAATGCCTTCGTGCATAGCCGTGTCAAGGGCTACCTTCAGCGCGGCGTGGATGTGGATGTTTTCCTCCTGCGGCCGAATGTAGTGACAAGCTATCATGAGTTCGAGAACGTCGATGTGCTCACCGGCGGGCCGCAAGCGCTGTGCAACCTGCTGGACAACGGGCACTACAAGACCGTGTTGGTGCACTTCCTGTCGCGGGAAATGTGGGAAGCGCTTGAGCGGTATCCAGGATTGAAGCTGATCATCTGGGTTCATGGTGCCGAAATCCATGCCTGGCATCGCCGGAAGTTCAACTACCAGGACGAAGAAGAACGCGCCAAAGCCATTCGCGAAAGCGAGTCGCGAATGGCGTTCTGGCGCGGCATTCTCAACCCCATTACATCCAACCTCAAGTTGGTGTTCGTGTCGCGCCACTTCGCCGAAGAGGTTTTCGAGGATCTAGGGTTCCGCCTGCCCGACGAGGCCTATACCATTATCCACAACCCGATCGATACGCAGCTCTTTGCCTATCAAGTGAAGCCACTTGAGCAACGCAAGCGCGTGCTGTCGATCAGACCGTATGCATCACGCCTGTATGCGAATGACCTCAGCGTCAGCGCGATTCTGCGGCTCTCAAGAGAGCCCTTCTTCTCTGAGTTGCACTTCCGAATGATAGGTGACGGCAAGCTGTTCGAAGAAACAGTCGAACCTTTGCGGAAGTTTCCCAATGTCACGATCGAGCAACGATTTCTGACACACGCCGAAATCGCCGCGTTGCATAAGGAGTACGGGGTTTTCCTGGTGCCCACACGATGCGATTCACACGGCGTTTCTCGCGACGAAGCGATGGCGTCTGGGCTGGTGCCCGTCACCAGTTCGGTTGCCGCGATTCCGGAGTTTGTAGACCAATCTTGCGGAATTCTGGCACCTCCCGAAGATGCAGCATCATTAGCTGACGGCATAGCCAGGCTGTATAAGTCCCCCGACTTGTTTGACCGGCTATCGAAAGCTGCAGCTCAACGGGTAATTCAACAGCGAGCCTCCCAAGGCATACTCGAGCAGGAAATTTCCTTGATCGCGCCTGCTCTAGATAGGATCGCAGACGGCCGTCCGATATCCTTTCTTTCGTTTGATGTTGAGGCATTGCCTGGACGAGCTCCGCATGACCCCGTCGAACGCCTGATTTGGGGGCGCTACGACGGTCAGGAATTTGGCATACGCCGAATCTGCGCCATCCTGAAGCAGTATGGCATCAAGGGAAATTTTCTGATCGACTTTTCGGCCTGCCTGCTATATGGAGACAAACCTGTTCGAGATGTCGTAGAGTTTTTGTTGTCGGAAGGGCATGAACTGCATGTCCACTTGCATTCTGAGTGGGTCGTCCGAAAGTGGGGGCTGAGAAGCAAGGATTGGGCGGACGGCCCGGTGGGGATGGATATGCTCGACGATACCTTGAGTCGCTCTTTCCTGCAGTTTGCTGCCTTCAAGTACCGGACTCTAGTGGGACAGGCTCCCGTACTGTTCCGGGCCGGGGGATTCAGATTCAATGCCTCGACCATAACCGCTGCTCAGAAGCTAGGATTCAAGGCTTGCAGCAACTTCAACAGCGGCCGCCATACTGACCTATGGGAGGGCCAAAGTCCCGCGGTAATTAACAATGAACCGTTCCGTTGGGGAGACGATCTGATCGAGCTGCCGGTGGATCTTTCCCCGGAACCTTTAAGCCTTGACTGGGGCATTTACCTGGGCATGTTCGACCGCATTCTTTCCCGAAAGCGTCTGAGAACATTCAATCTGACGTTGCATTCATGGTCGCTCTTGACGCGCGGGAAACAAGAGCACTTTACCGGCCACTCAGCGGAGCATGAAGAGCGCCTTCACAGGATCTGTGAGCATTTGATTGCGAATACCCGCCCAACAGGGTATGCAGAATTTCTGTCCGGTGGAGTCGAAATTTCTGAACAGGCGGATTGTCACTGCGTGCTTACGCCCAGCGCGTTTGCCGCGCCCACTAGGCAGTGCAGCATCTGCGGTGCAACCTACGGCATGCCTTTAAATTCCGATGTATGCCCAAGTTGTGGGTCACGCGCTCGCCACCGTCAAATTCTGGACGTACTGAATCAGACCGGCAACCCATTCGATGGCCGGAGCGCACTCGCGTGCCACGCTAATCCGGTCGAGATGCAAGCTTTTCTTGCCAAGGCCGCAAAGGTGGTTAATTTTGACGTCCGTCCGCTTGGCTATGCCGATCTGCAGATGGACATCCAGTCGATGGACAAGGTCGAAGACAGTAGCTTCGATACATTCATTGCTGTTCACGTACTCAACCATGTTTTCGACGACGGCAAGGCACTAATGGAGATCCATCGGATTCTAAAGCTGGGCGGGGTTGCCTTGGTGACTATTCCGTGTCGCGAAAACTCGCCGACGGAGCCTTGTGCAAACGTAATCGAGCACTACGGTCCGGACGCGCTTAGCCGGTTCGGTGTCGGCACGTATAGGCGCTATGGGCTTGAAGAGGCGATTGACCTGTTTTCGACGTTTTTTACCGTCGAGCAATACAAGGGCTTTGATGAGTTGACATCGAGCCATGATTATGTTTTCTTGTTAACCAAGGACCGGAGTAAAGCTGGCTCGACTGTTCAATAATCCGCAATCGAAAGAGGAATGTCAATGTCCACCAATGCCCCTAAAGTGTTAGGCTACGATGAGCAGAGCCGGATCGAGCGCGCCCGTGAGCGAGCGAAGACCGTCGATGGATTAATGGGATTGAGAGGCCAGCGTATCCTGGAAGTCGGCTGCGGTCACGGTGACTTCTGCAAGGTACTGGCAGAAGAATACGACTGCGAGGTAGTCGGCACAGAGGTCTTGCCATACGAGGACTGGAAAGAGATTAGAAGTCCACAGCTGACTCTATTGCAGATGGACATCGCCAAGGAACAGCATTTTCCTGAAAATCACTTCGACAGAATCGTATCTTTTGTCGTTTGGGAGCATATGCGCCACCCCTGGTCGGCACTAAAGGAGTGCCAGCGTATATTGGCGCCTACCGGCAAGAAGTATCTTCATGCTTATTTATACGGGGCACCACGCCTGAGTCATCTTCACTACTTGGTACCCGACCCATGGCTACACCTGACGCACTCTCCGAGGGAAATTATGCAACGCATCGACAAGAACGAGTTGCCGTGGTACTTTTGGTGTAACCGGGTTTCGTATCTTCACTACTTGCAGTACTTCAGGAAACTTGGGTTTTATGTCGCGTACGAAAACATTATACGGGAACCTTTTCCTGAGAAGCACTACCAAGAGAACGAGCAACTGCTCGGGCTGTATTCTGAATACGATCTGCGAATGCACGGCTTTCAGGTAGTGTTGGTGTTTGATGAGCGTTTCCCCAAAGAGGCTCTGGATGATGCTGTCTACTCGAAGCTGGTGCGCGGAGACAGGCAAAGATGATTGAAGGTCTAGAGTATTCGGGAAATCCGTCTTCACCTTTTCGTTTTGAGCACCGGTTAGCCTTGGGAGTGGTGTCTGCGTATATAGCGATGTTGAAATGAGCACTTATTCGTACATGAACGGCGGCCAGGTCCGGGAGAGGGTAACTATAGGAAGATTTTGTTCGATCGCATATAACGTTGCCTTAGGGGTTGGAAATCACCCGATTCATTTGTTATCGTCGCATCCATTTGCAACCAAAGCTAGTCAGGATGAGCTTTTTTGCTCTCCTTTTTTGGCCAAGCGCTATGATTGGATGAAGAGGACGATCATTGGCCACGATTGTTGGATTGGGCATGGAGTCACAGTACTTCTCGGTATTTAGGTCGGTACTGGTTCGGTTCTTGCGGCGGGCACTGTCGTTACAAGGGATGTACCACCATATGCAATTGTCGCCGGGGTTCCCGGTAAGGTTGTCGGGTATAGGTTTGATGAGGACACACGGCGTGATCTCCTGCTCAGTGAATGGTGGCTTAGACCTTTGGAAGAACTGCAGAAGTTGCCTGTTAATAATATTAGGGCTTGTATTGATGCGGTGAAGAGTATCGATGCATGTCGAATTCAATACGTTCAAGTTTGAGATCTTTGGAGTCGTCGAGGGGGGGGGGAACGTCTGTGTTTCTTGTTTTCGTAATCGTTCACACAGGGGGGGGCGTCCGCACTCGAATGGAATATTCGCTATCGTCATGCTTGGCGGAGCAGAATCGTCTACATTCGTGAACTTATGAAAATGGCTTGTAAACCCTTCCAGAATCAGGTCTACTCTTGTCTCTTGGGCGACCGAAATGATCGTGACGAAGGGGGCAAGCCTGATGTGCGGCTTGAGGGAAGTGGACGATCCGCGCAAATCGAGCAACGGGACGCTGCATGACTTCGTGGAGACGCTCGTGATCGCGATGGCAGCGGCGCTGTCCGATTGTGACACCATTGAATACGTCGCGGACTGGGGACGGACGAAGGAGCCTTGGTTGCGCAAGTTCTTGGTGCTGAAGAACGGCATCCCGTCCGAGGAGACGTTTCTGCGGGTGTTTCGAGCGCTGGACGCGAAGCAATTCGAGGCCGCATTCCGCCGCTGGGTGGTCGGGGTTGTCGGCGCGCTGAGAGGGGGTGTTGCGGTCGATGGCAAGACG
>JFAX01000004.1:0-11516 GCA_000585015.1 Candidatus Accumulibacter adjunctus | reverse complement strand
GGATTCTCGGTCTCACGCCGCTATGAAAATTCACGAGGGTGTGGTCAACGCAGCGGCATTCCGTACCTTTCTCAATCAAACCACATTCAAACCGCCTCCCGGGGTGCAACTTGGCATCCAGCTACCGTCATGGTAGATAAACTCCGCTATGTCCTCCTGACTGTCGATACTGAAGCACTTCCAAAACGTGCTGTTGATGATCATGTCAGGCGTTTGATCTGGGGCGAGCATAGCAACGGAACCGCTGGCGTCCGCGAGATGTGCTCGGCAGCGCAGGAGGTCAATGCCAAGTTGACCTTTTTCGTCGACGCATGTGGCGCTTATTCAAGATTGAATGAGGCGGCTGAGGTCGTGCGCTGGCTGGATGCAGCCGGCCAAGACGTGCAGTTGCACACGCACCCCGAATACCTGCCCGAGCAGTTCTGGTTGGAGCATGGCTTCAAGTACCGCCCGCGCTTTCTTAACCAATACGGAGCGCACAAGGCCGCCTTCACCATCCTGCATTTTGGCAAGTTTATCGTGGACCTGACGGGCAAGCCGCTACGGGCTTTCCGCGCCGGTTCGTTCCGCTGGAACGCCGATACGATTCGAGCCTTGGGCGAGGCTGGCATTCCGCTGTCGTTCAACAATTCGATGCGGGCGTTGGCAGATGGACAGTGTGTCTACAGCGAGCCGACCAATCGCCCTTATCTATGGTCGAACGGCGTTGTCGAGGTGCCGGTGACGGAACGATATGTTGCTCTACCTTTCAACGGCAAGAGCTGGTGGCAGAAGTTCCAGTTTCCGCTGGATGGATTCCTGGGCAACGGACCGTGGCGGGTGTTGGGGCCTTATACCCGCGTTGCGGATGCTTCGTTCTTGGTGCTCTTGCTGCATTCGTGGTCCTTGCTGTATTGGGACGAGCACGGCCACGCCGTTTATCGCGACGACAGAAGAATCGAGGCTTTTCGCCAATTGGTGAGACGCTTGGCGAAGGACTACGACATCATTACGACTGAGGACTTTCTCGACCTGCATGCACGCGGCAAGATTGCGACGACGCATGAGGTTGATTTGACCAAGGCGGAAATGAAGCCGCCAGCCGGAGGAAAGGAGTGAGCGTGTTCTCGGGTGCGTATCGCGCGTTGTTGCGCGAGCCATGGCTGGCCTTGAATCGCGTGTTTACGTGCCGCACACTCGGCCGGCGCTTGCATCCGCCAGTCGCGCCGGTCGCCTACGAGCCGGAGCCAGGCAGTTTGCTGTATCTGGCGGCGAGCGTACTGCCGTATCACACCAGCGGCTACACAACGCGTACGCATGAGGTGGTACGTGCCTTGCGCGATGCGGGTGCGCAGGTGCATGCGCGCACGCGTCCGGGCTACCCGTGGGATCGCAAGGACCGCCTGTCTGATGCAACGGGCGAGGAAACGATGGTCGACGATGTGCTGTATCGCCATGCGCAAGCTCCTGCCAACAACCGGCCGGTGTTGCAGTATGCGTTGCAGGCGGCGCCGGTAATCGCAGCAGCAGCGGGGCAGCATCGAGTTGCGGTGATCCACGCGGCTTCGAACCACGTGAATGCCTTGCCGGGTCTGCTGGCGGCAAAGCAGCTGCGCGTTCCGTTTCAATACGAGATGCGTGGCTTGTGGGAACTGACCCGCGTATCGCGCCAGCCTGGCTTCGCGGGTTCGCAGGCCTACAAGCAAGGACTGCAGTTAGAGGCCCTTGTCGCCCGAAATGCCGATAGATTGTTTGTGATCTCCGACCAGCTCGGCAGCTACGTGCGGGAGCACTGGGGAATTCCCGCAGAGCGGATGGCCTTGCTGCCCAATTGTATCGACCCGGATAAGCTGCTGCCTGTCGATCCTGCGCTGGTCGAGCCGAACACGATTGGCTATGCGGGTTCGCTGATCGTCTATGAAGGTTTGGATACCCTGCTGGAGGCTACGGCCAGGTTGGTGCAACAGGGCAAAGCTGTTCAGGTCAGAATAGCCGGCGAGGGCGAGGCGCGTCGGGACTTGGAAGCGTTGGCACACAGCCTTGGGCTGGGGCAGTCTGTACAATTCCTGGGCCGGATGGAACCAACCAAGGCAAGAATGATGATCGCCCGTTGCGCCATGGTCTGTATCCCGCGCAAGCCGTTCCAGGTGTGCGAGATCGTGTCGCCGATCAAGCTGGTGGAGGCCCTGGCGATGGGCAAGCCGGTGATCGTTCCCGATTTGCCAGTGTTTCGCGATGAGTTGGGGCCGGATCCGGCAGGCTGGCTTTTCAGGGCGGGCGACGCACAGGACTTGGCGCGGGTGATTGACGGGGCCTTCGCTGAGCCGGATCGGCTGGCCGAATTGGGTCTGCGGGCACGCGACTACGCGGTGTCGCAACGAAGCTGGCAGCGGCATGTGACGCCGATAGTCGAATCGCTCAAGGGGTGACTGCCGCCGCGCCAGCTCTGACTTTCCATGTGATCCCTTGCTTTGCTCCCATTATGGGAGGTACGATGCACCCATGCGCATCATTGCAGGACGCGCATTGATGAAGTTTTTGGAACAGCGCTAGTTTGCCGACTCGCAGGGGCCGCTGGAAATCTGGTACGACGAGGTGATCCAGGCAATTTTTTCTTCGCCAAAAGATCTCAAGGCGTCTTGCGTTGGCGCGAGCTTCTGTGGTAGCGATCGCGAGGCATTCGATATCCGAGGTAATGAGTACCGGTTGGTGATCGAGATTGGAGGCGATCAAGTTTCGCATGGAGCAGCAGGGGCTGGCCGCCAAAGACCTGGAACCCTATATTGGCTCAAGTGGCCGGGTTTCGGAGGTGTTGAACCGCTAGCGGACATTGAGTCTGCGGATCGTGAAGCGCTTGCACGACGGTCTGAAGATTCCATACGACAGCCTGCTCTCACACACCGGGTGAAGCTCACCTGGGCAATATCTGGAAAACTGGCAATGTGGCGTTGCGCTCCGGGTGCCTCAAGTTGTGCACATCGAAACCATTTCTTACAAATCTCACATGACAGAGGCTGCTGCGAGTGATCCTGTGAGGGAAGCGGTGCCTATTGTTGAACTACTTCAAGTTTGAGGCGCCATGGTCGGTCGTGTCATTCGCAAAATCGGTTCGCTTTACTACAACCACCCAATGGTGCCGGAGGATGCCGAGCTGGCGGGCCCTTTCGCCCGTCTCAAGGTTGCGCTGGTGGCCGACCATTTCACGACGGATTGCCTTTCCGTGGAATGCCGGATCAAGAACCTTACGCCATCGAATTACCGCGAGGTCCTCGATTCCTGGCGGCCGGATCTGGTATTCGTGGAGTCTGCCTTCCATGGTGCGCAGGGCAGTTGGCGTTACGAGCTTGCCAAGCAGCCACGCTGGTTGCGGCTGACGCCACCACAGGACATATTCAGGCTTGTCGAGCATGCCCGCTCACGGGGCATTCCAACGGTTTTCTGGAACAAGGATGACGGGGCATTCTTCGATGCCTTCATCGATGTCGCCAAGGTTTTCGATTTCGTGTTCACGACAGATGAGGCATGTCTGAAGCGCTACCGCGGTGAATTGCCACCGGCCGTGCCGGTGAACGTGTTGATGATGCCGTACCAGCCGCACTTTCATACGTTCGACGGCTTTCACTTCCGCCATCATGCGGCGTGCTTCATGGGGAGTTATTACCGCCGCATCTTGAACGAGCGCCGCCGTTTTCTCGACATGGTGTTCGGGGCAACTGATCAGGCGGGAATGAAGCTGCATGTGTTCGACCGCAATCATGGCCGTCTGTCGAGTTTCATGGAGTTTCGCTTTCCCAGGCATGGACACCTGAAGCTCCATCCGCGCGTGGCGCATCGCGACACTGCGCACGTTTACAAAAGCCACGTCATTTCGCTGAACGTCAATTCGGTGACGGGCTCCAGCACCATGATTTCTCGCCGTCTGCTGGAGATTCTGGCCTGCGGCGGGATTGCGGTGACCAATGGCAGCCCTGCCGTGGATGCGTATTTCAAGGATTTCTGCCATGTCATCGAGACATGCGAGCAGGCAATCGAGCTTTTTGCCCGCATGACGCACGGCCCCTCAACCGAGGATTTGCAACGAGCCGAGGCAGGCGCACGATATGTCGAGCGCCAGCATTCCTGGGCACATCGGCTCGAAGAGCTTTGTGCCGTCGTCGGTGTTTGAGCGCCAGTGAGCATATTGGCGGCTCTGCTTTCGTATTCCGCGCAAGCCGTGTTTCTGGTCGTGGTGGTCTATTTTGCGTTGCACGTGGTGCTCGAACTGCGCGTATTGATGATTTCGCGCAAGGTGGAGCGGCGCAAACTGACCGAGCTCGCCCAGCCATCCGTCGGGCTTGAGGACGCATTCAGTCCACCGATCAGTGTTCTGCTGCCGATTCGCAACGAATCGGCCGTGGTGGAGCGTCTGATCGATGCCGCCTGCCGCTTGCGTTATCCGGCAGAAGGGCTGGAAATCCTGGTGCTCGATGACTCGTCGGATGGTACCTCCGCGCTTGCACAGACCAAGGTTGGCCAGCATGCCGCGCAGGGCGTCAATATCCATTTCATCCGCCGTCAGAACCGGAAAGGCTACAAGGCAGGGAATCTGGTCAATGGCATCCGGCAGTCGTCAGGCGAGTTCTTTGCCATTTTCGATGCGGACTTCGTGCCGCCGGAGGATTTTCTGCTCAGAACCATGTCATGCTTCAAGGATCCCAGGTTGGGTTTCCTGCAGACCGGAATCGGTTATGAGAATCGGGACAAGTCGTTTCTGACCCGATTCCAGGCGATGGAAATGGGGCACCAGCAATATGTGACGGTGGGTCTGAGCGAGGACGGCGACATGGCTTCGCTCTCCGGCAGTTCGTGCGTATGGCGCAAGGCCTGTGTCGAATCCCTGGGCGGCTGGGATGCTTCGACGGTAACGGAAGACGTGGATCTCGGCTACCGAGCGCAGATTGGCGACTGGCATTACGCCTTTCTGCGGGACGTGGTTTCGATGTCGGAACTGCCCGAGACCGTCAGCGCCTTTCGCGTTCAGCGCGAACGCTGGGGCCGGGGACTGATTCACAGCGCGTTCAAGCATGCCCGGCAGATGCTCCGCCAGCCCATGCCGTTGATGAAGCGCATGCACGCCATTTCGATGATGTTTTCGTCCGTGCTCTTGGCTTCGATCCATGTGCTGGTACTGTTGAGCCTGCCGCTGAATTTCTTGATCGCCTTTGATGGCACCGCCATGCTCTGGGGGGCGCTGGCCTTCTTCGGACTGGTCGCCATCTGGGCACTCGACAACGCCTTCGGGGCGCGCAAAGGGGCACGCCTCGAAGACCGGCCAGGCATCGTGCGCACGCTCTGGGATACCTATCTCTATGTCGCCATGTTCTTGCCGATGGCCTGGTACTACTTCGCAGGGGGTATTCGGGCACTGTTCGGGGTGCATGGGGATTTTCACCGGACGCCCAAGGGCAAGGGCAGGGGCGCGCAGCGGTCTTCCCTGCCGCGCATCAACGCGATGCTTCTGGCAGGAGATGTCTTCACTTTCGTCTATTCGTTGCTGGCAATTCAGGTGGGGTTGCAGAAAGGAAACTACCTTTTGGTTCCGCTGAATGTGACCGTGTGCGTGGGATTTGGCATGGTACTCTTCTGGTCATGGCAGGAAAGACGTAGTGATGGTCAAGGCTGACGCGATTCACCGCCGGATCTTGATTAGCGGCGCCACCAGTGCCATTGGCTCAGCGTTGGGGGAGGTTTACGCGCAACCGGGAGTGACGCTGTATCTGCATGGCCGCAACGAAGCGAAGTTGGCCGAGGTCGCCGACCGCTGTCGGGCCAAAGGTGCAGAGGTGCAAGCACAGCGCCTGGATCTGCGCGATTTGATTGCCTTGCGGGTCTGGCTGGAATCCTTGGCGACCCTGGACCTGGTGATTGTCAACGCCGGCATGAATACGCATGTCGGGCCGGCGGGCGAGCTCGAGCCCTGGGCTGAGGTTGATGCCTTGCTGGACGTCAATCTCAAGGCCGCGATGGCAATCGTGCATGCGGTGTTGCCGGCCATGCGGGCGCGAGGTAGTGGGCGAATCGCCTTGGTCAGCTCTTTGGCGGCGTACTTCGGTCTGCCGGTGACGCCGAGCTATTGCGCCAGCAAAGCCGGCCTCAAGGCCTATGGCGAGGCCCTGCGCGGCTGGCTGGCGCCGGCAGGTATCCAGGTCAATGTGATCATGCCGGGCTACGTCAGATCGCCCATGTGCGACGAGATGCCAGGTCCGAAGCCTTTCCTCTGGTCGCCCAAACGTGCTGCCCTGGCGATCCGGCAAGGAATTGAACGCGACAAGGCGCGCATCAGTTTTCCCTTCCCGTTGAACTGGGGTACCTGGTGGCTCGCGGTACTGCCGGCTTCGCTTTCAACCCGCATCGTTCGTTGGCTGGGCTATGGCGGCAATGACCGTTGATGCGGTCTTTTGCTCGGTGGGCTTTGCCGCGCTCACCGGCCTGCTGCTTTCGGTCGCCATCGAGCGCCTGATGACGCCGCGTCCGCAGCTTGTGCGGCCATGGATGGCCTGGACGTTGCATGGTGGGGTATGGCTGTTGGCCCATGCGCTGCTGACCCTTGTGCTGGGCCGCCCCTGGTTTGCCGCCGCGGCTGTGTCGGCGTTCCTGCTGACGCTGGTGCTGGTGAACAACGCCAAGGTCAGGGCATTGCGCGAGCCTTTCGTCTTTCAGGACTACGAGTATTTCACCGATGCGATCCGCTTTCCCCGCCTTTACATTCCCTTTCTCGGCTGGTGGAAATTCCTCGGCGCCATGACGGGCTTTGTTCTGGCGGTGGCGATTGGGCTGTGGGGTGAAGCGTCGCCTGCCCAGCGATTCGACTGGTCAGGCCAGTTGGGTGGGGTTGCCGTGACGTTTACCGGGAGCTTGCTGTTGTTGCTGGCAAGAGGTTGGAGAACGCCCCCGGTCAGCTTCGAGCCCGAGCAGGATGTTCGCGCACTAGGTCTGCTGGCGTGCCTCTGGCGGTATGGCGAAGAGGCGGGTGCGCGGTTTGCGGTCGCATCCCCTTTCGACTTTTTGGCGCCAAGGCGCCCAGAAAGCGAGTTGCCGCATCTGGTGGCCGTGCAAAGCGAATCGTTCTTCGACCCACGCGCGCTTTTTTCGGGGATACGCCCCGAGGTACTCGCAGAGTTTGACCGCATCAGAAATGATGCGGTCGCACATGGCAAATTGAAGGTTCCCGCCTGGGGCGCCAATACGGTGCGCACCGAGTTCGCCTTTCTTTCGGGCATCGGCGAAGACAAGCTGGGCATCCATCGCTTCAACCCATATCATGCGATTGCGACGGGTTGGGATGTGCCTTCGCTGGCAACGTACCTGAAGCACCTGGGTTATCGCACCGTTTGCATTCATCCCTATCCGGCAAGCTTCTACCAGCGGGATCGCGTCTATCCGCGCTTTGGCTTCGACGAGTTTCTGGACATTCGCGCTTTCGACGATTCGATGCGCGTTGGCCCCTACATTGGCGATGTCGCAGTAGCCGGCAAGGTTGCCGCCCTCCTGGGCAAGGCCACCGCCCCGGTCTTCATCTTCGCCATTACGATGGAGAATCACGGTCCGTTGCACCTTGACAGGGCGTCATCTTCGGAGGTGGACGTGTTGTATTCCATGCCGCCGCCGGGCGGCTGCGACGATCTGACGATCTACCTGAGACACCTGCGCAACGCCGATCACATGATCGCGCAGCTTCGCCAAACACTCGATCATTGTGGCCGGCCGGCCAGCCTGTGCTGGTTTGGCGACCATGTACCGATCATGCCGGCTGTCTATGAGGAGTTTGGTGTACCGTCGGGAGACGTTGAGTATGTTCTCTGGGGCAATCGGAGTTCGACTGCCCCGCAAGAGCGTGAACTTGCGGCCCATGACCTAGCCGTGGGCTGGCTGCGCGCGGCTGGTGTTGTCTGGTAGTCTGTGTTCCACCGGCAACCGCTTCCAGCCCCCGTTCCGCGCCCAATCACGCGGCTCCGTGCCTCGCCGCAGCGAGAAAACAGACAGCGCTTGACGAGCCGCTGAACGACGGAGATACTTCCACCGAATCGGGCGTTCCGGCGTCCGTTTGCCCTCGCTTCTGGCTTCACCTCCATCCGAACCTCTCGATCAACCGAATCAGGACACGCAAATCATGAGTGCATCAGAAGTCAAACCCGGCGTCGCCACCGGCGACGAACTGCAGGCCATCTTCAATCTGGCGAAGGCCAGGCAGTTCGCCCTGCCGGCGGTCAATGTCATCAACACCAGCACGGTCAACGCGGTCATGGAGACCGCCGCCGAACTCAAGTCACCGGCGATCATCCAGTTCTCGAATGGCGGCGCGCAGTTCTTCGCCGGCAAGGGGCTCGACAACAGCAACCAGCGCTCCTGCGTCGCCGGTGCGGTGTCGGGCGCCAACCACATCCACCAGCTTGCTGCGCTCTACGGTGCGACGGTCATCCTGCACACCGACCACGCGGCGAAAAAGCTCCTGCCGTGGATCGACGGTCTGCTCGACGCCGGTGAACAGTACTTCAAGGCGCATGGCAAGCCGCTGTACAGCTCGCACATGCTCGACCTCTCGGAAGAGCCGATCGAGGAGAACATCGAAATCTGCAAGCGCTATCTGGAGCGCATGAGCAGGATGGGGATGACGCTGGAAATCGAACTCGGCGTCACCGGCGGCGAGGAGGACGGCGTCGACAATACCGGCGTCGACAGCTCGCGCCTGTACACGCAGCCCGAGGACGTCGCCTACGCCTACGAGGAACTGTCGAAGGTCAGCAACCGCTTCACCATCGCCGCCTCGTTCGGCAACGTGCACGGGGTTTACAAGCCGGGCAACGTCAAGCTCGAGCCGGTCATCCTGAAGAACTCGCAGGAATTCGTGCAGAAGAAGTTCGGCACCGGCGCGCAGCCGATCAACTTCGTCTTCCACGGCGGCTCCGGGTCGACCCTCGAGGAAATCCGCGAGGCCATCTCCTACGGCGTCGTCAAGATGAACATCGACACCGATCTGCAGTGGGCCTTCTGGGATGGCGTCATGGGCTTCTACAAGAAGAACGAGGGCTACCTGCAGGGCCAGATCGGCAACCCCGAAGGCGACGACAAGCCGAACAAGAAGTTCTATGACCCGCGCGCCTGGCTGCGCAAGGGCGAGGACGCCTTCCGCGCGCGCCTGAAGCAGGCTTTTGCCGACCTGAACAACGTCGGCACGCTCGGATAAGCGGCTGCCGGGCAGGACAGCGGGCTGGTCCAGAGGTGGGCTGGCCCGTTTTTGTGTCTGCCCCCTTCCCCACCAGCAATCCGCAATCCGCGATCACCGCCAACGGGCCCGCTGCGCCACCCTGACGCAGGCCAGCACGCAACCACACAACGTGACATAGAGGTCAAAGCATGAGTACCCTCGTAGAACAACTCCTCGACACCGAAGCGCACCGCTCGATTTTCGAGACGGCCGTGCGCCAGAACCCGCTGCCGGTCTGTGCCGCCTTCGGCTCGTCCGACCAGCCGCAGCCGGTCCGCTTCAGCAACACCAGCCAGGTTCTTGGCACCAAGGATGCCGACGGCGTTCGCGCGCAGTTCCCGCAGACCGTCGCCGCTTCCGGCAACGTCGTCCTCAGCTCGGCTGGCGCCAGTACCGCGAGAGTCACCGGCAAGCGGGTCGCCGTCCTCTTTTCCGGCGGACCGGCGGCCGGCGGCCACAACGTCGTCTGCGGCCTCAAGCGCGTCCTCGGCGCCGGCAACACGCTGTTCGGCGTCAAGGCCGGACCCAAGGGCCTGCTCAAGGGCTCGCTGTTCGAGATCACCGACGCCAACGTCGACTTCATCCTCAACACCGGCGGCTTCGACTTCCTCGGCTCCGACCGGACGAAGATCAAGTCGGCGGAGCAGTTCGCGCAGGTGCGCGAGACCTGCATCAAGCACAATCTCGACGCCATCGTCGTCGTCGGCGGTGACGACTCGAACACCAACGCGGCGGTGCTCGCCGAATCGCTGTTCAGCGGTGTCAAGGCCGACGGTTCCGGCGTCCAGGTCATCGGCGTGCCGAAGACGATCGACGGTGACCTGCAGATCCCGGGCCTGCTGTCGATCTCCTTCGGTTTCGACACCGCAACGCGGATCTACAGCGAGATGGTCGGCAACATCCTGCAGGACACCAGCTCCTCGCTGAAGTACTGGCACTTCGTCAAGCTGATGGGCCGCTCGGCCTCGCACGTCGCGCTCGAGGTGGCGTTGCAGACGAAACCGGCGATCGCGCTGATCTCCGAGGAGATCGCCAGCAAGCAGGAGTCGCTGGCCAGCATCATCGACCGCGTCGCCCGGGTCATCGTCGAGCGTTCGCACAAGGGGATGAACTACGGCGTCCTGCTCGCGCCCGAGGGCCTGATCGAGTTCATCCCGGAGATGAATGCGATGATCGCCGAACTCAACGACGTCCTGGCACATCACGCCGCCGAGTTCGCGGCGCTCGCCGACGACGCCAAGGCGGACTTCGTCGGCAGCAGGCTGAGCGCCGACAACGCCGCCCTGCTCGCCTCGCTGCCGCACTACATCGTCAACATGCTGCTCGCCGAACGTGACTCGCACGGCAACCTGCAGGTCTCGCTGATCCCCACCGAGCAGTTGCTGATCGACATGGCGAAGAAGCGGGTCAAGGAACTCGACCCCGCCGTTCCCTTTGCCGCGCACAACCACTTCCTCGGTTACGAGGGCCGCTGCGGCGCGCCGACGTTGTTCGACGCCGCCTACACTTTCAATCTTGGGCTCACCGCAGGCTCGCTGATCCTCGACGGCCGCACCGGCTACATGGCGACGATCACCGGCCTGAGCAACGGCGGCACACCGCAGGCGATCCCGCTCGCCGGGCTGCTGAACATCGAGCGGCGGCACGGCAAGGACGAGTTCGTGATCGAGAAGGCGCTGGTGAAGATGGACTCGCCGGCGATGAAGTTCTTCGCTTCCCGGCGTGACGAGTGGGCGGCGGGCGACCTCTTCGCCTCGCCGGGTCCGCGCCAGTTCTGGGGTCCGACGACGCACCAGTTGCCGATCAGCGTCGCGCTCAACTCGGGCGCCGATTCGCTGATGTTCCGCATCGGCTGAGAAGCACCGCCGGCAGTCCACGGGAGCGCCCGGCCGCCAGCCGGGCGCTCCCGCGTACGACTCCGCTGATTGTGGAGTCTCCTCAGCGCCGCGCGAGTTCTTCGCGAATGAGCTGCCGCAGGTCGGCTTCCAGGTGACCGCTTTCGATGACGCGGCGAAGGGTGTCGTTGATGATCGTCTGGTAGCCACGCTCACCAGCCAGAGCCTTGAAGTGTTCCACGATGGGCACGTCGAGCATGATGCTGATGCGCAACTTGCCGACGCGTTGGCGCACCGCTGCCTGCCACTCAGCCCGGCTGACCTCCCTGCCGGCGATTCGCGACCGAGCGCGCTCGAAGTCCGCTGGCGTGAGCTTCGGCGCGTCGTCAGAAGTATCCGGCGTTTTGATAGAAGAGATCCGTTTCATTGCTGTCCGCCCGAGTTCGACACTTTTCGCG
>JFAX01000003.1:249844-250081 GCA_000585015.1 Candidatus Accumulibacter adjunctus | reverse complement strand
GGCCGTCGAACAGCTTTACTGGTCGCTCGCTGGGTTTGGCGGCTCGCACCGCTGTATCTGATAGTGGCATCGTACCCCAACAGGTGTTCGCGTACCCCAAATTATACCCCTGTCAGGCGCGGATATGGGTGGACTTTCCGAGATGGAGATGGATCAGAGATGTTGCCTTAACACATGAATACATTGGTGTTTTGGACTTCTTCGGACTTCGGCGGACGCCCGGAAAGTCCCCTCGAC
>JFAX01000003.1:228190-249835 GCA_000585015.1 Candidatus Accumulibacter adjunctus | reverse complement strand
ACCTGTATCCCACGCTTAGGAGGCGTGTGCACTGTCCATTGTGCTACGAGGAGGAGGGCGCGTATTGTAGCCGCTGGCTCGGATTTCCGCCAAGCCGCAGCGGACCGCACCGCGATTGGCAGGGCGCGAGGGCCGGGTGCATGGCGACGGCCCGCCGTCGGTGGCCACTGGATGCCCGAATGCGTGCCCCCAAGGTCTCTGGCGGCTGGCTCGCGGTAGAATGCCGGGCTGTCGGCGGCAGACGGACGCGACCGTCGTCCCGGCATCGCTCTCCCGCTTCCTTCTCCGCTGCAACGATTCCAGCCCATGCCGTACATCATTCTCACCGACGCCTCGCTCGCCTTTGGCCACGTGCCGCTGCTCGACCATGCCGATTTCCAGCTCGACGCGGGCGAAAGGGTGGCACTGATCGGCCGCAACGGCACCGGCAAGTCGTCGCTGCTCGCGGCACTCGCCGGTTGCGGCGGGCTCGACGACGGGAAGCTGTGGTTGCAGCCGGGGCTGCGCATCGGCTACGTGCCACAGGAACCGCCGTTTGCCGCCGGGCAGACCGTCTTCGAGGCGGTGGTCGCGGGCATGGGCGAGGTTTCGCGGCTGCTCGGCGAGTACCACACGGTGTCGCATGCGCTCGGCGAGGCAGGCGCTGACGAGGACGAACTGCTGCAGCGGATGCACACGCTGCAGACGGAACTGGAGGCGCGCCAGGCCTGGTCTTTCGAGGCGCAGGCCGAGCGCGTCATCCAGCGCTTCTCGCTCGACGCCGAGCGCCTCGTCGGAACGCTCTCCGGCGGCCAGAAGAAGCGCCTGGCGCTGGCGCAGGCACTCGCCGTGTCGCCCGACCTGCTGTTGCTCGACGAGCCGACGAATCACCTCGACGTGGCGGCGATCGAATGGCTGGAGGAGATGCTGCTGCACTCGACGATGACGCTGGTGTTGATCACCCATGACCGCCGTTTCCTCGAGCGGGTCGCGACGCGCATCGTCGAACTCGACCGCGGTCGCCTGCTTTCCTGCCCCGGCAGCTTCGCCGAGTACCAGGCCCGCAAGGAGGCGATGCTGCACGACGAGGCGCTCGCGAATGCGCGTTTCGACAAGTTCCTGGCGCAGGAGGAAGTGTGGATCCGGCAGGGAATCAAGGCGCGGCGGACCCGCAACGAAGGGCGGGTCCTGCGCCTCGAGCGCCTGCGACGGGAGCGACAGGCGCGCCGCGAACGGCAGGGGAAGGTCGAACTGACGCTCGATGCCGGCGACCGCAGCGGCAAACTGGTGGCAGCGCTCGAAGGGGTCGGCAAGCGCTTTGCCGACAAGTGCGTGGTGCGGGACTTCTCGTGTCGTGTGCAGCGCGGCGACAAGATCGGCATCATCGGCCCGAATGGTGCCGGCAAGACGACCCTGCTGCGGCTGATCCTCGGCGAGCTGGCGCCCGACACGGGGCGGGTGATCGTGGGCACGAAGGTGCAGGTGGCGTACTTCGACCAGTTCCGCAGCCAACTCGACGAACAGGCGACACTGATCGACATCATCTCGCCCGGTTCGGACTTCGTCGAGATCGGCAACCAGAAGAAGCACGTCATCAGCTACCTCGGCGATTTTCTCTTTGCGCCGCAGCGGGCGCGTTCGCTGGTCAGCTCGCTGTCCGGTGGCGAGCGCAACCGCCTGCTGTTGGCGCGCCTCTTCGCGCGACCGGCGAACGTCCTCGTCCTCGACGAGCCGACCAACGATCTCGACATCGAGACGCTCGAGCTGCTCGAGGAGTTGTTGCAGGATTACCCCGGCACGCTGTTCCTCGTCAGCCATGATCGAGCGTTCCTCGACAATGTCGTGACGCAGACGATTGCCGCCGAAGGCGACGGGATCTGGCGCGAGTACGCTGGCGGCTACCAGGATTGGGCCGATCATCAGGCGACTCGGCAGCGCGATGAGGTGCCGGCGATGGGCGGACTGCGGTCGCGTGACACCCAGACGGCGGCGACCCGTGCCGGCGACGGCTCCAGGAAGGTGGTGACGAGGAGCGCGGCGGGTGGCCGGCTGACCTGGAAGGAGGCGCAGGAGCTCGCCGCCTTGCCGGACCGCATCGCCGGTCTCGAGGCGGAACAGAAGCGGATCGGCGAGCGTCTCGCCGATCCCGCGCTGTATCAGTCGCCGCCCCAGGAGGCGCAGAGCCTGGCGGTGCGGCTGCATGCGATCGACGAGGAGTTGCTGGCTCTGCTCGAACGCTGGGAGGCTCTCGAGGGCTGAAGGCGCGACCGGCGACCGCTCTCGTCCGGCTGGCGAGGGGTCGCTTCGGGCTGCCCGCACGCGGCTCAGTCGGTCGTCTTGCCCGGCGCGCCGGCCGGTGGCGCAGCGCCGCCAGTGACGGTGGACTCGCTCCTCCGTGGGCGCAGGCGGCGCAGTTGTGCTGGCGTGACGCGCAGCACGAAGAGCGCGGCCAGCCCGGCGAGGAGTCCCCAGAAGGCGGAGCCGATGCCGGCCAGCGTGACCCCGGAGGCGGTGACGAGAAAGGTCAGCAGCGCCGGCTCGCGCTCGCTTTCCTCGACGAGCGCGCTGGCCAAGCCGCTGCCGATCGTGCCGAGCAGCGCGAAGCCGGCGATGGCGAGGACGAGTTCCCGCGGCAAGGCGAGAAAGAGCGCACCGACGGTCGCGCCGAAGAGACCGATGAGGACGTAGAAGGCGCCGGCGGCGATTGCGGCGACGTAGCGCCGCCCGGGATCCTCGTGCGCCTCGCGGCCCATGCAGATGGCGGCCGTGATCGCCGCGAGATTGAGCGCGAAGCCGCCGAAGGGGGCGAGCAGCAGGTTGGCGGCGCCGGTCCAGCCGATCAGCGGCGAGATCGGCACGCGATAGCCGGAGGCGCGGATGACCGCGACGCCAGGAACGTTCTGCGACGCCATGGTGACGACGAACAGCGGCAGGGCGACGCCGACCAGTGCCGTCCACGAAAGACGCGGCGCGATGAACACCGGTGCCGCCAGTTCGAGCTGCAGACCATCGAGGCGCAACTGGTCCTGCACGCCGGCAATGCCGATGCCGAGCAGCAGGGTGACGACGATCGCGTAGCGCGGCAGCAACCGGCGGCCGAAGAGATAGGTGCAGAACATCGGGAAGACCAGCGCGAACTGGCTCACCATCGCGCCGAAGGCGTCGAGTCCGAAACGCAGCAGGACGCCGGCGAGCATGCCGGAAGCGATCGAGAGCGGCATGCGGGCGATCATTCTTTCGAACCAGCCGGAGAAGCCGCAGGCGGTGATCAGCGCCGCAGAGACGAGAAAGGCGCCGGTCGCCTCGGGCAGCGAGACGCCGGCGGCGCCGGTGATCAGCATCGCCGCACCGGGGGTGGACCAGGCGGTCAGCACCGGCACCCGGAAACGCAGCGAGAGGCCGATGCTGGTCAGCCCCATTCCCAGACCGAGCGCCAGCATCCACGAAGCGATTTCCGCCGGGCTCGCCTGCAGCGTCCGTGCCGCCTGGAAGACGATCACCGCCGAACTGGTGAAGCCGACCAAGACCGCGACGAAGCCGGCGGTCAGGGCCGCCAGGGAACAGTCCTTCAGCAGGCGCATCGACTTGCCGTCCGCTGTCCGGGAGTGTTGCAGTCGCTGCGGCTCACTGCCGGAGAGTCGAGAATCTTGATCACGCCGACAGGGCCAAGACCGTGGGCTGCGCCGCCGCCAAGCGCCAGGGCGAGCGTCGCCGGTCGCGTCGGTGTCGCTGGCGCCGTTGCCGGTGGCGATGTGGTGCCGGCGCAGCCGAGCAGCGCCAGCGCGGTGAAGCAGGCAAGCAGCAGCGGGTAGGGCATCGTCTCTTCGTCCTGAAGTGGCCTGGGCGGAGCGGCGCCGCGATCGTGGCGACGGGCGAGGCCGAAGGGCCGACCCCACCGTCGGTCATCCGACTCATTGCTGGCCAACGGGTGAGTGCCAGCCTGGTTGGCGAAAAAGCCTTCCACAAGAGGGGTACCCGCCGGCTCCGGGCGGGGCGACGCAACAAACGGGCCCAGGTGCGCAACCTCGAACAATACTATAGACTCGGCTCTGGCGTGAAGCGCTGAGGGGTGTTTCACGATTTCTCACACATGGCTGAAGAACAGTGTTGCGGGGGTTTTCACATGAACGACAAGACCAAGGCCGGGGGCGGGGTTTCTGACGAGCTGAATCCCGGGTTTCTGACAGGACGCGAGGACCGGCGCACCGGGCTCGGCGTCGACGCGCTGAAGCGCGCGCTGCTGGACAAGCTGGTGTATGTACAGGCGCGCTTTCCACAGGTCGCGACGCGCCACGACTGCTTCGTCGCGCTGGCCCAGGCGGTGCGCGACCGCCTGCTGCAACGCTGGGTGCAGACGGCACGGACCTATCGCGATCGTGGCAGTCGTACCGTCTGCTACATGTCCGCCGAATTCCTGATCGGCCCGCAGCTCGGCAACAACCTGATCAATCTGGGAATCTACGACACCACACGGCAGGCGATGAAGGAACTCGGGCTGGACCTCGAGGTGCTGCTCGATCAGGAGCAGGAACCTGGCCTCGGCAACGGCGGCCTCGGCCGCCTGGCGGCGTGCTACCTCGATTCGCTGGCGACGCTCGAGATCCCGGCCATCGGCTATGGCATCCGCTACGAGTTCGGCATCTTCACGCAGGCGATCCGCGATGGCTGGCAGGTGGAGCTGACCGACAAGTGGCTGCGTGCGGGCAGCCCGTGGCTGATCCACCGTCCGAACATCGCCTTCGAGATCAAGCTCGGCGGCCACACCGAGCACCACTACGAGGCGCTCGGCAACCGTCGCCTGCGCGTGCAGTGGGTGCCCGGCAAGCTCGTGCGCGGCACGGCATGGGACATGCCGGTTCTCGGCTTTGGGGTGAATACGCCCAACCGGTTGCGCCTGTGGAGCGCCGAGGCGCCGGAATCCTTCGATTTCGCCGCCTTCAATGCCGGCAACTACTTCCAGGCGGTCGACGCACAGATCTGCTCGGAGACGATCACCAAGGTGCTCTATCCGAATGACGAGACCGAGGCTGGCCAGCAACTCCGCCTCGAGCAGCAATACTTCTTCGTCTCGTGTTCGCTGCAGGACATGATCCGCCTGCAACTGCAGCGGGAACAGAATCTTGATCACTTCGACGAGAAGTTCGTCGTTCAGTTGAACGACACCCACCCGTCCATCGCCGTTGCCGAACTGATGCGGCTGCTGGTGGACGAGTACGGCATGGAGTGGGACCAGGCGTGGTCGATCACCCGCCGCACCTTTGCCTACACCAATCACACGCTGTTGCCCGAGGCGCTCGAGAAGTGGCGGCTCGATCTCTTCCGGCGCGTCCTGCCGCGACACTACGAGATCATCTGCGAGATCAACGAGCGTTTCCTCGACGAGGTGCGCATCCATTTCCCGTTCGACCACGACCGCCTGCGCCGGATGTCGCTGATCGACGAGGACGGTGCGCGCTACGTGCGCATGGCGCACCTGGCGGTGGTCGGCAGCTTCGCCGTCAATGGCGTCGCCGCACTGCATTCGGAGTTGCTCAAGTCCGACGTGCTGCGCGATTTCCACGAAATGTGGCCCGAGAAGTTCAGCAACAAGACCAACGGCGTCACGCCGCGCCGTTTTGTCCTGCTCGCCAATCCGGCGATGTCCGGGTTGATCGACGAGGTCATCGGCAAGGGCTGGGTGACCGACATGCCGCGCCTGCGCGAACTGGAGCGGCACGCCGATGACGCCGCGTTCCGCGCCGAGTGGCGGCGCGTCAAGGCGTCGAACAAGCTGCGGCTGATGCGCGAGATCGGGCGCAGCACGGTCGTTGACATCGATCCGGAGACGATGTTCGACGTGCAGGTGAAGCGCATTCACGAGTACAAGCGGCAACACCTCAACCTGCTGCACATCGTCTCGCTGTACAAGCGGCTGAAGGACGATCCGAACCTCGACGTGGCGCCGCGAACCGTCATTTTCGGCGGCAAGGCGGCGCCGGGTTATGCCATGGCCAAGCTGATGATCCGCTTGATCACCGCGGTCGCCGATCTGATCGGGCGCGATCCGGCGATGCGCGGCAAGCTGCAGGTCGTCTTCTACCCCAACTACAACGTCAAGAACGCGCATGCGATCTTTCCCGCTGCCGACCTGTCGGAGCAGATCTCGCTCGCCGGCAAGGAGGCTTCCGGCACCGGCAACATGAAGTTCCAGATGAACGGCGCGCTGACCATCGGCACGCTCGACGGAGCCAACGTCGAGATCCGCGAACAGGTCGGCGAGGAGAACTTCTTCCTCTTCGGCATGGACGTTCCCCAGGTCAAGGAACTGCGCCGGACCGGTTATCGGCCGCGCGCCTGGTATGAGGCGAATCCGCACCTGCGGGAAGTGATCGACCTGATCGCCGGAGGCTTCTTCACGCGGGGCGACCGTGACATCTTCAGGCCGCTGGTCGACAACCTGCTGAACCACGACGAGTACATGCTGCTGGCCGATTTCCAGTCGTACATCGACTGCCAGGAGCGGGTGTCGACGAGCTACCTCGACTCCGAGCGGTGGACGCGGATGTCGATCCTCAACGTGGCACGCTCGGGTTTCTTCTCCTCCGATCGCGCGATCAGGGAGTACTGCGAGCAGATCTGGAAGGTGCAGCCGGTACGCATCGAGCTGAGCGAGTTGACGGGAGAGGATCTGGTGTTCAGGCGCGCGATCGCACAGGCCGACTGACGCCGATCCAGCGCGAGCGAGCGGGCTGGGCGCAACGCTGCCGGCAGCCGGATGGCTGCCGGCAGTGGCCGGTCTACCAGCGACGGATCTTGATCACGTGCGCCATCTTGCTGTCCGGCGCTAGCTCGACATAGGCCGTCGGGCCGCTCCAGCGATAGCGCTCGTCGGACAGCAGGTCATGTGCCTGGTACTGCTCGCCGGCCTCGATGCCGAAGGTGGCGAGCGGAATGTGCAGCACCGATCCGTGCTTGNNNNAGGGGTCGAGGTTGACGACGCAGACGATGATGTCCGAGCGATCGTCGGTCATCTTGGCGTAAGCGAGGATCTGCGGATTGTCGGCGCCCAGGAAGAGAACGTTGTTGTAGGTCTGCAGCGCCGGCGAGTCGCGGCGGATCTGGTTGAGCCGGGTGATGATGTCGATGATGTGGCCCGGCGCTTTCCAGTCACGCACGCGGATTTCGTATTTCTCCGAGTCGAGGTACTCCTCCTTGCCCGGAATGGCTTCGTTCTCGCACAGCTCGTAGCCGCTGTAGATGCCATAGACGCTCGACAGTGTCGCCGCCAGGACGACGCGCATGATGAATGCCGGGCGACCGCCGAACTGCAGGATCGGCGGCAGGATGTCCGGCGTGTTGGCGAAGAAGTTGCCGGTGAAGTACTCCTTCATCTCGCCGCAGGTCAGCTCGCTGACGTACTCGGTCAGGTCATGCTTGTGGTTGCGCCAGGTGAAGTAGGTGTAGGACTGGGCGAAACCCACCTTCGCCAGCAGGCGCATCATCTTCGGCTTGGTGAAGGCTTCGGCGAGGAAGATGACCTCCGGATGCTTGCGGTGCACCTCGGCGATCACCCACTCCCAGAACGGCACGGGCTTGGTGTGCGGGTTGTCGACGCGGAAGGTCGTGACGCCCTTGTCGACCCAGAAGAGGAAGATCTTCAGCATTTCCTGCCACAGCCCGGCGCGGTCCGTGGTGCCAAAGTTCAGGGGGTAGACGTCCTGGTACTTTTTCGGCGGGTTCTCGGCATACTTGATCGAGCCGTCGGGCCGATGGAAGAACCAGTCCGGGTGCTCCGCCACGTACGGATGGTCGGGTGAGCAGTTCATGACGTAGTCGAGGGCGATCTCGATTCCGAGTTCGCGACAGGTGGCGACGAACTGGTCCCAGTCGGCCCAGGTGCCGAGTTGCGGCTCGAGCGCCATGTGCCCGCCGTGTTCGTTGCCGATCGCCCACGGGCTGCCGACGTCGCCCGGAACCGCGACCAGGCTGTTGTTCTTGCCCTTGCGGAAGCTGTGGCCGATCGGATGGATCGGCGGCAGGTAGACGACATCGAAGCCCATCGCCTTGATCTCGCGCAGGCGGCGAATGCTGTCCTGCAGCGTGCCATGGCGGTACGGCATGCTGCCCTGCGAGCGGGGGAAGAATTCGTACCAGGCGGCGAAGCGGGTGACCGGGCGATTGACCATGATCTTCAGCGGCGGGTCGAGCTCGTAGCCCTCGCTGCGGTCGGCGCAGCTCGCCATCAGGCTGCGCATGACGGCGCCGATGCCGAGGTCGATCGCGCCCTGCTGCTCGTCGACGGCGAGCGCGCTCTCCATCGCCGTCAGCAGCCCGTTGATGCGGGTTCGCGCGGCGGCCGGCGCGAGCGCGGCCGCGGTTCTGATGATCTGCAGTCCTTCGAGGAGTTCGCTGTTCAGGTTGGCGCCGGGGACATTCTTCTTGCCGATCTCGTCGACCCAGGACAGGTAACGCTCGGCGTAGGCCTCGATCGTGTACTCCCAGCAGCCGATCGCGCCGACGGTGAAGTCGCCATACCAGCGGTCGTTGTCGCCCTGGGCCATCGGACTCTCGTGCCAGCGCTTCTCGCCGACCCGGCGTACCTTGAGCATCGCCGCCAGTCTGTCGTGGCCCTCCTTGTAGATGTCCGCGCTGACGGCGACCTTCTCGCCGATGACGCGCTTGATGGGGAAGCGGCCGCCCTGGACTTGCGGCTCGACCGCCTCGATGATCACACGGGGGTAGTTCTCGGGAACCATCATGCTGCTCCTGAATCCTGTACCGGCATCGCCGGCAGGAAAAGACTCAAAACCGGACGGGCTCTGCGGGCCCGTCCATCCATGCCGGCGCGTGGGCATACCGGGCGCCGGATGCGGAGCGACGCAACCGGCCGAGCGGATCACGGTCCGTCCCGGCGATGCGGCCGCCCGCAGCGAAGATCATTTCAGCAGCGAATCGTAGAGCCGTTTCGTCTGTTGTGCGATGCTCGTCCAGCTGAAGACGTCCCGCGCCCGCTGCTGACCCGCGGCAGCCATCGACTCGGCGAGTTCCGGGTCGTTGAGGACCTTGTTGATCGCGGCCGCGAGGTCGCGCGAGAAGAGGTCCGGATTGACTGGCTCGAACGGCGCGACGTGCAGCTGCTCGAGTGGCACGAGGAAGCCGGTGACCCCGTCGACGACGACTTCCTTGATGCCGCCAACGGCGCTCGCGACGACGGCCGTACGGCAGGCCATCGCCTCGAGGTTGATGATCCCGAACGGTTCGTAGATCGACGGGCAGCAGAAGACGGTGGCGTGCGAGTAGAGCTGGATCGCCTCTTCCTTGCTGACCATTTCCTGAATCCAGACGACGTTGCTGAAGCCCTCCTGGCGAACACGCTTGACCGCCATCTCCATCTCGTGCAGCACCTCCTTGGTGTCGGCGGCACCGGCACAGAGGACGATCTGCGCATCGCGGTTGATGTAGTGGATCGCATTGACCAGATGGACGATCCCCTTCTGGCGGGTGATGCGGCCGACGAAGAGGACGATCGGCTTGCCGGGGTCGACGCCATACTTCTCGAGCGCGGTCGTCTCGTCGGTCGGGTGGTACTGCTCGACGTTGATGCCGTTGTAGATCACCGAGATCTTTGCCGGTTCGATGTCGAAATGCTCGAGGATGTCCTGCTTGGTTCCCTCGGAGACGGCGATCACCGCGTCCGCCATCTCGAGCGAGGTCTTCTCGATCCATGACGACATGTCATAACCGCAGCCGAGCTGTTCCCTTTTCCACGGTCGCAGCGGCTCAAGCGAATGCACCGTGTGCACCAGCGGGATGCCATAGAGGGTCTTGGCGAGAACGCCGCCGAGGTGTGCGTACCACGTGTGCACGTGCACAATGTCGGCATCGACCTGTTCGCTGAGGGTTTCGAGATTCGCCTCGAAGGTGTCGAGCGCACCGCTGAGCTTCTTGTCGACGTGGGCAAAGCTGCCCTTGCCGAAAGGAAAGCCCTTGACCCGCACGCCGTCGACCACAGTGTCCTGGTCGCCAAAGGAGCGAACTTCGACATGCATCAGTCTGGCCAGTTCGCCAGACAGATACTCGACGTGAACACCGGCTCCGCCGTAAACGTAGGGAGGGTACTCTCGCGTCAATAGCAGTACTTTCATCGCGGTACTTTCCATTGTTGATTTGTGGGTTTGGCGCGCCGCTGGCGCGTCGTTCGAAGGCCCTGACATTGTATCGGGAAAGCCAGCCGCCGGCCAGAATCGGCGCTCTTTCTGTTGCGGCGCAGCAGCGGTCGCTGCGCCGGATCGGCGGCGCGAATCGAACCTCCATGCGCCGCAGGCGACGTCGGCAGCGAGGACGGGTAGAATACGGGCGATGAATCTGCTGGCCATCGAGACGTCCACCGAGTCGGGCTCCATCGCCCTCTGGTCCAACGGCACTCTGCTGCGCCGCAGTTGCCCGGCTGGTCCGGCGCATTCGCAGACTCTACTGCCTTTGCTCGGCAGCGCCTTGCAGGAAGCCGGGCTCGCTTGCAGCGATCTGCACGGCATCGCCTTCGCCGCGGGCCCGGGCTCTTTCACCGGCCTGCGTGTCGCCTGTGGTGTGGCGCAGGGACTGGCTGTGGCGCATGCCCTGCCGGTGATTGCCGTCGGCACGCTCGAGGCGATGGCACTGGCGAGCGGTGGCGAGCGCGTGATCGTTCTCCTCGACGCGCGCATGGGCGAGGTGTACCACGGCCGTTTCGTCGCCGGCGACGAGACCCTGACGACAGCTGTCTGCCACCCCGGCGAGGTGCCCCTTCCCGATACGGGGGGCTGGCTCGCCTGCGGCAACGGCCTCGCCGCCCATCCGGTGTTGCGACAGCGGCTGTCGACGCGGGTGTGCGACTGGTTGCCCGAACTGCTTCCGGATGCCGGCGCGGTCGCCCGCCTGGCGGCGCCGCGACTGGCGCGGGGCGAGGGGGTGGATGCGGCAGCGGTCGCGCCTCGCTATGTGCGCAACAAGGTCGCGCTGACGGTCGCTGAACGTCTGGCAAGCGGGGGAAGGGCTTGAGCGCCGTGCTCGTGCCGTGCGTCGAGATGTTGCCTCTCGGTCATCACGATGTCGACGAGATGGTCGCGATCGAGCAGGGCGTCTTTCCCTATCCGTGGACACGCGGCAACTTCGTCGATTCGATCGACAGCGGCTACAGCGCCTGGGGCTGCCGTGTCGCTGGCGAGCTGGTCGGCTACTTCGTGCTCATGATCGCCGTGGACGAGGCGCACCTGCTCAACATCGGCGTGCTCGGCAAGCGACAGCGGATGGGCTTTGGCACGCGGCTGCTGCGGTGCGCGATGAGTACCGCGCGGCAGGCCGGTGCGAGCGGCCTGCTGCTCGAGGTGCGGCCGTCGAATGAAAGTGCGCTGGCGCTGTACCGGCAGTTCGGCTTTCGGCAGATCGGCCTGCGACGCGACTACTACCCGCTGGCCGATGGACGCGAGGATGCGTTGGTCTTGCGGTGCGAGCTGGGCAGGATTCGCGCCTGATGGGTGGCGAACCGCGTCGCCCGCTCCTGACGCGCCTGCAATTGCTGCGTGAGATGGGGCTGTCGCCGCTCTGGCGACTGCGACGGCAATCTGCGGACGTGGCGCAGCCGCTGGTGGGCGGTAGGGCAGCGGGGCCGGAAGCGGCGCCCCCGTCGTCCGGCGAGGCCGTTGTGGCAGCGGCACCTGCGGCAGTGCCGGTAGCGGTGGGCGAGCGGAACGCGGAGATCGCCGGCATGGGGTGGGAGGAGTTGCGGCAGAGCGCCGCCACCTGTCGCGCCTGCAATCTCTGTCAGGGGCGCCGACAGGCCGTGCTGGGTGTCGGTGACCTCAAGGCCGACTGGCTGTTCATCGGCGAAGGCCCGGGGGCGGAGGAAGATGCGCGCGGTGAGCCCTTCGTCGGACCGGCTGGCAAGCTGCTCGATGCGATGCTGGCAGCGATCGACCTGCAGCGCGGCCGGGACGTGTACATCGCCAATGCGGTCAAATGCCGACCGCCCGGCAACCGCACGCCCGAACCCTCGGAGATCGCGGCCTGCGCACCCTTCCTGAGACGACAGATTGTCCTCCTGCAGCCGCGCCTGATCGTGCTGCTGGGCCGCGCGGCGGCGCACGCCGTGCTCGGCGAGGTCGGCTCGCTGGCCAACATGCGCGGACGGTCATTCGCTTACAACTCGCCGACCGGCGGCGAGAACATTCCGGTGGTCGTCAGCTATCATCCGGCCTATCTGTTGCGAACGCTGCACGACAAGGCGCGCGCCTGGGAGGACCTGTGCCGCGCCCGCGCGCTGATGCGCGCCGCCAAGGCGACGGCTGCCGGGCTCGAGCGCGCAGCGGGTCCGGACGCCGGGCCGACGCCCTAGCAGCCGGTCGGACTCGACCAAGTCGGCTGCAAACCACCCTGCAAGTCCGGCAGGCTGCTAGCCTTCGGCGTAGCGCACCCGCTGCCGCGGCTTGCTCGGGTGCGTCAGGTGGTCGAGCGGCAAGGCATGCGTCTGCTTGACGGTCTGCAGCGCGATGCTGGTCCGCAGGCGACCGACTCCCGGCAGGCCGAGCAGGCGTTTCATCGTCAGTTCGGCGAAGGCGGCCAGATCGGGAACGACGATGCGCAGCATGTAGTCCGCGTCACCGCTGACGGAATGGCATTCGAGCACTTCGGGAATCGCTGCAACCGCATCCTCGAAGGCTTCGCAGGCCGATTCGCCAGTCGGCTCGAGCATCACCTGCGCGAAGGCCGTGATCGACAGGCCGAGCGCGCCAGGCGCCAGGATGGCGACGTAACCGGCAATGACCCCGTCCTCCTCGAGGCGCTGGATGCGGCGGCTGATCTGCGAGGGCGAGAGCTTGATCTGTTCGCCGAGCGTCGCGTTGGTGGCGTTCCCTTTTCGCTGCAATGCATCAAGCAGTGCGAGGTCGTAACGATCTATGGTGATTTTTGACATGAAATCGGCCTTGTGTGCACGAAACATGCGCAGTATAGGGCAAACATGCGCTACCGCAAGCACCGGGTCCGCCTGCCGATGCCATCCTGGAACGACGCGCAGCGGCAGCAGGTCGCTCGCGGAAGGTTCCCTCAGTGCTTGCCGTCGTCGAGATGGATGACATCGTCGCGCAGGCGCTGATTCGCCTCGTGCCGCCGCTTGACGAGCCACATCGCAGCGCTGACGAAGAGGCCGAAAAGGGTGATCACGAGATAGATCGACCACTGCGCGCGGATCATCAGGAAGTACAGGCCGGTCATTGCCAGGATCGACAGGTTCTCGTTGAAATTCTGCACGGCGATCGAGTGTCCCGCACCCATCAGGATGTGGCCGCGGTGCTGCAGCAGCGCATTCATCGGCACGACGAAAAAGCCGGAGAGCGCACCGATCAGGACCAGGAGGGGAACGGCCAGCCAGGTATGCTGGACGAAGTTCATGATCAGGACGATGCCGCCCATGGCGATGCCGAGCGGGATGACGCGCACCGATTTGCGCAGCGTGATCATGCGCGCTGCGCCGACTGCGCCGAGCGCCACGCCGATGGCCACGACGCCCTGCAGCATGCTGGATTTCGACAGGTCGAGTTGCAGCGCCGTCTCGGCCCAGCTGATGACGATGAACTGGAGCGTGGCGCCGGCACCCCAGAACAGGGTCGTCACGGCCAGTGAAACCTGTCCGAGGCGATCGCGCCAGAGAAGCATCAGGCAGTGGTTGAACTCGCGCAGCAGGTACCATGGGTTCTTGTGCAGCGTCCGATGGTCGACACCGGTATCGGGGACACGCAGATTGAACAGGGCGGCGAGCAGGTAGAAGCCGGCGACGAAACAGAGCGCCATCTCGCTGACGGTATCGACGCCGGTATCGATCAACGGCAGGTCCCAGCCGAGCAAGCGGTGCGCGACGTCGGGCTGGATCAGCATGCCGCCGACGACGACACCGAGAATGATCGCGCCGACCGTCAGCCCCTCGATCCAACCGTTGGCAACCACCAGCAGGCGGTGCGGCAGATATTCGGTGAGGATGCCGTACTTGGCGGGCGAGTAGGCGGCGGCGCCAAGGCCGACGACTGCGTAGGCAACGAGGGGATGGACATCCCAGTACATCATCGCGCAGCCCAGGATCTTGATGCCGTTGCTGATGAACATCACGCGCCATTTGGCCATCGAGTCGGCAAATGCGCCGACGAACGCGGCCAGGGCGACGTAGGAAACGGTGAAGAAGGTCTTCAGCAGGGGTTCGTAGGCAGCCGGCGCCTGCATCTCGCGCAGTGCGGCAATGGCAACGATCAGCAGCGCGTTGTCGGCGAGAGCCGAAAAGAACTGCGCTGCCATGATGATGTAAAAACCGAGAGGCATCAGATATTATTAATGCAGCTGTTCCGCGTGTGTGCGCCTTATACCACGAACGGCGGCACTTTGTCGGTTTGTCCGCGGCGATGCTGCAACTTGCGGCGCCGCTTGCCGGACGCACGGCCCGCGCGCTGGCTGGCAAGGCGGTTTTATGGTTGAATTCGGACTGCAGCAGAAAGGGGGATAAGGGTGGCTGATCGTCGATTGCAGGTGTTCCACGCGGTGGCGAAGCATCTTTCCTTTACCAAGGCGGGCGAGGCCCTGCACATGACGCAGCCGGCCGTCACCTTCCAGATCAAGCAACTCGAGGAACGCTTCAATACCCGCCTCTTCGAACGGGGCGGAGCCCGCGTCTCGCTGACAGCGGCCGGTGAGGTCGTCCTCGATTACGCCGAGCGGATTCTCGGTCTGTCGAACGAGCTCGACATCCGCATCGCCGAGATGACCGGGCAGATGAGCGGCAGCCTGTTGGTCGGTGCCAGCACGACGATCGCCGAGTTCATGCTGCCGCCAATCCTCGGCGAGTTCAACGTCCGCTATCCGCAGGTCCGCGCGCGCCTGACGGTGGCCAACTCGGACGCGATCAACAATGCGGTGGCCGCGCATACGCTTGACATCGGCCTGATCGAGTCGAAGACCTCGCATCCCGCCCTGCAATGCGAGGTCTGTGGCGACGATGAACTGCAGGTGGTCTGCACACCGGCGCACGCACTGGCCAGTCGAACCGAGGTCGATGCGCGCACTCTGCTGGCGCATGACTTCATCGCCCGCGAACCGGGTTCGGGAACGCGCGAGGTCACCGACGACTACCTGCGCGCCTGCGGCATCGACCCCGGCAAGCTGAAGACGCTGATGGAGCTGAGCAGCCCGGAAGCGCTGAAAGGTGTCGTCGCCACCGGCCTCGGTTGCTCGATCCTCTCGCGCGCCAGCTTCGAAAAGGAACGGCAACTCGGCAGTCTCGTCGCGATTCCGTTGCGGCCGCCGTTGCGGCGGACCCTGTCGCTGGTCTACCCGAAAGAGCGCTTCCGTTCCCGGGTCGTGCTGACCTTCGTCGACTTTGCCAAGGCGAAGCTGCACGAGCTGACGGCCTGATGCCGCGCCCGATCCAGGCCGACGTCGATCTGGCGGCGCTGCGGCACAACTATCTGCTCGCCCGCCGCCGCGCTGCCCGGGGTGGCACCGCTGCGCGGGCCTGGGCGGTGGTCAAGGCGAACGCCTACGGCCATGGGTTGCTGCGTGCCGCGACGGCGCTCGGCGATGTTGCGGACGGCTTTGCCCTGCTCGACATCGACGAGGCGGTGCGCCTGCGTCAGGCGGGGATCCACCAGCCGATCCTCCTGCTCGAAGGCTTCTTCACTGCCGCCGACCTGGCGGCCTGCAGCGAGCACGGGTTGAGCGTCGTCATTCACTGCCTCGATCAGTTGCAGATGCTGCGGCAGGCACGATTGCCGCGCTGCCCGCCGATCCATCTCAAGCTGAACAGCGGCATGAACCGGCTCGGGCTGGTGGCGCGCCAGCTGCCGGCGGCGCGGGAGCACCTGGCCGCGTTGGCGTGCGCTGGCGGCGCCGGTGGGCTGACCCTGATGACGCATTTCGCCGAGGCCGACGCCGACGGCGGGGAGGCGTGCATCCGCTGGCAGCTCGAACGCTTTGCCCGCATGCTCGACGACTGGCCGCAGGCCGCCGCCTTGCCGGTCTCGCTCGCCAACTCGGCAGCCATCCTGCGCTACCCGGCCACCGCTCGCGACTGGGTTCGCCCCGGAATCATGCTCTATGGCGGCAGTCCCTTCGCCACCGAGGATGCGGCAAGCCTCGGTCTGCGGCCGGTGATGACGCTGCGCAGCACGATTCTGGCGCTGCAGGAGATCGCTGCCGGCGAGCGCGTCGGCTATGGCGGCACCTTCGTTGCCACGCGACCGACCCGCGTCGGCATCGTTGCCTGCGGTTATGCCGACGGTTATCCGCGGCATGCGCCGGGGGGGACGCCGATCGTCGTCGGCGGACAGCGGACGCAGACGCTTGGGCGGGTGTCGATGGACATGCTGGCCTGCGATTTGACCGATCTGCCGGCCGCCGGGGTCGGCAGCCCGGTGGTGCTGTGGGGTGAGGGCATGCCGGCCGACGAGGTCGCGACGGCAGCCGGCACGATCAGTTACGAGCTGTTCTGCGCACTGGCCCGGCGTGTGCCGGTGCGCAGCGTTGGTGAGGTGGCGCAGGAGTCATCGCGAGCGGGCCGAGCGGAAGGGCGCGAGTGAGCGAACGACGAAACCTGTCGCATCGATGGCCGAGAAGTCAGCGCCTGGGCAAAGCGGCAGACCGGTCACGCAGTGGACCGGGGCGCGATCTCCGTCCATGACACGCGCGGGCGGCACGCAGCAGAAGAGCCAGTTTTGCTGCAACGAGTGCGGCAGCAGCGTTGCCAAGTGGCAGGGCCAGTGCCCGGGTTGCGGGCGGTGGAACACGCTCGTCGAGACCATCGCCAGCGCAGTCCCGCTTGCCGGACAGCGGCGATTCGTCAGTCTGGCGGGTCGCGGCGAGGTGCAGACGCTGGCCGACATCGAGGCACACGAAGAGGAGCGGCTGCCCACCGGCATCGGCGAGTTCGACCGCGTCCTCGGTGGCGGGTTGGTGCGCGGCGGGGTCGTTCTGATCGGTGGCGATCCGGGAATCGGCAAGAGCACCCTGCTGCTGCAGGCACTCGCCGGTCTGGCGGCGACGGAGGGTGTTCTCTACGTCAGCGGCGAGGAGTCGGGACAACAGATCGCCCTGCGCGCGCGGCGGCTGTCACTGGCGACCGGCACGCTGCGGCTGCTGGCCGAGATCAACCTCGAACGGATCCTGGCGACCCTGCAGTCGGCGCCGCCGCGCGTGGCGGTGATCGACTCGATCCAGACGCTGTGGTCGGAACAGCTGACTTCCGCACCGGGTTCGGTGGCACAGGTACGCGAATGCGCCGCACAACTGACCCGGCTGGCCAAACAGACCGGGAGCACGGTGATCCTCGTCGGGCATGTGACCAAGGAAGGCGCAATTGCCGGGCCACGCGTGCTCGAGCACATCGTCGACAGCGTGCTCTACTTCGAGGGCGACAGCCATTCGAGCTTCCGCCTGATCCGTGCGGTCAAGAACCGCTACGGCGCGGTCAACGAGATCGGTGTCTTCGCGATGACCGATCGCGGCCTGAAGGCGGTGAGCAACCCGTCGGCGATCTTTCTCTCGCAGCACGGGGCCGAGGTCGCCGGATCCTGCGTGCTGGTCACCCAGGAAGGCACGCGGCCGCTGCTCGTCGAGGTGCAGGCGCTGGTCGACCAGGCGCACGGCAACCCGCGGCGGCTGACGGTCGGACTCGATGCGCAGCGACTGTCGATGCTGCTGGCCGTTCTCCACCGCCATGCCGGTATCGTCTGCTTTGATCAGGATGTCTTCGTGAACGCCGTCGGCGGTGTCCGCATCAGCGAACCGGCAGCCGATCTCGCCGTTCTTCTGGCGATCATTTCCTCGTTGAAGAACAGGGCTTTGCCGGAGAAACTCGTGGTCTTCGGCGAGGTTGGCCTGGCGGGCGAGATCCGGCCGGCGCCGCGCGGTCAGGAACGCCTGCGTGAGGCGGCGAAACTCGGCTTCACGCGTGCACTGGTCCCCGAGGCGAACCGGCCACGCCAGGCAATCGCCGGCATCGAGGTGATGCCCGTGCGGCGGGTCGAGGAAGCGGCGCGGCGACTGCGTGAACTCGATTGAGTCGTCGCCGGAGACGAGTGCCGCCGTCCGCTGCGGCCAACCCGCGTCCGCCGCAGGATCAGCGGCGGCGGTAGAACAGGCCGGCGCCGACGAGGCCGAGCGCGACCAGCGCGAGCCCGTTCGGTTCCGGAATCGAGATCTCGAACGGGTTGTTCGCAGACAGCATGATGTTGCCGGGGGCACAGCAGGGATCGCCCGCCTGGCTCACGACCATGCGCAGCGTCCAGTCACCGCCAGCGTCGAACAGCGGCGCGAAGTCGAAGTCGAGGTCGCGCGCTTGCCACTGCCCTGGCATGTTCTTGGCAAGATAGCGGGTACTGCCGACGGTGCGGGTACTGCCGACGGTGTTTCCTATGAGCTCGAAGCTGAACTCGAGCGGCTCGTTGAGGTTGTTCGAGAACCAGGGGGAGGGGGGCATCAGGTTGAGCGTGAGCTGCAGCGAACTGACCTCCGTCAGCCACGGTACCGAAAAGGACTGGCTGGCAGCCTGGCCGACCAGGTAATAACTGCCATTGTCGCCGCCGGAGCCCGGCGCCGTGAACAACCCGCTGTAGCTCAGCCCCGCTGATGCCGGCGCCGCCGACAACAGGGCGGAAGCGAGAAGCGATATGCTGCATATCCTGTGCCACCACTTGCTGACCATGACCCATCCTCCCGCCGATGTCCGCCAGACCAACGCATCCCGCGGACGGTCCGTGTCGCTCTTCCCGACCGGCGCACTGCCGGCAGCGGTCACGGCGACGTTTCGTCCACTCCCGCCCGGCGCCGGAGCCCGCGGCAGGAACCCCCTCCTGCGCGACCCCACTTGCCGGAATCACGAAATCATTGTAGCAGGCGGAAGAGTCGAATGTGACGCAATCGCGCGCCTGAACTCGAGTATCCTCGAACTGTCAGAGCCGCTTGTTCCGTTTGGCGCGGTAGCCCGAAAGCCCGGCCTTGCCAGTGCCGTCGCCGTCGGCTCGGGCAGGCGGGAAGTGGCGCGTGCGCAAGGAACCCGTTGCTCACTCGCCAGCCGCTCGCCGCAGCGTCAGGGTCGCCCGAAACGAACCGTGTCATGCAAGTGATCTCCTTTTCCTGGCGCATGCTGCGCCGCGACGCGCGCGGTGGTGAGTTGCGTCTGTTGGCAACGGCGCTGGCGGTGGCCGTCGCCGCACTGACCGCGGTCGGCTTTTTCGCCGATCGGGTCCGACAGGCGCTCGATCGTGAGTCGCACCAGCTGCTCGGTGCGGATCTCCTGTTGACTGCCGATCAGCCGTGGCCGGCGAGCATCGTCGAAAGCGCGCGCGCGCTCGGCCTGCAGCAGGTCGCGACCGTGACCTTCCCGAGCATGGTGACGCACGGCGAGGGCGACGCCCTGCGGGCGCAACTGGCTGAGATCAAGGCCGTCGCTGCCGGCTATCCACTGCGCGGTTCGCTGCGCGTCGCGCCGGCGCTGAATGCCGTCGATGCGCCGGCGGCGGGAATCCCGCCGCCCGGCACGACGTGGATCGACGAGCGGCTGGCGTCGGCGCTCGGCGCCGAGGTCGGTGACCGGATCGCCGTCGGACAGAGCACGTTGCGGGTCGGCGCCGTGCTGACGCTCGAGCCCGACCGCGGCATCAACTTCTTCAGCGTCGCACCGCGCCTGCTGATGAATCTCGACGATCTGCCAGCGACGGCGTTGTTGCAGGTCGGCAGCCGGGTGGCGTACCGCTTGCTGCTCGCCGGCGATCTGCCGCTGGTCAAGCGCTTCCAGCGCGAGATCGAAGGGCGGCTGACGCGCGGGCAACGGATCGAGGATCCGCAGAACGGGCGACCCGAGATTCGCAGTGCGCTTGATCGGGCGCAGAAGTTCCTCGGCCTCGCCGCCCTGCTGACCGTGGTGCTGGCGGCGGTGGCGGTGGCGCTGGCGTCCCGCCGGTACGTGCAGCGCCACCTCGATCCCTGCGCCGTCATGCGCTGCCTCGGCGCCACACAGGCGCTGCTGCTGCGCCTGCACCTCGGCCAGTTCGCCGTCCTTGGCCTGCTCGCGGCCCTCGGCGGCTGTGTTCTCGGCTACGTTGCGCATTTCGCGCTGCACGCGTGGCTGGCACAACTGCTGGCGACACCGCTGCCGGCGCCGGGGCCGCTGCCGGCGTTGCAGGGTATCGCCGTCGGTCTGCTGCTGCTCTTCGGCTTCGCCGTGCCGCCCTTGCTGCAGCTCAACCGGGTGCCGACCTTGCGCGTCCTGCGTCGTGAACTCGGCAGTCCGCAGGGCGGTACCGTCGTCGGCTACCTGCTGGGTTTCCTGGCTCTCGGCGGACTGATGTTCTGGATTGCCGGCGAGGTCGAACTGGGTGCCTGGGTGCTCGCTGGTTTCAGCCTGGCGATGCTGCTGTTTGCCATCGCGGCACGCATTGCCATCCGGCTGGCGGCAGCGCTGCGCGGCGGCGGGCGTGCGCTCGGCGGGGCAGGGATCGGCTGGCGCTACGGCCTGGCGAGCCTCGAGCGACGGGCGCACGCCAGCGTCGTGCAGATCGTCGCCCTGGCGCTCGGCTTCATGGCTTTGCTCTTGCTGACGGCGGTGCGTGGTGACCTGCTCGATGCCTGGCGGCAGGCGGTGCCGGCGGATGCGCCCAACCGCTTCGTCGTCAATATCCAGCCCGAACAGGTCGAGGCGGTGCGCTCCGCGCTCCTGGCGCAAGGGGTGTCGGCCGAGCTGGCGCCGATGGTGCGCGGGCGCCTGCTGCGCATCAACGGCGCCGAGGTCCGTGCCGCCAACTACACGGACGATCGCGCGCAGCGACTGGTCGAGCGTGAATTCAACCTGTCGATGCGGCCAGACCTGCCCGCCGGCAACAGCCTCGCCGGCGGTCGCTGGTTCCTGCCGGGAGAACTCGCCGGTCGGGCGCAGGACGCGCCGGCATCGGTCGAGGAGGGGTTGGCGCGGACCCTCGGGTTGGTGGTCGGCGATCGCATCGACTTCGGCGTCGCCGGGGAAACGATCGGCCTGAAGATCGTTGGCTTGCGCAAGGTCAACTGGGACACCATGCGCGTCAACTTCTTCGTCCTGACGCCGCCAGCGGTTCTCGAAGGCCATCCGGCAAGCTGGATCACGAGTTTTCACCTGCCAGCGGAAAGAGCGGCCGTGGTCAATCGACTGGTGCGCGATTTCCCGAACCTGACCGTGATCGATGTCGCCGCGATCCTGCGCCAACTGCAGTCGATCATGGAACAGGTGGCGAAAGCAGTGCAGTTCGTCTTCCTGTTCACGCTCGCGGCAGGAGGCATCGTCCTCCACGCCGCGCTCGCTTCAGCAGCCGAGGAGCGGCGCTACGAGCTGGCGGTCATGCGCGCACTGGGTGCCCGGCGCGAACAGTTGCGACGCGCGCTGCTGGCCGAGTTCGCCGCCATTGGCGCCTTTGCCGGGTTGATCGCCGCCCTCGCGGCGATCGCCGTCGGCCAGTTCCTGGCGCAGCAGGTGTTCCGTTTCGAGGTGGCGGTCGAGCTTTGGCTGCTGCCGTTGGCGATCGGTTGTGGTGCCCTGCTGGTGACTGCCGCTGGCTGGTTCGCTGCCGTCCGCCTGCTGCAGAGCGCGCCGCTAGATGCGCTGCGCGCCGGCAGCAGCTAGCTCAGGGCAATCGCATGAATGCCATC
>JFAX01000003.1:220211-227028 GCA_000585015.1 Candidatus Accumulibacter adjunctus | reverse complement strand
AGGATTCATGCGATTGCCCTGGCAGCTAGCTGCCGGGCTGCCGCTGGCGAACGGGCTTCCGGTATCATGTCGTTTGTGACGGGTCGCGCTGACGGACGGTTGCTGCCGCGTGCCGTCGCTTCTGTCGAACCATTTTCGGGGAGGGTATTTGCGTCATGACCGAGAAGACACTGCTGGTACTGCGGCACGGAAAGTCCGACTGGAGTACCGGCCACGAGGACTTTCACCGGCCGCTGGTCGATCGCGGCCGATTGGGCAGCCAGAAGATGGGTGCTTGGCTCAAGCATCACAAGCTGGTTCCGGATCTCGTCGTCAGCTCGATGGCGGAGCGCGCCCGCGCGACGACCGTGGCCGCCTGCAAGGCGATGGGTTTGCCCCTGAAGACCGTCCGCTGGGACGAGCGGCTCTATGCCGCGCCGGTCGAGGACCTGCTGGCGGCGCTTGCCGACTGTCCGAAGAGTGCACGACGGGTGATGGTCGTCGGTCACAACCCGGGGCTCGAGGATCTGGTCGCTTACCTGAGTCGCGAGCAACTCGCGATTCCGGACGATGGCAAACTGCTGCCGACCTCGGCGCTGGCGCGGCTCGAGATGGTCGAGGGCTGGTCGGACCTGACGCGCGGCTGCGGCCGCCTGATCTCGCTGACGCGGCCGGGTCAGGTGCCCGAACCGCCGGTGACCGATGTCGCCGATGAGCCCGACCTGGGTCCGGTGCCGGATTACTTCTTCACCCAGTCGGCGGTGCTGCCGTACCGGCTGGTCGATGGCCAGCTCGAGATCATGCTGATCGCGTCGCGCAAGGGCACCCGCTGGGTGGTGCCGAAGGGCGTCAAGGAGCAGGAACTCTCGTTGCGCGATTCGGCTGCCAAGGAGGCGCTGGAGGAAGCCGGCGTGCGCGGCAGCGTCGCCGAGGAGCCGATCGGCAACTACAAGTACAAGAAGTGGGGCGGCGTCTGCGCGGTCACCGTGTTCCCGATGGAAGTGACCGAGAGCATCCCGGAAACCGAGTGGGAGGAGAACCACCGCGAACGGCGCTGGGTCGAGCCGAAGGAAGCGAAGCGGCTGCTCGACGAACGCGAGTTGCAGAAGATGGTCGGCAAGCTGGAAAAGGGCGTCGGCAAGGGCTGATGCGGCGCCCATCCGCTGGCTAGCGGTCGAGGCCTTCCTCGGCCAGCCAGGCCTCGATTTCCTGATAGTCCTTGCCGTTCTGGCGGATGATCAGGAAGAAGACCAGCACCAGCGCCAGCAGGAAGAGCAGCAGGGGAATCTCCTCCCAGCCGGGAGCCATAAAGAGTTGCCCGTTCATTTCTTCCTCCTGTCATTGCTGGCCCGCCTGTCGCTGCCGACGGCGGGCAGGCGCCACGTCTGAGACCGGTGCGCGCTGCCGGCGGTTCCCCCGGTTGCGGGAGGCACAGGGCGAGGGGCTGGCGTCGGCGTGGCGCTTGCGTTGGTTTGCCGGCGGCAACTCCCGCGCTGGCGCACGGCCCGGCGACTGTCCAGGCAGGCGCGGCAACTCGTACCGCCAGTTGCCGGCCCGCAGCGGTCGCCGGCCGAGCTCGCCCAAGTCGCGCGCCAGCGCCGTTGACTTCTCGCGACCGTCCGTCGTGCGCGGGTCGATGAACAGCCGTGCGCTTGGCGCGCCCCATCGGTCACGGTTCGCAGCCGCTGGTCACGGCGGCGTCAGGCATTCTTCGCCGGGCGGTGCTTCTTCGCCCGCCGCGCCTTCTTCTCCGCCGGCTCCCGGGCCGCGGACCGCGCCGATCGGCCGCTCGCCTTTTCGCCTGCGGTCGCCTCCGGCGGGCTGGCGTGTGCCGCCCGCGGGGCGGCGACCGCGGCGATGAACGAGTTGCTCACCCAGCCCTCGACCTCGGCGTTGCTGACCACCTCGACCAGGCTCCAGCGGTCACGCGCCTCGAGCAGGAAGACTTCGGTGCCCTTGCGCAGCGCCGCCGCCACCGGCTCGAAACTGGCGTCCGGGCCCTTGCGGATGTTGAGGCTGCTGGCGGTGACGACGTAGCGCGGCGGTGAATCGTCTTCGCGACCGAGGACGCGGCTCTTCAGCGCGGCGAGCGGGAAGGCCGGGCCGGGATCGCTCTTGCGACCGGGCGCAATGTCCTCGTGTCCGAGGACGTCCTTCAACCCGTAGTGCTCGACCAGCAGGTCGGCCAGTTCGATCGCGCGCTCGATCTGCACCTCGCTGTAGGTGTGCCAGGGAGAGACCGGGCCGCCGTTGCGGTGCGCCGCCATGAGCACCTCATCCTCCGGGTAGGCCTTGCCGAACCAGGCCTGATACTGGCTGCCGACACGCTTCAGCAGGCCGGCATTGTCCATCTCGATGCCGATCGAATGGCTGTTGAGGCCGACCAGGCCGGCCCACTGGCTGACGCCGGCATGCCAGGTGACGATGTTGAAGGGAGCGAGCTGGACGATTCGCCCGTCGCGTCCGAGGACGAGGTGCGCCGAGGCGTTGCCCTGCGGCTTCCGCGTGCACAGCGATTCGACCGAACTTTCGAGCGAGCGGCCAGCGGTGTAATGCAGCACCAGATAGCTCGGGGTCATGGCGCCGCCGCGGTTCGGGGTGTCGCGATGGCTGACCTGGTCGCCGACCAGTTTGTGGTTTTCGATTCTCAGGGTCATGGGTGTCTCCTCGCCGGTTTCCAAGAGCCGCGATGCCGGGCATCACGGGAATGCCCGCGGGACGCCAGGCGGGCTGCGGACAATGCTAGCACCAATGCTGCCACGGGCCAGCATTCGCGCGCCGCTTCTGTAGCGCCAGCGGGGGCTTGCGGGCGCGCACAGCAGCAGCGGCGAATCGGCTGCACTGCATGGCGTCGTCAGCACAGGGGGGCGGTGAACGAACGACAACGCCTTTCGGCGCTCAAGCCAAGCGTGCTGCGCCAGACTTGCCGAGCGCCTGCCACTCCATTTCGATCATGCCTTGACGGTATTGAGGCGCAGCATCAATGTCATCGGATGCTGCGGCGACTCCTGAAAACCGTAGTGCTCGTAGAATTGTTTGGCGTGTTCGTGGAGCGCGTGAACGAGCAATGCGCGAACCCCGGTGTTCTGCGATACGGCGATGGCGCGACTCACCGCGTCTTGCAGCATGGCAGCCCCCAGCTTGAGGCCTTGGGTCCGGCGATCCACCGCCAGCCTGCCAAGCACCATGACGGGAACTGGATCAGGCATGTTGCGCCGAACCGAGCTGGTCGCCCATTGCTGAGAAACCGCCCCAGCAGCCATGGCGTAGAAGGCAAGCACCCGATTCTCTTCATCAACGACGACAAAGGTTCTGCTGGCTCCAGTGAGCTGGTTGTTCATCGCTCGGCGTTTGAGCCATTCATCCAGAACGGGTTCGCCGCACTCGAAGTCGGCCAACCGGTGCGTGGCAGCAAGTGGCTGAGGTGCGGACAGCTTCAAGCTCACGCTTGCTTGCTTTCCCACGGTGCCTTGACCGCCATCAGTCGCTCAAGCCCCTCATTGGCACGCGGCGGCGCGTCGAGCATGGCGGTGAACTGCTGGAACTTTTCCGCGTCCAGTCCAAAGAACACCTGATCGAGCAGCACCGACTGAGCACGCTCGCAGGCGGCCTCCAACATGAAGTCCGAACGGCTTTTTCCCAGTAGGTTTGCGGCGTGATCAATGAGATCACGCTGCTCCGGCAAGGCACGTAAATTGATTGCGGCAGCACGCATGGCGAACTCCTCACGTAAATACAAGAGATACACAGATGATGGGGTTGCGTGTAGCTTTCGTCAATACAAGCTGATCTGGCCGAACCGTCAAGAACAGGGATTCCTGCGCCGCGCTGGTGAGTCGGGGTCGGAAGCGGGACGCAGGTTCAGCTCCATGTTCCAGCGCGAAATGGACGGGCTCGGACCGAGCGTCGGAGCCGGGGGCTACGGACAGAAGAGCTACCAGGACGGCAAGGGTGACATGGTGCTGATCTACCCCGAGACTGCTTCCTTCGCCCACCCATGGCCCGTGTTCGAGTTCATGACCCGCCGGCACTCGGGTGGGCGCGAAATTCCGCTGCGTTTCCGCTGCCGTCGGCGATAATGCGCGCGCCGCCGGTTGCCCGGGCGTTGCTGCCGCCAGCTCTCGGCGGGGCATCATGAGCGGACCCAGGCGGCAGAAGATTCCCTTGCCCCCGGAGCTGCAATGGACCCATTGACGCACGCGCTGCTCGGCGCGACCGCCGCGCAGGCGGCTCTCGGCCACCGCCTCGGCCGCCAGGCCTGGCTGCCCGGTGCGCTGGGCGGCCTGCTGCCCGACGCCGACATCCTGATCCGCAGCACCGCCGATCCGTTGCTGGCGATCGAGTATCACCGACACTTCACGCACGCCTTCGCCTTCATCCCCGTCGGCGGTGTCGTCGCCGCCTCACCCTGGCTCGTGCAGCGGCGCTACCGTGCCGACTGGCGACCGCTGCTTGCCGCGGCGACCATCGGTTGTGCGACGCATGGGCTGCTCGACGCGTGCACGAACTACGGGACGCACCTGCTCTGGCCGTTCTCGACGCTGCGCGTCGCCTGGCACTGGCTGACGACGATCGGACCCCTGCTGACGCTGGCGCTGCTCGCCGGGTTGCTGCTGGCCGTCCGCCGGCAGTCGCGCCTGCCGGCAGTGCTGTCCTTGTCGTTCGCTCTCGTCTATGTCGGCGTCGCAGCCTGGCAGCGCGAGCGCGCCCTCGACCTGCAGGAGCTGATCGCCGCAGCGCGCGGCCACCCGGTGGTGCGCGCCGAGATGTTTCCGAGCGTCGGCAATCCGGTCGTCTGGCGATCGGTGTATCAGTCGGGGACGACGCTGTACAGCGACCGCCTGCGCGTTGTCGACAGTGCGGGCAGCCTGTGGAAGCCCGGCAGCACGCTGGAATTGCTGTTCGCAGCCGATCTGCCGCCGGCGGCAGCGGCCGATGCGCGCGTGCAGCGGGACTTCGCCCGCTTCAGCTATTTTTCCAGCGGCTGGACCGCGCTGTCCGACAGCGACGCGAGCGTGATCGGTGACGCGCGCTACTCGCTCTCGCGCGATTCCTTCGAGCCGATCTGGGGAATCCGTTTCCACCCCGGCAGCGCGACGCCGACCGAATGGGTCGACCAGACGGCGCGCAATCGGGTACCGGTCGGCGAACTCTGGCGCGAGATTCGCGGCACCGCCGACGGCTACCGCGGCCTGCCGACGGCGGGCAGGGTCGATGCCGTGGCGGTCGCGCGGGACAGCGGCTGCTGACGCCCCCTTTGCCAGTCGATCCACTCGGCGCGCTTGCGTGGCGGCAGCCGCGGGCCCAGCTTGGCTGAGCGTCGTCCCGTGACCGGGAGAATTCGGTGTGCTGGCGGTACTGACGGTGGTGCATGCCACTCGCGACAATGCCTGGCGAATCGTCAGTTTCCGTTTCGACCGAGACGTACTCGCCGCCTTCCGTGCCGCAGGCCCTGGTTGGCAGACCCGGATGAATGCGGCGCTGCGTGATTGGCTGAAGGACCACTCGCCAGCGTAAGCGGTATCTCCTCCGGTGGGGGGAGGCGGGGTTATGGACCGCCTTTTGTTTTGGCCCCTTGTTTCTCGGACCCAATCCGAGGTTGAGGCGGCTTGACGCGGGCTCCTGTCCACCGGCCGGCCGCCGGAAAACCGGGCCCGAGATGGTGGGCGAGGAGGCGGCGCTCCTCGGCCATCGCTTCCGCTTCGACGGCGCGCACGCAGGCCATGTACGCCAGCGTCGCCGGCGACGGCGTGCGGCCGCTCCGGGTCAGGAAGCCGTAGGCAGTTCGCTGCCACGGCAGGTGCAGGTCGAGGATCGCCAGTTCGCCCCGTTCCAGCCCCTGCGCGGCGATGCCGACGGTGGTCAGCATGATCGCGTCCGACACCGCGGCGATCATCGGCCCGAAGCTCACCGTGTCGAGCGTCACCGCCGGGTAGAAGACCCCTTTCTCCGGATCGGCCTGCCCCGCTGCCGGACAGTCGCCGAAATGCTCGGCGAGTTGGTTCGGCAGCACAGCGCAGATCAGGCGGTAGACGAGCACATCGGCGAGCGCGAGATCGCGTCGTCCGGCCAGCGGGTGGTCGGCGCGTGCCACCCAGATGCCGACGTGGGGCGGCAGCGGCTCGGTCTGCAGGCGCGGATCGTCGCCCCATTCGCGCAGGTCGGCGATGCCGAGGTCGACCGAGCCGTCGAGTACCGGCGCGACCGCACCGCGTGGGCTCTGTTGCGCCAGCCGGACACGCAGCCCGCCGTGCGCGGCCAGTAGACGCGATACGGCGATGCCGGCCGAGATGGCGTGCGGGAACGGGCCGGCAACGATCGACACCGCGCCGCTCTCGATGCCCTGCATGAGATCCAGTTCGCGCCGCAGTTCCTGCCCACGGCGCAGGATCTCCTGTCCGCGTTCGATGACGACGCGACCGTAGGCGGTCGGGATCGCCCCCTCGGGCGTACGGTCGAACAGCGCGACACCGAGCGTCTCTTCGAGGCGGGCAATGCTGCGCGACAGGGCCGGTTGTGACAGGTGCAACTGCTCGGCGGCGCGGGCGAAATTGCGCTGGCGGGCGAGCGCCAGCACGTGCCGGATCAGGCGGATGTCGATGTCCATGCGCCCATGTTATAGGCGCCATGAGATATTGTCACTGGACGCATGGCAAATCCCGTGCTTCACTCCGCCGACCGATCGCAGCGGTGTTTCGGCTGAAGCGCCGGACTGCGGAATTGCAGCGCAACGACCACCGATCACCCGAGGACCCACGATGACCCGAACTCGCCTCATCGCCACCGCTGTCGCCGCCCTTTGCGTCACCACCCCGGCCGTCGCCGCGACGCCGTCCAA
>JFAX01000003.1:214642-219851 GCA_000585015.1 Candidatus Accumulibacter adjunctus | reverse complement strand
GGCCGTCGCCGCGACGCCGTCCAAGCCGGCGACGCCGTTCACCCGGCAGGCCAACCAGCAGGTCCTGCAGGAACTGCCGTTCGCCGACAGGCAGGACTTCGAGGATGCGCAGCGCGGCCTGATCGCCAGCGAGGAGGTGGTGACGATCAAGGACGCCAAGGGCAACGTCGTCTGGGATCTCGAGCAGTACAAGAAGTACATCGGTCTCGACAAGACGGCGCCGGACACGGTCAATCCCAGTCTCTGGCGCAATGCACAGTTGAGCCTGCTCAACGGCCTGTTCAAGGTCACCGACCGCATCTACCAAGTGCGCGGCTACGACCTGTCGAACATCAGCTTCGTGCAGGGCGACACCGGCTGGATCGTGTTCGATCCGCTGATCTCCCCCGAGACCGCACGCGCCGGCCTCGAACTGATCAACAGGCAGCTCGGCAGGCGGCCGGTGGTCGCCGTCGTCTACAGCCACTCGCACGTCGACCATTACGGTGGCGTGCGTGGCATCGTCGATGCCGCCGAGGTGGCCGCCGGCAAGGTGCAGATCCTGGCGCCCGAGCACTTCACCGAGCATGCGGTTTCCGAGAACGTGATCGCCGGCAACGCGATGGCGCGCCGGGCGGTGTACATGTACGGCGCGCTGCTGCCGCGCAACGCCCGGGGTGGCGTCAATGGCGGCCTCGGCATGACCACCTCGACCGGTCTCGCCGGCCTCATCCTGCCCACGCGCGAGATCAGGAAGACCGGCGAGGAAGTGACCATCGACGGCGTCAGGATGGTGTTCCAGATGACCCCGGGCACCGAGGCACCGGCCGAGATGAACACCTGGTTCCCGCAGTTCAAGGCGCTGTGGATGGCCGAGAACGCGACCAACACGATGCACAACATCCTCACCCTGCGCGGCGCCCAGGTGCGCGACGCACTGAAGTGGGCAGGCTACCTGAACGAAACGATCGAGACCTGGGGCGGCGACGTCGAGGTCAAGTTCCAGTCGCACCACTGGCCGCGCTGGGGCAACGCCAACGTCGTCGACTACTTCAAGAAGCAGCGCGATCTCTACAAATACACGCACGACCAGTCGGTGCGCCTGATGAACCAGGGCTACACCGGCGAGGAAATCTCGGAAATGATCAAGCTGCCGGCCGAGCTCGACAATTTCTGGCCGAACCGCGGCTACTACGGCACGCTGCGCCACAACAGCCGCGCCGTCTACCAGCGCTACATGGGCTGGTACAACGGCAACCCGTCCAACCTGAACAACCTGCCGCCGGAGATGGTCGGTCCGAAATACGTCGAGTTCATGGGCGGCGAGGCCGCACTGCTCAAGAAGGCGCGCGCTTCGTTCGACAAGGGCGAATACCGCTGGGTGGCGGAAGTCCTGAAGCATGCCGTCTTCGCCAACCCGAAGAATGCCGAAGCCAGGGAACTGCTCGCCGACACCCTCGAGCAACTCGGCTACCAGGCCGAATCCGGCCCGTGGCGCTCGGTCTACCTGCAGGGCGCCTACGAGTTGCGCAACGGCGTGCCTTCGGCCGGCGGCACGCAGACTGCGACACCCGACACCATCCGCGCGATGTCGCCGGCAATGCTCTTCGACTATCTGGCGGTGCGCCTGAACGCCGGCAAGGCGGCCGGCAAGAAGTACGCGATCAACATCGACTTCCCCGATCTGCAGCAGGCGTACACGCTGTCGGTCGAGAACGCCGTGCTCAATCACACGCGCAAGCAGTGGCCGCAGGCCGATGTCTCGCTGAGCATGGACAAGGCGACGCTGAACGCCATCCAGCTGAAGGAAACGTCGCTCGAGAAAGCGGTCGCCGACGGCAAGCTGAAGATCACCGGCAACGCAGCCGTCTTCGAGGACTTCATGGCCTCGCTCGACAGCTTCGACTTCTGGTTCAACATCGTCACGCCTTGAGCGGCGGGACGACGGGAGAGTCCGCATGCGCAAGTCCGTGCTCGCCGCCGCACTCGTCGCCGTGCTCGGCATCGCCCCGGCCGGCGCCTGTGGGCTGCACGGCACCATCGACAACCCGTTCACGACCAGTTATCCGGGCAGCCTCGGTGTCGCCCTCGGCACCCGACAGGCGGTCGTCGACGGGCAACTGGCCGCCATGCCCGAAGTCGACGCCGAGACCGCCAGCCAGCGGCTCGATGAACGGCTGCAGCAGCTGCGCGCCCGCCTCGAGAAGGCCGGTCTCCGGGGTGCATTCGCGCTGCTCGTGGTGGAGTTCGGCCACTGGACGCGCTTCGCGGCAAGCGCGGACAGGGTCCGGATGGTCGCGCATGCGACGCCGATGATCGACGATCCAGTCCTGCTGACCAGCGAACCCGCGCTCGCCGCGCTGCTCGACGGCCACCTCGCGGCCGCTGCGGCCGAGCGGTCTGGCCTCGTTCGCTGGGCCGGCAACGCACCGCCGGCGGCGCTCGGCGAGAGCCTGCTGACGGCGCTGGCCGCCGGCTTCTGAAGCCCAACCCGTCCATTTCTGGCGATCCCGCGTGAGACAAGGATTGCTCGCATTGCTCTTGCTGGCCATTGCCCTGGCGCCACCGCTCGCTCGCGCGCAGGCCGTCGCGCCACCACCCTCGATGAGTTCTTCGGCAGTCGATCCGGCGGCGATCCAGGCGCTCAAGGACATGGGCGCCTACCTGCAGGGGCTGAAGCGCTTCCGCGTCAGCACCGAACTCACCGGCGAACGCGTCCTCGCCGACGGCCAGAAGCTGCAGCATACGGCATCGGCGGTCATCGACGTCGCCCGCCCCAACGGGCTGCGCGCCCGCATGTCGAGCGCGCGCAGTGTGCGCGAGCTGTTCTACGATGGCCGGCAAGCGACTCTCCATTCCCCGGCGCAAAAGTTCTAATCGACGGTCGAATTCAGCGGTTCGCTGGCCGAATTGGTGGACCGGCTCGAGCAGCGTTATGGCGTCGAGGTGCCGCTTGCCGACCTCTTCCTGTGGGGCACCGCAGCCGCGCCGGCCGATGGCATCGAGTCGGCGATGAACGCCGGACAGGACTTCATCGGCGGCGAGCTTTGCGACCACTTTGCTTTCCGCCAGGGCAAGCTGGACTGGCAGATCTGGATCGCGGCCGGCGGCAAGCCGCTGCCGCGCAAGCTCGTCGTCACGAACCGCGCCGACGAGGCTGGTCCACAGTCGGTTTCGCTGATCGAATGGCAACTCAAACCCGGCTTCCCGGACTCGATCTTCACTTTCGTTCCGCCCAAGGGCAGCCAGTCGGTCGAGCTGCGCGCGCTCGACGGGAAACAAGGGAGAACCTGCATGAACAGGACATTTGCCAGCCGTGCCGCGATCCCGCTCGCGGTGCTCGCTCTTGCCAGCCTCGCCCTGGCGCCAATTGCCGAAGCGCGTGAGCGCGGGCCGGCGGGCGGCGGCCAGCGGGCCGCGGCGACAGCCGGCGGCGTTGGCGGTGGCGCTCGCCAGATCGACAAAAGCCGGCGGGACGTGCGCAGCAACGACGTGCGCAACACCAGCGTCAACAACGTCAGCAGCCGCAACACCAACGTCAATGTGAACCGGAACGTCAATGTCGACGTCGACCGCCGCGGTTGCTGCGGGGGCTGGGACAACGACTACCATCCGGTCGCCACCGCCGCCGCGGTCACCGCGACGGTGGCCGTCACCTCTGCCGTGGTCGGCTCGATCGTACGTTCCGTGCCGGCCAACTGCGTGCCGGTGAATTACGGCGGGATCATCTACCAGCAGTGCGGCAACACCTGGTACCAGCCGCAGGGCGGCCAGTACGTGGTGATCAACCCGCCCTACTGAGACGCCGGGCGGTCACCTGCAAGGCAAGCAGCCGCCGTCGGCTGTCCTTCATTGGCCGCCGGCGACGGCCGCGTGAGCTCAGTCAGGCTTCACCGTCGTCGCGTTCGAACAGCGGCAACCGCTCGCGGTCGATCGTTTCCCTCTGCTCGCGCAACGCGGCGCGGGCGAGGACGTGCGAGGCGACCGGCAGGGTCAGCCAGACGATGGCGACGATGGCGAGCGCGCGGCCGATCCAGGCGCCGTCGCCACCGACAAGGCCGGCGCCGAGGACGATGCAGGCGACCGCCAGCGAGCCCGCCTTGGTTGCCGCATGCTGCCGCGACAGGGCATCGCGCAGGCTGAAGAGGCCGATGCTGGCGAGCAGCAGCAAGAGGGCGCCGAGAGCGATCAACAGGTTGCCGGCGAGGGTCATGGCTCGCTGTCGGCGGAGGAATCCGCTGCACGTCGGCGGGAGATCAGTCGCGCCCAGGCCAGTGTCGCGACGAAGCCGATCAGGGCGACGCCGATCGCGACGTCGAGAAACAGCACCTGGCCGGAAGACAGCGCCGCTGCGCTGCACAGCGCGATGGCGGCCGCGAAGAGGATGTCGAGTGCGATCAGGCGATCGGCGTCGCTCGGGCCGCGCACGAAACGCAGCACCGCGAGGGCGACGGCGACGAGCACGACGGCGACCAGCAGGTCGATCGATGAGCCGCTCATCACTGCACTCCGGCCGGAAAGAGCGCCGCGACATCCGGCTCGAAATCGCGCCGGATGCCCGCGACGGTGCCGTCGGCACCATCGAGGTCGAGCAGATGCAGGAGCATCTCACGGCGCTCGGGATCGATGTCGATGACGCTGCTGCCGGGCGCCAGCGTCACCATCGCGGCGAGGACCGCGGCACCCGTTTCGCTCATCGGCGCGATGCGCAGGCGCACCAGTCCGGCGCGCGCCGGCCGGCGGCGCAGGATGATGCGTGCGGTCGCGATTCCCGACAGCACGCAGTGGACGACGAAGCGCAGCGACAGGCGGACGATGGCGGCAGGACGGCGCATCAGCTTCCTCCACGCAGGCTGTCGGCGGCTGCCATGACGTAGGCGATCAGCGCTTCCGGCAGCAGCCCGAACGAAACGATCAGCACCACCAGTCCGCCGAGCGCGGCGTGCGCCGGCAGCAGGTGGTGGCGCGCCGGCGCCTGCCACGACTCGTCCGGGTGCGGCTTCCAGAACGCTTCGAGCCAGATCTTGAGCATCGAATAGAGCGTCACCGCACCGACGCCAAGAGCCACCGCCGCCCACAGATACTCGCCCTGGACGAGGCTCTGGCGAACGACAAGAAACTTGCTCCAGAAGCCGCTCGACGGCGGAATGCCGACCAGCGACAGCGCCAGCAGCAGGAACACCAGGCTCAGCCAGGGTCTGCCGGCGTAGAGGCCGCCGATGCGCCGCAG
>JFAX01000003.1:162653-214284 GCA_000585015.1 Candidatus Accumulibacter adjunctus | reverse complement strand
AGGAAGCGGGCAGCCAGGCGAAGAAGGGGAACGCGGCCGCCTTGATCAGGAAGGCCAGGCAGAGCAGTGTCAACAGCGGCACTGCGATGCCCGCCGGCAGCGCTGCCGTTGCCGCCCCCAGCGCGCGGAAATTGAGTTGGCCGGTGGCGGCGTAGAGCAGCGCGATCGCTGCGAGCAGGAGCAGGGTTCCGAAGACGTTGAGGACGAAATACTTGAGCGTCGCGTCGAGCTGGCGCAGGCCGCCGCCGAGGGCGAGCAGTCCGAGCGCGCAGATCAGCGTCAGCTCGAACCAGACATAGAGATTGAACAGGTCTGCGGTGACGAATGCGGCGCCGGCGCCGGCGACGAGTCCGTGCAGCAGCGGGTGCAGGGTCGGTGCGGCGGGCGCCGCGTCGGCGCTGCCGCCGGCCTGCCAGAGCAGGACGACGTTCAACATCAGCGCGGCGATCAGGACCAGTACGGCGCTCAGCCGGTCGGCGGCGAACTCGATGCCGAAGGGCAGCGGCCAGCCACCGGCGACGACCGTCAGGGTGCCGTTGCCGACGACCTGGCCGGCGAGGCCGAGGCCGCAAAGGAGCAGCAGCAGCGCGCCAGCCAGGCTGACTCGCGGCTGCCAGAGCGGCGGCAGCAGGAGGCAGACGAGGGCGGTGGCCAGCGGCACCAGAAGCGGCGTCAGGACGAGCATCAGGCGGTCTCCTCGAGCGCCGGCTTGACGGCGTCGACGGCGGCCGGCTCGGCCGCCCGCAGCTTCGCGGTATCGGCGCTGCCGGCGAGTTGCAGGAGCCGGATCGCCAGCACCAGCGAGAAGCACAGGATGATGAAGCCGATGACGATCGCCGTCAGCACCAGCGCCTGCGGCAACGGATTCGCCGCCCCCAGCAGCGGTTGCGCGCCGCCGGCAACGAAGGGCGGCAACTGGCTGAACAGTCGGCCGCTGCAGAAGACCAGCAGGTTGATGCCGTTGCCGACCATCGCGAGACCGATCAGGCAGCGCAGCAGGTCGCGGGACAAGGCGAGGTAGGTGCCGGCGGCGATCACCGTCGCGAGCGCGAGAGCAACGGCCCAGATCATTCCTGCTCCTCGACCATCGCCAGCAGCGACAGGCAGAAGCCGCCGACGGCGCCCCAGACGGCAAGGTAAACGCCGAGGTCGAAGACGATCACGGTCGACAGCGGCAGTTCGGTCACCGCCAGCGGCACGTTGAACCACAGGTGGGTCAGGAACGGCTGCCCGGCGAACACACCTGGCAGGCCGCTGAGCAGCGCGGCGAGGACGCCGAGCGCAATCAGCCGCGTCGGCGGCAGCGGCAGTCGGCGGCGCGCTTCGGCGGCGCTGAAGGTGAGCGCGACGGCGGCGCTCGCCGCCACCGCCAGCAGACCGCCGATGAAGCCGCCGCCCGGCGCATTGTGGCCGCGCAGCAGGATCCACAACGAGGCGAGCAGCAGCGTCGGATGGAGGAAGCGCAGGAAGACCTCGGCGAGCAGTGCGCGCGGGCCCATCAGCTCCTCCCCCGCGCGAGCTGCAGCAGCGGCAGCGCGGCGACGAACGCCATGGCGACGACGGCGATCTCGCCCAGCGTGTCGAGCGCCCGGAAGTCTACGATGATCACATTGACCACATTGCGGCCATGTGCCGCCGGCAGACTCTCTGCTGCGAAGTAGTCCGACAGCTGCGCTTCGAACGGCAGACCCGCCGCCAGCAGCAGCAAGGTACCCAGGGCGAGGCTGAAAGCGAGCGCGACGAGCAGCGCCAGCGGTCGCCAGCGCGCCTCGCCGACCGCCAGCTGCAGCGGTGTCGGCATCTGGCGCAGCCGGCGCAGGACCGTGGCGGCGACGACGACGAAGACGGTCTCGACCGCGAACTGGGTGAATGCCAGGTCTGGCGCGCCGGTGAACAGGAACAGCAGCGCGCTACCGTAGCCGACCAGGCCGCTGACCAGCAGCAGGACCAGGTGATCGCGTACCAGCAGCGCGGCCAGCGCGCCGCCGACGATGAGCAGCGCGCAGCCGACGACCGGCAGCGGCAGCGGTGCGAGCGACGGCCACGCAAGCTCCGGTCGAGCGGCGAGCAGCGCCGCCAGCAGGGCGAGTGCGACGGCGCCGGCCAGGGTCAGCAGGTAGCCCGACAAGACGCCGTGCTGCAGACGCCGCGTCACCCAGGATGCCAACTTGGGTATGAACTTCAGCTTGCGCCAGTACCAGCTTTCCGGCCCGAGTTCATCGAGCTCCCGCGCCCGGTCGAGCAGCGCGTGCAGGCGATCCCAGCCGAAGTAGATGAGGAGCCCGAAAAAGAGCGTGGCGATGCTCGCCTCGGCGACCGGCCAGGCGTCGTACGACGAGTCGACCTGCAGCGGGTCGAAGCCCGGCGCGATCGCCTGTGCCGCTGCGCCGAGGAGCGGGTCGACGAGGGTCGGTCGCAACCCGAACAGCAGCCCCAACGCGACGAGCAGCAGCGGCGGCAGGAGCATCGGCAGCGGCGCTTCGTGCGGATGGGTGGCGCGATCGGCGGCGTCGCGGCCCCAGAAAATGTGGATCGCCGCGACTGCCGCCACCGCCACCGAGACACTGCCGACGAACAGCGTCGCATGGCTGACCAGCGCGAAGACGCCCGCTTCGACCTTGGCGAGCGTCATCGCGTCCTTGGCGACGAAACCGAAGGAGAGCGGCAGCCCGGCCATCGACAGCGCGGCGAGCAGGGCGGCCGTGGCGGTCCATGGCAGGTAGCGACGCATGCCGGTCAGGCGGTCGATGTCGCGCGTGCCGGCGCCGTGGTCGAGGTTGCCGGCGACGAAGAACAGCGGCGCCTTGTACAGTGCATGGGCAAAGAACAGCGCCGCGACGGCGAGTGCGGCACCTTGACCCGGCAGGCCGACGAGCATCGTCAGCGTGCCCAGGGTGGCCACCGTCGACCACGCCAGGATGCGCTTCAGGTCGCGCTCGCGCACCGTCTGCACGGCGGCGAGGACGGCGGTGAGCGTGCCGATGCCGACCAGGGCGTATTCCCAGAAAAGCAGGTCGCTGAACGCGGCGTCGAGCCGGGCCAGCAGATAGATGCCCAGCTTGACGAGGGTTGCCGAATGCAGGTAGGCACTGACCGGGGTCGGCGCCGCCATCGCATTCGGCAGCCAGAAGTGGAAGGGGAACTGCGCCGACTTGCTGAACGCACCGAGGAAGAGCAGCGTCAGCGCCGCAGGCAGGCGCGCATCGTCGGCGAATGCCGGTGCGGCGGCGATCAGTTGTCGCAGCGAGCAACTGCCGCCAATCTCGGCCAGCAGGATGATTCCGGCGAGGAGGAACAGCCCGCCCGTGCCGGTGATCAGCAGCGCCTGCTGCGCCGACTTGCGGCTGCTCTCGCGCGCGTGGTCGAAACCGACGAGGAGGAACGACAGGACGCTGGTCAGTTCCCAGAAGACGAAGAGGAGGAGCAGGTGGTCGCTGCAGACGGCGCCGATCATCGCCAGCATGAACAGCAGCAGCAGGGCGAAGACGCGCCAGCGTCGTCCATCACCGGCCAGATAGCCGGCGCCGTATACGGCAACAAGCGTACCGATGCCGGTGATGAGCAAGAGGAACTGCGCCGCGAGCCCGTCGACGTACAGGGCGAACTGCAGGTCGAGCGCCGGGATCCAGCGCCAGGAAACACTCCACGGCAGCGGCACGCTGATCAGTCCGCCGACCAGCAAGGCGAACAGGCTCGCCGGCAGCAGTGCGCACGGCAGCGCCGACGCGCCCGTTGCCTGCGCCAGCGGCGAGTCGCTGCGGGCAGCGCTCATGTGCTCATGGCGCGCCGTGGCGCGCCCGCCACTCGCGCCAGGCAATGACGCCCAGCGTCACCGCCGTCAGCGGCAGGACGAAGCTGACCATCAGCTTGCCGTAGGCTGCCGTTGCCGCGTGCTGCTGCGCCGCAAGCAGCAGCCAGGCGGTGTAGGCCACGTAATAGGCGAGGAAGAGCGCGCCTTCCCAGCGCGCGATCAGGTGGCCGCTGAAGAAGATCGGCAGGCAGGCGAGGGCGACGGCGATCATCACCGGCAGGTCGAAGGCGATCATTGCTGCCCCCACCGGCAGCCCGGCCGGCGCCAGCGCCGCCGAAAGGCCGAGGACGCCGAGCAGGTTGAAGGTATTGCTGCCGATGACGTTGCCGACCGCGATGTCGCGCTCGCCGCGCCAGGTCGCGACCAGCGAGGTCGCGACCTCGGGCAGCGAAGTGCCGGCGGCGACGATCGTCAGGCCGATGACGGCCTCGCTGAGTCCGAGGATGCGGGCAAAGCTCACCGCGGCATCGACCAGCCAGCCGGCGCCGACGACGAGCAGGACCAGTCCGCCGGCGATCAGCAGCAGCTGCACGCTCCAGTGCCGGTCCCAGCCGGCGCTGTCGCTGACCGCGGCCTGCTGGCCGTATTCCTCGTGCGTCTCGCGGCTCTCGCGGCGGCTCTGGCGGACCAGGAACACCGTGTACGCCAGCAGGAGGCCGAAGAGCAACCCGCCATCGAAGCGTCCGACCTGGCCGTCGAAGGCCAGCGCCAGGACGAGCAGCGAGGCGCCGATCATGATCGGCACCTCCTGCCGGATCAGTTGCGGCGCAACCACCAGCGGCGTGATCAGCGCCGATACGCCGAGGATGAAGAGGACGTTGAAGATGTTGCTGCCGACGACGTTGCCGAGCGCGATGTCCACCTGGCCGGCAAAGGACGAACGCAGCGAGACGGCGAATTCAGGCGCGCTGGTGCCGAAGGCGACGACCGTCAGGCCGACGACGAGCGGCGAGATGCCGAAGGACAGCGCCAGTTTCGACGCGCCGCGGACCAGAACCTGGGCGCCGGCGACGAGCGCCGCGAGACCGAGGCCAAAAAGCAGAAGCATCATCTGTCCATTTCCTTGTCGTTGCGGTTCGTCTGGCGACCACGCGGCGGCGCGATCGGTCGCTGTTGCGGTCGTTGCTGCGGGGCCTCGAACCGGGCCGCGCCGCTGCGACCGGCAGCGTCCGCACACTGACGGCCGCCGGGAACAAAGGTTCCCGCGCCACCGCTCGCCCGGCGGCCGTCCGACGCGTCGCCATGGCAGGCGAACCATCGCCGCGCCGACGCGGCATCTGCTTGTGGTCGCCGGGGAGGGCCGCTCGTCGATCGGGCCATTTCCGCAATATATCAGGGCATGCATTGTAGACTGTGCGCGGGATGGGGTGTGCGGCGCTGCAACGGGGCGGCGGCTGTCTGCCGCGACATGACGGTCGATGAATCGATATCGAGCTGTGACTTAGCGCACGGCCATGCAAAGGGGAACGATGGAAGATACGTGGCATTGGATCGACAGGCAGCACCTTTTCGCGAAGGCTTGCCGGGACCTGCTTCCCGGCAGAGCGGAGAGCGCGGTAAATGCTCCGCGCCGGTTTGGCAGACGTGCGCCCGGCCGCAGTCCCGCGAGCTTTTCGCGCCACTGGTGGCATGCATTGATGACGACTTCTTGTGGAAAGCTTCTGACCATGGTTTCTTGTTGCGCTCTGATCCAGCCGTCCCTGCTGTGGGCGGAGCAGGGCGACGTGATCAACCTCAATGCGAGTGTCTCCGTTCTGTCGGATGACAACCTCTTCCGGCTGCCTTCGTCGGCCGATCCGAAGTCGGACACGATCACGACGACGACGCTTGGTCTCAACCTGGACAAGGCAATCGGTCTGCAGCGCGTCGTCGCCAACGTGAACGTGATCGATTACCGCTACCGGCGCAACGATTACCTCGACTTCACCGCACTCAACTACGACGCCAAATGGTTGTGGGCCGCGGGCACACGCTGGACGGGCGAGCTGGCATTCCAGCGCAGCCAGTTGCCCAACGATTATGCGAATGACCGCACGCTCGGCCGACGGAACGTACAGACCTACGAGCTCAACCGCTTCGAGGCCAATTACTGGTTCCACTCGAGCTGGGCAGCGATCGCCGGGGTGCTGTCGACGAGCCTGGACAATCAGGTGCAGACCAGCGTCGATGGCGATTATGATGCGGATGGCTACAATCTCGGTCTGCGTTATCTCGGCGCCGCCGGCAACTCGCTGACCGCACGCGCCGTCCACCTCGAGGGCAATTACTCGAAGCGGCCCTTCAACAGCGTCTTGCAGTTCGACAACGGTTTCACGCAGGACAACTACCAGCTCGACTTCTCGTGGCGCCTGAGCGGGCTCAGTCAGTTGCGTGGGCGAATCGAGTATCTCGACCGCGAGTATCAGCATTTCTCGCAACGGGATTATTCGGGTGTGGCGGCAAACCTGCAGTACGCCTATGCGATCAGCGGCAAGAGCACCCTGACGCTGGCCTATATCCGGGCCCTCGAGGCTTATCAGCAGCTCACCAGCAGTTATTACGTCCTCGACGATGTCGCGTTGTCGGCGCAGTGGCTGGCGACCAGCAAGATCACCGTCAATGGTCTGCTGGGTTACGGCCGTCAGGATTATCGTGGCGCCATCGTCCCGCTGCCGGCCGGTGTCCCGCAGCGTGAGGACAAGACCGCACGAATTGCTGTCGATGTCGCGTACCAGGCGGCGCGCTGGTTGCAGTTCAAGGCTGGCGTCACCCTGCAGAAGCGCGACTCGAATTACGAACTCTATGAGTACCGGGACCGCACCGCTTTCGTGTCGGCGACGCTCAAGTATTAGAAGCCAGCCGACACCTTCCACCATCAGTTCAGAAAGGATGCACGTGAACGCCCCGAAAACGATCCTCACCCTGCTTGTCTCGGCGCTCGCCGTCACGGCCTGCGGCAACGGTTCATCGGAGAAGAAGCCCGCCACACAGGTGGCGGCGAAGGTCAATGGCGGCGAGGTCTCCGTGCACCAGATCAATTTCATCCTGCAGCGCACGCCTTCGATCCCGGCGGAGCAGGTTGAGGGCGCCAGGCGGCAGGTCCTTGAAGGGTTGATCGACCAGGAACTGGCGGTGCAACAGGCCGTCGAGATGAAACTCGATCGCACGCCGAACGTCATGCAGATGCTCGAGGCTTCTCGCCGCGAGGTTTTGGCGCGCGCCTATCTCGAGCAGGTCGGTGGCGGCGGCGCCAAGCCTTCGGCGAGCGAAGTCCGGGCCTACTACAACGACCATCCCGATCTCTTCGCCAAGCGCAAGGTCTATCGCCTGGAGGAGATCAACTTTGCCGGCACACCCGAACTCGTCGGCAGGGTGAAGGAACAACTCGCCAGAGGCAAGACCTCGGCCGACGTGCTGGCCGCCCTGCGAACTGACGGTGTCGTCGTCAGCGGTGGGGTCGCGGTGAAGGCTGCCGAGCAGATCTCCCTCGATGCACTGCCGCGCCTTGCGGCGGCGAAGGAGGGACAGCCGCAGCTGTTTGAGGACGCCGGCAAGGCGGCGATCGTCACGGTGCTGGCGACGAAGTCGGAGCCGATGGAGGAGAGCAGGGCGCTGTCCTACATCGAGAGCTACATCAGCAACAAGCAGAAGTCCGATCGCGCAACCGAGGCCATGAAGCAGTTGCGGGCCAAGGCGAAGGTCGAATACGCCGGAGACTTTGCCGGCAGCAAGCCGGCAGCGCCGGTGGCAGAGAAGGCTGCGCCGACTGCCAGCGAAGCGGCCATCAACAAGGGTGTTGCCGGCCTCAAGTGAGAAGCGAGACAACCATGAACCACTGCCAGAAACTGTTGCTGGGCATTCTCTTCACGCTGGGCCTGATCGTCGCGGCGCAGGCACAGGACCGACAGGCGGACTATCGCCTCGGAGCGGGCGATGCGATCAAGATCAGCGTCTTCCAGAACCCGGACCTGACGGTCGAGACACGGGTTGCCGACAGCGGCATCATCACCTATCCGCTGATCGGCGCAGTGCAGCTCGGCGGCAACACCATCCCGGAAGCCGAAAGGGCGATCGCCGACAAACTGCGCGAGGGCGGTTTCGTGCAGAAGCCGCAGGTCAATATCCTGCTGATCCAGGTCCGTGGCAACCAGGTGTCGGTGCTCGGGCTGGTGAGCCGCCCCGGGCGCTACCCGATCGAGACCGGCAACACGCGCCTCTCCGACATGCTGGCGACTGCCGGTGGCGCGGTGCCGAGTGGTTCAGACGTCGTCATCCTCTCGGGTATCCGCGAAGGCAAGCCGTTTCGCCGCGAGATCGACGTACCCGCGCTGTTCGGCCCCGAGCGCAACAACGAGGACGTCCTCGTCGCCGGTGGCGACGTCATCTACGTCCATCGCGCGCCGGTCTTCTACATCTACGGCGAGGTGCAGCGTCCCGGTCCCTACCGCGTCGAGCGCGACATGACGGTGCTGCAGGCGCTGGTGCAGGGCGGTGGCCTGACGGTTCGTGGCACCGAGCGCAGCATGCGCATCCATCGTCGCGGAGCGGATGGCAGGGTGGCCGAGATCGCTCCCGAGAAGTCCGACCTGGTGCGCGCCGACGACGTCATCCAGGTGCAGGAAAGCCTCTTCTGATCACAGCCCACTCGGCGACCGAAAGATACCCATGACCCTGCAGCAACTCCTCCTGATTCTCTGGGCGCGACGCAAGCCCGCACTGGCCATTCTGGCCCTGGCGGTTCTGGCGACGCTGGTCGTCAGCCTGTTGTTGCCGAAGCAGTACAAGGCCTCGACGGCAGTGGTCGTCGATGTGAAGTCGCCCGACCCGATCGCGGGCATGGTCTTGCCGGGCCTGATGGCGCCCGGCTACATGGCGACACAGGTCGACATCGTCACCAGCGACCGCACCGCGCAACGGGTGGTGAAGCTGCTGCGCATGGACGAGAGCACGCCGATCAGGGAGCAGTGGCTGGAGGCGACCGAGGGCAGGGGCGAGATCACTCACTGGCTGGCCGAGTTGCTGCAGAAAAAACTCGATGTCAAGCCGTCGCGCGAGAGCAACGTCATCAACATCGGCTTCACCGGTCAGGAGCCGGCCTTCACGGCAGCGGTGGCGAACGCCTTCGCGCAGGCGTACATCGACACGACGATCGAGCTGCGCGTCGAGCCGGCGAGGCAGTACGCCACCTGGTTCGACAGCCAGGTGAAAGCACAGCGCGAGCGCCTGGAGGCGGCACAGAAGGCGCTTTCCGACTTCCAGCAGGAGAGCGGCATCATCGCTACCGACGAGCGACTCGATTACGAAATGCAGAAGTACAACGAACTCTCGTCACAGCTCACGCAGGCCGAGGCGCAAGGCGCGGATTCCAGCAGCAAGCAGAAGCTGGGTAGTTCCGACACGCTGCCGGAGGTCATGACGAACCCGTTGATCAACCAGCTGAAAGCCGATGTCGCTCGCCTGGAGTCGCGGCTCAAGGAACTGTCGGGCAACCTCGGCGAGAATCACCCGCAGTACCAGCGCACGCTGGCGGAAGTCAACGAACTCAAGGCTCGCCTGAAGAGTGAGACCCAGAAGGTCACCAGCTCCATCGGTACCGCAGGTCGCGTCAGCCAGGCCAAGGAAGTCGAACTGCAGGCGGCGATCGAAGCGCAGCGCAAGAAGGTGCTCGATCTGAAGAAGCAGCGCGACGAGATCAGCGTGCTGGTACGGGAAGTGGAATCGGCACAACGCGGCTTCGATGCGATCGGCCAGCGCATGACGCAGAGCACGCTCGAGGCGCAGTCGTTGCAGACCAACGTCTCGGTCCTGACGCCGGCTTTCCAGCCACTCAGCCCATCCGGCCCGAGGGTCTTCCTCAACGTCATCGTCGCCTTCATGGTCGGCACGGTGCTGGCGGTGGCGGTGGCACTTGGCGTCGAACTGGCACAACCGCGTGTCCGCTCGGCTGGCGATCTGGCGATCGCGATGTCCGTGCCCGTGCTCTCGGTTCTTGACTCCGCGACCGTGTCGCCGGCTGAGGGCAAGTGGCGTCTCTGGCGCCGTCCCAGGATCCGGCGGGGCGGACACGATGTGCAACTGAAGGTTTCGGAGGCCTGACGCGATATGAACGCCATGACCGAACAACTCCACAGCGGGCCCGGCCCGTCGATCGGTGCCATCCTGATCGACAGTGGCCGACTGACGATCGACGCCGCCGAGAGAATCCTGCGTCTGCAGCAGGAGCAGGGCATGCGCTTTGGTGACGCGGCGCTGCAACTCGGCCTGCTCGGCGAGGACGACATCCAGCAGGTGCTCTCCCGCCAGTATGACTACACCTACCTCGCAGCCGACGACGACAGCATCAGCAGCGAGGTGGTCGCGGCCTTCAAGCCGTTCAGCCCGGTCGTCGAGCAACTGCGCCTGCTGCGCAGCCAGTTGCTGCTGCGCTGGTTCGACGTCGACTCCGGCGGTCGCGCACTCGCGGTACTCAGTCCGGATGCGGGCGAGGGCCGCAGCTTCGTTGCGGCCAACCTGGCGGTCGTCTTTGCCCAGCTCGGTCAGCGCACGCTCCTTGTCGATGCCGATCTGCGGCGCCCCTGCCAGCATCGGCTGTTCCGGGTCCCCGACAAGCACGGACTGTCGAGCATCCTCGCCGGCCGCGCCGAGCTGGCGGAGTGCATCGGCAGCATCCCGCGCCTGAAGAATCTCTCGCTCCTGCCGGCCGGCGCCGTGCCGCCCAATCCCCAGGAGCTGTTGAGCCGGCCGCAGTTCTCTGCCGTGCTCAGCGCACTCTGCGGCAGGTACGACGTGGTCATCGTCGATACCCCGCCGGCCGCGAGAACGGCTGATCACCAGCCCATCGCCAGTCGTGCGCGCGGGGCCATCGTCGTCGCTCGCAAGCATCTCAGCTCGGCCCAGCGCCTGCAGGCCCTCGTCCGTTCGTTGCAGGAGAGCGGCACGGTGGTCGTCGGCTCGGTCCTCAACCAAGGCTGAAGCGAATGTTTGCCTGTGCATTCCAGCTCGACAAGGGCCAGTCGCTGCGCGCACTGCCAGCCCGGCTGTACGGTCGCATGCAACGGCCGCCGGCGTACGGGGAGTAGGGTCGGCATGGGCATGGATATGGGCACGCGGGCGATCGCGCCGACGACAGCAGCGGTGACCGGGCAGTGGCTGAGCTGGCTGCCGATCGTCGTCGGCCTGCTGGCGCTCTATCTGCCCAGCCTGCTCGACCTGTCTCGGACCACCTGGGCAAGCGACGAGCAGAAGCACGGCCCGATCGTCCTGTCGATCGCCTGCTGGCTTGCCTGGCGGAAGTGGCCGGGCATGTGGCAGGCAAGCGAAACCGGCAGACCCAGTGCGTGGGGCTGGCCCACGCTGAGCATCGGCCTGCTGCTCTACGTCGTCGGTCGCTCGCAGGATATCGTGCTCTTCGAGATCGCCTCGATGATCTGGCTGCTGGCTGCGATCCTGCTGCTCACCCGCGGCACGGCAGCGCTCAAGGCCCAGTGGTTCCCGCTGTTCTTCATGATGTTCATGATCCCGCTGCCCGGTTCGATCGTCGAAGCGCTGACCATGCCGATGAAGGCGGCCGTCTCCTACGTCGCCGAGCACATTCTGTTCTGGGCCGGCTATCCCATCTCGCGCATGGGCGTGATCCTGCAGATCGGCCAGTACAAGCTGCTCGTTGCCGATGCATGTGCCGGCCTGCACACGCTGTTCACCCTCGAGGCGCTCGGCCTGCTCTACCTCAACATCGTCCGTCGCGACTCGCTGTTGCGCAACGTGACGCTGGCCGTGCTGATCGTGCCGATCTCCTTTACGGCCAACGTCATCCGCGTGATGGTGCTGACGCTGATCACCTACCACTTCGGCGACGAAGCGGGGCAGGGCTTCCTGCACGGCTTCGCCGGCATGGTGCTGTTCCTTTCGGCGCTGTTGCTGATCATTGCCGTCGATTCGCTGATTCACTGGGGTGAGCGCCGAATCGACGGTGCGACGATGCGCCAGCGAGGGATGACGCCATGAAGCCTTGCCTGCGCCATGTCATTCTGCTGTTGCTGATGCTGGCCGCGTCGGGGCTGGCCATCGCCCTCAAGCCGACGCAGCGAATCGCCGAGCACGGGCCGCGGATCGATCTCGCGGCATCGATTCCGCAACGCTTTGGTGACTGGACGATCGACCCCCTGCTGATTCCGGTAACGGTGAGCCCGGACGTCCAGGAAAGGCTTGACGCCATCTACGACCAGACGCTGGCGCGAACCTACGTCAACAGCCAGGGGCAGCGCGTCATGCTCTCGATTGCCTATGGTGGCGACCAGGGGAGCGACAAGACGCAGGTGCACCGCCCGGAATTCTGCTACACCGCACAGGGCTTCCAACTCTCGAAAAGCGTCGAGAATGAAGTGGCGATGACTGCCGGCATGCTTCCTGTTCGCCGACTCGTTGCCGCACAGGGGAAGAGGAACGAGCCGATCACCTACTGGATCACCGTCGGTGACCAGGTCACGCTGCCGGGAATCAGCCGCAAGCTGCTGCAGATCCGCTATGGCATCACGGGCAAGGTGCCGGACGGGATGCTCGTCCGCGTGTCGTCGATCAGTGACCAGGAGGCCAGCGCCTACGCGCTGCACGATGAGTTCATCAGGGACCTGCTCGCCGCGACCACGGCGGAAGACCGGATTCGGCTGGCAGGCCGTGCGACCCGCTAACGTCATCGCCAGACCATGAAGAAAAAGGCCGTCAGCACGCCAATGGCCCAACGGGGTGCGGTGGCGAGCGACCGTCACGGGCAGCCACGCCTCAGCGGCACTGGCGCTCACGGCGTGGAGGCAAGCGCCCCGCCACCACCAGCAGCAAGCAGCGAAACCATAGTCGAGAGTGAGCCATGCCACTGCAGTTCATAACCTATCACCGCACGGAAATGTCCAGCTCTGGCGGGGACGTCTATGTGCTGACGCACGACGAATTCAGCCATCAGGTCGACCTCATCGCCCAGTCCGGGCTATCGGTCCTGCGTTCGCACAGGCTGGATTTCACCGACGACCGGTACCGCATCGGCGTCACCTTCGACGATGGCTACAAGAGTGACCTCATCAACGCGGAGTGTCTTGCGAGAAAGGGTTTCACTGGTTGGTTCTTCGTCTCGACGGCGAACATCGGCAGAGCGGGCTACCTCGATCAGCATGAGATTCGCGAACTCGAGCGCCTCGGGATGAAGGTGGGCTCGCATTCGCACGATCACGTCAAGCTGGATGTTCTGAGCGTCGATGAGTCACGTCGGCAGATCTTCGTCAGCAAGGAGATTCTCGAGAACGTCCTCGGGCATCGGGTGGATGCGCTCGCCTTTCCCGGTGGTGGCTATAGCGAGGCCGTGGTGCGGGCGGCGCGCGATGCCGGCTTTGACTACCTGCTGACGACCGACTGGGGGGTCAACCGGCCGCCCTTCCAGGCATCAAGAATGCTGCGACGCAACAACATCCTGTGTGGCACGTCGGACAAGGATTTTCTCCGGCTGATTCGATCGGACTCACTGTACGCTCGTCAGGCCGTCTTTACCACGAAGCAGGTGGTCAGAGCGCTTCTTCCGGAAGGAGCCTACCGCGGCTTGCGGCAATGGCTTCGCTGATGGCTGCGAGGATACACGTCATGCAGGGCGGGCGAGAAGGCACTGGAGTTGAGTTGGGAGTCAAGATGGCAAGCACGACGAATCTCGATCGGACGGAACATGCCCCGACGACACCCGGGCGCCTCGCGGCCGTGCGCAAGCAGATGTTCATCGACTTCTGCACTGCGCTGGAAGCGCACGGGATCCCGTACGTGATCCTCGCCGGACATCGGGACTATCCGGAGAGGATCGCTTCCGATGTCGATTTCATGGTCTGCGAGCGTGACTTCGCCAGGCTCCCGGCGATTCTCAACACGCCGGAGTGCGTCAGCGGTGCACAGATCGTCCAGGTTCTCGAGCATGAAATATCGGCGCGCTATTTCGTCCTCGCGCGCCAGGAGGGTGAGCGGATCGCCTACCTGCACCCCGATTCGGCAGCCAACTATCGCCTCGACGCCCGCCTGTGGTTGCGCAGCGAGTCCGTTCTCGCGACGCGGCGGCGCTCGCCGGCCGGGTTCTGGATTCCATCGGCGGCAGTCGAGTTTGAGTACTATCTGTTCAAGCGGGTGGAAAAGGAGTGCGTGGAAGAGCGGCACTTGGAGCAACTGCGCGCCCTGTTCGATGAGGATGCCAGCGGTTGCCGCGAGTCGCTGCAGCGCATGTTTCCTGCCGAGCTCGTGCAGGAAGTGAGCTGCGCGATCGCGCGCATGGATGTCGCCTGGTTCCGCACGCGGCGCGAGTCGCTGGCGGGATGCTTGAGCAGGAACCTTCCCAGGGAGTCGATGCCGGGTCGGATGAGCAGCAGGCTTCAGGAGTCGCGGCGAATCTTCCGCCGCGTGATCAATCCCAGCGGCTTCATCGTCGCCATCCTGGGGCCCGACGGCAGCGGCAAGACGACGGTGATCGAGCACCTCGAGAAGGAATTCGCGAGCGCTTTCCGTGGCGTCCGACGCTTCCACCTGCGTCCCCACTTCGGCCGAACGGCAGGCGGAACGACGGTCAGGGATCCGCACGCGCAGGAGCCTCGCGGCCGACTCGCCAGTTGCCTGAAGATCGGCATGTTCGCCGCCGACTACTGGTCGAGCTGGCTGCGCCACGTCATGCCGTCGAAGATCCGCTCGACGCTGATCGTCTTCGACCGCTACTACCACGACCTGCTCGTTGATCAGCGGCGGTACCGCCTGCCCGCGCGCTTCACCCTGGCACGGTGGCTGTCGCCTCTGATACCGCAACCGGACCTGTGGCTGGTCCTGGACGCTCCGGCGGAGAATCTCGTCGCGCGCAAGGGCGAGATATCGCTCGACGCGGCTCGTTCCTTGACCGCGGCCTATGCAGCGCTGGCGCACCGCCTGCCGAACGCCGTGATCATCGATTCGGGCACTTCGGTTGACCAGACGCTGCAGGCGGCCGTCCGTGCCGTGCGCGAGCGACTCGGAATCCGTGCCCAGAGCACGCTGCGGCGGTTGCTCTGATGTGGCTTGAGAGAAACGTGCCGCTGCCACAGCGCTCGGCGCTTGCGGAACGGCCACACGGCCCCAGAAGGATGTGGCAGTGACAAGAGGGCTGCAGCGGATGCTGCTGCGGATACGACATGTGCACTGGGTTCTCGCTGACCAGATGCTGGTCAGCGGCTGCAACTTCATTCTTGCGATCATCTATGCGCGCGCCCTCGGGCCGACGGCCTTCGGCATTTACGCGCTGATCAGCCTCGCGCAGCAGTACTTCGTCAGCGTCAGTGTGTCGATGGTAGCCAACCCGTTGGTCACCCGTGCACCGCATGTCGACGACGGCGAGGAGAGGATAAGTCTGATCGCCGCCAGCCTGTCGGCCCAGTTCGTGACCAGTGGTGCTCTGGCGTTGCTCGCCCTCTTGGGGCTGTCGGTCTGCCTTTCAACCGGCGTCGCCGGCATCTCGGTGCTGGCGGTACTCGGCCTGACCGCGTCTTCCTTCGCACTTCCCCTTCTCGAGTGGAGTAGGAAGCTCTGCTTTCTGAACCGTGATGGCGCGGCACTGCTCTCCTTAGACGCGCTGACGTATTCGCCGATCCTTATCGCCGCCTTTCTGCTGGCGCGATCCGGGTCGATGACGCTCGACCTCGGTGTTCTGCTTTGGGGCGCAGCAAGCGTCCCCGTTGCGATCGGTGCTGCAGTTCGCCTGCGGTTTCCCTGTTCGTTGCCCGCTGCACGTTCGTTCTTAGTCCAGAACTGGCGGCTCGCGCGCGACTTCGTCGTGCCATTCCAAGCGCAGTGGCTTGGTTCGCAGGGCATCGTCTATCTTGCCGCGCCGGTGGTTGGGGCTGCCGGGATTGGCGCCTACCGCTCGATCTCCGGCCTGCTCGGTTTCACCAACGCCATCGGCACTACCCTCGACAACATGATGCCGATCCGTTTTGCCGAGGTCTATCGGGCAGGGGGGAGCGCCGCGTTGCGCAAGTACGCTACCCGTTTCGCTGCCGGAGTGATCGGCGTATGGGCCCTGCTGCTGCTGCCGCTGGCCTTGTTCGCCGAACCCATCGTTCAGGTCTTCCTCGGTAGTGCCTACACTACCTATGCGGAGATCCTCTGGCCGCAGGCGCTCTACGTTCTGATCCTTTTTGCCAGCAGGGTCGCCATTTACCATGATCGGGCTCGTTTGCAGACGAGGCGCATTGCCGTGTCGGCTCTCATCGGTTCGGCTGTATCAACCCTTCCGGTGATCCTACTGACGAGCGAATTCGGCGCCATCGGCTTGGCCTGGAGCACCGCTCTGGGAGCGCTGTCCGCGTTGCTCTACTTGGTCTTTGGCATGATTGATGACATTCGGCGAGGCTGAAATGAAGAACCTTTCAAGGCTGGTCTATTACCTGTTCGCCTGGCACTGGCCGACGCAGCCGATGCCCGGCTGGCGGCTTGGTTACTGGTTGCGGCGAAAGCTCGTGCGGAGGATTTTCAGCTATTGCGGTGACGACGTGATCATTAAGCGCCGCGCCTACTTCGGCAGCGGAACCTACGTCAAGCTTGGCCACCGCTCGCAACTTGGGCATGGTTGCCGCATCGACCATGATGTCGATATTGGTGACGACGTGATGATGGGACCAGACGTGGTCGTCATGTCGAACTCGCACGAGGTCAGCCGTCTGGACATCCCGATGAGTGCACAGGGAGCGGCACCGCGCCGGCCGGTGCGCATCGGCAACGACGTATGGATCGGTACCCGTGCCATCATTCTGCCCGGTGTTCACATCGATGACGGGGCGATCATTGCTGCCGGCAGCGTCGTCACGCGCAGCGTCCCACCGTACGCCGTGGTCGCCGGAGTTCCGGCGCGCATCGTCAAGTTTCGCAATGGCCAGCAGAACGATGGGCGCGGGCCGCGACACGCCTGCCAGTAACCTGTTGCACGGAGTACTGATGACCCGCATGTCTTTCTTGGTGACGCAACCTGTTCCTGCAGCCTCGCGCAGAATGTCGATCGACTTCACCGATGGCTTGGTCGTCTTCGCCATCGCCCTGCAGGTGTTGTGGGCCGTCGATCCGTTTGCCATCGAGCTCTGGCGACGCTCACTCACGCGCCATTTGCCGACCGTCCTGGCGATCGCCGCGACACTCCTGTGCGTTGCGGGTCGCCTGCTCTTTCGGCCCGATTTGCGGCCGGCACTTGGGCAAGTCATCCGCACCTACCTCGGGTTGATTCTTTTCGCAGCCTTCGTGATTGGGGGCAGTCTATACGCCAGGTTCGCCTTTGCCATTGACCATAGCTTCCTGCTCATGGGCGTCTCCGTCGCTCTCGGCGGTCCGGTCAACCTGTGGCTCATCAGGACGTCGCGCGCGCCAAGCGTTCTCGTGCGTAGTATCACGATGGCTGTGGTTGGTGTTTCATTGCTTGGTGTGCTGATGAATACCCTTCACTTTGGCAACATGCTCTATCACGGAATGGAGCATGTCGTTCTGGTCGCCGCTGCCCTGCCGCTCATCGCGAGCCGCAACCTCGCCGTGCGCGTGGTCGGAGTCCTGCTCTGCATATTGGCAGCGGTCGCGCCAAACAAGATCACGGGGTATATCGTTCTCCTGATGATCTTCACCTGGGTTTTCGTTGACGAGCTGATGATCCGGACTGCCAAGGATCCTGACCGGATCCGTGCCGGCTTGCGGCGAATCCTCGGCGCTCTACTCGGGATAGTCGCGATTCTGGGCGTAGTGCTTCTCTATGAGGCAACGAAATCCCATCTGCCGGACGGCAATACCGTCTACCGGATGCACACTTACCAGATTGCGATCGACCGTTTTCTGGCTTCATGGCTATGGGGTCGTGGATTTGCTGCGCCGTCGGTCGACCACTTTGACTTGTTCTCGGTCAACACGACCACGCAGTCACTGCCAACGCACTCCGATCCATTGGACATCCTGGCCAACGGCGGTTTGCTGGCTGCCATTCCCTTTGTTCTGGGACTGCTATCGATCCTGTATGCGGCGTGGAGGGTGCTGACAAGGGCGTGGGTGTCGGGCGAGCCAAAGCAGAGTTTCTTGAGAGCGCAGCTGGCCATGTACTTCCTGATCACGCTCAGTGGTCTTACGGTCATGGCATTCAATCCAGTCTTGAACAGTGCGGGCAGCAGCTACGTTTACTGGTTGTGCTCAGCGCTCATGTGCGCGCTGGTCTGCTCCGCAGAACAGGGTGAGGAATCTTTGCTCGCCGCCAACTCCACGACCCGACGCAGCGGTGATGAGCGATGGACGAATGGGACTGCTTGAGCGTCTTGGGTGGCTCAGTCGTCATGCGGCACGCGCGCTGATGAATCGGTGCTTGTCGCCCGCAGCACGGTCTGCGGACTTGCCTGCCGCACTGGCTGATGGCTCTGAAGCGATGGCGAGACGACCGCCTCTCTTCAACTTGATCCGGCTGGTCGCGCCGGGAATGATGCTCGGACTGGTGGCTCCAGCGATCGTCTGGAGCACGGTCCTGGCTGCGACTCTGGTGGTCAACCCGCAGCACACTGACGCTTCCGATGCCGGCGCCGGCAGCAGGTCACAGCCGCTGATGACGATTGCCGCAGCGATGAAGCGCCTGCAACCCGGCGACCATGTGTTCATCGCCGCAGGCGTCTATCGGGAGCCCATCCTGCTCCCAGCGAGATCCTGGGCGGGGAATCCGCGAACACTGATCGAGGGCGACGCGCAGGGGCGAACCTTGATCAAGGGATCGGTCATCGTGGACCGCTGGCAGCCAGCGGGTCCGGGTCGCTTCACCGTTGCGATCGGTTACGAGCCCGAACAGGTGTTCGTCGACGACCAGCCTCTGCAGCAGATCGGCGGCAGCGTATTCGACGGCTATCCGGGGCGCCCCGACCACCCTTTGGTGGCCCTGCACGCGGGTAACGGCGGCATCTGGCCCGGGCGCGTCGACGGTGATCGCGAGAGCATGCCGGTCAACAGCTTCCACTACGATCGGGTTCTGGGCAACGTGATGATCCGCGTGGCTGCCGACAGCCTCGCGGGTCACACCGTGGAGGTGGCCGCCCTGCAGCGCCTCGCCTTGGCAACCGGTGTCGAGCGATTGTCACTGAAAAACCTCAGCTTCGCACACTCGAATACCACCGCCACCACCCGTGGCGGCGCCGTACAGCTGGACGGCAGGAGCATCCGCATCGAGAACGTCCACATTCGTCGCGCCGACGGCACCTGCCTGGGGCTGAACGGAGCCGATCACGAGATCATCAGCAGCAACTTCAGCGAATGTGGCCAAACCGGACTCGGCGGCCGAGGTTCGGGCTGGAAGATCGTCGACGTCACCGTCAGCCGGAACAACACCCGCGGCTTCAACAAGTGGTGGGAGGCAGGTGGCGCCAAGTTTGTCGGCGACGGTGGCCTGAACAACTCGACGATCACGCGCTTCAAGGCAACGAACAACCACGGCGATGGCCTCTGGTTCGACTGGAAGAACCGCAACAACCGCGTCACCGACTCGTTGCTCGCCTTCAACTCCGGATTCGGCCTGCACCTGGAGATGTGTCAGGGTTTCCTGGTGGACAACAACATCGTCGTCGGCAATCGCCAGCGTGGAATCTACCTGCGCCAGACCTCGTTCAGTACCCTGGCTTTCAACCTGGTCGTCCACAACGGGCTCGACGGCATAGCCATCGTCGATGAGGGTCAGCGCGATCCGCGCGGCGAGATGGATTTCTCGGTGCGGAACAACTGGGTGATGGGCAACGTGATCGCAGGCAACGAGATCGCGCTGACCATGCCGGCGCCGCTGGCAGACAACCGCAGCGACGGCAACCTGTTCGCAGGCGACGGCAAGGCAAGCGCCTTGCGGATCGGCTGGAACCGGAAGCTTGCCAAGGCCGACTGGATCGAGTCCGGTCTCGACACCCACAGTGAATGGCTCGTGTTGCCCATGGGGCAACGCCGCGAGGCTGATGTCCGGCAGCCGCTGCCTGAACAGCTGGCATGGTACGGCGCGTCACGCGGGCGGATGGGCGCGGTCGCTGCCGGGTCGCTGGCTGCGCTGGCGCAGAGGGCACCGGCGCTGAAGGTTGGTGCCGATGCGCGCCCCGGGCCCGCCGTGAGCACATGGCTGCCACGGTGAGCCACGGCGGGTCGCCACGTTCCCCTGTCGCCATGGACGGGGCGCGACCGTAGCCGTCGGATCGATCACTGGCGACCTGTGACTTAGCACACGCGCCGGACGCGGGCAAGGATGCAGGATCCGGTCGATTGAAACGACCGCCAGCGTCGGCCAGAGATGTTTCGCCGCTGACCCTTCCTCGCAGGTGCACGCTTGAACCCGAAATCGATTGCTGCGCTCCCTGTCCCGCGGCTCCGGGCGCAACCGGACTTCGTCGTCGACGGCTGGACGGGCTGCAGTGGTGGACGGACTCGGCAACTGGCCGAGCATGGCTCGCTCCCGCAACGGCTCGGTCAGTCTCACTCCCATCCCCGATGAGTCGCACGTGATCAGGACACCGACCGCCACCGGCAGCCGTACGACAGACCCGGTTGAAGGGCCGTGGTGTGCCGCGGGCACCCGGCTGGCGTCAGACTCGCCATGAGCGCGACAAGCGTCGCCGTCCGGCCCGGGCTCCTGGCGCTGGCGGACCAGGTCGTCGTCTCTGGCTGCAATTTCCTGACCGCCTTGTTCCTTGCACGCATGCTGGACAGCGATTCGTTTGGTCATTACAGCCTCGCGTTCCTGGTGTGCCTCTTCCTCTCCGGCTTGCATCGGGCCGTGTTCACGCAGCCGATGGCGGTGCTGCAGGATCGCGACAGGCCGTGGCTGCAGCTGGCGCGCGCCCGCGCGCTTCTCGAGGCGCACTGGGTTGCGATACCGGTTGCCGGTTTGCTGGTGGTCATCGCCGGCATCTTGCTCCACGCCGATCTCTTCCTCGTTGCCTCGGCCGTCGTCTTCCTGGGCTGCCTGTTCCTGCAGGAGACGGCGCGCCGCTTCTTCTACGCTTCGGGAGCCCACGAACGGGCACTGTTGAATGACATCATCAGCTATGTCGGACAGCTCGTCCTGCTGCTGCCGCTCGCGGTCCTCGGCCTCCTGAGCGGAGCGAGCGCTTTCCTGGCCATGGCTGCTTCGTCGCTGCTGGCCTTCGTTCTGGCCTTGCGATGGATCGAGCGGACACACCCGGAGCCGGCGGTAGATCTCTCGGTGACGGAAGTGATCGAGGAGCAGTGGCCGCTGTCGAAGTGGCTGCTGGCGACCGTTCTCGCCATCTGGGGCGCCGGGCAGTTGTACCCGTTCCTGCTCGTCCCTCTCGGTCCCGTTGCCGTCGCCACCTTCTCCGTCTGCCTCAATCTGCTGAATCTGCTCGGGTTGATCACACAGAGCGTGGCGAACTGTGTCCCCGCCAATGCGGCGACGATCCTGCAACGTCATGGCCGGGCAGCCTTTCGTCGTGACCTCCTGCGAACGAGCCTGTTTGCCGGATGCGCCGGCGGTCTTTTCGTCGTCGCGGTTGGCTGGTTCGCCGAGCCGGTCCTGCATTTCCTCTACGGCGGTCGCTACGACACGGCTGCCGACATCCTCCGAACGCTCTCGATCGGCGCCGCCTGTTCGTTGATGGGAACCGTGTTTGGGGCTTACGCGCTGGCGCTCCACGACTCGCGATCAGGTCTGTTCAGCAATCTGGGAGCGACCGTGATGACGTTCACGGTCGGTCTCTGGCTGATCGGCAATCATGCGATGCAGGGCGCGGCGCTCGGGACATCGCTGAGCCTGGCGACGGCGATGTCGCTGCAGGCCATGTTCGTGCTGCATCGACTGCGAAGGACGAGCGCATGATCGATGTCAGCGCTTGCCTGCCGGCTGGCAGCATGCGCCAAACCGCACCCGGGGCTTCGAGCATCCGGTTTCCGGGACCCGATGGCCGTCACGGCCGAAATCGGGGACCATTCACGGCGCCGGATGTCCGGATCAGGCCGATCATTTTTCGGGTCGCAAGTACATGACCATCTCCATCTCAATCGTCACCTGTTCCTATCAGCAGGGCGCCTACCTCGATGCGACCATGCGTTCGGTGCTCGACCAGGGCTACCCCGGACTCGAGTACATCGTCGTTGACGGCGGCTCGACCGATGACAGCCTGTCCGTGATCGAGCGGCATCAGGGCTCGCTGGCCCATTGGGTCAGCGAACGCGACCAAGGGCAAACGGACGCGCTGATCAAGGGCTTCGCGCGCGCCAGCGGCGAAGTTCAGGGCTGGCTGTGTTCGGACGATCTGCTGTTGCCCGGTGCGCTGCACCGGATCGGCGCATTCTTCGCCGCCCATCCGGGCGTCCAGGCGGTGTATGGTGATTCGCTGTGGATCGATGGGCACGGTCGCTTCCTGCGGCCGAAGAAGGAGGGCGCCTTTTTCCGCCATGCTTTCCTCTTCGATCACAACTTCATCCCGCAACCGTCGATGTTCTGGCGGCGCGGCCTGTACGAGAAAGTCGGCGGCCTCGATCCGCGTTTCAACCTGGCGATGGACAGCGATCTCTGGGAGCGCTTCTCCCGTCATGCGCGCATCGCGCACATCCCGCACTACCTGTCCTGCATGCGCTTCTACCCGCAGCAGAAGACCCGCTCGCTGCGGCCGCAGGGTCGTCTCGAGGACGCGGAGATTCGCAGTCGCAGCCGCTTGTCAGGATGGCCGGGACTGCCGCTGTACCGGCTGACCGGTACGGCACTGCGCGTCGGCGCGAAGCTCCTCGCCGGTGGCTATGGCGCGGTCGTCGATGAGTCGGTCGTTGCCGCTCTGGAACCCTATCACCTGGTGTCGGCAACAGAATGAACGCGGCCCGTGAGTGGCGCGAGTGGCTCGCGCTGTCGCTTCAGGAGCAGACGGCAGAGCCGCAGGGTGGGCTCGGCTGGCACTCGCTGCTGCCGGTCAAGGCACGCCCGCTCTATTGCCGGCGTGACCTCGAGCGTCTGCCGGAACTGGCCTATCTGGTGCGCTCGCCGGCGCGACGATGGCTGGCGCGCACGGCCTGGCACGCTGGTCGCGTCGGTCTGACCTGGCCGCGTAGCGAGGTCCGCATGGCGCGCGAGCAGGCCGATCTGCTGCAGCAGATCCTGCCGGCAGACAGCGGAGCATCGCCGGTGTTGATCCAGTTCGGTTCGCCGGGGCCCTTCCAGAAGGTCGTCGTGCTGAGCCTCTCGACATCCGGTCGGGCCTGGGTGAGCAAGATCGCGTTCCGCCCCGGGGCGGATGAGTTGCTGGCCGGCGAAGCATCCTGGCTGGCTCGCCTTGGGCAGGTCGCCGAGTTGAAGGCTTCCGTGCCGGAGCTTGCTCGCGCCGGGTGTCTGAGCAGCGGGCGGCGTTTTCTGACCATGCCGGCGGCGACCGTGCTGCCATCACCGGCCCGGCTGGGGCCCTTGCACCGAGCCTTTCTCACGCACTTGTGCCGCACCAGTCGCCGCGACTGGGTGTGGGAGGAGGCGCCACTGCGAGGGCGGTTGCATGATCGCTTTCTTCGCCTGTCGCGCGCCCTTGCTTCGCCGCTGCTGGCGGGAACGCCGGAAGCGTGGCGGTGGATCGACTCCGAACTGCGCGGGCAGGTCATCACGACCTGCATCGGACATGGCGACTTCGCGCCCTGGAACATCAACCAGGACGCGCGGGGGATCACCGTCTTCGACTGGGAATACGCGCAGGACAGCGCGACGCCACTGCACGACTTCTTCCACTTCCATTCCATCCAGCGCATCCTGGTACGGCGATCCAGGCTGCGGCCGCAGGCGCTCATGGCTCTGCTGCAGGACGGGCGCACTCACCTGCAGACCGTCCTGGCCACTGGCGATGTGTCCGCTGACCAGGTCGCCAGGATGTTCGGCCTGTATCTTCTGGACACCCTGAGCATGTACGTCGAATCCAGCGGCGGGGTCGATGCCCGCGACCGAGTCGTGGCCGACTGCGTTCACTGCCTCGGCACGCTTCGTCTGCTGCGTCGGCCCCTGACGGAGCGAGCGACCGGAGTCGGCGCGGCCAGCGCCCGTTGGCCACTGCCCAATGGCGCGAACGGCGACGCGACGGTATCGACCGGGCCGCGTTGAGATGTCTTCTCCTGCACCCGACCGACAGGGCTCCCAGATGCGCATACTGATTGCCCACAACGCCTACCAGCAGAGAGGGGGCGAAGACAGCGTGGTCGAGGCGGAGACCGAGTTGCTGCGGGCCCACGGGCACACTGTCGAGCTCTATCAGAAGGACAATCGCGACATCGCCGACCTCTCACGCCTGGACTTGCTGACCAGGACCATCTGGTCGAGGCAGACGACTGCGGACATGCAGGGGATCGTCGCCCACACCCGTCCGGATGTCATTCATGTCCACAACACCTTCCCGCTGATCTCCCCCTCGCTCTATTGGGCCGCGGAGCGGGCCGCGATCCCGGTGGTGCAGACGTTGCACAATTTTCGCCTGTTCTGCCCGCAGGCCATGTTCCTCCGCCAGGAGACGGTCTGCGAGGACTGTCTCGGGCGTGCACCCTGGCGCGGGATCACCAGGGCCTGCTATCGCGGGTCAGTGGCGCAGAGTGCAGTCCTGGCGGGTATGGTGATGACGCATCGGGCGCTCGGCACGTGGCGCGACAAGGTGACTCGATACATCGCGTTGAACGAGTTCTGCCGCCGGAAGTTTGTCGAAGGCGGTCTGCCTGCGGAGCGGGTCGTCGTCAAACCGAATTTCGTCGACTTTGCACCCCCGCCAGCCGGTGCACGCAGCGGCTTCCTCTTCGTCGGTCGTCTCTCGGCGGAGAAGGGCATCCGGACCCTGGTCGATGCCGCCTCGAAAGTCCCCGAGGTACCCATGGTCGTCGCCGGGTCAGGACCGGAGGCGGGGCTGCTGGCTGGCGCAACGAACATTCGCGGGCTTGGTGCCCTGCCAGCGGCCGCGGTGCGGGAACGGATGGTGGCTGCGCGAGCGCTCGTGCTGCCGAGCATCTGGTACGAGAACTTCCCCCGCACGCTGGTCGAAGCCTTTGGCTGTGGCTTGCCGGTGATCGCCAGCCGCATCGGCGCACTGGCCGAACTCATCGAAGACGGGGTGACCGGCTTCCTGTTCGAGCCGGGCGACGCGGATGACTTGGCCAGGAGGCTGCGCTGGGCGCATGCCCATCCGTCAGAGATGGCGCGCATGGGCGGCGCCGCGCGTGCGCATTATGAAGCCCACTTTACTGCCGACGGCAATTATCGGGAACTGATGGCCATCTACAGCGAAGCCATTGCTCAGGCGAAGGGAGGCATGGCATGACAGCAGCAGTTGCGCGCCGGACGGAGCGAGTCCTTTCGGCGGCGGTCGACGCCGTCGACTGGGACGAAGCGGTTGATCGCATCCAGCGTTGGGCGGATCGCAGGGAGAGCCGCTATGTGTGCATCACCAATGTGCACTCGGTGGTGATGACGACCCAGTCGGCGGAGTTCGAACGGGTCATCAGCGGTGCCGACATGGCGACACCCGACGGCGCGCCGGTAGCCTGGATGCTGCGCCAGGCGGGCCATCGCGACCAGGCACGCATCAACGGGCCAGACCTGATGTGGCGATATTGCCGGCAGGCAGCGCAACGGAACGAAGCCGTCTTCCTCTACGGTGGTAGCAGCCAGACCCTCGACGCACTCGAGGCGCGCCTGCTCGCCGCCTTTCCCGGGCTGCAGATCGCGGGTGCCTACTCGCCGCCCTTCCGAACGCTTTCCGCCACCGAGGATGCGGCAATCGTCGACATGATCAATCGCAGCGGCGCCGGCACGGTATGGGTCAGCCTTGGGTGCCCCAAGCAGGAGCGGTGGATGGCTGCGCATCGCGGCCGGATCGAGGCGGTGATGATCGGTGTCGGCGCCGCCTTTGATTACCATGCCGGAACGATCAAGCGGGCGCCGATCTGGATGCAGCAAGCGGGCCTTGAGTGGCTGCATCGACTGCTCTCGGAGCCGCGCCGCCTGTGGCGGCGTTATCTGGTGACCAATTCGATCTTTCTGGTGCGCGCATTCTGGCAACTGGCGAGCAATCGATGACATCTGGTTGCAGCCTGAGCATTTGCTCACAGTCGGCTCGCGGCGAGCGCACTAGGATGCGCCCATGACTGGCGTAGAACGTGTGGAGGAAATCGTGGTGAAGCGGCGCACATCGACCCAGCCGGGACTCCTGCAAGTGAGGAGCGCAGCGTGAAGATCCTCCTGTCTGCCTATGCCTGTGAACCGGACAAGGGTTCGGAGCCGGGAGTCGGCTGGAACTGGGCGCTTGCTCTCGCCCGGCGCGGGCATGAGGTATGGGTTCTGACGCGGAGCAACAATTGCGCCGCGATCAGCGCAGCGCTTGGCCAGCTTGGCGAACCTTACCGCTCACGGCTCCACTTTCTCTACTACGATCTGCCGCGCTGGGCCGCGTGGTGGAAGCGCGGCGGGCGCGGCGTCCATCTCTATTATGCGCTTTGGCAACGCGGCATCCTTGACGTCGCTCGCGCCGCTCACCGGCAGCAGCACTTCGACGTCGCCCACCATCTCACTTTCGGCGTCTGGAGGCAGCCGACACGGCTCCATCGCCTCGGCATCCCGTGCATCTTCGGTCCTGTCGGCGGTGGTGAAATGGCCCCCTGGCCGCTGGTTCGCGGGATGCCGCAGCGCTGGTCGCGCGTTGGCGAGTTCCTGCGCTATGCGGTCAATCTCGCGTCACGCTGGAATCCCGCGCTGCGCCGCTGTCTCAGGGAGTCGCATCAGGTCATCGCCAAGACGCGCGAGACTGCCGACTGGATCGCCAGTGCTGGCGGCAGCGCGGTCGTTTCGCTGGAGATCGGCATCAGCCGCGAACGCATCGTGCAGGGCTCGCGGTTGCCTGCGCCCGGCCGGCTGAGCTGTCTTTACGCTGGCCGGCTGATCGATCTGAAAGGGATCCATCTGGCTCTCGCAGCGGTGGCCCAGGCCGCTGCTGCCGGCATTGACATCAGTTTTGCCGTGGTCGGCAGCGGACCGCTGCATGGCGCTCTGCAGGCGATGGCGACGGCGCTCGGCATCCAGTCGAGGGTCACTTTCTGCGGCCAGCTGAGCCAGACGGAGTTGCTTGCCAAGTACCGTGAGCACGACCTGCTCGTGTTTCCCAGTCTGCATGACTCGAGTGGCAATGTCGTCCTCGAGGCCTTTGCCAGCAGCCTGCCCGTCCTCTGCCTGGATCTCGGTGGTCCGGCGGAGATGGTGGACGAGAGCTGTGGTCGGGCAGTCCCGGCGCGAGGTGTCAGACAGGAGGCCATCGTCCGCAGCCTGGCCGCGTCCCTGGTCGAGTACGCCCGTTCTCCGGGCTTGCTGCTTCGCTTGCGCAAAGGGGCATGCAGGAAGGCGCTCGCTGCCTCCTGGGATGACCGGGTGAACGCCGTGTATGCGCCGTTCGAGGCGCAGGTTTCGCGGCCGGCGACGATGGGCCGGGTCGCGTCTCAGGATCAGGTTCTTTCGTTTCGTGACTTGTCCAGCATGACGCACCGCGAGCTCCGCCGAGCGGGTTCCTGCGGACGAACAGGCAGAGGAGGTGAATGATGGAAGTCGAGAATCCGGCAGCGGCTAAACTGCTCATCTGGGCCACCCGGGGAAAGAAAAGTCGCCCGCGGCTGCACCGCTTGGTGTGCGTCTTCCTCAACAGCGACGTCTACTGCGATCTTCCCGCAGGCATCCAGTTTCCCCATCCCTATGGTGTGGTGATCCACAGCAAGGCGGTCATCGGCGAAAACACGACAGTGATGCAGCAGGTCACCATCGGCGGCAAGAGCCTCACCGAGCCGGAGGGAGCGCCGACGATCGGACGCGGCTGCTATGTCGGCGCCGGCGCCCGGATTCTCGGGCCGGTAAGGATCGGCGACCACGTCACGATCGGCGCCAACGCAGTCGTCACGCGGGATGCGCCCGACGGTTGTGTGATCGTTGGCGCGAACCAGATCCTGATCCGCTGACAACCGCTGCCATGGCCTGCCGGGAGCCTTGATACCTGCGTCAGGGCACTGAAACCACCTGGACTCGGCGCGGTGCAGCAGTTGCAGCGCGCCGCCGACGCCTCGACGCCAGACGGAGGTCGCGGCGACGACGCGGCGCTTCGTGGCGCCAGCTCCGTCCAGGGGCTTCCTTGCACACCGCCTCGTCGTCAGTCGCTTTCATCGCCCACGCCCGCTGAGCTTTCCGCCGAGACGCAGTGCCGGTATCTCGATGAGCCGATGGAGGAGCGAGGCGAGGAGCAGCGCAGCTCCCCAGACGACGACGAGGAGCAAGGGCTGGCGCACGATCCAGTCACGCGCCCAGCCGACTCCGAGCAGCGTGTTGATCACGAAGCCGTGCGTCAGGTAAAGCGAATACGAGATATCGCCGACCCACGTCAGAGCTGCCTGGCAGGGCGGCCACAGGCGGCCGTGACGCTCGAGGGCGATCAGGCCCAGGATGGCCACAGCGGCGGGCAGCCCGAAGCAGTGGACGGACCGGTCCAGGACAGGATTACTGTGGAGTTCAGCCACATCGTGGGCGACGAGCCCGAACTGGCCAATGAGCGACTGGCTGATCCGCGTTCCGACCACGGCCGCCGTCCCGAAGGCAGCTACACCGGCGGCGACGAGCAGCAAGCTCGCGGTCGGCGAGGGGGGTCCGAAGCGCCGCAGCAGCCCGTAAGCGACGACGCCGAAGGCGAACTCCAGCCAATGGCCGTTGAACAGGAAATGCGCCGCCTGTTGCAGCTCCGGGCTGTCGGCCGGTCCCTCGAACGGCAGCATCGGCAGCAGGACCAGGGCGAGGAGCGGGAACGCGGCGATTCGTCGCCAGGGTAGCAGGATGCAGGCGAGGAACAGTGTGTAGAAGAGCAGCTCGTACGACAAGGTCCAGGCGACCGTGAGATAGGGCTGTGCCACCGGTACCAGAAAGACGGCACCGAGTACAGTCGCCAGCGGTACGCTGGCACCATCCTTGAGCACCTTCATCGCCACCACCAGCCAATAGACCGGCAGCAGGCGGAACGAGCGGCGGACGATGAAGCGGAGCGCTCGCTGCGGCCTGCCGATGTCTTCGGCATGGGCGCAGCAGATCACCACCCCGCTGAGCACGAAGAAGACGTCGACGCCGGCGAATCCCGCCCTGAAAGCGTTCTGCCAGAGCACCTGCCCCGTATGCACGGCGTACAGGGTGCCGCTGTGATAGAGCATCACCAGCACTGCGGCGACCCCGCGCAACGCCTGCAGGCTGTGCAGGTGGCCGTACTCCGCTGGCTGCCGGCCGGGAGACGCGAAACCCGGGTACTGTGAGCTGCTGCCTGTCAGCAGCGGTCGCCGGCTTGGCCAGGTGCCCGATGGCCCTGGCTCAGCGCGGTCTCGTCGTGCGCCGGGAGGCAGCGGCTGCAGACGGGCTTCCGCCGAAACGGCCCGCAGCACCTTGCCGCCGCCCGGCTCCTTCTTCAGATCCGCTGCCGGATACTCGGTGGTGATTCGAGAGGGAATCAACAAGGTCGTCCAAGATATTGCTAAAGATGATCTTTTTCTGATTATGGCGAGAACCGCCACAAATCATACCGCGCCTTCGGGCCGCCGTCGGAGACATAATTGGCATTCAGCCTGTCCATTGGGACTAGTCCAATCGGGTCATTGTCGATGGCGCAGGGCGCCAGTAAATTGAGAACCGTGGAATAGGGACTGAAGAACCAGTTTCCTGATCACAAACCATGATTTTATGAATAATTTCGGAAAGGAAACCAACCATGGAACTGAAAAACATCGCCAAGGTGGTCGCTGCCCTGGGTCTGGCAGCCTCACTCGCTGCTCCAGCAGGCGCCGCTCAACTCAACCTGACTGGTTACACCAATGGCGGCCCGTCGAGTGTCAGCGTCGCCTCGCCGGCTTATAGCGGGGGAGCCGGCCAGTTCTCGGGCACTCTCGACGGCAACGCGTTCACTACTTTCTGCGCGGAGCTGACGCAGAGCTTCAACTTCAATACCAACTACACGTACTCGATCGTTTCCGGTACCACGGCGTGGACCAACCCCGTCTATCTCGGGCTGAGCCGCCTGGTGACGTGGCTTGCGGCCAATCCGACCTTCAACAACAGCCCCGACAAGTCGGCCGCCATGCAGTCGGCGGTGTGGGAAGTGATCTACGAGACGAGTGGTACGTACAATCTTGCTGGCGGTACTTTCGTGGCGACCAGCAGTGGCGCCACGCAAACCGCTCTCAACACCCTGAACGGGCAATGGGCCAACATCAATGCGACCCTGCCGACGCTTTTCGCCGACAAGCTGGTCAACGCCAATCATCAGGATTTCCTGTTGACGACCCCGGTTCCGGAGCCCGAGGCATTCGCGATGATGCTGGCTGGACTCGGACTGGTTGGAGCGATTGCCCGCCGTCGCAGCCGCTCGGGCGTCTGATCAACTGAGTGAGTGCATTATCCGCGCCATTATGGAAAGCGAATCGCGACCATGATGGCGCGGGTGCGTCCGATTCCCGGATAATGCCAGCGGCCTGGCTCATATCCTGGCCATGAAGCGAACTCCAGTCTGTCTGATCCGCCATCGATCGCGCTTCTTGGGCACACACCGGCGAAGTTCTCCCGGCGCTGGGTGAACGATCGACAGGCGAAGTGCTGCAGCGACTGATCCACCAGCGGCGTTCAGCCCGCAGCGAGGGCGCGACTGCCGGAAGTGTTCAGTGTGTCGAGCTTGCCGACCGCCTGCGCCCGGTTGCTGACGTTGATCTTCTGGAAGATGCTCTTCAGGTGGTTCTTGACCGTGAAACCACTGATGCCGAGGATCATGCCGATCTCGATGTTGGTCTTGCCGCAGCGGACCCATTCCAGGATCTCGCGCTCACGGTTGCTGAGGCTGTTGACGCCGAACGAATCGAAGGTTGCCGGCTGGCCGGCGCGCGCCCTGGCCTGATTGGGCAAGGCTTCGATCTTGCTCACCGCGGCGTCGACGTGCGGCAGGAGCAGCTCGAACAGCCGCCGCTCCTCGTTGCTGAAGGGCTGTCGCTGGCGCAGCAGGATGTAGAGGTGGTCGACGCGGACACGTGTGTCCGAGATGGCGTGGCAGAGTGCGTGCCTCATCGTCGCGAGTGCGACGTGCGGCTCCGTACCCGCGAGGTAGCGCGGGAAATCGCGGCCGAGCGCGGCCGGTCCGGCGCTGTTGGCCGCCGCGACCCAGTCTTCGTGCATGCGCTGGCCAATGATCTGCAGCGTCTGCGGCGGCACCAGCGAGGTACGCAGTCCGGGTATCGCGGAAACGATATCATAGTGGAGACCTTCACTGCCGAGCGAGCCATTGCAGGAAAACATGACGTCGTGTGGAATCATCCGACGGACATCGCCCTGTAACCACAGCAACAGGCTCAGGTGGCTCTCCACCGCCAGCGAGGCGCGCATCGTCCTTACCAACAGGGCGCTGTCGAAGTCGTTTGCCGATGAAGTCAGGATCATCTGGTCTCTCTGTTTCTGGAACTCGCCTGTCTCGCGCCGACCGGCCGCGGAGATAATCGGCAACGGGTCTCCGGCCAACGCGACTGCATGCCTGTGCATCTCGTTCGGCGCTCTCCTTTCTCTGCTTGCCCGCGGGCTGCGCGGTCAGTGAGCGCCATCGTCAATGACGGCAGCAGTCAGCCATTGGCAATCTCTCGCTACCAAACGGGGCTGCGTGCTTCCACATTGCCGACGGAGTGCATCGTGCCATGAGCCACATTTACATCGTGAGAACTACGTCACGGTAGCGGCGCTTTCAGCCGATAGAATGGCGGCGTGATGACAGACTCATCAGCCGCACCGTCAGGGCGCCGGTTGAAAAGCTGCGGGTGACGTGACGGAACGCGCCCATTCTTGCGGGAAGGAATAGCGATGGCCAGAAACAGACCATTTTTCGGTGTCAACAGGGTAGGCGGGTCGTTGTTCCAGTTCTTTGAGTCAATGGTTGACCCAACGGCGCAGATTGTTGCCCTGGTCATGCTCATGTCTTGGTCCGGCGATGACGCCTACAACCATTATCTTGTTCTCGGAGTCCTGCTCTTTGCCCTGAGTTTTCCGGGCAGGAGCCTCATTCAGCTGCGATTGCGGCACGTCGTCCGCGAAGTGTTTCTCAACTGGTTCGCGAGTGCCTCGTTGCTGGTTTTCTTCGGCTGGGCGACGAGTCTCTACAAGATTTTTCCGCGCGAAGTCCTGCTTGGCCTGCTGTGGTTGACGCCGCTGCTGCAGTTGATTGGTCATCTGCTCCTGCGGCAGCTGATGCCACTGCTGCTGCGCGCGGGTGGGCCGCCACGGCGCGGAGTCATCGTCGGCTGCAACGGCCTCGGGAAGCACCTGGCGGCACAGATCGCGGCGCATCCGATGCTCGGAATCAGGCTGGACGGCTATTTCGATGACCGCGAAGTCGAGCGCCTCGACATTGCTGCCGACCAGCTCAAGGGAAGGCTGGCCGATGTCGCCGAATACGCGAAGAAGGAGGCTGTCGATGTGATCTACCTGGCGTTGCCGATGGCGACGCAACCGCGAATCCTCGCACTGCTCGATGCGCTGCGAGATACGACGGCTTCGCTCTATTTCGTTCCGGATGTCTTCGTCACCGACCTCATACAGGCGCGCATGGACGCCATCGGGCGCGTGCCGGTGATGGTCGTGCGTGACACGCCCTTTGCCGGGCTGAACGGAATCGTCAAGCGCTGCAGCGACATCATCATCTCGTCGCTGATCCTCATCCTGATTTCGCCGATCCTGCTTCTGGTGGCATTGCTCGTGAAACTGGACTCAGCCGGCCCGATCATCTTCAGGCAGCGACGCTACGGGCTCGACGGCAAGGAGATCATCGTCTACAAGTTCCGCTCGATGTCGGTTTGCGAGGACGGGCCGCTGGTCGCGCAGGCCTGCCGCGGCGACTCCCGCGTGACGCGCGCCGGCGCGATCCTGCGCAGGACCTCGCTCGACGAGCTGCCGCAGTTCTTCAACGTCCTGCAGGGCAGGATGAGCATCGTCGGACCACGGCCGCACGCCGTCGCGCACAACGAAACCTATCGCAAGCTGATCAAGGGTTACATGGTGCGGCACAAGGTCAAGCCGGGCATCACCGGCTGGGCGCAGGTCAATGGCTATCGTGGCGAGACGCAGACGCTCGACAAGATGGAAGGTCGCGTCCTCTACGACCTCGAATACCTGCGCAACTGGTCGCTGAAGCTCGACCTGTACATCATCTTCCGCACCATCACCCTCGTCTTCAGGGATGCCGGTGCGTACTGAGGGCTGGCCTTGCCGGTTGCGGCCGCTGTGGGCAGCGATGCTGCTCGGCCTGACGCCGGCCGTCGCAGGCGCAGCGGCGGCTGCCGAGCCTCGGGCGCACGAGGCGCCATCCCGGCTGGCGAAGGGGCCGGATCCGTTTCGTCTGCGCATCGAGCGCTCGCAGTATGTCCTGCAGGGCAACCACGCTGGGCGTGTGGGCAGTGCCGGGACGAACCGGCAGCGGCAGGTGGCCACGCCGGGCCCCTTTGCGCCGCTGATCGAACGTCAGGCGCGTGCGAAAGGGGTCGATCCGGAACTGGTGCATGCGGTGATCCGCGCCGAATCGGCGTACCGGGCGGACGCCATCTCGCCGAAGGGAGCCGTCGGCCTGATGCAGCTGATGCCGGCCACCGCAAGGCGCTTCGGTGTCGTCGATCGCGAGCATCCCGAGAGCAACGTCAGTGCCGGGACGGCGTACCTGCGGCTGCTTCTCGACCGCTTCAACAGCGTGCCGCTGGCGCTGGCGGCGTACAACGCCGGCGAGGGGGCAGTCATGCGCCATGGCAACCAGATTCCCCCCTATGCCGAGACCAGGGGTTACGTGGCGCGGATCCTCCGTGACTACGGCGACCCGTCGATCGCGCCGGCTCCGTTGCTCCATGCCTACTCCACAGGGCTGCGGCTGGCCGACGCCGAACTGGCGCCGTATCGCCTGATCCCACTCCGCTCGCGCTGACCTGCCGGGCGCCCTGCGCGCCCCGGCCATCCCGAAATGCCTGCCTCTCGCCCCGTCCTGGACCGTGCGGGCTGCAACGCGCGCCGCAGCAGCGACCTGCGGCCAGCGGGCCGCAAGATGCCGTTTGCCGGACGAACTGCCCGCGCGCGACGCGAGAAAAAGAAACGGCCCGCCAGGGGGGGGACTGGGCGGGCCGGTTGAAGCAGCCGCCGGACCACTTGGAGGGGAGGGGGAGGGGGGACGTGCCCCGGCGACAGCACCAATGCTACAGACTCCCGGCTTCGGGATCCGTGAAGTAATTCGCAGGGGAGGTGCCGGCGCGCTGCGCCAGAAAAAGAAACGGCCCGCCAGGGGGGAGCTGAGCGGGCCGGGTGAAGCCGTCGCCGGACCACTTGGGGGAGGGGGGGGGAGGGAAGTGCCCCGGCGACAGAACGAATGCTACAGACTTCAACCCCAGGGATCTGTGAAGTAGTTGGCCTTTTGTGTCACAGCGTGTAGCGGACGATCAGGCAAAGGGTCATGACGGCCGAGCGACCCCGGACGACCCCAGCCCCCATCCCTTCTCCCGCACGCGGCAGAAGGGAGATCCGCGAGTCCCTGACACGACGCTCACCGCGCGGGATCGGCGCCAGCGGCGAACAGCCGTGCGAGCAGCGCACGCTCCTTGCCGTCGATCGAGTCGAGGAAGTCGCCGGCCGGACCCATGCAACGAAAGGCGCTGAGGCCGCGGTCGAGGAACTCGTGCAGTTCGGCGAGACCGGCGAGCTGCGCCGGAGCGCGCATCAGCCGCAGCATGCTGCCGAGCAGCGGTTTCCTGGCGACGCGGTCGAGGGCTTCGCCGGTTTGCCGGATCAGCATCACCTGCCGCTCCCGCTCCGGCCGGCAGCCGACGGCGCGGTAGGCGGCGGCATAGGCCTCCTCGTCGATGCGCTCGATCATCCCGGCGCGCTCGAGTTCGGCGACCATCGCCGAGTCGAGTTCCTCGGACAGCGCGTCGACCTCGACCGCCAGGGCGACGCTTTGCAGGGCCGAAGTCGGCAACATGCGGATCAACAGGGGCAGGATGCGCTCGACCTCCTCGTCACGGCTGCTGAAATCCTTCGGGCCGTAGAGATCGGAAAGGAAGAAGCGCGCGGCAGCGCCGAAACGGGGGCTGGCGAGGAGATCGGCATGGGTGCGCGCCAGGCGCGCGGCCTGCCACTCGCGCAGGCGCAGGCGCTTCGCCGCTGCCGCCGGCTCGCTGTTTGCCTGCAGGCGCAGGCGCTTGGCCGTCTGCAGGTGCTGCCGCAGCGCTGCGGTGCACTCCCGTTTCTCGATCGAGATGCTTGCATCGTCCATGGCGGCGGATTATGCCCTGCCTGATCGGCGCTGTTTAGAGGCGATCGCCTAACCGGCGGCAGCGGCAGCGACTACACTGGCCGCTGACCGAACCTCTGCCAGGAGCAAGCCATGCCCCATCCCGAGTCGTTGGCCAACCGCTTTGCCCGCCTGCAGGCAGCGGCGCGCAGCGACCCGAATCCGCCGCGCGCGCTGCGCGAACGTCGGCTGCGGACGCTCGGCCGCCTGCTGCTCGACCACGAGCGGGCGATCGCCGATGCGGTGCGTCAGGACTTCGGCCACCGTTCGCCGGCCGAGACGAGGCTGCTCGAGATCTTCCCGAGCCACGAGGCGGTCCGGCACGCCCGGCGTCACCTGCGGCGCTGGATGCAGCCGCAGGCGCGGCCGGTGTCGCTGTGGTTCCAGCCCGGCAGGGCGGAAGTGCGCCATCAGCCGCTCGGCGCGGTCGGCATCATCGTCCCCTGGAACTACCCGGTCTTCCTCGCCGCGGCGCCGCTGGCGGCTGCGCTGGCGGCGGGCAACCGGGCGCTGGTCAAGATGTCGGAGGTCACCCCGGCGACCGCCGCATTGTTCGCCGAACTCGTCGGTCGTCACTTCGCCGACGACGAGCTGTCGGTGGTCGAGGGCGACGTGACGGTGGCGCGCGAGTTCGCCGCGCTGCCCTTCGACCACCTGCTGTTTACCGGCTCGACGCCGGTCGGCCGGCAGGTCATGCAGGCGGCCGCCGCCAACCTGACGCCGGTCACCCTCGAACTCGGCGGCAAGTCGCCGGCGATCATCGGCCCGACGCTGGTCGGCAGTCCGGCGTTCGCGCATGCCGTCGAGAGGATCATCATCGGCAAGTGCCTGAACGCCGGCCAGACCTGCATCGCGCCCGACCATGTCCTGCTGCCGGCAGGTCTGGAGGATTCCTTCGTGCAGCACGCACGCGCGGTGCTTGCCCGCTGCTACCCGAAAATCGACGACAACGCCGACTACTCGGCGATCGTCGATCAGCGGCAGTATGCCCGCCTCGCGGGCTACGTCGACGAGGCGCGCGCCGCCGGCGCGACGATCGTCGATCTGCTGCCGGGCGCGAGCGCCGATCCGGCACGACGCCACCTGCCGCCGCTGGCGCTGCTCGGTGCCGACGACGGGCTGCGCGTCATGCAGGAGGAAATCTTCGGGCCGCTGCTGCCGATCATCCCCTACCGCGACCTCGGCCAGGCGATCCGCCACGTCAACGAGCGGCCGCGGCCGCTGGCGCTCTACTACTTCGACAGCGACCGCGGCAACATCGAGCGGGTCCTCGACGAGACGGTGTCCGGCGGGGTGACGATCAACGACACGATCCTGCACATTGCGCAGGAGGAGCTGCCCTTCGGCGGCGTCGGCCCGAGCGGCATGGGCTGCTATCACGGCTTCGCCGGCTTCGCGACCTTCTCGGTGCGCAAGGCGGTCTTCCGGCAGTCGCGGCTGTCGGCGATCGGCCTCTTCAAGCCGCCCTACGGTGTGCTCTTCGACCGCCTGACGCGGCTGCTGTTGCGATGATCGTCAGCCGTCGCCAGTTCATCCGTACCGGCGTCGCCGGCAGCCTGCTGCTCGCCTTCTCCGGCTGGCTCAACGCTGCCGGCGAGCGGCGGCTGAGCAGCGACGAGCGCGCGATGCTGGCGGCGATCGCCGCTGCGCTGCTCGACGGCGCGCTGCCGCCGGCGGGCGACGAGCGGTCGCGGCTGGTCGCACTCACCGTCGATGGCATCGCGCGCACCATCGCCGGCCTGTCGGTCGCCAGCCAGCGCGAGATCGGTGAACTGTTCGGCCTGCTGGTGCTGGCGCCCGGGCGAATGGTGCTCGCCGGCGTCGGCAAGCCATGGCGCGAGGCCGGCGTCGGCGACGTCAGCGCCTTCCTCGAGTCGTGGCGGACGAGCCGTCTGGCGCTGCTGCAGGGGGCCTACGCGGCGCTGCACGACCTGACTTTCGGCGCCTGGTACGCGCGTCCCGACACCTGGGAGGCGATTGCCTACCCTGGCCCACCGCGAGGCTACTTCTGATGCACGACCCGATCCGTGCCGGTCTCGCCGCCGGCTGGAAGCACATCGACGCCTCCACCCTCGGCAAGGGGCAGACGGTCGAGACCGACGTCGTCATCGTCGGCAGTGGTGCCGGCGGCGGCGTGACCGCCGACATCCTCAGCGCCAGCGGCCTGCGCGTCATCCTCGTCGAGGAGGGGCCGCTGCGCTCGTCGAGCGACTTCCGCATGCTCGAGTCCGAGGCCTATCCCGAGCTCTACCAGGATTCGGCGGCGCGCAAGACGATGGACAAGGCGATCAACATCCTGCAGGGGCGCTGCGTCGGTGGCTCGACGACGGTCAACTGGACGAGCAGCTTCCGGACGCCGCCGGAAGTCTTCGCCTTCTGGCAGCGCCGCTACGGCCTGCATCAGTTGAGTGCCGAAGCGATGAGTTCGTGGTTCGCGGTGATGGAGCACAAGCTCTGGGTGCGGCCGTGGGAGACGCCGCCGAACGCGAACAACAAGGTGCTCGCCACCGGCGCGGAGAAGCTGGGCATTCCGGTCGGCGCCATCAAGCGCAACGTCAAGGGCTGCTGGAACCTCGGCTACTGCGGCATGGGCTGCCCGACGAATGCCAAGCAGTCGATGCTGCTGACGACCATCCCGGCGGCGCTGAACCGCGGCGCGACGCTGTACACCCGGCTGCGCGCCGAGCGACTGCGCTTCAGCGGCGGCCGCATCAGCGCCCTCGACTGCGTGGCGTTGCGGCCCGATGGCATCCATCCCTCCGGCAAGCGGGTGCAACTGCGCGCGCGGCACTTCGTCGCCGCCGCCGGTGCCATCGGCAGCCCGGCGCTGCTGCTGCGCAGCGGCGTTCCCGATCCGCATCGGCTGCTCGGCAAGCGCACCTTCCTGCACCCTGTGATCATCTCGTCGGCGGTGATGCCGGAGCGGGTCGACGCCTACGCCGGCGCGCCGCAGACGCTGTACTCGGACTTCTTCCTGCACCAGGCGGCGATCGATGGTCCGCTCGGCTTCAAGCTGGAGACGCCGCCGCTGCACCCGGTCCTGTACGCGACGACGCTGCAGGGCTTCGGCGCCGCGCACGCCGCGCTGATGCGCGAGTTCACCCGCGTCAATGTCGTCCTCGCGCTGCTGCGCGATGGCTTCCATCCGGAGAGCCAGGGCGGCCAGGTGCGGCTGGGTCGTGATGGCTTGCCGATCCTCGACTACCCGCTCGGCGAAGTGATCTGGGAGGCAGCCCGGCGCGCGCTGCTGGCGATGGCCGAGATCCAGTTCGCCGCCGGCGCGCGCGCGGTGACGCCGGTGCACGAGACCGCGCCCCTCTATTCGAGCTGGGCGCAGGCGAAGAAGGGAATCGCCGAGCTGCCGCTGAAACCCTTGCTCTGCCGCGTCGTCAGCGCGCACGTGATGGGCGGCTGCGGCATGGCCGATGCGCCGCAGCGCGGTGTCGCGGACCACCGTGGCCGGCACTTCTGGCTCGGCAACCTGTCGATTCACGACGGATCGCTGTTTCCGACCAGTCTCGGCGCCAATCCGCAGCTGTCGATCTATGGCCTGGTGGCACGCAACGCCAGCCTGCTCGCCGCCGAGCTGTCGGGGCGGCCGCCGCCGCTGATTCCCTGACCCCGAGCCGCATCATGCTCGCCCGTGCCCTCTGCCTGTCGCTGCTGCTCGAGGTGGCGCTCTACGTGGCCATCGTGACGCAGCTCTGCGATGCCTCGCCGGCAACGACCGCGGTCGCCGCCGTTGGCGGAGTTCTCGCCTTGCGGGCGCTGCTCGTCGCGACGAGCTACGCCTTTGCCGTCGCCTGGCACTCGCCGGCACCGCGGCTGGGCATGGTGCGGGCGTTGCGCATGGTGCTCGCCGAATACGCCGCCTTCGTCCTCAGCTTCGTCCTCATCTTTCCCCTCGAACGCTGCTGGATGGGCGCCGACCGCCTGCCTGCCGGCAGCGCCGCGGCTGGCCGTCGGCGAGAGCCGGTCCTGCTGGTGCACGGCTACGGTTGTTCGCGCGCCGCCTGGTGGTGGCTGCGGCGGCGGCTCGAGGCGGCGGGCTGGAGTGTGGCGACGATCAGCCTCGAACCGGTCTACAGCAGCATCGAGCACTACGTCGATCCGCTCGCGCGGCGGATCGACGAGGTGCTGGCGCAGACCGGTGCCGAGCGTCTGCTGCTCGTCGGCCACAGCATGGGCGGGCTGGTGGCGCGCCGCTACCTGCAGCGCTGCGGCAGCGCGCGGGTGGCGAAGCTGGTGACGCTCGGCACGCCACACCAGGGCAGCCAGCTCGCCTACGTCGGCGCCGGCGAGAACGCGCGCCAGATGCGTCCGCACGGCGACTGGCTGCAGGCTCTTGCCAACCCGGCGCCGCTGCTCGATACTGTGGTCATCTACAGTCCGCATGACAATTTCGTGATGCCGCAAGCCAATCTCGAGCTGCCCGGCGCGACCCACCGCGCGATCGACGGTCTCGGACACCTGGCGATGCTCTACTCGCCACGCGTCGCCAGCACGCTGCTCGCTGCACTCTCTGCGGACCCTGCGGCTGTGGGCAGCCGGCGATGAACACCCGCCTCCTGCTCGCCGGCTGCTGTCTGTCGTTTGCGCTGCCGGCAGCGCTGGTCGCCGATGAGGTTTTCGTCACCCGCGGCGCCAACGGGCCAGTCTTTTCCGACAGACCACAGCCTGGCGCCCGGCCGGTGACCCTGCCACCACTCAATGTCATCGAGCCGGTGCCGATCGGCCGACCGCCGTCGCCGGCCAGCGCCACGCCCGGCGACGCAGCCGGCAAGGGCGAAGAGGCGGCCGCGAGCTACCGTCGCCTGGCGATCACCTTTCCCGAGGATGGCGGCGCCGTCGTCGCCAATACCGCGCTGTTCGAGGTCCGCCTGGCGGTCGAACCGCGGCTGCAGCTCGGCGAAGGGCACGCCTTCGTCGTCGCGATCAACGGCCGGCCGGTCGAACAGCGCTTCACCGCCAGCGAGTTCATGATTCCGCCTGAGTTCTGGGGTGACACGCTGCCGCCAGCCAACCAGTTCCATCAGCTCGACGCGGCGATCATCGACCACGCCGGGCGGGTTCTGCTGCGGGCGCGGCCGGTGACCTTCCAGCTGCGGCATGCGTCCATCGCACCGCGGCAGTGGCAGCGGCCGCAACCGCCAATCGAAGTGAAGCCGCCGCGGCCACCAGCGGGGTCGCAGCGGCCGCGGCCACCAGCGGGGTTGCAGCCGTCGTCGCCGCTGCCGGCGCCACTGGTGCATCCCGGCGTGCCGTCGCCGCTGCCCTCGGCGCGACCACTCGCGAACACGCCGGAGCCGCCGCCACCGGCAGTGGTGCATCCCGGCCTGCCGCCGCCGATGCCGCAACCCGGCTGGCCGTCACGATGACGGCCGGCGACGACCCGGCGCGCGACAACTGCCGGCGCGCCATCCGCGCAACTCTCGCCGGCGACTGGGAGCAGGCGCACCTCATCGTCCAGGATCTGGACGACCCGCTGGCGTGCTGGATCCATGCGATCCTGCACAAGATCGAGGGCGATGCCTGGAACAGCCGCTACTGGTACGCGCGCAGCCGCGGCCACCAATACCAGGATCACGCCGATGCCCGCAGCGAACTCCTCGCCGCGCTGGCCGAGGCCGACAGGGAATAGTCAACCGATGGGACCACAAACACGCTTCATCACCTCCGAGATCTGCCAGGTCGGCGGTCCCGGGCAGACCGACCAGAGCGACGCGGCGATCTATCTCGTCCACTTCGCCGACGCCGCCGTACTGATCGACGCCGGCAGCGGGCGCGCCGGCGAGCGCGTGCTGATGAACATCGAGGCCGCCGGCGTGCAGCCGGAGCAGGTCGAGGCGCTGCTGCTGACGCACTGCCACTATGACCACAGCGGCGGCGCGGCCGAGTTCCGCCGGCGGTTCGGCTGGCAGGTGGCGATTCACGAACTCGAGGCCGCCTGGCTCGAAGCCGGCGACAGCCAGGTCAGCGCCGCCTGCTGGTATGGCGACCACCTGACTCCGTGCCCGGTCGACCGCCGCCTCGCCGGCGGCGACCGCATCCTCCTCGCCGGCCGCCCGCTCGAGGTGGTGCATATCCCCGGCCACTCGCCGGGATCGGTCGCCTTCGTCGTCGACTCGGACGATCGCCGCGTCGTCTTCGCGCAGGACGTGCACGGGCCGATCCACGCCGCGCTGCGATCGAGCGTCCGGGACTACCGGGCATCGCTGCGCAAGCTGCTGGCGCTCGAAGCCGACATCCTCTGCGAGGGCCACTATGGCATCTTCGTCGGCAAGGCGAAGGTCGCCAGCTTCATCGAGCGCTTCATCGATGGCTGAGCGAGCGTGACGCGCAACCGGCAGATCCTTCTCGTTGCGCGCCCGCGCGGTGAAGCCACCGCGGACAACTTCCGGCTCGTCGAGACGGACATGCCCGCGCTCGTCGCCGGGCAGGTGCTGGTGCGTCACCATTATCTCAGCCTCGACCCCTACATGCGCGGCCGCATGAACGCCGGCGAGAGCTACGCCGAGCCGCAGGCGCTCGGCGAGGTGATGCTCGGCGGCACCGTTGGCGAGATCGTCGCCTCGCGCAGCGACCGCTACCGCGTCGGCGACCGGGTCGTCGGCATGGGCGGCTGGCAGGAATACCAGATCGTCGATGGCGATCGCGCCGGCGCGCTGCGCCGGGTCGACGGCACGGCAATCCCGCTTTCGGCCCACCTCGGCGCCGTCGGCATGCCGGGCGTCACCGCCTGGTACGGGCTGTTGCAACTGATCGTGCCGCGGAGCGGCGAGACGATCGTCGTCTCGGCCGCCAGCGGTGCCGTCGGCAGCGTCGTCGGCCAACTCGCCAGGCTGCGCGGCTGCCGCGTCGTCGGCATCGCCGGCGGGCCGGAGAAATGCCGCGCCGTGGTCGAGGAGTTCGGCTTCGACGCCTGCATCGACCACCGCCTGCATGGCGACACCCGCTCGCTCGCCGATGCCCTCGCCGCCGCCTGCCCGGACGGCGTCGACGGCCACTTCGAGAACGTCGGCGGCAGGATCCTCGACGCCGTCCTGCGGCGCTGCAACCCCTTCGCCCGCATCGCCATCTGCGGCCTGATCGCCGGCTACGATGGCCAGGCGATACCGCTTCGCGAAGCGCAACTGATCCTGCTGCGGCGGCTGAAACTGCAGGGTTTCATCGTCAGCGAGCACCTCGACTTCTGGCCACCGGCGCTGCGCGAACTCGGCGGCCTCGTCGCCAGCGGACGGTTGCGCCATCGCGAGAGCATCGTGCACGGAATCGAGAACGCGCCGGCGGCATTCATCGGCCTGCTGCACGGGCAGAACTTCGGCAAGCAGCTGGTGCGGCTGATCTGATTCCGGTGCCACAAGCGGCCTCTTCGTCGTCGTTCCACACCGCAGCCGAGCTTTGCTGAGTGGCGGTCCCGCCGCTTTGCCTGGTGTTCACGAGTGCGGCAAGCCGCGAATCCACGGCCAGGCGCGCGACACCTGGCGCTTGTACCGCGCCAGCCGTGACCGCGGGATCGACCTTCCCGCGGGCTCGAGTCTGTCGAAGAAATTTACAGGCTGGTGCCGAACGGTGGCTCGGTCGTGCCACGAAAGCGATCGCACCATTCAATGGAAACAGGCACTTGAATTCATTTTTCAGCTGCTGGCACGGAACGTGCCAGGGTTGTTGTGCCGCAATCCAGGCGCGATTGCCCAACCAACTACCATGGAGAAGAAAATGATGTCCTTCCGCAAAAGCATCCTGGCTGCCGCGCTCCTCACCGTCGCCGGAGCGGCCACCGCGGCGAGTGTAACCGTCCAGTTCCCGACGAGTTCGGCTACGGTCGTCGGTTCGGTTGGCTCGATCAGTGCAACGGAAATCGGCTATTTCTGGTCGGTTGCCCGCGGCGACCTCGTCTCGGAGAACTACTTCGCCACCGGCTTGTTCAACCCCAGCTCGCTGTCGATGAATCTCAATGTGACGCAGAATGTACTGTCGTCCGGGCAGTCGGTAGACTGGGACGTGCTGGTCAACAATGTCGACGTCGGCGATTGGAGCTGGTCATCGGCCGACGGCACGGGCCTGACCAACATCGCGCTGGCCTTCGCCCCGATCGCGGGCCAGTTCAGCTCGCTCGCGCTGGTCGTCAAGAACGAGGTTCCCGGTGGCTTGGGATCGATCGCACTCGGCCTCGACACGAGTACGACCGTATCGAACGAAGTCCCGGAGCCCGGCACCATGCTCCTGCTGGGCCTGACGATGGCCGGTCTTGCCGCCAGCCGTCGCCGCCAGTAAGCGTCCTTCTGCGACACGACTGAGCAGGCCGGGTCGGCTTCCGACCCGGCCGCTTTCGTTTGCGGCGTCCGTGCACCGCGAATGGCCTTCGCCGATGCGGCATGGCCAGAACCAGGAGTGCGGAATCGGCAGGAGGCTGCCCGACTGGCAGCTGAGCCTGCAGGCGGCGACCGCCGTCGACGCGCAGGAGGCTGCGGCGGACGACCGGACGACGCCGGCGTCAGCGCGGAAAGTACCAGTAGCGCGGCCGGTCGGACTGCGCGAGACCGCGCTGCGAAGCCGGCAGCCCGGCACCGACGAGGATACCGATGTCCGTCAGCAGGCTGCGCCGGTCAGAGAAGTAGCTGTGCCCCAGCCCCAGCCCGAGCAGGCTCGTACCTACCGCCGTCGCGTCGATCGTCTCGAGGCCTTCGGTGATGAACGGTGTGCCGTCGATCGCACCGACGCGCTCGCCCCGGTGCAGCAGCGAAGAGAAGAACAGCGCCCGGTCGCGTTGCGAAGCGTAGGAGGTGTAGTTCGCGCCGGCGTCGCGGATGCGCGGAAACTGCTGCCGGAAAAGATCGACGTAGACATCGGCGGCGACGAACAGCACCTGCGCGAGCTTGCCGTTCGGCCAGGCGTCGCCGGCCAGCCCGTGCAGCAGCACGCGGTTGCCCATGCTGTGTGCCAGCAGGTGGACCTGGCTCCACGGGCCGTCGGCGAGCGCTTCGAGGAAACCGCGGAAGGTGTGCGCCGAGAGCAGCGCGCGCTCCTCGTCGGCGCCATAGCCGAGCAGCGAGCCGCAGGACGGCCAGCTGAAGAGCACGACGCGGCCGCGAAAGCGGAGATCGAAAGCCAGTTGCGCCGCCCGCCGCGCGGCTTCCTCGAAGCTGACGTTGTAACCGTGGGTGAACACCAACAGGCTGTTGGCGGCCTCGGGCTCGGCCGCGAGCCGGCTGAGGAACGCGTCGCCGGACAATGCCTCGACTTCGCCGAGTACGACGTACCGCCGCTTGTCCTTCGCGTCGCCGAGCCGGTTCCACCACGCGCGCTGCTCGACATGACCGAGGCGGTGGCGATCGATCGGGATGGTGACGCGTGCCAGTCCGTACGCCAGCTGGCCGGCAGGGTCGGCCGTGAAGCGCTCCTCACCGGCGCTCGCGAGCTGCCGGTTGGTGGCGAAATGGATCTCGATCGCGCATGGCTCGGCCTCGGCGCTGATGGCGGTGGCCAGCCGCGCGCTGCCGTCGCCGGCCAGCGCAGCGGCCTCGGCGCTGGCCAGCGGCGCGCAGACGGCACCGGCGCTGCCGAGTGCGCGGGTCTTGCCCAGAGCCAGCTGACTGCGGACGATCAGCTCGCGGACGAAGGCGTAGGCCGGCGTCCCCTCGAGCAGGTCGAGCAGCTCGTCCAGGATCAGCGCCACGGCGTCGGCGTTCGCAGCGGTCGCCAGGCGCCCGGCCAGCGCCGTCAACGACGCCTGCAGCGCCGGCGAGGGATCGCCCAGGCGGATGTGGATACCGTCCCAGTTGCCGAGCAGTGCGTCGAGCAAGGCGAGCTGTTGCAGGTCCTCATTCATTTTTCACTCCCTTCCACAAATGATGAATGCCGCCCAGAACCACGGCGCCGCGTACGGACGGTGGTCCGCGGCGTGACTGCGCAACGCACTGCGCGTGGCCGCCGCGAGCGGACCGGCCGGCGGCGGCAGCTCCTTCGCCGTCCGCAGGAGCGCCATCAGTTCGGCGACGCTCACCGTCCGCAGCCAGTGCTGCGCGTCGCGCAACGCGCATGCCGGCGGCTTCGCGCCGCCGGCCAGTTCGCGGTAGAAGCGGCCGACGAGGAAGGCCGACGCGACGTCGTCCACCGGCCAGAGCGAGGCGAGCACGCTGCGCGTACCGGCGTGCAGGAAGGCGGCGGGAAAGCCGAGCGACTCGTCGGGGGTCGAGGCGACGCGCGCCATCGCCGTCTCGCAGGCCGACAGGGCGAGCAGCGCCGGCGGCCGGCCGGCGAGCGCGGGCAGCAGCGATTCGATCGTCAGCCGCTCGCCGCCGGCGAGGAAGACGCACGATTGCAGCGGGCGCTGGAGGTCGAAGCGCGCGTGCGTCGCGAGATGCAGGATGTCGACGCGGCCGAGCGCCGCGACTACTGCCGCCGGTGTCGCCTCGTCGTTGCCGAGCAGCGTGGCCGGCGTGGCGAGCGCCTGCTGCACCCAGGCGCACTCGACGGTGGCAAAGGGCAGGTCGCGCAGCGGATCGGCGACCAGCAGCGCCGACGCGCGACCGTCGTTCGCCGGGCGTGCCGCGAGGAGGGCGCGAATCGAAGGCGCGTAGCGGATCACATGCTCGTCGAGCAGCCAGTGTCGCTCGCCTCGATCGTCCGCGTACCACGCCGCGTGCAGCGGAAAGACGCTGCTGCCGCCCTGGTGCAACCACAGCAGTTCACCGTCCGCGGCGACGCCGAGCGCCGGCAGCCGCTGCAGAAGCGGCCGCCAGAGCTCGTCGAAGAGGACGCGGCCGGTCTCGTCGATCATCTGCCGCCACGCCGCCGCCTGCGCATGCTGCTGATGGTAGGCGAGCAGCCAGCCGCCGAGCGCCGTCGCATGCGCATCACCGCGTTGCAGTTGCAGCAGGCGCTGGCGCCCGAAGTGGGGCAGCCACACCGTCTCGCTGCCACCCGCGGCGACGATGGTGACGGCGCCGGGATCGGCGGCGAAGTTGGCGCAGAGCAGCGCCCCGCCGGCCGGCACCAGGCCGGCGAGATCGGCGCGCGTCCAGTCGCGGTCATCCGTCCGCCAGAAGAGGGCCTTGCCGCGATCGAGTGCGAGCAGTGCTTCGTCGTCACGCCCAAGGCGCAGCAGGCAGTGGGCGAGGAGGGCGGCGGAATCGCGGAACTCCCAAATCCGCTCCATGCGTCCGGCGATGCTGCTCGCCTCGGCGAGTGCCGTCGTCGCGTCGGCCAGCGCGTCGCGCAGCGTCGCTGCGGCCTGCTCGAATCGCCCCGCCAGCAACAGGCCGTCGGCGATCACCTGGCGCACGACGCGGCGGTCGCGCAGCGCTTCCGGCGCCGACAACAGCGCCAGCGCGGCCTGTCCGTGCGCCAGCAGCGGCTCGACCTGCGCCAGGTCGCCGGCGGCGATGCCCTCGAGGCAGATGTCGCTGCGGAAGCTCTCGACCGTCGCCCGCAGTGCCGGACTGAGCGCCGGGTCGATGAGCGGTGCCGCCTCGTCGCACAGCGCGCGTGCCTCGGCCAGCGCTGCGGCGTCGCTGCGGCCGGGCCGCAGGAGCACGCGCGCCAGCGCGAGCAGCGCCTCGGCGCGCAGGCGCCAGCCGGCGGCCGGCGGGCAGGCGGCCAGCGCATCGCGGGCGTAGCGCTCGGCCGTGGCGAGGTTGGCCGCGGCGTCGCCCAGGCAGCGGAAGCGGAAGCACTCGCTGAGCGCGAGCCAGGTCTCGACGCGCGCGCCCGTCGCTGCGGCCGGCAACGCGGCGAGCACCTGCGCGTGCCGTGCGAGCCGTCGTTCGAGCGCGGCGCCGAAGTCGGCATCGGGTTCCTCCTGGCAGGCGACCGCGAGCGCATTCATCGCGCTCGCCCAGCGCTCGGGCTCGCTGTCGCGATCGATGAGCGCCGCACCCTGCTCGAGGTAGGCGACCCGCTGCCGCCAGTTGGCCCAAGGGTCACCCAGTGTGTGGAACTGATACAGCGGCGCGAGGACCGCCGCGAGGTACGGACGCTCGCCGACCGCGCACTCGAGGTGCTCGATCGCCTCCTGCTGCTGCGCCGGCGTCAGCGGCGCCTGTCGCGCCAGCAGCCAGCCGATGCCTTCGTGGCACGCCAGCCAGCTGTCGCGTTCGCTGGCCGGATCCCAGACCTCGAGCGCGTCGCGGTAGGCTGCGGCGGCGGCCGCCGGGTCGATCTCCTCCGACAGCGCAGCGTAACGGCTGCGCAAGGCCGCCCAGCGGCGCGGTTCCGCCACCCGGTCGAGGTACTGCGCGGCTTCCGCCAGCAACTCGCGCCCGCGCTCCGCGTCGCGCTCCAGGTCGAGCGCCGCCAGTTCGGCAAGCAGCGATTGCAGTCGCCGCCGCCGATCCTCCGGGTCGCTCGTCACGCCCACCGCTGCCGCACCATCACCCATGTCCTGCCCGCCCCGACTCACGACCTCTCGACCCGGCCGGAAAGGCCGCGTCGCCCTGCATTCAGCATAGGCAATGCGGTCGTCGCAGCGCAAGTATTCCGCCGCCGGGCGGGCGGGATCGCCCGGCATCGACCATCTGCTTGCCGCTGCTGCCCCGGCATGGTTACACTGATGCCGTGCAACGCGACCTGCATGACGACGAGCGAAAATTTTCCGACCCACTCACCCTTGTGAATTTAGCAGCCATGGACCTCAGCGACGACCCTCACATCGACTTGCTGCAAGACATCGAGAGCGGCCTGAAGGCCGAGTATGAGCGGCACCCCAGCTTGACCGATACCCTGTGCATGTTCGGTCTGGAGAACGCCAAGGTGGCGGTCAAGCAGGCATTCGGCTACGGCAGGAACGAGAAGGTCGCCCGCAACCCGTTGACCGATGGCATCGTCGACGGCTGCGTACAGATTGCCCGCGCGCGCGTCGAGAAGGTCGATGGGCTGACGCTCCGGGATTTCAATACCCGCGTCGACAAGATCATCCGCTCCGTCCGGCGACACTCGAAGGACGGTCCTCGCGCCTACTACGAGTTCATCAGACACTATGTATGACGATGTGGAGAAACGGTGACAGAAACGGTGACAGTTTCCCAATTGCAGTCGAATCACGTTGCGATGGGAAGAGCAACCGGCACTTGACTTGGACACTTTCACCGCTCGACGCGGCCGGTCTCGCATCTCGCTACCGTTTCGCAGCGCCTGCCCCGGCACCCGACAAGACGACTCATGAGACCACTCGCAGCCTTTCTCTCCGCGCTCTTTCTCCCTTCACTGGCGTTCGGCCAGACTTACTACAAGTGCCGGACCGCTTCCGGGACCATTGCCTACTCGGATGCTCCATGCCCTGGTGGGACGCGACAGGAACAGGTCCTGGGCGACAATGCCCGGCCATCGCAGGACGCGCCGCAAGCGCAGTACGCGGCACCGCAGAAGGACGCGAACGCCCGCTTGCTCGACGCGAAGGTCGCCGAAGCGCTCGGTAGCGGGGACTTCCCTCGTGCCAAGGGGCTGGCGGTGACTGCAGAGCACTGGCGCATGATCGCCGAGGCCGAACAGCGACAAGGCGGAGGCCTTACCGGGCGGACCAGCGCGGATCTGCGCGCTGAGTTGCAGAACAGCACGAGGTGCCGCGAAGCGCAGCGGAGCTATGAGGTCGAGGCAAGTTCAATCAAGAATGACCGGGCGATGATCAACGCAACCAAGCGCCGCATGTACGCCGCCTGTGGAATGGATGAACCGACGGTCATCGAGAACCGCACCATCATCAACGACAATCGGCCCACCCACATGATTCGGTGACCACTGATTCGGTGACAGTATCGTAATCTTGACAGAGGCCGTTCAGCCAATGAATCTGTGAACTTGACGAATCGACGATACTGTCACCGTTCTTGCACAAGCGATCAGTTTGCCTTGGGCGTTTGCGTGCTGTACAACTCCCCCATCAGTCGAACCAGCACGAACAGCAGGTTATTGGTCATGTGGACGGCGCGGCTGCGCTGCTTTTTCCAGGAAGCGTACTTCAGTACTTCCTGTTCAAGATGCTTCAACAAGGCAAGCTGCACATTCGCCTCGATGCTTCTCTTGACGAATCGCTCTTGCAGCCGATCCCTGAAATGGCCATCCATCGGAATTTCCTTGGTCAGCGACTTGAGTTCGGCGTCAATCAACGCCAAGCGCCTTAACACCCAGTCTTCTTCGTTGGCGATTTTCGGAGGCTTGCCGAAAGCCCGGTCATAGACCCACACCACATCGCATGACAAATCCACATAAAGGTCGGCCATGTCCTTGTTGATCGATGCAATGGCGTCGCGGGGCTCGCCGTAGATGACGCGATAGACACCGGGATGTTCCGCTTCAAGCTCGTCGAGCATCGCGACCACCACGTGCTGCGTCGCCTTTCTTCCCTGCGATATGAGATCCAGGACTTCCGCTTCGTCCAGATTTTTCATGAATCCGAAGTCACTCCGAGTAGGGGGCGTCCGTGTTTCAAGGAATGGTCGAGGGACATGGCTTACACCAGAAGCCTCGCCGAGTGCTTTGCGCCGCAATTCGGTACGAGTATCCCAAAGTTGCCGATCGGCGTCCACAACCCAACGCAGCGGATCGCCAGCGGGCCGTGCGCGCGCGGTTGCGATCGCCGCCCGGATCCTCCGCCAGGGGCAGCCAGGGCGAGGGCGGCATCGTCTCTCGGCCACGCCAGCCACTGCCGCCGGCTGCCGATCGACGCCGCCGGGGCAACGGCGTGCGTCGGTGCGTCGGCGCGTCGCCGGCTTTGCCGGCGGCGGCCAGGCTGCCGCAGCGCAGCGGCGAGCGGCGATCGTCAGAGCAGCGCGTGCCGGAAGTCGTCGACCGGCAGGCCGCGGCCGAGTGACAGCGCGTCGCGCTGGTCCGCCGGCGCCAGCACGTAGAGCGCGACGCGGTCGCTGCTGGCGTCGATCGCCGCCGCCAGCAGCGCGCGCGGCGCCAGCGGATAGGCGCGCACGGCGTCGGCAGCCGGCTCGATGACCGCCGCCACCTCGGCGAGCAGCGCGCGCAACTCGGCGCCGCTCAGCCAAGCCTCGAAGGCGCTCTCCTGCACGCGCTTGCCGCGCCGTCCGAGCACCCCCGCCAGCCGCTGGCGGCGGCGGTCGTCGGCGATGTCGTAGACGATCACCAAGAGACGCATCGTCAGCGCACCCTGAACGGGCGAAAGGCCGGCGCCTCGCCGCGCAACACCTCGATCCAGTGCGCCACCTGCGCGCGCATCGCCCGCCGCTAATCGCCGTCCGGGCCGCCGAGCGGATGCGCTAATACCGTGGAATTATCTATACTGTCACCGTTTCTGGTGGAATTATCTATACTGTCACCGTTTCTGCGTCACCGTTTCTGCGAGAAAGCGATGCACGGCGGCGCGGAGCGCTGCGATGGGAATGGCCTGCTGGCACGAGTCGTGTTCTATGGCTTGATGCCACGCGTTACCGGCAGCTTCAACTGGTTGCCTGCAGCGATGAAACCCGCATCGAGCGTCAGGATCTTTCTCGCGCCGTGGTTCGCTGCGATCGCCAGATGGAGCGCATCACCGCCACGAAGACCAGCCGCAAAGTGCTCGACATATTCGCGAGCGAGGCCGAAATCGCCAATCGTCGGCATCAGCACGTTGAGCGAATCCGTCACGAGACTGTCGAATTCCACAAGCACCGTGTTGGCGTGCACCACGGACAGGCGTTTCATCCGAACTTCGCGGGCCACTACGCTGGCCAGTTCCAGCGCCGTCCAGTGGCTGATGTACAGGCTGCCCGCCGGAAGTTGACCCAGGTAGGCCTCCACGTCGGTGCTGCTTGGCTCGGTGAGCAGCAGCGGCGTGACAAAACTCGTATCGAGATAGAACACCGCTACCGCGTCTCATCACGGGCGGCTCGGATCAGCGAGGCGCTGTCCTGCGGCCATCCAGGCAGCTTCTCGCGGAACGTGGCGCGGGAGGCAACGGAACGCTTCGGCCGTTCCACCGGCGACAGGCGAACGACCGGCTGGCCGTGCCGGGTAATGAGGATTTCCTCGCCTTGCTCGGCCTGGTGGATGAGCGCGCTGAGCTGGGCCTTGGCCGCAGCCAGGCTGACGACTCGCATGAGCAATCCTTTATGGTCAAATAATTGGTCAGATTGTACACCGGCCGATTGCGCAGGCATAGGGACAGCCTGCGCGGGCAGCCCTGAAGCATGACCCTGCCGAATCCACCCCGATTGCCGGAAGCCCCCGCTTTCGCCGCTGAAGCGGTCAGATTGCTGGAGGCTGGCGGCAAGTGAGGGCTGGATCTTCGGCGGGTGTGGGGTCCGTGAAGAGGGTGTCGATCGGTGGCAGGAACTCCGTTGTGATCTCTGGGCGAGCCTCTCCCTGCACCGAGCGCAGCGCGCGGGGTGGTTCCTGGGGCCGTCCGCGACAGCTCACTCGAGTTGCAGCAGAAAGGGTTTGGCGAGAAGCACGCGCATCCGCGCAGGATCCAGCCAGGGGGCGGCGCAGGAATTTCGGATGAAGGCGANNGCCCCGCGCACGCCGAGCTGGTCGAACAGATCGCGCAGCTGTCGCG
>JFAX01000003.1:90766-160448 GCA_000585015.1 Candidatus Accumulibacter adjunctus | reverse complement strand
CTCCCGGCCGCAGTGCACCCAACCGTCCGGCCTCATCACATCCATCGCAGAACCTCTACCAGAAACGCCGATCCGCCAACCTCAGCCTATTCTGCCAAAGGCCTCGAAAATTGTCTAGCCCCCCTTTGCGAAAGTTTTTTTTGCGGTGGCCGTCAAGCCTTGCTACGACTGGGGTGCGCGGGTGATGCTTCAGGGCTGCTGCGCGGGGGTACCATCGACAGTGCGAGTGACGATCAGGCCACCTGCACACCAGGGGTCGGGCTTGATGGGGCAGTCCCGGTGGTCGTTCCACCGCCGATTCTGGTGGAGCGTGCCGAGCTGGCCGGAGCCCCTACGGCCGATGCGCCTGCCAACGCCGCGGCCCCTGCGGCGAGTCGCCCGGGTCGGCAGTCGGGCGCGCCCGGGATTGATTGAATCCGGAAACGGACCGTCAACGCCGTGCTCGATCGTTGGCCAGAGCGATGCGCGGCCTGTGAAGAGCCCTCGCAGCCGAGCCGGTGGGCCAAGCCTGCGAGCGCTACGACGAAATCGAAGCACCGCCGACTGATGGCTGATCCGGGTGCTCATGGGTGTTCTCGGGAACGCTCATTGTTTACAACATGAGTGACTTGAGTTTACGACACGGCGAATGTCCTCGCGCACAATGGCAAACTGGAGTGGATGTTCGGCCGCCAAGCTCACGCAACCGTCGATTTCGGCCATGAACTCGAGAGCCAGACCAACCCGCTTGCTTTCATACCACGCACTCCTTCGATGAACTCCGCACGGGCCGCGCGATGAAAAGCGACGGGCAGCCTCACGGCCTGATCTGGTCCAGGGCGGCAGCCTTGACTTCATTCCAGGGAACGACCTCATCGGGGTTGGCAAGGTGGTCAGCGCGGCGGCGGTCCAGTTCCGTCGTCTGCGCTTCGGTCAACGCCGGCACCGCGCCACGGCTCACGATGCCGTCCCAGATGGCCTCGACCAGTTCGATCTGCTCATCGATGTCGAGCGCGCGCGCCTGCTGCAAGAGTTGTGTGTTCATGATCCGGACCCCATTCAAGACTGGTGCGGTGGTTCCAGCACAGCGTGCCCCTGGTGCGCGACCGCGAATTCGGCGGCGATGTCGGCAGTGTGGTCCTGGAGGTTGGCTGCTCGCTGGGCTTGCACGGACATGCTAACAAAATTCGGTCGTGGCGCGACGACCACAGCAACGCGCAGTCGCGAGTCGCTGCGGCGACTTTCATATAGGGTCGGCAGCCTGCAGGAACCGAGTCTGAGCGAGCGTGGCGACGACGGCTTGCTGTCCGTCGCCTGCGCGGCGGTCGCGATCGTGCGCCCGCTGGCCCAGGTGGCGTGACACGCCAACACTTGACGCGGCGAAAGGGTGGGCACGCTGGCGTGTGGCTGGGAATGCAGAATCTTCGCGCTTGCAGCCATGCTGACACGCGCTCTCCGCCCCCAGATTTCCGCGGCCTCTGACCGCCGACGACACACGCACGCACCGGATCTTCGATCAGGCCATGCAGCGCGGGGACGCCGGAAGCCCATCATGCTGACCGCCGCCTGCTGGCGCCCAAGATCGGGAAAGGAGGCGTTGGTTGATGGCGGCTCAAGCAACTCTTGTCGGTGCCTGTGGCTTGGCTATCGCTCGGCAGTTGCAAGGCGAGCTTTCCCCGTCGAGGTGCTTCGCGGAACTTGCGGCCGTCTTCTTTTTCCTCTACGCTGCGGCTGCCGAGACACCAACCCAGAGGGAGGAACACATGCAGCAAGTGCACGGGGCGCGGTGCGCCCTGACCATCATCGCCGGCGCTACGCTCGCCGCCTGCGCCACGCCCTACAGCGCCACGCCGCTCGCCACCAACTTTCCCACCACGCAGCAGCCCAAGCTCCAGGCCGCGGCACACTGGACCCTCATCGCTGACAAGAGCGCCGAAGCCCTCGTGCAGTCTCTCGCCGCGCGCCTGGATTGTCCCGACCAAGGAGCTGTCTGCCCGCGCGTCTACGTCCGCCCGGCCGCGCAGCAGACCGCATTCGCGCAGAACTTCCGCGCCGCCTTCCTCACAGCTCTCGTTCGTCACCGGGTCGCCGTCGCCCACGCCCCGGCTGCCGGCGCCATCGCCATCGACATCGACGTCCAGACCGTCCGATTCTCGCCCGACCGGCCAAACGCCCGATTCATGCCCGCCACCGTCGTTTACGCCGGTGCCTGGGCCGTCTACGGCCTTGCCGCCAACGCCACACCGGCTGCCGCCGGCTTGGCCGGCGCCGCCTTGGTTGGCGCCGGTGACGCTTGGCGCTGGGCCAGTTCCGAATCGGCCACCGGTCCGACGCCGCAGACCGAAGTCATCGTCACCATTTCCGCTGCCGACGCGACGCGCTACCTCGCCCGAGTGGCCGCCGTCTACTACGCCGCCGACAGCGACGCAGCCCTCTACACCGAAGCGCCTCCGCTCTACAGCATCCCCGTCGGAGGCGACCGATGAGAGCACCGACCGTCGCCCTCACCCTCGCCGCCTGCCTCGCCGCCGGCTGCGCCACCGACCAAGCCGCGCGCCAAGCTGCCCCCGAAGTCACCTACGCCCAGGCAGCCACCAGCGAGCTCGTCGCCACCAACTACCGTGCCGCCGACGCCCTCATGGCGCAGTTCGGGGGCAACCCCGGCGGCGGCCCGCTCATCGTTGCCACCGTCGTCAACATCGATGCCCTCGAACAGTCCTCGACCCTCGGCCGCCTGGTCTCGGAACAGCTCTCCGCTCGCTTCTCGCAGCGCGGCTGGCAGATGGTCGAACTCAAGCTGCGCGGCTCCATCTACATGCGCCGCGGCGAAGGCGAACTTATCCTCACCCGCGAGATCAGCGACATCGCGCGCATGAACAAGGCGCAAGCGATCATCCTCGGCAGCTACGCCGTCGGCGCCAGCGCCGTCTACCTCAATCTCAAGATCGTCCAACCCGTCAGCAACGCAGTCCTCGCCGCGCACGACTACGTCCTGCCGGCCAATCAGGAAGTCCGCAGCCTGCTCGGCCGTAACGCGGGACGCTGAGCGGCGGGGCACGGCCTCGCTGGGACGCTACCGTCGGCTCGCGAGTCGGCGGTTAGCCAGCCGCTGCGCATGATCGTGGCCGACGACGGCGTCGGAATCTTCGCCAGGATTGCCGGTGCACTGGGTCTGCCGGACATGCGACAGGCGCTCTTCGAGTTGGCGAAGGGGAAACTGACGACCGACCCGAGCAAGCACACGGGCGAGGGGGTCTTCTTCACCTCGCGCATGTTCGACACCTTCGAGATCAGTGCCAATGGTCTGCAGTTCAACCACGACCCAGGCTCGCGTCACGATTGGCTGCAGGAGGCGCCGGGCGTGTTCACCGATGGGACGGCAGTCTTCATGGAGATCGCCCTCAATGCCGGCCGAAGCACCGCGGAAGTCTATTCCCGGTTCACTGATGCGCCTGATGATTACGACTTCTCGAAGACCATCGTGCCGATGCGGCTGGCGAGATTCGGTGACGAGGAGCTGATCTCCCGTTCCCAAGCCAGGAGACTGATCGCCCGGTTCGACCGATTCCGGACAGTGATACTCGACTTCTCGGATGTGCCGGAAATCGGGCAGGCTTTCGCCGACGAGCTGTTCCGGGTCTATGCGAACAGTCATCCGGAAGTCGAGTTCCTGCCCAGGAACATGACGCGGCCAGTCGAGAAAATGTGGCTGCGTGCCGTGGCGCCGCGGAGCACTTGATGTGACGGTTGTTGCGTCGGCGACGCACGAATCTCCCTGTTCACGACCACGGGAGAGGGCACGCGATGGGGGCAATGGTCATCACGTTCCCGCCCAGAGGTGTGCCAATGGTCATGCCGGTTGGCGACGGTTTCCTGCTTCTGTACGAGGCCGTGGACATCTTCCTCAAGGCGTCCCCAGGAAGAGATAGAGGTTGTGGAAGCCGCCGCCCGAGCTCGAGTAGCCGTAGCCGAGGAAGGCCGGTCCGAGCGGCGTCTCGCCGCCGAGGTAGAGCGCCGTCGAGTTGATCCAGCCCTTGAGCTGGGTCTCGGTGTAGGGCGTGCCGATGCGCGCGGCTTCGAGCATCAGGCCGGCGCGCAGGTCGCCGCGCAGGCCGAGCGGCAGGCGGCCGATGATGCGCTCGGCGCGCAGGTTGCCGTAGCGGATGTCGTCGCCCTTGAGCTGGCCGACGCCGAAGGCGGTCATGTTGAACATGCCACCGAGCGAGCCGGCGTCGTAGACCGGCAGTTGCCCGACGGGTGATCCCTGGTAGGTCAGGCGGCCGCTGAGGACCCAGTCGCCGATGCTGTGATAGACGCCGGCGCGCGCGTCGAGGCGGCTGTAGTCCTCGGCCGGCGAGTCGAAGTAGCGGCTGCCGGCGAACCAGCCGTTGGTCGGAAAGTACAGGCGGTCGGTCTCGTCGAGGTCGATCTGGCCGAACCAGCCGCCGTAGATCTTCGACTCCTCGGGCAGGAAGGGCGAGCCGATGTTCAGCTTCGGATCCCACAGGTTGTGCTCCCAGCCGGCCCGCATCTGGCCGAGCGTGCCGAGGTTGATGCCGGCAACTGCCTTGGCGCTGCCGCGCAGGACGCGGTACTGGGCGATCTTGTCGTTGTTCTCGTAGAGCGTGCTGAGCTGGCTGCCGTAGCGCAGGTTGGTCTCGAAGAAGTAGCGCTGCGCGGGGTCGAGCGGCTGGTAGTAATCGAAATCGACGGCGTTGGTCGAGCCGATCTCGGCGCCGAAGACGAGTTCGCCGCCGAGCGGATTGATCAGCGTCTTGTGATAGGCGGCGCGCAGCGTGTAGGTCGAGTCGCTCTGGAAGTTGGTGTCGAGGTTGACGCCGTAACGCAGGTAGTTGGGGCCCCAGCTCTTCTCCTGTGGCGTCACGCGCAGGATGTTGCGCTCGCGCAGCGTGGTGATCAGCGAGTAGTCGACGTTCTCGTAGTAGCTGTCGCCGTAGGCCTTGTTGAGCGAATCGTTGAGCTTCATCGTGTCGAGGATCTCGCCCGGGCCAAGGCGCAGGTGCTTCTCGATCATCACCGGATGAACCCGCTGCAGGCCGGCGATCTCGATGTCGTCGACGCGCGGCAGCGGCCCGGGGGCGACGCGCTTCTGCGCGACCCAGGCAGCGTAGTCGGCGGCGCTGACCGACAGCCGGCTGAGCTGGGCGACAGCGGCTTCGGCGGCGGCGACGCCGCGGTCGGCGGTTTCCGAGGTGCGCTTGAAGTCGCCGGCGGTGATGCCCTCAAGGTCGGGCTGGATGAAGATGTCGCTCGGCCTCAGCGTGGCCAGCGAGCGGACGACGTTCTGTTCGGTGAGGATGTTGATCATCTGTGCGGCGACGCTGAGCAGGCTGCCGATTTCGTCGGCCTTGAGCAGCGGCGAACCGACATTGACGGCGATGACGACGTCGGCCTGGCAGCGCTCGCGCGCTTCGCCGATCGGCACGTTGTCGACGAGGCCACCATCGACGAGCTTCTGCCCGTCGAGTTCGACCGGCGACATCAGGCCGGGAACCGACATGCTGGCGCGCATCGCCGACGACAGCGAGCCACTGCGGAAGACGACGCGCTTGCCGTGGACGATGTCGGTGGCGACGATCGACAGCGGCAGCGCGAGGTCCTCGATGCGCCGCAGGCCGCGGTCATCGCCGACGAGCTGGTTGAAGAAGAGCTTGATCTTCTGGCCGGTGACGATTCCGGTCTGGTAGCGCAGGCCGTCTTCGCCGACGCCGGTCTCCGACGCCGGCAGGTAGCGCTTGTCCTTCACCTTGTTGCGGAAGCTGCGGTCGGAGAACGGCGGCGCGTCCTGGAAGAGGGCGTCCCAGTCGGCCTTCGCGAGTTCGCGGCGCATTTCCGCCGGCGCCATGCCGCTGGCGTAGACGCCGGCGACGAGCGCACCCATGCTGGTGCCGGCGACGCAGTCGACCGGTACGCGCAGCCTTTCGAGGACCTCGAGGACGCCGATGTGCGCCGCGCCGCGGGCGCCGCCACCGCCAAGGACGAGGCCGACGCGCGGCCGCGGTGGCGCTTCGCCGGCGGCGGCGAGCTGGCTCAGGGCGAGAAGCATGATGAGGATCAGGCGTTGCATGGCTGGGGTCCTTCAGTCAGCAGGCGAGAGGGCTGCCGCGGCGGGCAGCTGGGTTCGGCAGCGGCAGGCGGCGCCGCTGGCGGCGTTCAGTGGCCGGGCTGCGAGCTGAGAATGGTCAGCGCGGCGCGCGCGTGTTCGACGGCGTCGCGGCCGAGGCTGGTCAGGTAGCCGCCATCGACCTGCGTCAGCAGCCCCTTGGCGTGCAGCCGGCGGGTGGCGGCGATGATCGCCGGGTCGGCGGTGCTGTGGATCTTGATTCCCTGCTGGGTGCTGTCGAGGTCGAAATGGACCAGGGTGTTGAGTTCGGCGACGAGTTCGGGCGTGAAGGGCATGGCGGATCCTGGGGCGGCAAGAGGACGGGCGCGGCGTGTCGCCGCCATTCTAGCGCGCCTGCAGCCGCTCTTCGCTGTTCAGGAGCTGCACGAGAGCATCGAGCAGCCGGCGCGGTGGCGCGCCCAGTCGGGGCGCAGGGCGCTGAACGCGGCGCGGCCGGGTTGTTCGTCGTAGGGCCGGCGGAGGACTTCGAGCAGTTCGCCGATCAGCGTCGGGTCGCCATCCTCGGCGCGGTCGATCGCTTGCTGCGCGAGGTAGTTGCGCAGGACGAAGCGCGGGTTGGCGGCGTTCATGCGTGCCGCGCGCTCGCCGGCGGGCAGCGCGTCGAGCTGCAGGCGGGCGGCGTAGCGCTGCAGCCAGCGGTCGAGACGGGCGGCGTGGCGTTGCCGCAGGTCGATCCGGTAGAAAGCGTCGGCGAGCACTGCGGCCTGTGGCTGCGCCGCGTCGATGCCGGCCAGCGCGCGGAAGAACGCGCTCATGTCGATCTCGGCGCGGTGCATCAGGTCGAAGAGATCCTCGAGCAGTTCGGCATCGTCGTGCCGCCACTCGCGCAGGCCGAGCTTGCCGGCGTAGGCGCTGCAGAATTCAGCGGCGTAGCTCTCGTCGTAGCGCTCGAGGCCGGCTGCCAGATCGTCGGGTTGCGGCAGCAGCGGCACCAGCGCGTCGGCGAGGCGCTCGAGGTTCCAGCGCGCGATCGCCGGCTGGCGGGCGAAGCAGTAGCGCCGGCTGGAGGCGTCGGTGGTGTTCGGCGTCCACCCGGGATCGAAGTTGTCGACCCAGCCGTAGGGGCCGTAGTCGATCGTCAGGCCGAGGATCGACATGTTGTCGGTGTTCATCACGCCGTGCACGAAGCCGACGCGCATCCAGTGCGCGAGCAGGCGTCCGGTGCGCTCACAGACTTCGCTGAACCAGCGGACGACTGCCGCCGGCGTGTCACTGGCGAAGCCGGGGAAATCGCGGTCGATGGTGAAGGCGACGAGTTGCCGCAGGAGCGCCAGATCGTTGCGCGCCGCCGGCAGTTCGAAGTGGCCGAAACGGGTGAACGACGGCGCGACGCGACAGACGATGGCGCCCGGCTCGGCGACCGGATGGCCGTCGTAGAACATGTCGCGGATGACGCTTTCGCCGCTGGCGACGAGGCTCAGCGCGCGCGTCGTCGGCACGCCGAGGTGGTGCATCGCCTCGCTGCAGAGGAATTCGCGGATCGACGAGCGCAGCACCGCGCGACCGTCGGCGCGGCGCGCGTAGGGCGTCGGCCCGGCGCCCTTGAGCTGCAGTTCGTAGCGCTCGCCGCGGCGATTGATCAGCTCGCCGATGAGGATCGCGCGGCCGTCGCCGAGCTGCCCGGCCCACTGGCCGAACTGATGCCCGCCGTAACAGCTCGCATAGGCTGCCATGCCGGGCAGCAGGCGGTTGCCGGCGAGGGCGGCGAGCAGCTCGGGCGAGGCCATTGCCGCGTCGTCGAGGTCGAGCGCCGCCGCCACCTCGCGCGAATGGGCGAGCAGCCGCGGCGCCGCCACCGGCGTCGGCTCGACCGGCGACCACAGGGCGCCGAGGACCTGGCGCGGCAGCGGGTCGCTCGCTGCTTCGCCGGGCAGCTCGCGCAGGAAGCGGTTGTCGAAGTTCAGCATCGTGCGAGCAGCCGCGGCGGCACCGTCGCTGGCTGCCTGTCGGCGCCCAGGGCCGCTCAGCCGCGGCGAACGAGGTCGAGGACCTGCGCCGTGTCGAGGCTTCGCGCGCGCGCCTGGATCTCGGGCAGGTAGCGCGTCTGCAGGCCTTTGGCTTCGCCGAGGACGCGGTCGAAGCTGTCGCGCAGCGTCTGCGTCGAGAAGCTGCGGCCGCCGGCGTAGTAGCGTTTGGCGACGTGCCCGAGGGCGTAGGTGCTGGCGAAGCTCATTCCCGAACTGACCGCCTGTTTGCCGATCTTGCCGAGCATCTTGCCGCCGGCCTTGCCGAGCAGGCCGCCGAGCAGCTTGCGCCCGGCCTGTTCGAGATATTGCGAGGTCAGGCCGACGCCGAGGGTGGCGAGGAAATCCTTGATGTGGCCGCGATCGAGTTCGAAGCCGTACGACTTGCCGATGCGATAGACGAGTTTCATCTGCAGCGGAATGATCGCCATCGTCGACAGCGACTCGGGCAGCAGTTCGAGCGCGCCGTTGAGGATCGCGGCGTTGAGGATGGCCTTGTCCATTTCCTGTTCGCTCATCGTCGAGGCGTAGCCGGCAGCGGCAGCCACCGGTGCCGCCGCCGCGCCGGCAGGGGACTCGCCGGCGCTGTGGCCCCACGCCACCGGCAATGCGGCGATCTCTTCCACCTGTTGCGAATAAGCCGCCGACTGCTGCGCGTCGAGCGCCAGCGCCGCCCGCAGGTCGGCGAGGAACTGCTTCTCGGGCGGCGACTGGACGCCGTCGGCATCACAGACGCAGACTGCCATCTCGAAAGCGAGCTGGCGCGCTTCGGGGCTGCTCAGCATGGCGACCGCCGCCGGCAGCGAGACGCGTTTGAGCAGTACGTCCTGGTAGAGCGCCGCGAGGTTGATCGATCCTTCGCCGCTGAGCGCATCGGCAATCCGTTTCAGCTCGGCGCGCTCGGATTCGTTCTTGTTGCCGTCGGCGAAGGCGGCCATCAGGCTGAGGATGAGGATGGCCTTCTGTTCCTGCTCGTTCATGCTGCGCATCTCCTGTCAAAAGCAGGCTCTTGGGCCCGCTGGCGGGTGGGAAGTTCCGGCTCGGCGGCAAGCTCGCTGCCTGGTGGCGGCGAGCATAGCGCAGCTCGCCGATCGGCGCGAGGGTCGCGGCAAAGCGCGCTAGCTCGCCGGCAGCCTGACGACGACCAGCAGCCCGCCGCCGGGCGCGTCCGCGAGGGTCAGCTCGCCGCCGCAGCCGGCAGCGATGCGGCGGACGATCGCCAGTCCGAGGCCGCAACTGCCGTTGGTGGCGCGCGCCGGTTCGAGCTGCGCGAAGGCTTCGAGGGCGCGCTGCCGGTCGGCGCCGGCGATTCCCGGTCCGTGGTCGCGGACGCTGAGGAGCGCGGCGCCATCGGCAGCGACGCTCAGTCCCACCTCGACCGGCGGCGCGCCGTGTTGCAGCGCGTTGTCGATGAGGTTGTCGAAGATGCGCCGCAGGTTGCCGCTGCTGACCGCGACACGACAGCGCTCGGCGGAATCGTCGATCGCCAGCGCCAGCGGCCGCCCGAGTTCGCGCTGGCGGCCGGTCTCCTCGCGCAGCAGTGCCGCCAGGCAGACGGCGCTGGTCGCTTCCTCGCCGCCCTCGCTGCGCAGGAAGGCGAGGCACTGGCCGACGATGCGCTCCATGTCGTCGACGTCGCGCTCGATTCCGGCACGCTCGCCGTCGCTGGCGAGCAGTTCGAGGCGCAGGCGCAGGCGGGTGAGCGGTGCGCGCAGGTCGTGCGTCAGGCCGGCGATCATCTCGCGCCGTTCGGCGGCGGCGGCGGCAAGCTGGCCGAGCATGGCGTTGTGTCGCTCGGCGAGCTGCCGCACTTCGCGCGGCCCCTGTGGCGTCACGGTGCGCGCGCTGCCGTCGCCGGTGGCGGTGACCGCCTCGCCAAGCCGCGCCAGCGGGCCGACGATGCTGCGCACGAAGAGTCCGGCGATCAGCAGGACGGCGGCGAGGGTCGCCGCCAGGAACGGCCAGAGTTCGCTCGGCAGCGCCTGCGGTTCGAGGCGCGGCGGCGGCAGGACCAGCCACCAGCGCTCGCCGGCGGCGGTGAAGCCGACCCACAGGCCGCTGCGTTGCCCGGGTCCGGCGTGGCGCAGCAGCACCGGTTCGGCGAGACGCTGTTCGAGCGCGTCGGCAAGGCGGCGGGCGAACGGGAAGCGCGGGCGATGCGGCGGGACACCGGCGCCATCGGCGCGCAACTGCAGCTCGCCGGCGTCGGCGGCACCGAGCGTGGCGCGGGCGCCGGCGTCGAGCCCGGGCAGGACGATCTGCAGCAGGCGCACCTGGCCGGCGAGCAGATGCACGGTCTGGTTGACGTGCGCGCCGCGGCGGAAATGGGCGATCAGCGAGAAAGTGGCGAGCTCGGCGACGGCGATGACGGCGATCACCAGCAGGACGGTGCGGCCGGCGAGCGACGCCGGGAAAAGGCGCAGCTTCATGCCGCACCGTCGCCCGCCGAGTCGGGGACGAAGACGTAGCCGACGCCCCAGACCGTCTGCAGGTAACGCGGGCGCGCCGGATCGACTTCGAGCAGCCGGCGCAGGCGGTGGATCTGGACATCGATCGCGCGATCGAAGGCTTCGCTGCTCTCGCCGCGCGTCAGCTCGAGCAGGCGCTCGCGCTTCATCGGCCGGTTGGCGTTCGCCACCAGGGTGTTGAGCAGGGCGAACTCGCCGCTGGTCAGCGGCACGCTCTCCGATCCGCGGGACAGCTGTCGCGCGCCGCGGTCGAAGAGCCAGTCGCCGAAGCGGACGATGCCGCCATCGGGATCGGGCGCCGCCGGCGGCCGCGCGGCGCGGCGCAGCACGGCCTCGATGCGCGCCACCAGTTCGCGCGGGTCGAAGGGCTTGCCGAGGTAGTCGTCGGCGCCCATTTCAAGCCCGATGACGCGGTCGACCGGCTCGTCGCGCGCGGTCAGCATGATCACCGGCCGCGTCTCGCCGCGCGCGCGCAGGCGGCGGCAGGCGGCCAGTCCGTCCTCGCCCGGCAGCATCAGGTCGAGGACCAGCAGTAGCGGCTGATAGCGCTCGATGAAGGCGTCGAGCTGGCGCGTGTCGGGCAGCAGCAGCGTGTCGAAACCATGGCGGCCGAGGTAGGTGGCGAGCAACTGGCGCAGCTCGGCGTCGTCGTCGATCAGCAGGATCTTCTTCATGGGCGTGCCCCGGGCAGGTGATGATTGCCATTCTATGCGACGCCTGCGGGCGACCTGCGGCGAGGCAACAATTTGCAATCGGCGGCCGCTGCCGGCGCAATTCTTTGCAACCGGCGGCGCGGCAGAATGGCTCCATCGCCAGCGGGACGGCAACGACGCCTCCCGCGGACGGGCGATCGCTGATCACCAGCCAACGAAAAAGGAGTCAGAAAATGAAATCGATGTTCAAACCCCGCGTTGTCCTCGTTGCCCTGCTGTTGTCGCTCGGCGCCGCTGGCAGCGCTCTGGCGATGCGACCCGAGTCCTGTGGCGCCGGCGGCCCGCGCATGGAGCAGCGCATGGGCTGGCACCTGCAGGAGATGTCGCGGCTGCATGGCGAACTCAAGCTCGACGCGCGGCAGGAGGCGCTGTGGCAGGAAGCGGAGCAGTTCACGCGCAACGGCATGCGCGAGGTCGGCGAGCAGATGCGCCAACAGCGGGCTGAGGTGCTGGCACTGGTCAGCAAGCCGGGGGCCGATCTGCGCGCGGTGCTGACGCGCATGGACGATGTCCGCGACGCGGCGCGCAAGCAGCGCGAATTGGGGCGCGAGCGCTGGCTGGCGGTGTACGACAGCCTCGATGCGGCGCAGAAGGAAAAGGCACGGCAGTTCGTCCAGGCGCGGCTCGAGCGGATGGGGCAGGGCGGTCGCTTCGGGCCAGGCGGGCCAGGCGGGCCGCGCGGGCCGGGTGGCCCTGGCGCGCCGGCGGTACGTTAGGCGTCGGCGGCCCGGGCGCGGGCGCCCTACGGGCAAGCGGCCGGCGGCGGGCGTCCGGGCGGTTGCCGGTCGCTGGCCGCGGTTCTTTCTGCCAGCGACGCGTCGTTCGCATAATCCCGCCGGACGTGGCACACTGGCAGCGGGCCTTGGCATCAAGGCCGAGGCCCAGACCGCTGCCGACGATACCGCGATGACCGTACGCAACCTCGAGTTCCTCTTCCGCCCGGCGTCGGTGGCGATCGTCGCCGAGCCTGACGAGGCGAGCCGCTACGCCGAGGTGGTGCGGTCGAACCTCGCCGGTGGCTGCTTCAGTGGCCCGGTAATGTCGGTCGTCGCCCGCCAGCGCAAGCTGTTGCTGCTGCCTGCCGGGGTGCGCCTCGATCCGCTGGCAGCGGTTCCCGACCTCGCCGTCATCTGTGCCTCGCTCGACAAGGTGCCGTCGATCATCGAACAGCTCGGCAATCTGGGGACGCGCGCCGTGGTGGTCGGGCCGTGGCTGTGGCACCGCATGCACCGCAACGAGATCGCCGCTGCGCAGCGGGGCATCCTCGCTGCCGCGCGACCCTTCCTGATGCGCGTGCTCGGACCGGGAAGTGGCGGCCTCGTCGTGCCGGCGCAGCATCTCAACGCGAGTGCGGCGCCGGTGGCGATCGCGGCGGGAAAGATCGCGCTGGTGACGCATTCGACGGCCATGACGGCGGCCATTCTCGATCGTGCGTGCAGCAAGGACATCGGCTTCTCGACCGTCCTCCATCTCGGCTCGGGGCTCGACGTCGATCTCGCCGACGTCCTCGACTGGCTCGCCGGCGACGGCGAGACGAAGGCGATCCTGGTGCAGTTCGACACCGTGCCGGCCGGTCGCAAGTTCATGTCGGCAGCGCGCGCTGCCGCCCGCCACAAGCCGGTGGTCGCCATCCGTGGCCGCTCGCTGGCGGGCGACAGCAATCCAGCCTTTCCGCCGGACGAGGTCTACGAAGCGGCGCTGCGGCGCGCCGGCTGGGTGAGTGTGGACACCCTCGGCGGCGTCTTCGAGGCGATCGAGGGAATGGCCCGCATGCGTCCGCTGCGCGGCGAGCGCCTGACCATCCTGGCGAACGGGCATGGTCTCGGGCGCATCGCCGGCGAAACGCTGCTGCGTTCCGGCGGCAAGCTCGGCAAGCTGTCGCGCGAGACGAGCAAGCGTCTCGAGGGACTGCTGCAGACGCGGTCGTCACTGGCCAATCCAATCGCCCTGCCGGCCGACGTGACGGTGCGGCAATGGGCGGCGGCGCTGGCCTGCGTGCTCGCCGACAGCGGTACGCAGAACGTGCTGACGGTCTGTTCGCCGTCACCGTTCGCGCCGGGTCCGCAGGTCGCCGAGGCGATCTGCAAGGTTTCCCGGGAGAGCGAGCGCAACGTGTTCACCTGCTGGGTCGGCGGCAAGTCGATGCTTGCGGCGCAGCGGGTCGCTGCCGAACACGGCGTGATCAGCCACGAATCGCCGGAACGGGCGATCGCGGTGTTCCTCGGCGTTCTCAGCTACCTGCACAACCGCCGCCTGTTGCTGCAGTTGCCGGCGTCCCGCGCCGAGGATTTCGCGCCCGATCTCGCCGCTGCGCGCAGCGCCGTTGGCGAGGCCGTCGCGGCGCGTGCCGGCAGCCTGTCGGTGGCGCAGGCACGCCGGTTGCTGGCTGCATACGGCATCGTCCTCGCCGCGCACCCGGTCAGCAGCAGCATCGAGGCGGCGATCCTCGCTGCCGACGAGGTGGGTTACCCCGTCGATCTCGCGCTGGTCGGCGGCGGCAGCGCCGATTGCACCGCAACGGCAGTGGACCTGCGGTCGCCGGCCGACATCCGGCTGGCGGCCCGTGGGCTGCGCGGCGCGCTGCGCACGCAGCAGGCGGCGGCCCGCGTCGGCGGCTATCGCGTGCGACCGAGCGCCGCGCGCAGCGGCGCTCCGCCGCTGCGCTTCGGCGTCGCCGTCGACGCCGTCTTCGGGCCACTGATCCTCTTCGGACCGGCAGCGCGCAGCGGCGCGAGCGCCGGTCGCGTCGTCGTCGCCCTGCCACCGCTCAACCTGACGCTGGCGCGGGATCTGGTGGCGCGCAGCGGCATCCTCGCGAAGCTGCCGGATGAATCGCGCAGCGAACTGCAGACGGCCGCCAGCCAGGCGCTGGTCCGGCTGTCGCAATTGCTGACCGACAACGACGAGGTGGTGAGCGTCGAACTCGATCCGCTGCATGTCGAGAGGAACGGCGTCTTTGCGATCGATGCCGGCATCGGCATCGCCTCGCACACGCCGGCGGTTGCTGGCCATCGCTTCGCCATCCGCCCTTACCCCAAGGAGCTCGAACAGCCACTCGAGTGGCAGGGCCGGCGGCTGTCGATCCGGCCGATTCGCCCGGAGGACGAAAGCTTGCTCGGCGAACTGCTGCATTCGCTCGCCCCCGAGGACTCCCGGATGCGCTTCTTCGACGCGATCCGCAGTCTGCCGCGCGTCCGCCTGGCGCGCTTTGCGCAGATCGACTACGACCGCGAGATGGCGCTGGTGGCGATCGAGAACCCGGGCGCCGCCGGCGAGCGCGTCCTCGGTGAGGTGCGCGCCGTCAGCGAACCGGGCAAGGCGGTCGCCGACTTCGCGATCGTCGTCGCCTCGGAGATCAAGGGTATGGGCCTCGGCGCGGCGCTGCTGCAGAGCCTCGTTCGCTACTGTCGCAGCGAAGGCATCGGCGAACTGCGTGGCGAGACCCTCGACGGCAACCTGCGCATGCAGGGGCTGGCGCGCAAACTCGGCTTCGAACAGCGCAGCGGTGCCGATCGCGGGACGGTCGATCTGCGCCTCACGCTGGGCGGCAGCGCTGCCGCCTGAGCCGTCCGCGAAGGCCTTTGTTGCCGGGCCAGGGGATTCATCGTTGGCGATCGCGCTCGCGCAGTTCGAGTTCACCCTGCTGCGGCAGGCGCGGGGTGTCGGCAGTGGCAGCGGCTGCGAGTGCCGACACCCGCACGCCTAGCAGCCGCAGACGCTGTTCGAGCGGGACACGGCGCAGGCACTCGCGGCTGGCGCGCAGGATCTCCGCGGCGGTGTCGGTCGCCAGGGCCAGCGTCAGGTCGCGCGTGACGACGCGGAAATCGGCAAAGCGCAGCTTGACGCCGATCGTGCGGCCGCGGCATCGCTTGCGCTGCAGGTCGTCGGCCAGCTTGCAGCAGAGGCCGACGAGAACGGCGCTCAGGGTCTCGCGGTCGTCGCGCGGGTGCAGGTCGCGCTCGAAGGTCGTCTCGCGACTGACCGATTTCGGCTCCGCGGCCGTGATCAACGGTCGTTCGTCGATGCCCTTCGCGGCGGCCAGCAGCCACGCGCCATAGCTGCGGCCGAAGTGCTGCCGCAGCACACCGGCGTCGGCTTCAGCCAGCTGGCCGATGCGCTCGATCCCGAGCAGAGCCAGCCGCTCGCTCGCCTTCGGGCCGATGCCGTTGATCTTGCGTACCGGCAGCGGCCAGATGCGTTGCCGGACATCGTCAGCGCCGAGGATCGTCAGCCCGTCGGGCTTGTCGAGATCGGAGGCGATCTTGGCCAGCAGCTTGTTGGGCGCGACGCCGATCGAGCACGACAGCCCGGTCGCCTGCCGCACCGCGTCCTTGATGCGCTGCGCGAGCGGTCGGGAATCGCCGGCCAGCCGGCTGAGATCGAGGTAGATCTCGTCGATGCCGCGATCCTCGCAATCGGGCGCGATGCCGGCGACCGCCGTCTTGAAGAGTCGCGAGTAATGGCGATAGGCCGGGAAATCGACCGGCAGCAGGATCGCCTCGGGCGCCAGGCGGGCCGCCATCATGATGCCCATCGCCGAAGAGACGCCGAGTGCGCGTGCCTCGTAGGTGGCTGTGGTGACGACGCCACGGCCGACATAGTCGCGCAGGCGGGCGAACCGGCGGCGGCCGTCGGCCAGCAGAACGGGCTGCTGCGCACTGCTGCCGCCGATCACCAGCGGCCGGCCTCGCAGTTCCGGGTAGCGCAGCAGGTCGACCGAGGCATAGAAGGCGTCCATGTCGAGGTGCGCGATGCGGCGCGGCGGCGTGCTCAAGGGTCCCTCCGTGTCGCGGCTGGCTGGGGCGGCATGCCCGCTGCCGCTGATCCGTGCCGATCGGCGAGATTATGAACCATTCCGCCGGCCGGCTTCCTGCCGTCGCATGCTGCCGATCAGGCCACTGCAAGTCGCCCCCCGCGCCAAGGACTCACCGCCAGCCGTGCCGACGCGGCAACATCCGCGGGGTGTCGGAAAATCTTACACACGCGCGCGCAGAGCGCCCATGCGTGATCTCAAAAAAACATTAAATCGGTGGATTGCCAGAGCCAGTACGATTCTTGCTTGCAACGGACCGAGCAATGCTCAGGTAGTGGGGGTGGTCGTTCATCGATGTTCGCGAGGAGGAGGTTGCCATGCGTGCTCTGCCGTTGCTTGCTTTTCTGCTGTCCGTTTCTGCACCCGCGCTGGCGGTTGCCAACCAGATTCCCGAGCCGGAGTCGTTGAGCCTGCTCGCGCTGGCGATTGCGGCGATGTGGCTGGGGCGGGGCCGCAAGCCCTGATTCAGGCGCGGGTTGCGGGTGGGCAGGGCGCTGTGGTTTCGCGCCCCCCAGCCCGCCGCTCGGCAGTGGCTACCCACATGTAATGCAGCCGAGCAAGCTGCTTGGGGCCGTTTCTCCCCGCGGTTGATCAGTCCGCAGTCGCCCAGTCGCGGCTGCGCTCCACAGCGCGCCGCCATCCCGCGAGCAGCGCTGCCCTCTGGTCGGCGGACATGGTGGGCTCGAAACGCCTCTCCGCGTGCCACAACGCGGCCAGTTCCGCCTCGTCGTGCCAGAAGCCGACCGCGAGGCCGGCGAGATAGGCAGCGCCGAGAGCGGTCGTTTCGGTGATGCGCGGACGCACGACGGGGACGCCGAGCAGGTCGGCCTGGAACTGCAGCAGCAGGTTGTTGGCGGCAGCCCCGCCGTCGACCCGCAGTTCACGCAGCGGCTGCCCGCAGTCGAACTGCATCGCGCTGAGGACCTCGGCGCTCTGGAAGGCGATCGCTTCGAGTGCCGCGCGCGCGACGTGGGCGCGGCTGGTACCGCGCGTCATGCCAAGCAATGCGCCACGGGCATACGGATCCCAGTACGGCGCGCCGAGCCCGGTGTGCGCAGGCACGAGGTAGACGCCCCCGCTGTCGGGAACGGACGAGGCCAGCGTCTCGATTTCGCCGGAGCTGGAAATCATGCCGAGACCATCGCGCAGCCACTGGACGACGGCGCCGCCCATGAAGACACTGCCTTCGAGGAGGTAGGTCGTCCGCTCGCGCAGCCGCCAGCCGATCGTCGTCAGCATGCGGTGCTGCGAGTCCATCGCCTCGTTGCCGGTATTCAGCAGCAGGAAACAACCGGTGCCGTAGGTGTTCTTCGCCATGCCGTGCGCGAGGCAGGCCTGACCGAAGGTCGCCGCCTGCTGGTCGCCGGCGATACCGGCGAGCGGCACCGCGGCGCCGAGCAGGTCACTGGCGATCGTCGCGATGACGCCACTGCTGTCGACCACCTGCGGCAGGACTGCCGGCGGAATGTCGAGCAGCGCGAGCAGTTCCTCATCCCAGCAGCAGCGGCGAATGTCGAAGAGCATGGTCCGTGCGGCGTTCGACGGATCGGTGACGTGCACCCGGCCAGCGGACAGCTTCCACGCCAGCCAGCAATCGATCGTGCCAAAGGCAAGCTCGCCGCGCTCGGCGCGGGCGCGGGCACCGGCAACGTTGTCGAGCAGCCACTTCAGCTTGGTGCCTGAGAAATACGCATCGACCACCAGCCCGGTTCGCTGGCGAAAGAGCTCGCCATGGCCGGCGGCTCGCAGCGCATCGCATGACCTGGCAGTTCGCCGGTCCTGCCAGACGATCGCACGGTGCAAGGGCTCGCCGCTGGCTCGGTCCCAGAGGACGCTCGTCTCGCGCTGGTTGGTGATGCCGACGGCGGCCAGCTGGCCGGCGGCGACACCATGCTCGCGAAGGACCCTGCGGGCGACGGCCAGTTGCGTCCGCCAGATGTCGTTGGCGTCATGTTCGACCCATCCCGGCTGCGGATAGTGCTGCGCGTACTCCTGCTGTGCGACGCCGCGAACCGTTCCATCACGAGCGAAGAGAATCGCCCGCGAGCTGGTCGTACCCTGGTCGAGAGCGAGGATCAACTGCGGGCTGGCACTGGCTTGCGGCATCGGGCAAACTCCGGCGACGAAAAATGGACGGTGGTGTTCTCAGGTAGGGGTGCCAGGCTGTTCCTGGTGTTGACGAACGATCAGTTCGGCGATCCAGCGCTTGAACTCGGCGATGCGCACATCGTAGTTCTCGCAAGCCATCAGGCTCTGCCCGAAGACATAGGCGTAGAGGAGCAGGCTGCGGCTCTTCGCGACTTCCTCCGAGCAGCCGAGGCCGACGAACAGCTTGCGCGTCGCTTCGAGACGCCAGGTATCGACCTCGGCAACGATCGCCGCCGCCTGCGCGTCGCGCCGCGCCCATTCACGGACCGCCAGTTCGATCGAGATGCCCTTGCGGTTGCGGGTGGCCGAGTAGATGTCGATCAGATGCAGCAGTTGCTGCTCCTCGGCGCCCGGCGTGGCGACGGTCTGCTTTTCGATGTCCTGGATGCGGCCGTCTCGCCAGGCTTGCAGGACCGCTTCGACGAGATCGTTGCGATCCCTGAAATGCCAGTAGAAGCTGCCCTTGGTGACGCCAAAGGTCTTCGCCAGGACTTCGACCCGCATGCCGTTGACGCCCTGCTCGGCAAGGTTGTCGATCGCCGCCTGAATCCACTCGTTGCGGCCAAGCGCAGCACGCGGTCTGATGTTCCGGTGCTTCATCGTCATCTGGTCCTTTCCTGAAACCCGCGCGTCAGGCAATATTATCAGCCTGAAGCCAAAGCTGCCGACTGCAGTCTTGACAGCCAGCCGTCCATACGGTACCGTACGCAATCCATACGATACGGTACGGCGTATCGTATGGCCAGAATTCGGGAGTGTCGGACGTCGCCTGCAGGACGACGCCTGGCATTGCTTTGCGTGTAGTGATCAAGGAGAAGAAAGTGAAGATCCTCGTTCCAGTCAAACGGGTGGTGGATTACAACGTCAAGGTTCGCGTCAAGCCGGATGGCAGCGATGTCGATCTGGCGAACGTCAAGATGTCCATGAATCCCTTCGACGAGATCGCCGTCGAAGAGGCGGTGCGCCTCAAGGAGGCTGGCATTGCGACCGAGGTGGTCGTGTTCTCGGCGGGAGTTGCCAACTGTCAGGAGACCCTGCGTACGGCGATGGCGATTGGCGCCGATCGCGGCATCCTGGTGCAGACCGATGTCGAACTGCAGCCGCTGGCTGTCGCCAAGCTGCTGCAGGCGGTGTGCGCCAGGGAGCAGCCGCAGATGGTCGTCTGCGGCAAGCAGGCGATCGACGACGACGCCAATCAGACCGGCCAGATGCTCGCGGGCCTGCTGGGTTGGCCGCAGGCGACCTTTGCGTCGAAGGTCGTCGTCTCCGCTCAGACGGCCACCGTGACACGTGAGATCGACGGCGGTCTGGAGAACGTCGAGGTCGCCCTGCCGGCGGTCGTCACCAGCGATCTGCGCCTCAACGAGCCGCGTTACGCGACCCTGCCGAACATCATGAAAGCGAAGAAGAAGCCGCTGGAGACAACCAATCCTGCCGCACTGGGGGTTGATGTCACGCCGCGACTGAAGACCCTGAAAGCGGCCGAGCCGCCCAAGCGCTCAGCCGGCATCAAGGTGGCCGATGCCGCCGATCTGGTACTGAAACTCAAGACTGAAGCAAAGGTGATCTGACCATGGCCATTCTCGTTATTGCTGAACACGACAACAGCTCGATCAAGGCGGCGACCCATCATGCCGTGACCGCGGCGACGAAGCTCGGTGGCGAGATCCATCTGCTGGTGGCTGGCAGCAACTGCGCCGACGCCGCGGCGGCGGCGGCGCGGATCAGCGGCGTCGACAAGGTGCTGCTGACCGACGCGCCGCATTATGCCGACCAGTCGCCGGAGAACGTCGCGGCACTGCTGGTGAGCATCGCCGCTTCCTACTCGCATCTCCTGGCGGCAGCGACAACCAGCGGCAAGAACTGCATGCCGCGCGTCGCGGCGTTACTCGATGTGGCGCAGATCTCGGAGATCTCGGGGATCGAGTCCGCTGACACCTTCGTCCGCCCGATCTACGCCGGCAACGTCGTCGCCACCGTCCAGTCGATCGATCCGGTGAAGGTCATCACGGTGCGCGCGACGGCTTTCGAGGCGGCAGGCGAGGGTGGCAGCGCGGCCATCGAGACGCTGCCTGCAGCTGCCGATCTCGGTCTGAGCCGCGTACTGGGGCGCGAACTGACCAAGTCCGAACGGCCAGAGCTGACGGCGGCCAAGGTGATCGTGTCGGGTGGCCGCGGCATGGGCAACGGGGAGAATTTCCATCGCCTGCTCGAGCCGCTGGCGGACAGGCTCGGGGCAGCGCTCGGCGCTTCGCGCGCAGCGGTCGACGCCGGCTTCGTGCCGAACGACTATCAGGTCGGGCAGACCGGCAAGATCGTCGCCCCGCAGCTCTACATCGCCGTCGGCATCTCGGGCGCCATCCAGCACCTCGCCGGAATGAAGGACAGCAAGATCATCGTCGCCATCAACAAGGATGCCGAAGCGCCGATCTTCCAGGTCGCCGATTATGGCCTGGTGGCCGATCTCTTCGAAGTCGTGCCGGCGCTGCAGGCGGAACTCGGCTGAGCGGAGACGGCCAGGGCAGGCAGCATGAACTTGCCGGACGGGTTGCTCGACACCGGCTGGACGCTGGTCGCGTGGCTGCTCTTCGTCGGCGCGACGCTGATCGCGGCCAGGCGGGCACCATGGCGCGTGCTGCTGGACAGTTCGCGCCTGAATGCCTTCCTGGCGATGATCGTCGCATTGATCCTGCTCTGGCACCTGCAGGCCGGGGTCAAGCCCGGCCTGTCCCTGCACCTGCTCGGGGCGACGGTCTTCACGCTCTGCTTCGGCTGGCAGCTTGCCTTTCTTGGCCTGAGCGTGGTTCTGCTCGGTGTCACGCTGAACGGTGCCGCGGGTTGGCAGGCATTCGCTCTCAATGCCTTGCTCATGGCGGGTGTCGGTGTCGGCGTCAGCCACACCGCCCACCGTCTGGTCGACCGTCTGCTGCCTGGCCACCTGTTCGTGTTCATCTTCTGCAAGGGATTCTTCACCGCTGCACTGGCGGTCCTCGCCGTCGGTCTGGTGTCGAGCCTGGTGTTCGCGCTGGCGGGTACCTACAGCGGCCAATACCTGGCGGACGACTACCTGCCTTACTTTCTCCTGCTCGGTTTCTCCGAGGCCTGGCTGTCGGGTATGCTGAGCACGTTGCTGGCTGTCTATCGACCGCAGTTGCTGGCAGACGGCAGCGATGCACTCTTTCCTGGAGGCAAATGAGTTCACCGAGAAACGCCTCGCTGTGTCCGTGCGAGCCGACCTGATGCGTGCCGGCGTGCCGCTCCTGCTCCTGCTGCTCGCCGTCGGCGGTTCCCCGAGCCATGCCATCATGCTCGGGGAGCTGCACAGCTCGGCACGCGTAGGCCAGGTGCTGCAGGCCGAGATCGAGGTCAGCGAGCACCCCGCCGAGCGCTTCGACCCCGCCTGCCTGAAGCTGTTCCGGCCGCAGTCGGCCAGCGATGATCTGCCGTGGATCACCGATGCGCGTCTCAGCTATCGGCGCGAGGGTGGGCAGGGGCGCTTGAGCATCGTCTCCCGGGCAGCGATCGCCGACCCGGCCGTGCGCCTGGCGGTTCGTTCGGAGTGTGCCTCGTCGGCCAGCAGAGAGTACACGATCCTGCTCGCGGACCCGACTGCTGGGGGGGCGGGGGCGGCGGCGCCAGCGCGCAGCACGGTTGCAGCAAAGGCATCAGCGCACGTGGATAGCACGCGAGGATCACTCCCGGATGCGCCGCGAGCAGCGGCCGCTGTCCCGCCGCAGCGCGCGCCGGCTACGGCCGGCGAGGGCGGGCGCGCCGCTCGCGGATCGCCAGCGAAGGGAGATGCAGCGGCACTGGTGGCGAGCGACGAGTTGTCCGAGCCCGTGCCGGCGAGCGGACTGGGGCGCGAATTGCTGCGTCTCGAACAACGGGCGCTCGCGATGCTCAACGACCCGGCCGACGACCAGGAGACAATGAGCAACAAGCTGGCGTGGCTCGAAGCCAACGTCGCCGAGCTCAAGAGAGCGGCAGAAAAACTGCAGGGTGGTGCGGCGGCCCTCCCGGGCGGCGTTGCGGCCGGCGAGTCGCGGCTTCCTGGAGCGGTCGCCGGGTCGGCGGGTTCGCCGCCCGGCGCGGCTGCCCAAGGCGATGCGCCAGGCGCCGCAGCGAACACGCCGGCCTCGGCTGCGCCAGCGACGAACGAAGCGCCGCGCGTCGTGCGAACACCGCCGGCAGCGCCGGCCGCCGCGGAAGAAGAGCACTGGCTGTTCTACGGCGTACTGGTACTGTTTCTGCTGGCCGCGCTGTTTCTCTTCCGCCGCCGTCGCAATGCGACCGTCGGGCCGCTTGGGGTGGCGAGCGAAGACGCGGCTGCAGGAACGACGAAAGGCGAATCGCAGTTCTCTCTGACGCCGGAGGCGGCAGCGGCTGTTCCCATCGAGGCGCCGCCGCGCCGCGCCGTCGTCCCTGTTAGCGCACCGACACCCGTGGCAGCGACGGTTTCCCCGGCAGTCGCAGAACGGCGCGACGCAGCGCCGCCGGCGGTAGCGGCACCGCTCCTGCCGGCCGATCACGGCTTGGGGGGCGCCGCACCGGCGATCGAACTGGCGGAGATCATGCTTTCCTTCGGCCGGGTCAGCGGCGCCGCGAGAACGCTCGAGGAGTACATCGCGGCCCTGCCGCAGGAATCGGCCAGGCCATGGATCCGGCTGCTGCATCTCTACCAGCGCAACGGCATGCGCAAGGAGTTCGAGGCGCTGACGGTCAAGCTCAACCGCAACTTCAACGTCGAGATCCTGGCCTGGGAGAACGAAACGGGGCGCCGCGGACTGGAGCTGATCCCCCTTGCCGGCGCCGCCGCCAAAGCCGAGACACTGGAGGACATCCCCCGCCTGCGTGACGAGATCGTCGCCCTGTGGGGAAAGCCCGAGTGCCTCGGTTATCTCGAGAATCTCTTGCGCGACAACCGGCAAGGCAAGCGCAAGGGTTTTCCTTTGGCGATCGCCGAGGAAATCCTTTTCCTGATCGATCTCGCTGCGGCGCACGATGTTGCCCGCTGAGCGTTCCGAAGTGCCCCGAAAGACATCCCGAAAACAGCCATGAAAGGAGAAACAGATGAGTGAATACATTGCCCCGGTACGCGACATGCAGTTCGTTCTCAAGGAACTTGCCGGACTCGAGCAGGTGGCACAGCTGCCGGGTTGCGAGGAAGCGACCCCGGACCTCGTCGACGCCGTTCTCGAGGAAGCGGCGCGCTTTGCCGAGGAGGTCCTGTCACCGCTCAATTGGCCTGGTGACCAGGAAGGCGCTCGCTGGCACGACAAGACGGTGACCATGCCTGCCGGCTTCAAGGAAGCTTACAGACTGTTTGCCGAGAGCGGGTGGACGGCGCTCGGCAGCGAGCCCGAGTGGGGCGGACAGGGACTGCCGAAGGTCGTTGCGGCTGCGGTCGGCGAGATGTGGAAGTCTGCCAATCATTCCTTTTCGCTGTGCCCGCTGCTGACCAGCGGGGCGATCGAGGCTCTGGTCCTCTCCGGCAGCGAGGAACTGAAGCGAACCTACGTCGAGAAGATGGTCAGTGGCGTATGGACCGGGACGATGAACCTCACCGAGCCGAATGCCGGTTCCGACCTCGCTGCCGTCCGCACGCGCGCCGAGCCACAGGACGACGGCAGCTACCGGATCTGCGGGCAGAAGATCTTCATCACCTATGGCGAACACGACTTGGCCGAGAACATCGTCCATCTCGTCCTGGCGCGGACGCCAACCGCGCCGGAAGGGGTAAAGGGGATCTCGCTGTTCATCGTGCCGAAGTTCATGGTCAACGCGGACGGCAGCCTCGGTGCGCGCAATGACGCGTACTGCGTGTCGATCGAGCACAAGCTCGGAATTCATGCCAGCCCGACGGCGATCATGGCCTTTGGCGACCACGCGGGGGCAGTCGGCCATCTGGTCGGCGAAGAGAATCGCGGCCTCGAGTACATGTTCATCATGATGAATGCCGCCCGTTTCGGCGTCGGACTGGAGGGTGTCGCGGCTTGCGAGAGGGCCTACCAGCGTGCGCGCGACTACGCTCGCGATCGCATCCAGTGCACCGACATCGGGGTTCGCGGCGGGCCGAAGGTGCCGATCATCCGGCATCCGGATGTGCGCCGCATGTTGATGACCATGAAATCGCGTGCCGAGGCAACGCGGGCGCTGGCGTACGTCGTTGCGGCTGCGCACGACGCCGCCGTGCACCATCCGGATGCGGGCGAGCGCAAGCGCAACCAAGCTTTCGTCGACCTGATGATTCCCGTCGTCAAGGGCTGGAGCACCGAGTCCGGGGTCAGCATGGCTTCGATCGGCGTCCAGGTACACGGCGGCATGGGCTACGTCGAGGAAACCGGCGCCGCGCAGCATCTGCGCGACGCGCAGATTTCGACGATCTACGAGGGAACCACCGGCATTCAGGCCAACGACCTCATCGGCCGCAAGATGGCGCGCGAGGGGGGGGCGACACTGCAGGCGGTCATCGGCCTGATGCGCGGCGTTGCCGGCGAGCTCGGCGCTCGTTCGGGCGACGACTTCGCCGCGCTGCAGCGACGCTTCTCGGCGGCGATCGATGCGCTCGCCGCGGCGGGCGAGTGGCTCGTCGCCAATTACGGCAAGGATGTCCGCGCAGCGTCCGCCGGTGCCGTGCCGTTCCTGATGCTGCTCGGTGTCGTTGCGGGTGGCTGGCAGATGGCGCGTGCCGCGCTGGTCGCGCAGACGAAGATCGATGCCGGCGATGCCGACCCCTTCTACCCGGCGAAGATCGGCACCGCCCGCTTCTATGCCGACCACGTGCTGTCGCAGGCCAGTGGTCTCGCCAGCAGCGTGACCGATGGTGCCGCCGGTGTGCTCGCGCTGCCGGAAGACATGTTCTGAGGCGTGGTGCAGCTTGCAACACACCGCCGCCAGCCCTGCAGCGCGGGCTGGCGGTGGGAGTGGGCGGGCGACCAGGCGCGGGCAAGACCGCCGTAAATATCGTGGGAAACACCATGCAGAACCAGACAAAGCTCGTCCAGACGTGCCTGATCCCCATCCGTTGGGGCGACATGGATGCTTATGGGCACGTCAACAACACGGTTTATTTTCGCTACATGGAGCAGGCCCGCGTCGAGTTCCTCGAGCGGCTCGGCTTCCGGGTCATGCCGCACGGATCGGCGCCCGTGATCATCAACGCCAGTTGCACTTTCCTGGTCCCGCTGAATTATCCCGGGGTGGTCGAGGTCCGGATGTACTGTGGGCATCCGGGTCGCAGCAGCGTGCCGACGCACTACGAGATCAGCCTGCAGGGATCACCGACGATCTACGCCACCGGCGACTCGAAGATCGTCTGGATGGATGTCGCAAGCGGCAAGTCGGTGCCGATTCCCGAAACGCTGCGGGCCGAGCTGCCGGCCTGAGGAGGAGGGGCGATGGGGCAGGAAACGCCACTCTGGCAACCAAGCGCTGAACGGCAGGCAGGAGCAAGGCTCAGCTCTTTCACGGCTGCGGTGAAGCGGCGCTGGCAGGTGGACTGCGCCGACTACCCCGCCCTCTGGCGCTGGTCGCTCGAGCGACCGGAGGCTTTCTGGACTTCGGTCTGGGAAGAGTGTGGCGTGCTTGGTGACCCAGGCTCGACGGTCCTGGAAGAGGGTACGCGCATGCCGGGCGCGCGCTGGTTCCCGCAGGCCCGGCTGAACTATGCCGAAAACCTGTTGCGACGCCGTGACGATGGCGACGCGCTCGTCTTCTGGGGCGAGAACCGGATCAGCCGTCGGCTCTCGCACGGCGAGCTGCATGCCGCAGTGTCGCGCTGCGCGCAGGCACTGCGGGTAGCCGGCGTCGGCCGTGGGGACCGCGTCGCCGGCTACCTGCCGAACATGCCGGAAGCGTTGGTCGCCATGCTCGCCACCGCTTCGCTTGGCGCCATCTGGTCGTCGGCGTCACCGGACTTTGGCGTGCAGGGCGTACTCGACCGCTTCGGGCAGATCGAGCCCAAGGTCCTGTTCTGCGTCGACGGCTACTGGTACAACGGCAAGCCGGTGGATTGCATGGCGCGAAACATCGAGGTGGTCGGGCAGATGCCGGGCATCGCACGAACCGTGGTCGTTTCCTGCCTCGACGAGTCGCCGCGAGTCGAGCTGATCCGCAACGGCATCCGCCATGCCGACTTCGTCGCCCCCTTCGTTGCCGGTGAGATCAGTTTTCAACGGCTGCCGTTCGCTCATCCGTTGTTCATCATGTTTTCGTCGGGCACCACCGGCGTCCCGAAATGCATCGTCCATTGCCATGGCGGCGCCTTGCTGCAACACCTCAAGGAACACCAGCTGCACGGCGACGTGCGACCTGGGGACCGCCTCTTCTACTTCACGACCTGCGGCTGGATGATGTGGAACTGGCTGGTCTCCGGTCTGGCATCGGGCGCGACGCTGCTGCTCTACGACGGCTCACCCTTCGCTCGTGGTGCTGACGGTACGGCTGGAGCAATTCTCTTCGACTACGCCGACGCCGAGCGCATGACCCACTTTGGCACATCGGCCAAGTTCATCGACGCGATCGCCAAGGCCGGCCTGCAACCCCGCCTGACGCATTCCTTGCGCGAGCTGCGGACGATGTTTTCGACCGGCAGTCCGTTGGCGCCGGAGAGTTTCGACTACGTCTACCGTGACATCAAGCCGGACTTGCTGCTCGCCTCGATCTCGGGCGGCACGGACATCCTTTCGTGCTTCGCCCTCGGCAATCCGCTGCTGCCCGTTCATCGCGGTGAGCTGCAATGTCGCGGTCTCGGAATGGCGGTCAGCGTTTTCGACGAGAATGGCCGCCCCCTTGCTGCGGGAAGCGGCGAGCGCGGCGAACTGGTGTGTACCGCACCGTTTCCCGCCATGCCCGTCGGCTTCTGGAATGACCCGGACGGTGCCAAGTACCACGCGGCGTATTTCGACCGCTTTCCGAACGTCTGGTGTCACGGCGACTACGTGGAGCTGACGGCGCACGAGGGCCTGGTCATCTACGGCCGTTCCGATGCCGTGCTCAACCCCGGCGGCGTGCGCATCGGTACCGCCGAGATCTACCGTCAGGTGGAGAAACTGGCGGAAATCGTCGAAGCGCTCGTGATTGCCCAGGATTGGCTGGGCGACGTGCGAATCGTGCTCTTCGTCAGGCTGCGCGACGGTCTCGTTCTCGACGAGGCATTGATCGACCGCGTCAAACAGCAGATTCGCGACAACACCACAGCTCGCCACGTCCCGGCCAAGGTGCTGCAGGTGGCCGACATCCCACGTACCAAGAGCGGCAAGATCGTCGAGCTCGCCGTGCGCCACGTCGTCCACGGCCGGCCAGTGAAGAATGTCGAGGCCCTGGCCAATCCGGAAGCGCTCGAGTGTTTTCGCGACCGACCGGAACTGCAGCCCTGAAGCAACGGATCCCGCTCGCTGCGCTCTGCCACATGACCCGCGGGGCTTGTGAGTCGAATGGGGCGGGGCAGCGGCGCGGCACACGGAGGCACGCAAGGACCAAGGGCTTGCCTGCTGACAGGGCTGCAACCCGGAATCTACAAATTTACATAATACAAATTATCGGTAGTCACGAGTGGGGGCGGATGTGTCGGTGGCACCCGGTTGGTTGCGCCGGACGACAGTTCCCGACGACGACGGCGCAGCAGGCATCGCAATGCCGTGCCCGGTCCGGAATGGCGGCGTTCGCGGCGGGCATCGGGTTCGCGGCCGCTGCAAACAGTGGTAGATTCGCGTGCTGTCGATATCCTAGCCAGCCACATCTCCGGGACCGCTCGCCATGCCCATCGTGACCGCCAACAACCTGCAAATCGAGTACGAGTCCTTCGGTAACGAGACGGCGCCCGCGATCCTGCTGATCATGGGACTGGGTGCCCAACTGAGCCGCTGGAATGTCGAACTCTGTCAAGCTCTGGTTGAGCGCGGCTATCGCGTGCTGCGTTTCGACAACCGTGACTGCGGCCTGTCGAGCAAGCTCGACGAGGCGGGAGTTCCGGACATCGGCCGTGCCCTACGACGCGGCGTGGCGCCGGACGCCCCATATTCGCTCGAGGACATGGCGGCGGACTGCATTGGCCTGCTGGACGCACTGGGAATCGAGGCAGCGCACATGGTTGGCGCATCGATGGGCGGCGCCATCGCTCAGATCGTCGCGGCCCGCTACCCGGAGCGCTGCCTGTCGCTGACCAGCATCATGTCGACCAGCAGCCATCCGGACCTGCCGCGTCCGAGTTCCGAGGCTGCACAGGCCCTGCTCGCGCCATTGCCTGCGGCACGCGACCGGGAGAGTCTGATCGAGGACGCGATCAGGCGCCAACTGGCGGTTGCCAGCCCGGACTATCCGAGTTGCCCGGATCGCCTCCGCAGTCAGTTTGTCGAGGAGCACGAGCGCGGCTTCCATCCGCGCGGAGTGACCCGGCAACTGGCGGCCTTTCTTGCCAGTGGCGACCGACGCGCACTGCTGGCGACGATCAAAGCCCCGACGCTCGTGCTGCACGGCGCCGATGACCCGTTGATACCGCTCGCCTGCGGTGAGGACGTGGCCGCACACATTCCTGCCGCGGAGTTGCGCGTCATCGAAGGGATGGCACATGATTTCCCGCTCGCCTTGACCGAAGTGTTCGCCGACGCCATCGCCGCGGTTGCCAGCCGCAGCCAGCGCTGAACCGCTGCCGCGATGTCGGTCGATGACTCGCGGCTTTTCGCACCGGAGCCAATGGTCTTCGTCGACCTCGAGACGAGCGGTGCCAACTTCGCCAACGACCGGATCATCGAGATTGGTCTGGTCGAGGTCGACTCGACCGGTGTCCGCGAATGGAGTGTACTGGTGAATCCCGGGGTGCCGCTGTCGCCGTTCATCACCAGTCTCACCGGCATCAGCGAGGCCATGCTGCGACCGGCACCGACCTTCCGCCAGATTGCCCATGAACTGCTCGATCGATTGCGCGGGAGACTGTTCGTCGCGCACAACGCGCGCTTCGATTATGGTTTCCTGAAGGGAGAATTCGGCCGGATCGGGGTGGACTTTCGGCAGCCGAGCCTGTGCACCGTCAAGCTGTCACGCAAGCTCTACCCCGAGCATCACCGGCACAACCTCGACACGCTCGTTGAACGGCATGGTCTGACTGCAGGCGGCGGGCGGCATCGGGCGCTTGCCGACGCGCGGCTGCTCTGGAGCCTTTGGCAATGCTGGCACCGTCAGCTGCCCGCAGCGACGATCAGCGATGCCGTGGGAGCGATCGTCGGCCGTCCCGAACTGCCACCGCAACTCGATCCGACCGCGCTCGACGACCTCCCCGAGGCGCCGGGCGCCTACGCGTTCTATGGTGCGGACGGTCGCCTCCTGCTCGCGCGTCGCAGCGACAACCTGCGGCACCACGTGCTCGCTCACTTCGCTGCCGGCAGCCGCGACAAGGCGCTCTACCGCGAGACCTGGCGAATCGAGTGGCGTGAGGCGGCCGGCGAGTTGGGTGCGCGTCTGCATGAGCTGCGCTACGCGCGCTCGGCGCCGCTGACCACATCGGCGAAAGCAGCGGCGGGCAGCGGCGGCACCGCCCGGCACCTGCCGCCGGCCAACGAGCTCTGTTCTTGGCAGTTGCACTCGCCCGCATCGGGCGACTGCAGGTTGCGACTGGTATTTGCCGACGAACTGGATTTCGCTGTCGCCGACGACCTCTTCGGGATATACGTCAACCGCCGCGAAGCGCAGCGCTCGCTGCGCGTGCTGGCCGAAGCGCATCAACTGTGTCAGAAACAGCTCGGCATCGAGCAAGCGGTCGCTGCGTGCACTGCCTATCGGCAAAAGAACTGCCGCGGCGCCTGCATCGGCAAGGAATCGTCGCTGCAGCACGGCGCTCGACTGATGAGCGCGCTGGCCCGCCTGAAGATCAGAAACTGGTCCTACCGCGGCCCGGTCGCTTTGATCGAGCGCGACGATTTCGGCATGCGCCAGGACATCCACGTCGTCCACCGCTGGCGGCTGCTCGGCACGGTGCAGGACGATGCGGGTCTGCAGACGCTGCTGGCTGCCGGACCCTTCCGACAGGACTTCGATCCGGAGGTCTACCGGATCCTCAGTCGCACCCTGAACACGGGCAAGGTGGTCGTCCGACCCCTGAACGCTCTTTCAGCGTGAAGCCGGGTTCGCCGGCGGGGTGCCGGCGCGTCCGCCAGCCTTGCGCAGCAGGTCTGCGATGTCGGTATTCTCGGACTTCAGCGCCCAGTCGATCGCCGTTGCCCCCCGATCATTGGCCATGTTGGGGTCCGCCTTGTTCTGCAGCAGCAGCTCGACGATCTCGATGTGTCCGAAGCGGGCGGCGAACAGTAGCGCTGTCGACCCGTTCGGGGTCGTCGCATTCACTTCAGCTCCCTTGGTGAGAAGGTATTCGGCCACTGCCGTACGGCCGCTGAACGCAGCGTAGATCAGGGGCGACCAGCCATAGAGGTTGACGTCGGCGCCCGCTTCGACGAGGCGCTTGACGAAAGGCAGCAGGCCCTTGTAGGCGGCCAGGCTGAGGGCGGTCTCACCGTTGCGGTTGCGGGTGTTCAGCCGTGCACGCCGTTTCACGAGATAGTCGAGAAAATCCAGGTTCTCGCGCTGCACGCACTGCATCAGCAGCGTATTGCCGGCTGCGTCCACCGAATTGACGTCCATGCCGCGGTTGATCAGCTGGATGGCCCAGGCCGTATTGCCGGAGATCAGGGCCTCCTCCATGTCTTCATAGGCACCGGCCGCGGCCATGGTCGGAATCCACAACGCAAACAGGAACGCAAGAATCTTCATTGGGCAACCTTTGTTCGGGCTTCAGGAAAGAGATTGAAGAAATTGGCCGTCGTCGCGTCGGCGACCTGTTGATAGCTGAGGCCACGCAGGCGTGCGACCTCTTCAGCGACATGGCGGACGTAGGCAGGCTGGTTCGTCTTGCCACGGCAGGGCACCGGCGCCAGATAGGGTGAGTCGGTCTCGACCAGGAGACGATCCAGCGGCACGCGCAGAGCGACCTCTCTGACCGTGAGCGCTTTCTTGAACGTGACGATGCCGGAGAGCGAGATGTGGAAGCCGAGGTCGAGTGCTGCCGCGGCGATCTGCCAGCTTTCGGTGAAGCAGTGCATGATGCCGCCCACCTCACCGGCGCCCTCATCGGCCATGAGCCGCAGCGTGTCGGCTGCCGCTTCCCGGGTATGGATCACCAGCGGTTTGCGGGTCACGCGGGCTGCCCGGATGTGGGTACGGAAGCGCTCACGCTGCCATTCCGGAGCATCCTTGTGCCAGTAGTAGTCCAGTCCGGTCTCGCCGATCGCCACCACTCGCGGGTGTGCCGCAAGACCCACCAGGTCCTCGACCGTTGGTTCGCGGACGCCGGTTTCCTCCGGGTGTACACCAACCGTTGCCAGCAGCATCGGCCAGGTATCGGCCAGCTGCAGAACCCCGGCCAGACGCTCCAGGGTGACGCCGATACAGAGCGCGCAACCGACGTCATTGGCACGCATCTGCCCGATGATCTGCTCGATGTCATCGGCCAGCTGCGGAAAGTCGAGATGGCAGTGCGAGTCAACCAACATCGGCCGGCCATCAGATGGTGTGCGTCGGGCGGCCCGACTGCATCACACCGCCCAGTAGACCCTCGATGCGCCGGCGTGCCTCGGCGCCGCTTTCGTCGTTCTTGAACTGCACGCCAATTCCCTGTGCCTTGCTGTTCTGAGCGCCAGCCGGAGTGATCCAGACGACCGTGCCGGCGATCGGCAGCTTGGCGGGATCGTCCATCAGCGACAGCAGCATGAAGACATCGTCACCAATCGAATAGTTGCGGGTTGTTGGGATGAAGATGCCGCCATTGCGCAACAGCGGCATGTAGGCCGCGTAGAGTGCCGACTTCGAGTTGATGTTCAGCGACAGAACGCTGGGGCGCGGCGGCGTCACAGGCGCTGCCTTGCCGATGTCGGTCTCTGCCATCTTCACTTGGAAGCGATCGCTCGCCCAGTTGAGCGAAGTCCGTTGCTCACTCGCTGATGCCTCACTCGTTCATTAACCCTGGGTCGCGATGATTGCATCACAACCCGCGCGGGCTTCGGAAAACCTGCACGTAGCCGAGAAAGAAGTCCTCGAGAAACAGTCGATTGTTCACGGGCTGCTCACATTGGGCCTTGCATTGTAGCGCTTTTCGGCTGAATGCCAAGAGCCGGCGGTTGTCGGTTCCGCGCGCGAGGCCCTGCAGCAGCGCCGCCTGGCGTACAAAATAGCGCGGCGGCAGCGCTTCGGTCGCGAGAAGCAGGTCGAACAACCACTTCTGTGCCCACTCGAGCAATCTGCGCAGCGACGCCGGGCGCTTCTCGTTCTTGATGGCCCGCTCGAGTATGGCTGCCGACGCAAGCGGATCCACTCCCGCCCCGCCGCTGACTTCGGCCAGAAGTGCGTCGACCAGGCTCCGCTCGCCGCTGCTGCTCAGGGCGAGCGCCAGGAGCGGCGCACCGGCAGCCAGGGCCAACCAGTCATCCGGCTCGGCCACGCCAGCGTCGTGCAGCCAGGCGGCTGCAGCTGCTCGCGGCGGCAACGGCACGCTGACGGTCTGGCAGCGACTGCGGATCGTCGGCAGCAAGCGATGTGGGTTGCTGGAAACCAATATGAACAATGTGTTTGCGATGGGTTCTTCAAGTGACTTGAGAAGAGCATTCGCGGTTGCGCGATTCATCGCCTCGGCCGGGTTGAGGAGCACCACGCGCGCGCCGTGACGGTGGGTGCCGACGTGCAGGAAGTCGTCGAGTGCCCGTACCTGATCGATCGTGATCTGCTGACTCAGCTTCCTCGCTCCAGCGAGGTCTTCTTCCTGGCCGGCATCGCCGGCGACCACGGCGAGCGACTGTGGTTGCAGCAGGCGAAGGTCCGGGTGGTTGCCTTGGGCCAGCCAGCCGCAGGCCAGGCACTGACCACACGCATCGCCCGAATCTCGCCGCTCCTCGCAAAGCAGGGAGGCGGCCAAGGCAACGGCAAGGTCGAACTTGCCGAGCCCCTGCCGACCGCACATCAGGAGCGCGTGCGGCAGTCGGTCACGCCGCATCATGAGCTGCTGCCAGACTGAATCGTGCAGATCGATAATGTTCATGAACATAAGCTTGCAAGTCTTTCTTCAATCTGTTTCGAGACTATTTCCGGGGATTGGTCGGCGTCGATGACCGTGATTCGCTGCGCCGCCGACCGCGCCCGCTCGAGGTAGGCGAGGCGGACTCGCTCGTGGAACTCGAACTGCTCCAGCTCGAAGCGATCGCGGTCGCGTGCCTGGTCAGCAATGCGCCGGGCCGCAACGGCCGCCGGCAGATCAAAGAGCAGGCTCAGGTCCGGTTGCAGCAGCGGGTGCACCCAGCTTTCGAGTTGCGCGAACTTCACCGGGTCGAGACCGCGCCCACCACACTGATAGGCATGGGTTGCGTCGCTGAAACGGTCGCAGACCACCCAGTCGCCACGCGCGAGAGCCGGTTCGATGACTCGCGCAATGTGCTCGCGGCGGGCTGCGAACATGAGCAGCGCCTCGGTCTCCAGGTGCATGGCTTCGTGCAGGAGCAGCGCACGCAGTTTCTCGCCAAGCGCGGTACCCCCTGGCTCGCGCGTGCTGACGACGGTGGCTCCACGCCGGCGCAGGAACGCGACGATGGTCGCGATGTGGCTGCTCTTGCCAGCGCCGTCGATGCCTTCGCAGGTGATGAAACGGCCGCGCGAACGGGCCTGTGCGTGGTTCAAGGTCGGCCCCCTTTCTGGTAACGCCGCACCGCCTGATTGTGGTCCGCCAGCGTCCGCGAGAAGTGGCTGCTGCCGTCGCCGCGAGCGACGAAGTAGAGCGCGTCGCTTGCCGCTGGGTGCAGCGCCGCTTGCAGCGAAGCGAGTCCGGGCATGGCGATCGGTGTGGGTGGCAAGCCGCGGCGCGTATAGGTATTGTAGGGCGTATCGGCAAGCAGGTCGCGCTTGCGCAGGTCGCCGTCGAAGTCATCGCCAAGGCCGTAGATCACCGTCGGATCAGTCTGCAAGGGCATCCCCAGGCGCAGGCGGTTGATGAACACCGCTGCCACTTGCGCACGATCCTCATCACGGCCGGTCTCCTTCTCGATGATCGAGGCGAGGATCAGAGCCTGATGGGCATCGCGCAGCGGCAGGTGATCCGCCCTCGCCTGCCATTCCTGTTGCAGGTGTCGCTGCATGGCTCGCGCGGCACGCGCCAGCAGCTCGAGATCGCTGCTGCGCTTGGCAAAAAGATAGGTATCGGGAAAGAACGCGCCCTCGGCGGACTGTTCGGGAACACCGAGCATGCGCATGATCTCGCCCTCGCTCAGGGAGCGGGTCTCGTGGCGCAGATGCGGATGGGCGTCGAGGCGCTGGCGCATCTGACGGAAAGTCCAGCCTTCGATGAAGGTCAGCTCGGCCTGCGTGAAGTCTCCTCGCGTCAGTTTGCGCAGCAATTCGAGTGGCGTCGTGCCACGACTGATCTGGTAGCTTCCGGCTTTGATCGAAGCCTCGACGCCCATCAGTCTTGCGAGTGCGATCAGTACCCACGGTTCGACCGCGACCTCGCTGGCGGCGATCTCGCGAGCCGCCGTGCGCAGGCTGCCGCCCGGGGCAACTGTAAACTCGACCTGCTCGCGCGGCAGGCTGATCGGAATCAGAGCCACGTAGACAGCGGCAGCGGCGCCCAGAAGCAGCGTCAGGAAGGAGAAAACGAGCAACAGGCGAACGGTCTTGCGCATCGGTCCGGAGCAGCGGTCGGGCTGGCGGGCTGGAGTAGGAATGGTGGTGGGGCGGCCGTCGAGTCGCCCTATAATAGCCGAAACTCGCCCTACCCACCGGCGCCCCGAAGGCACGGCCAGCCGGCCGCCGCTGCCGGCTGCGCCCCGCGGAGGACCATCCACCGGCCCGCCGGCCAACCAGATGAGAAGATGATGAACGCGAACTGGCAGGAGTTGCTGCGTGCTTCAGGTGCACGAATCGACCACGATCAGGTTACCGACTTTGGTGACGCGACGGGCGAGTTGTCTGCCGCTCGCGAAGCGACGGTCGTGGCGCCTCTCGACCACCTCGGCCTGCTCGCGGTGAGTGGCCCGGATGCAGCGAGCTTCCTGCACGGTCAGCTGACGAGCGATGTCAAGCACCTCGCCGAGGGAAGTGCGCAGCATTCGGCATGGTGCTCGGCCAAGGGCAGGATGCTCGCCAGCTTCCTTGTCCTTCATTGCGGACCCGACTACTTCCTGCAGCTGTCAGCCGACCTGTTGCCCTTCATCCACAAGCGCCTGTCGATGTTCGTCCTGCGCAGCAAGCTGAGCATCGACGACCGCTCCGGCGAGCGCCAGTTGCTCGGCGTGTCGGGGCCGCAGGCCGAACGAGCGCTGTGCGCCGCCGGCCTGCCAGTTCCTGCCACCCCTCTGGGCATGGCCGCCACCGCGGCTGCCCTGATCGTCCGTCTCGACAACCGTCGCTTCGAGTTGCTCGTCAAGATCGAGGCAGCCGCGGAGTTGTGGCGGCAACTGCAGACGCAGGCGCGCCCGGTCGCAGCGGCGGCTTGGCAGTGGCTCGACATCGAGGCCGGTGTGCCGCTGATCAGCGGGCCGACCAGGGAGGAGTTCGTGCCGCAAATGGCGGGTTTCGAGCAGCTCGGAGCGGTCAGCTTTCGCAAGGGGTGCTATCCGGGTCAGGAGATCGTCGCCCGGACACAGTACCTTGGCAAGGTGAAGCGCCACCTCTACCGCGCCCACTGTGGCAGCCCGATGACGGCCGGCCAGGCGATCTACTCGGCGAGCAGCCCGCAGCAGCCGTGCGGCATGGTCCTCAACGCGGCGGCAGCACCGGGTGGGGGGCATGACGCCCTCGCCATCATCCAGGAGGGCTGCGCTGCCGCCGGTGGGCTGCAACTCGGCCATCCCGCTGGCGTGGCGGTCGCCGTCGAGCCGGTCGTGACGCCGGATGCGATACTCCAGCCGCGGGAACCATGTGCCTGATCCTGCTCGCTTGGCAGGCGCACCCGGACTACCCGCTCGTCGTCGCCGCGAACCGTGACGAGTTTTTCGCGCGCCCCACGGCGGTCGCCGCCTTCTGGCCGGACGCACCGCAGGTGCTCGCCGGCCGCGATCTGGAAGCTGGTGGCACCTGGCTGGGTGTCAGTCGTGAACAGCGTTTTGCCGCACTGACCAACTACCGCGACGGCACTGGGCAGCTCCCGGGTGCGCGCTCGCGCGGCGCTCTGGTGGCCGACTTCCTCGCCGGCCGGGAGTCCCCGCAAGCCTACATCGAGACTGTGGGTGAACGGGCCAGCGACTACAGTGGTTTCAATCTCTTCGTCGGCGATGCCGAGCATCTGGCCTACTGCAGCAATCGCGACGAAGGCAAGGTGCGCTGGCTGGCACCTGGCATCTACGGGCTGTCGAACCACCTGCTCGACACGCCGTGGCCAAAACTGGCAAGCGCCAAGGCCGCTTTCGCCGCGGCGCTGCAGACACTGCCGCTGGCGGCGCCCTTCTTCACACTGCTCGCCGATCGGGAGATCGTCGCCGATTCCCACCTGCCGGAAACGGGTGTTCCACTGGCGTGGGAACGCATCCTGTCGGCCGTCTTCGTCAGCTCGGAACACTACGGCACGCGCGCATCGACTCTGCTGAGCAGACGGCGCGATGGCCTGATCACTCTGCAGGAACGCAGTTTCGGCGCTGGCGCAACGCCAATCGGCGAAGCTTGTGCGCGCTTTCAGTCCTCGCTGATGTTGACCGGCGTATAAGGGGGCACAAGCTCGAAAAGCTCGACGATGTCGGCATTGCGCATGCGAATGCAGCCGATCGAACCGGGTTGACCCATCGGCGCACTATCCGGGCTGCCGTGGATGTACACGTAACGGCGCATGGTATCGACATCACCGAGCCGGTTGCGGCCGGGCTCGCAGCCGGACAGCCAGAGGATCCGGGTCAGGATCCAGTCGCGCTGCGGGAAGCGCTCGGCGAGTTCGGGCGAGTAGACTTCACCGCTCGGCCGGCGGCCGATGAACACCGTATTCGCCGGTTGCTGCGCACCGATCTTGGCGCGGATCAGGTGGCGGCCGCGCGGCGTGCAGTAGCTGCCCTTCAGTTCGCCGACACCGCGGGTCGCCGTCGATACCAGATAGCTGCGGACGGTTTCCCCGCAATCGTTCACAAGGCTCAGAGCCTGCCTAGCGATCGAGATCTCGATGTGCACGTCCGCCCTCCCCTTTGCCTGCGCTGCGGCCACGCCGTTCGGCAAAGAAAGTCGAGAGCAGTTGCCCGCACTCGGCTGCCAGCACGCCGCCGACCACCTCGGTGTGATGATTCAGTCGCTCGACAGTGAACAGGTCTACGACGCTGCCATGCACTCCGGTTTTCGGGTCGCGCGCGCCGTAGACCAGGCGCGCCAGGCGTGCCTGCAGGACCGCCCCCGCACACATCGCACAGGGCTCGAGCGTGACGAACAGCTCGCACCCGGGCAACCGATAATTGCGCAGGTTGCGTGCCGCGTCCCGCAAGGCCGCGATCTCCGCATGCGCCGTCGGGTCGTGGTCGCCGATCGGCGAATTGAAGCCACGGCCGACGATGACCCCCGCCTGCACGACGATCGCGCCGACCGGCACCTCGCCGAGACATTCTGCGGCAAGCGCCAGCGACATCGCCTCGCGCATGAAGAATTCGTCGTTCATCGGCCGCGATTGTACTGCAACGAGGTTACCGGCTGCGGTTGCCAGCTGCAGTTCAGCGAAAACGAGAACCTTGCCCGGATGCACCGGACGCCGCTCTGGGAAACCGCACCGACGGACGCTGTCCTGACGCTTCCCGCGTCGTCAATCGGCTAAGATTCGGGTCGATCGCTTTTTGCTTTTACTCTTCCAGACCACCCGCAATGCGCATTCTCTTCGTACACCAGAACTTCCCCGGCCAGTACCGCCACTTGGCGCCTGCCCTCGCTGATTCCCGGGCGAATGAGGTCGTCGCCATCGGCGAGGAGGCGAGCCTCAGGCGCCTGCAGGGCTTTCATCCGCGCGTGCGTCTGGTCGCTTACCCACAGCCCCAGGGTGCCTCGCGGCAGACACACCACTACCTTCGCAGCAGCGAGGCTGCGGTCCGCCGCGGTCAGTCGGTCGCGCGGCTGGCACTCGAACTGCGTCGTCACGGCTTCGTTCCGGACGTCATCTGCGCTCACCCGGCTTGGGGAGAAGCCCTGTTCCTCAAGGATGTCTTCCCCACCGCACCGCTGCTGCTCTATCTCGAGTTCTTCTATCGCGGCAGCGGCTCCGACGTCGGCTTTGACCCCGAGTTTCCGAGTTCCTTCGACGACCGCTGCCGCGTTCGTGCCCGCAACACGACGCAACTGATCAGCCTCGACGCCGGCGATGCGGGCGTCAGCCCGACGCACTGGCAGCGGGAGCAATACCCGGACGTGTATCGGCAGCGCATCCAGGTGATTCATGACGGCATACGCAGCGATCTCGTCTCCCCGGGGGAGGTTGCCGGTTTCGTCCTTCCTGAGGGCAGAGGTACCCTGCGCTCGGGGGACGAGGTGTTGACCTACGTCGCCCGCAATCTCGAACCGTATCGAGGCTTTCACACCTTCATGCGGTCACTGCCTGAGGTTCTTGCTGCGCGGCCTCGCGTGCAGGTGCTGATCGTGGGTGGTGACGAGGTCAGTTACGGCCGCCCGTTGCCCGGTGGCGGCACCTACCGGGAGCATTACCTGCGCGAACTGGGCAGCGCAATCGATCTCGGCCGCGTGCACTTCCTCGGCAAGATTCCATACCCGCGTTTCATCGACGTTCTGCGTTTGTCGACAGCGCACGTCTATCTCACCTACCCTTTCGTTCTGTCGTGGTCACTGCTCGAAGCGATGTCCTGCGGCTGCGCGCTGGTCGCCTCCGACACGGCCCCCGTCCGCGAAGTGCTGCGACCGGGGCACAATGGGCTGCTGGTCGATTTCTTCTCGCCGGCCGCGCTCGCGACAACGATCATTTCCGTCCTCGCCGATCCGCTGGCGACGCAGCCCCTGCGTGCACAGGCGCGGCGCGACATCGTCGACCACTTCGACCTCGCTACCCGCACCCTGCCTCGCCTGTTGACGCTGGTCAGCGGCCTCGCGGCAGAGGGGCGGCCCGGCCATTGACGTTCGGCGACTGACCTCGCCGAATGCCGCTGCCGGCACGAGTCGAACATTCAGAGGCCGATGGGCAGCAATTGTAGGCAACGACCTGCGGCGCAGCCCTTCCGTTCCGCGAGTGGTCGCTGCAAAATACGTCTCCGAGCACCGGAGATGGAGAGGGCAATGGACACGGTCCGGTTCCTGCAAGAGCAACCGCTGTTCGGTGGCGTCGGCGATGCGGCAATGCGGGCAATCATGCAGCTGATGCGGCCGCAGGAGTTCACAGCGGGTGAAGTGATCGTGCACGAGGGCCAGGAGGGTGACTCGCTCTTCGTCATCTGCAACGGCGAGGTCGAGGTTCTCAAGTCGTGCCCGGCAGCCGTCGATCCCCTCGGCAAGCGCATTGCCCTCCTCCGCGTCGGCGACGTCTTCGGCGAAATGGAGTTGATCGACATGCAGTACCGCTCGGCCAGCATCCGCGCGCTCGAGCCCGTTCGGCTCCTGGCGCTTGACAACGGCAGCCTCTTCCAGATCCACGAGTCGGACTCGCCGACCTTCACCCTGATCGTCATGAACCTGGCCCGGGAACTGAGCCGTCGCCTGCGCCGGCTCGATGAACTGGCAGTCGCCGTGCCGGCCGCCGCTGCCGATTGACCAGCACGCTCTCCGCAACGGGTCTGAACTGGCTTTCGCGCTGCTGCCAGCGGTTCGCCCTGGCCTCCCGTCTACGCGCCTTCGTCGGGCGAGGAACTGCCCGCTGCGCTAGGCGTTCCCGGCAATCCCCTGCAACAGACGCGCTTGCCACGCACGCATGGCAAGCGCAAGCCGCCCCGACAGAGTCACGTATTTGCCATAAAGCAGCGCATAAGCCTCGACAGTCTGTCCGGCCAAGGCCCGCTCGACGACCTCGGCCGCCAGCTGATGGAATTCCGCGTGCAGACGACGCACCTCTTCGAAGTCCTTGGCCGCACGGTCCTCGGCTGAGAGGCGCGGGCCGTACAGCCACTGTCCGAATTCACAGCGGTCATCGGCCCGGATCGCTTCCACATCCACGCCAGCCTTGGCGTCGAGGATGGCCTGCCGGAGCTCCGACATCCACCGCGCGTGGGCGCCTATTGCTTCCTCGATGTCCCGCACCCTGTCCATCCGAACTTCCCCCGAATCCCGCTTCGCCAACCAGCAGCACATTCTACCTGAACCGTCGGCCGCACGGCAGCTGCCGACCACCTCACGAGAGCTGGCATCCGGCGCCCCGTGCCGGGCCCAGCGATCCCCAACGTCATGTCGCCCGCGACACGATGTAACCCCGGCGGCCGCGCGGCTGACGAGACGCGGGCGGCTTTCCCGTGCTCACCCCTCGCCGACCAGCGACCACCTGATCAGGTCGCTGCGCTCGACGCCGACGGTCAGCGAGCGGCAGAGGCCGACGAACTCACGCATGCCCGCAGTCTGGAATTTGCGCCGCTGCTGCAGGAAGTGGAAATGGCGTCGGAGATCGAGTTCCGGTGTCGCGATCGGCACCAGGCTGCGCCGGCGGAACGCTTCGCGCAATGCCAGGCGCGAAATGCAGCCGATGCCGAGGCCGAACTCGACGGCCCGCTTGATTGCTTCGGTGTGCTCGAGTTCGAGGCGGATCCGCAGCTGCGAGCAATCATCGCGCAGGGCCCGGTCGAGGGTTTCTCGCGTACCCGACCCGGTTTCGCGCACGATCCACGACTGCTCGATCAACTCCGCGATCGTCGCGCTGCCCTTCCCCGCCAAGGGGTGCGTCGGCGAACAGAAGACGACCAGCTCGTCGGCGACCCATGGCTCGACCACCAGGTCGGGATGGCGGCAACTCCCCTCGACCAGGCCGAGATCGAGTTCGTGTTGCGCCAGTTGCTCGATGATCGTTGCCGTGTTGTGCACCTTCAACTGCACGCCGCTTTCCGGATGTCGCCGAAGAAACTCGGCGACGATCAGCGTCGCGAGGTAGTTGCCGATGGTCAGCGTCGCACCGATGCGCAGCCTGCCGTAGCCGGCCCGGCCTTCGAGGACGTTGTCGATCGCCGCTGCCCGCTCGAGCAACTCGATCGCCTGTGGCAACAGCGCCTGTCCGCGCTCGTTGAGTCGCAGGTTCCTGCCGAACCGGTCGAAAAGCTGCGTGTCATAGAGACGCTCGAGCTCGGCGAGCGAGGTGCTTGTCGCCGACTGCGACAGGGACACCTCGCTCGCAGCGCGCGACACATTCTCGTGTCGGGCGACCGCAACGAACACCGCCATCTGTCGCAAGGTGAATCTCATATCGATCAAACCGATAACACTTATATAAAGATTCTGTTTTACAAATATATCACGAGGGAGCACGATGGCTTCGTCAGGAACAACCGATGGGAAACACGATGAGCACCTATTCCGCACAGCGCGTCCTTTCAGTCCGCCATTGGACGGATCGCCTGTTCAGCTTCCGCACCACGCGCGACCCGGGGCTGCGCTTCATCAACGGCCAGTTCGTCATGCTTGGCTTGCCGCAGGAAGGGCGACCGCTGACCCGCGCCTACAGCATCGCCAGCGCCAACCACGACGAGTTCCTCGAGTTCTTCAGCATCAAGGTGCCCGACGGCCCGCTGACTTCCCGGCTGCAGCATCTGGCGGTCGGTGACGAGGTCGTCGTCAGCCGCAAGCCGACCGGCACACTGGTGCTGCGCGACCTGCGTCCTGGCCAGAACCTCTACCTGTTGGCCACCGGCACCGGGCTGGCGCCGTTCATCAGCCTGATCCAGGATCCGGAAACTTACGAGCGCTTCGAGAAGATCGTGCTGATCCACGGCGTGCGCTGGATCGACGATCTGGCCTACCACCGCTTCATCAGTGAAGAACTGCCACAGCACGAGTTTTTCGGTGATCTGCTGCGCGACAAGCTGATCTATTACCCTGCCGTCACCCGCGAAGCCTTCCGCCATCAGGGCCGCATCACGCAACTGATCGACAGCGGCCGCCTCTTCGCCGACATCGGTCTGCCGCCGCTCGATCCCGCTCGCGACCGGGCGATGGTCTGCGGCAGTCCGGCGATGATCAAGGACTGCTGCGCGCTGCTCGACGCGCGCGGCTTCCGGGTTTCGCCGTACATCGGTGCGCAGGGCGACTACGTGATCGAGCGGGCGTTCGTCGACAAATAGCGCAGCGCGGCTCGCTGCTGCAGGCGCTGCGCCGTCGGGCGTTCAGTGGCTGCCGGTCGCCAACGGCCCCGCTTCAAGGACGCGCAGCAGCGAAGCGGTGTCGCAACGCCCCCAGCCCAACGCCATCAGCGCGTTGAGTTGCTGGCAGACCTGCGCCGAAACCGGTAGCGGAAGTCCCAGCCGGTGCGCTTCGGCGATCAACACCGCGTAGTCCTTGTGATGCAGGCGTGCCTCGACACCGGCGGCGAAATCGCGCGCCACCATCCGGCCGCCCATCGCCTGCAGCACGCGACTGGCGGCCGAACCGCCTGCCAGAGCGGCGTGGACCCTTGCCGGATCGACACCGGCGGCGCGGCTCAAATGCAAGGCCTCGGCAACCGCCTGGATCGTCGCCACCATCAGCATCTGGTTGCAGGCTTTCGCCACTTGCCCGGCGCCATGGTCGCCGACGTGCACGATCGTGCTGCCAAGCAGTTCGAGAAGCGGCCGCACACGCTCCAGTACCGCCGCCTGGCCGCCGACCATGATCGACAGGCTGGCGTCGATGGCGCCCTGCCCGCCACCGGAGACCGGTGCGTCGAGCATGGCGACACCCAGCCTCACCAGTCGCCCGGCGATCGAGCGCGCCGCCTGCGGCGCGATGGTGCTCATGTCCACGAGGACCGCACCGGCCGCGAACCCCTCCGCGAGCCCATCGGGTGCGAACACGACCTGCTCGACGTCGGCGTCGGCGGTGACAGCCGTGAACACCACCTCGGCCGCCGACGCCACCGCCGCCGGACTGACGCAGGCCACCGCGCCCGCCGCGAGCAACGGCTGCGCGGCCTCCGGCCGCCGCGCCCAGAACGCCAGCCGGTGGCCAGCGCGCAACAGGTTCAGCGCCATCGGCCGCCCCATCACGCCGCAGCCGATGAAGCCAAGCCGCATCAGCCCTCGCCCCCGGACAAACGCTCGAGGAGCTTGAGAATGGCGATCGAATCCTCCTCGCCAAGCCCCGAGCCGACCATGGCGTTGAACATCTGCGCGGTCGCCGCCGCTACCGGCAGACACAGGCCCAGTTCGTGCGCGCTCTGCATGACGATGTTCATGTCCTTCTGGTGCATCCACGACTTGAAGCCCGGCTTGAAGTTCCGCTCGAGCATTCGCTGACCGTGGTTCTCGAGGATTCTCGAGTAGGCGAAGCCACCGAGCAGCGCCTCGCGCACGCGAGCCGGGTCGACGCCACTCCGCGCGGCGAAATTCAGCGCCTCGGCGACGGTCAGGACGCCGACGCCGGTGACGATCTGGTTGGCCGCCTTCGCCACTTGGCCGGCGCCCGAATCGCCGACATGGACGATGTTCCGTCCCATGCAGGCGAAGGCTGACTGCGCCGTGTCGAACGCGGCGACGCTGCCGCCGACCATGATCGACAGCGTGCCGGCAACCGCGCCGACCTCACCGCCGGAAACCGGCGCATCGAGGAAATCGATTCCGCCTGCCAGCAGCCTGGCGGCGATGGCGCGGGCTGCCGACGGCCGGATCGTGCTCATGTCGATAGCCACCAGTCCGCTCCGGCCGCTGCTGGCGACGCCGTTCTCGCCCAGCATCACCTGCTCGACATCGGGCGCATCGGCGACCATCGAGATCACCAGTTCGGCCTCCGCGGCCAACGCCGCCGGATTGGCGGCGCCGCTGGCGCCGGCGTCGAGGAGTGGCTGCATGGACTCCGGCCGGCGTGTCCAGACGGCGAGCTGGTGCCCACCGCGCAGCAGGTTGAGCGCCATCGGGCGCCCCATGATGCCGAGGCCGATGAATCCGATTCTCATTGAGTCCCCTTTCAAGTGTTGTCGGTCGCCGCTGCCGTGCGGCCATACTCGGTCATCCGCGGTCAGGGCGAACACCGGGGGCAAGGGTGTGGCGGACGATCGCTGCCGCCGGACGCCCGCTTCACCCGCCCTTTCGCCTGCGCGCGGACTGCGTGGCAGCGAGTCTAGCAAGAATCCAGCGGGCCCGCTGCCGCCGGGGGCCCGGTCAGCCGACGACGGTCACCACCACCCGCCGCCGATGGGGGACCGTCCGGTGCTCCCAGAGATAGATTCCCTGCCAGGTTCCCAGGCGCAGTGCGCCATTGCTCAGCGGTACCGTCACCGACACTCCGGCGAGGATGCTGCGGCCGTGTGCCGCCATGTCGTCGTCACCCTCGCAGTCATGCTGATACGCCGGATCGGCGTCGGGAGCCCAGCGCCCGGCCAGGGTCTCCAGGTCCCGCCGAACCGATGGATCGGCGTTCTCGGTCAGCAGCAGAGAGCAACTCGTGTGCAGGACGAAAACGTGCGCGATACCGGTCGGCACTCCGGCAGCGCGTGCAATGCGCCCCACCTGGGCCGTGATCTCGATCGTGCCGCGACCGCGGCTGTGGATGTCGAAACTCTCCTGATAGGCCATGGCCCCTCCTCTCCTGTCGCCGGCCGCCCGGCGGATACTGCGGTCATGAGGAAATCGATCCCGGCCGCCGTGGACCCCGGGGCCGTGCACAGCGGGCCGCGGACCGCGCCGCAAGTTCGGCATTGCGCCGGGCGCATTTCCTCCAACCCGAAGCGCAGCATCTCGGCCGCAGTCATCGGCATCTCCTCTGTCCTCCCCTAGCGCTCGTCGCCGACCCGCGCACGCAGCAGTTTCACCGCGCCACGCTGCCGCTTGCTCTCCAGCCGCCGCTTCTGTGAACTGCCGGTCGGCCGCGTCGGTCGCCGGGGCGGCGCGACCCACGCGGCGCGGGCGATCAGCTCGCGCAGACGGCACAGCGCATCGTCCCGGTTGCGCTCCAGGCTACGGTGGGCCTGTGCCTTGATGATCACCACGCCGTCGCCGCTGATCCGTTGGTCGCGCCAGAGCAACAAACGACGTTTCAGCTCATCGGGCAACGACGAGGTGGCGATGGTGAAACGCAGATGGATCGCGTTCGCTACCTTGTTCACGTTCTGGCCGCCGGCACCCTGCGCGCGCACGGCAGTGATCTCGACCTCCTCCTCGCGCACGTCGACGCGTAGCGGCAACTCGGGCATCGCCAGACTACTCCTTGGCCGTTCGTGAAGCCCCGGCTGCGAGTGCCTGCCAGCCGTCGGCGCCAAGCTGCCGCAGCGTTTGCAGGTTGCGCTCGTAGATCATCGCGGCGTCTGGAAAAGCTGCCACCGCCCGGTCGAGACTGGCCTCGCGCAGCAGGTGCAGCGTCGGAAAGGGCGAGCGATTGGTATGGTTGGTGATGTCATCGGCCGTGCTGTCGGCGAAGACGTAGTCGGGATGGAAGCTGGCCACCTGCAGGATGCCATGCAGGCGATGGGTCTGCAGGACGACATCGACCAGATCGAGGAAGCGCAGGAAGTCGGCGAAGTCGGTCAACGCCCACGGATGGATCAGCAGCGTCGTGTCGACCTCGTCGGCAGGGGTCGCGCAGAGCGCGACCAATTCCAGCTGCAGGTCGTCGAGCAGCGACTCGTCGTTCTCTGCCGAGCTCACGACGTAGCGGATCTGCCCCTTGGCGTGAACACCCTTGGCAAAGGGACAGAGGTTGAGTCCGATCACCGCGCGCTCGAGCCAATGCCGCGTACTGGCGATGACCTCGTCGTGGCTCGGGCGGGATTGGCTGTGCATGGCTGGCGATGCGGCGAGGGCCGCCTGGACGCGGATGGGATGACGATTGCCAGTGTAACCACTGACGCCGGCCGAGGCAAAGCCCTGCATGCCCGGCCAGAACCTCAGGCTTCGATGCCGGCGGCGTATACAATGCGTCTTTTGGCCGTGGGGTGAAGATGGAACGGATTGGCGCAGCGGTCATCGGCGCCGGGGTCATTGGCTTGGCATGCGCGCGGGAGCTGGCACGGCGAGGAATCGAAACACTGATTCTCGAACGGAACGAGAGCTTTGGCCGCGAGACGAGTTCGCGCAACAGCGAGGTCATTCACGCCGGGCTCTACTACCCCAGCGGCTCGCTCAAGGCCACTCTGTGCGTCGCTGGCCGGCGCCGGCTGCACGACTTCTGCCGCTCGCATGCCGTCGCTCACCGCCGCTGCGGCAAGCTGATCGTCGCCACCAGCAGCGCCGACGAGGGACGGCTGGCGGCGCTGCAGGAACAGGGAGAAGCGAATGGCGTCGACGACCTGCGCTGGCTCAGCGCCGCCGAGGCTCGCGTTATCGAGCCCGAACTGGCTTGCACCGCCGCCCTGCTCTCGCCGTCCACCGGCATCATCGACAGCCACGCCCTGATGCTGGCGCTGCTCGGCGATGCCGAGCGCGCCGGGGCGGTGCTTGCCTGCCGCAGCCCACTCCGCGGCGGCGTGATCGAAGCGGGCGCCATCGTTCTCGAATGCGGGGGCAACGACACGCTGCGGCTGCGCTGCCCGCTGGTGATCAACGCCGCCGGTCTCTGGGCCGCGGACGTGGCCTCGTCGCTGGTCGGCTTCCCGCCGGCGGCGTTGCCGGCGATGCACTACGCCAAGGGCAACTACTGCGCCCTCACGGGCCGCGCGCCGTTCTCGCGACTGGTTTACCCGCTGCCGGAAACGGGCGGGCTGGGGATTCATCTGACCCTCGACCTCGCCGGGCAGGCGCGTTTCGGGCCCGACGTCGAGTGGCTGCCTGACCCGCCGCCCGGAGGGGGGCTCGGTGCCTTTGACTACAGCGTCAGCCGCGAACGGGCAGACGCCTTCGAGAAGGAGGTCCGCCGCTACTGGCCCGGGCTGCCGGCCGGCAGCCTGCAGCCGGCCTACTCCGGGGTACGGCCGAAGCTCGCGGGCCGCGCTGCGCCGGCCGCCGACTTCCTGATCCAGGGGCCAACACAGCATGGCATCCCTGGCCTGGTGAACCTTTTCGGCATCGAGTCTCCCGGCCTCACCGCCTGTCTCGCGATCGCCGAGCACGTCGTCGGCGAACTGCAGTGCTGGTAGGCCATGCGCGCGGTCCTCGACACCAACATCGTTCTCGACCTCCTGCACTTTCGGGATCCGTTGCTGTGCAGCCTGCAGGCAGCAATCGACAGCAGCCAACTGCAGTGCTTCACCGACCGCCACTGCCTGGCTGAACTGCAACGGGTGAGCAGCTATCCGCGTTTTCGCCTGACGGCCGGCGCTCAGTCGGCGTTGCTCGACGCGTACGACCGTTTCGCGCTCGCCTGTGAGAACGCGGGCGAGCGGCAAGAGGACCAATCCCTGCCAGCATGCCGCGACGCCGACGACCAGAAATTCCTGCTCCTTGCCCGGCGCTGTCGCGCGGACCTGCTGCTGACCCGCGACCAGCGCCTGCTGCAGCTGGATCGCCGCCGTGGACGGCGCCTGCCGTTCCGGATCCTGACCGCAGGAGCCGCGTGCATCCTGCTGGCCGGTTGCCCGCCGCAAGCGGAAAGCGGCGCTGGCGAAGACAGGCGGCCGAACTCAGGAGCGCGCTAGGCGCCGGTGCCCAGCACGCGCCCGTGCGGCTGCCGATTGGCAAGTGGCAGCCGATCCATCAGGTAGCACAGGCAGTCCTGGCGCACCACCTTCTCGTCGAGGGTCAACATGGCCGGGGTCGCCGCCCGTTGCAGGGTGATGCGACCCTCCTCACAGCTGAAGAACTCGCTGGCCACATCGCAGCCACTTTCGTCGATGACGCCGATCGGCAGCGGCAGCCGGGTGTGGCCGAAGACGGTTCCAGGCTCGAGCGAACGGAAGTTCATGTGGTCCAGCTGCGGGTCGAAGTCGATGTCGGCTCGCGACGCGCCGAAGCCGAAGGAGACCGCTGCGGGAACGCGAACGGTGGCGAGCGTGTGATAGAGGTCGATGTCATGCTCGTGCACGTCATGCGAAGGAAACTGCGAAAGGTGCAGGCAGGCTTCGACGAAGCGGGCCGCGTGTTCGGCATTGGCCTCGCTGCCCGGCTTGCCGCATTCCACGGTCAGTGCCGGACAGAGCGGCGAAAACGACGTGGTCTGTGTGCCGGCAAGACCACGGAACCAGACGACCGTGCGCGAGAACAGCAGGCTCAGATGCAGAACCGCCTGGTCGAGGCGATTGACGACGCTATAGTGGGGGTTGAGCCCGGTATTGTTGTGAATGTCGATGCTGGCGAACACGCCCCGTTCGCGCATCAGGCGATGCACCTCGCCCATGCTGGCGGCTTCGGGCGAATCGAGCTCTGCGTGCCCTCCGGGCCAGACTCGGTTGTAGTCGGGTTGCCCGTCGAGCCGGCGCAGTCCCTTGCGCGCAGCGGCGACATTGCCGATCAGGATCGACAGCGCACGCGGCAGCATTCGCCTGCCGTTGCGCTGCAGCAGGCGCTGCAAGGCGACGACGCCGCTGTCCTCGTTGCCATGCAGCAGTACCGAGACGAACAGTGCGGGCTGCCGGCGGCCGGGCAGGTGGATCAGTGTCGGGCCACTGAAGATCTGGTGCAGTTCGCGGGCGGGGGTATCGAGAAAGCGTTCGGGCAGGGTATCGAGGATGGTCAGCATCAAGCTTGCAGCTCAAATCGGCCACTCATGCACCGGCATGAGGTGGCGCTGGTGATCAAGATAGTCGGCGGTCAGCCGGGCGAAGTCGTGGTGCCGCGCGTGGTGGGCCAACTGCCAGGCGGCGCCGTTGCGCCGGCGGCGCAGGCGGCCGGCGATCACCTCCATGTAACGCGCGACATCGGCAGTGGACAGATCGAGGCGCTCAAGCCCGGCACGCGCGAGTGGCAGCAACTGCTGCTCGAGCAGTTCGCCAGCCGACACTCGCTGGCTACCCAACCAGAGCAGTTGCGCATCGAGCCCGTAGCGAGCGGCGCGGTAAAAGTTCTCACGGGCCTCGGCAAAGGAAATCTGCGCTTCCGGGGCCAGCGGCTGCCGCATCAGCATCAGGACCGTGCCGTAGTAGAAGGCGGCGTTGGCAATCATGTCAACGATGCTCGGACCGGCGGGCATCACCCGCTGCTCGATGCGCAGGTGCGGTTGGCCCCTGTCATCGAAGCCGATGAGCATTCGGTTCCAGCGCCAGATGGTGCCGTTGTGCAGGCGCAGGTGCGCGTACGACTCAATCGGCCCGGCGATCGCGAAGGGCAGCAGGACGGCGTAGTTCGCGAGATTCTCGGCGAAACAGGCGGTCGGGTCGGCGATCAGGTAGCCCGAGCCAAAGGTGACCCGCATGTGCTGTGGGCACCCCGGGTCGCAGCAGTCCACCGCCTGTTCGAAGAGCGGCACACGCGTCTCGTGCCATAGCGCGCGCTCGAAAAGGAAAGGTGAATTGGCTGCCAGAGCGACCAATGGCGCGGCCAGGATCAGCGATGCATTGTAGGCACGCGCCGCCTCGCCGGCAGGTACCTGCAGATGCACCTGAAAGGAAGTCGTCGCCGCTTCCAGCATGACGTCGCTGTGGATGGTGGACAGCGTGTCGATGCCGGAGATGTTGAGGCTCAACGGGCTCCCGCCGCGCAGCCGGAGAATCTGCTCGTTGAGCAGTTCATAACGCCGCGCCGGCGACATGTTGCTGAGTGAAAGGTCCTCTTCGCGCAGCGTCGGCAGGGTGCCAATGGCGAGCAGTGTGCTGTCGTCGGCGGCGGCAACCCGCTGACACTGCGCCCAGGTCGCGGCAAGCTCGCTCTCCAGTCGTGAAAGTGCGCTCCCATGCAGCGGCTGCGGCGTCCCGTTGAGCTCGACGTTGAAGCGTGACAGCTCCGGTACGACCAGCGGACTGTCCAGGCGCGCCAGGAACGACACGTTGCGCGGCACCGGCAGGAGGTCCTGGCCAATCAGCCAGGCCTCGAGCTCGAAGCCGGCAACCAGCGCGTCGCTGGCGAATGCGCCACGGAAGTATGCCGTGTGCGCATGCCGGGTTTCTTCTTCCAGACGCCGTCGAAAACGCTCGAAGTCGTCTGCCGTGCAGCCGCTGCCTGCCACTTCCTTTCCCATCGGCCACCTCGCCAGGACAGTTGGTGGATCAAACCCGGACGGCGGGTGGGCTGTGGATGTCGGCCAACACCCGCCTAGCCGTCGCTGTAGCACTGCGTCGGGCTCACCGCCACCGGCAGGTAGTGGCTGCACAGCCGCTGGCCAGGCGACCAGTCGTGCAGCAGACAAGCACCGGGCTCGAGTGTGTAGGCCAACGGCCCATCCTGCAGGGCGATCTGGTGCGCCGGCGACGGCGCGACGATCGCCGGCCGGCCAGCAAAAGTGGTGCTGACGAAACGATGGACGTGCCCGCACAGCAGTGCCTCGACCTCTTCGTGCCGTGCCAGCCAGGCCGCCAGAGACGCCTCACCGCGACAGCGAATCCGGTCCATTCCCTCGATGCCGACGCTGAACGGCGGATGGTGCAGTGCCAGCAGCACCGGCCGACGCCGCGGGCAGGCACTTTCCAGCCAGTCGATCTGTGGCGCCGCCACCTCACCCCATTCCTCACCGGGGACGATGCAGTCGAGCAGCAGCATGGTGCCGCCGTCGAGGTCGATCCGTTGGCAGCACAGCGGCGGCGGCGTCCAGGCCTGCGCGCAGAACGCCGCGCGCAGGTTGTCGCGATCATCATGGTTGCCGGGCAGCAGGGCGCTGGGAAACGGCAGCGCGGCGATCCGCGAGCGGAGCAAGGCGTACTCCTCGCTACGCCCCGCGCTCGTCAGATCGCCGCTGAGCAGCAACAGATCCGGTTCGGGTCCCGCGGTCAGACGTTGCAACGCCCTATCGAGAGCGCTCAGCGTATCGACTACGCCGTACAGCGGCTGGCTGCTCAAGTGGAGGTCGGAGAGCTGGACGATGCGCATCGTCGAAGCTTACCAAAAAATGGGCCGCTCAGCCGTTTCGCTCGTCTGCTTCGGGCGCCGGGTCGACGGCAGCCGGCAGCTCGACCCAGAAGCGGATGCGGCCGGCGGCATGATCGACCCCCGCGACGCCGCCATGACGTTCCGCCACCGTGCGCACGAAGTACAGCCCGAGGCCGGAGCCGGCGCCCTTCCTTGTCGCGTCGGCACGGCTGAAGCGTTGGAACATCCGCTCGCGCTGCTCCTCATTTGGCGCAACGCCCTCATTGTCGACCCAGAAGCGGAGCGTGCCCACGCCCAGCCGCTGCACTCCGATGCCGATCTCGCCGCCGGCCGGAGCGTGCCGCAACGCATTGTCGAGCAGGTTGATGGCGCAGCGCTCGATCGCCTCGAAGTCACCGACGACCCACAGGGGCTCGTCCGGAATTTCTCGCCGCAAGCGCAGCACGCGTTGCCGGGCCAGCGCGTACATCTCGTCGGTCGCCTGGTGCAGCAGGAAGGCGAGATCGAGAGGCTGCATCTGCCGGGCATCGAGCGCCTCGGCGCGGGCGAGCCAGAGAAAGGACTGCGCCATGCCAAGCGCGCGCCGCAACTGTGGCAGCAGGCGCGCGGCGTCGACACCCTCGCCGTTCTCGAGCTCGCTGACTGCGTTCGCCAGGGGTGCGCGCAGGTCATGCGAGATGAAGGCCAGCGTTTCGCTCCGCTCGGCTGCGAGGCTCTGCATCGCCTCTTGCGCGTTCTGCACCAGAGTGATCCGCTGCTCGAAGCCGAGGCGTCCGAGTGCATCGCCCCTGCCGTTCCGGCTGGCGGGCAGGATCGCCCGCAACTGCCACAGTTCATGGTCGAGGTGGCGTCGCGCCGCCTCGAGCCGCCGCCACCCCCAGAGCGGAAAGGCGAAGAGGCCAGCGACGAGGGCGCCACTCGGCGGCAACCACGAGTTGCCGAGCACGGGCAGCAGCGCGCAGGCCATGGCGATGATGAGTACCCAGGCGCTACTCATCAGCAGCCCCGGCAGCGGCATCAGCCGCGGCAGCCAGAGCATCGGCGCCGCTGCCAGCAGCGCGGTCAGCAGAAGTGCCGGCAGCAGCGGCAGATCGCGAATCAGATTCCCGTCGCGCATCGCCACGACGACGTTCCCGAGCACCTCGACTCCCGGCATCGGCTGCGAGTTGGCCGACACGGGTGTCGGCACGAAGTCGCCGAGACCGGTGGCGGTGACGCCGATGAGGATGATGCGGCCAGCGAACAGCTCGGCCGGAACCGTCCCCTGCAACAGGCTGGCGTAGGAGACTCGCGGCAAGGTCCCGGGCGGGCCAGCGAAGCTGATCCGCCGCACTTCCCTGCGCTGCAGATGATGCTCGGCGTCTGCTGGTGCCGTTGCCGCAAGTCGCGTCAAAGCTTCGCCGTCCGCCGTTGCCGGCGCCGTTGCGAAAGCTGGCAGCTGCCCCGCGACGCGCAGCACTTCCTCTGCCAGCAGCGGCCATGCGGCCGCAGCAAGGCCCTCACGCAGGTCCACGGCACGGGCGATGCCGTCCTCGTCGAGTCGCACGCCGATCCTGCCGATTCCCGCCGCAGCCGCCGCCAATGGCCGGATCGGTGGCGACTCGAGCAACTGCCCGCCGCTGCGGGTGAGCTCGATGACCAGCGGCAGGACGACGTTGCCGCATTCGGCCACCGCTTCGGTCAACTGGCGATCCGCCTGCTGATCCTTGCCCGGTTCGCTGAAAGCGATATCGAGTCCAATCGCTGCCGGGCGCGCGGCACAGAGCAGCCGCAAGAGCTGCGCGTGGCGCTCGCGCGGCCACGGCCAATGACCGAGCTGGTCGAGGCTGTCCTCGTCGATGGCGACGATCAATACTGCATTGGGTTCCGCGCGCCAGCTGAGACGCTGGCCGGCGTCGAACAGCAGGTGGTCGACGCGCACCAGGATACCGCTGGCGCTCACCGCAACGGCGATCAACGCCAGCAGCAACGCAATGTGCAGCGCCTCGTTGCGCCGGAGCGGGGCCGCTGCCATCGTCTCAGAACCTCCTCGGCGTCGCCACCCGGACCGTGACCGCGGCTCAGAGAGCGAGCAGCGGCAAGAGGAGCAGCAACAACCACAATTGACTCGGTGGCACCTCCAGCTTGCGGACTGCCAGAGGCCCGGGCATGTTCTCGCGGCGGTCGACCAGTCGCACACCGAGATACCAGGTCCCGGCATCGGGGCGCGGCAACTCGAGCGCGCCGTCCTCCGATTGCGCTTCGCCCAGCGGCGAACCCATGTCGGCAGTGGCAGACAGGATAGCCTCGTACACCAGGCCTTCCGGGGGCGGCGGCAGGTTCAGCCGGAGCGACTCCGATCGCAGCTCGACCGCCGCCCGGCCGACATCGACCTCGACCAGGCCCGGCGCGTGGCTGAAGGCTGCTGCTGCGCTCCACGGCCCCTGCTCGCCACGCGCGTCGATGCTCGCGGCGCGCCAGTGGAGGCTGCCCAGCGGCAGGTCGGCCGGCGCCTGCCAAGTGCCCTGCTCGCTGCCGGCATCGTGCAAAGGTGTCGCGAAATCGGCCTGTGTCGCCACCTGGACCCGGTAGCGACTGCTGCCGAGCACCTCGGTCCACATGAACGTTGGCCGCGCACCACGAATCGTCGCCCCGTCGCCCGGACGATTGAGAACCGGCGGGAACGGGCGCGCGAAGACGGAAAAGCGGTGCAGGGCATCGAGCCCTTGCAGTCCGCGCGCATCGATCGCCCGCAAGCGCAGGACGTAGTCGCCGTTGGGCAGATCGGCGAAGCTCAGCGAGGAGCCCGATCCGCTGCGACTGAGCAGCAGGCGGTCGAAGGTGGCGTCGCTGGCGATCTCGCCGAGCCAGGCCTGTGCCCCGGCCAGCCGTGGCAACGGAAAGCGCAACGGCAGATGCTCGAAGCGCTCCGGCAGACCGGCAACCGCCGGCGCCGGCAGCAGGCGGACCGGTGGCAGTGGCATCTCGCCAGTGCGGACGATCGTTCCCCGCCCCGGTGCAACCCGCACGCTGCCGCGACCCGAGTTCACGCCGACGACACCGCTGAGCGTCTCCTCGCGCGTCATGTCGCTGTCGACGCCAACGCGGAAGTTCGTCCCGCGAACGACCACCTGCGCTGATGGGGTGTGGATCTGCAGGTTCCTGTTCGGCGCTCGCGTCGGGTTCACCCTGACCTCGCTCTGGCCAGCTTGCAGGCGCAGCCGGGAATCGACCATCAGCCCCCCGGCGTAAACGCCGAGTGCGTCGAGGACGAGCCGCGAGCCTGGAGAAAGGAGGATCGTGCTGCCGTCGGCGAGGCGCAGCAGCGCACTGCCGTCGGTCAGCGTTTCGACGATGCTCCCCGCCGGCAGCACCTGTCCGCTCGCTGCATCCTGCCATTCGCTGTCGCCGGCAGGACGCCAGCGCACCGGGCCACTGCGGGTTGCGATCGTCGCCGCCGCCGGCGCGCGGCGCAGCATGGTGGACGGGATGCGCAGCACCGTCCCGGGTACCAGCCGATGGGGGTCCTCGACCTGATTGCCCTGTTGTACCGCCGGCCACTGTCGCGGATTGACCAGAAGATGCTCGCCGATGCCGATCAGCGTATCTCCGGGACGAACGGTGTACCGCCACACCGGCGTCTGATCACGCGACTGCGCCAGAACAGCGGGACAGAGGAACAGCGACAAGGTGGCCAAGAGGCCGCAGAATGACCGCTGCCACTCGGGCGCCCTCATGGATCGTTCCTTTCCCGCTCGAGCCGGTAGCCATGGCCGTACACGGATGACAGCCGCCAACCGAACTCGGGCGTCAGGCCAAGCTTGCGCCGCAGGCTGCTCGCGTGCACGTCGATGGTGCGCGTATCGACCTGCGGGTTCACGGCCCAGACGACGAGCAGCAGCTGCTCGCGGCTGAGGACGCGGCCGACATTCTGCAGCAGGTACAAAGCGAGATCGGTTTCGCGCTCGGTCAGCGTCACCAGCGCACCGCCTACGGCGATCTGCCGTCGCCCGTGATCGACGCTCAGGCGCCCGAAATCCTGCCGCAGAGAGGCGCCGGCGATGCCGCCGCGGCGGCGCGCCACCACATCGAGGCGAGCCAGCAACAGGGAACGCGAAAGGGGCTTGACGAGATAGTCGTCAGCCCCGGCCTGCAGCACCGCGACGATGTCCGCCTCGCTGTCGCGACCGGTGGTGAACACTACCGGCGGCATCGATCGCCGCAGCCGGAACTGCAACCGCGCCATCACCTCCAGGCCCGACAGGTCGGGGACCATCCAGTCGAGCAGACAGACGTCGTAAGGATGTTTCTCGACCGCCTGTACGCACGCCAGCCCGCTGTTGAAATGTTCGACTTCCCACGCTGCCGCGCGCAGCCACTCGCACACCGTCGCCGCACGATCCGGCTCGTCCTCCAGGTAGGCAATCTTCATGCCTCGAACTCGCTCGCCTGATGGTGCGTGAGCACCGCCGGCTCGATCATGCGCCTGCGCTCGTCACCGGCGCAGCCGCCTTCAGTTGCGCCGGAACGCCCGATGCACGTAGAAGCGCACCGGAGCGGAGACCAGAAGCGCCTCGCCAGCCCGGTCGACAACTGCCACTTCGAGCGTGTGCTCGACCTGGTCGCGAGCCGCCATCTGCCACTCATCGGCGGTGACGTCGAACTGCAGTGTCGTTCGCCTGTCGGGAAGCACGGCTCCGTCGAGGCGGACGGCAATGGCATCGCCCCGTTCGGGTCGTAGCGGCGGCTCGAGGGCGAGCGCAACGGCAAACTGGCCGGTATTCGAATGGACCGTACCACCATCCGCGGGCTGCGTGATCTGCACGCTGGTGTATGCGGCAGCTGCCGGCGGCGAGGCGGGCAACGGCGTCGCCGCCGACGAATCCATCAGGTTCGCCGGCGGCAGCTGCAGCTCGCGGGCGCCCGGACTCGGCACGTCCGAAAACACCGGACCGGCCCGGTCGCGGCTTTCGTAGACCGGCTGTGCGGCGAGCTGCGTCACGACCAGCAAGCCGGCCAGCAGGAAGTGACGCCTGCGCCATGTCGGCTCCCTCGACTGCCGCCGCACCGGACTCAGCCCTCGCCAGCAGGCGGCGTCTGCACCGTGTCCAGAACGGCCTGCAGTTTGGCTTCCTCCTCGTGTGTCAGCGAGGTCTTGATGACCTTGCCACCAGTGCCCTGCAACTCTTCGAGCACCTTGTCGGGAGTCGCCTTGCGGACGAGCACGAAGAGTACCGACGTGCCGTTGCCGAAGGTCGCTGCCAGATCCTTCATGAAGTCGTTGTTGATCCCGACGTCGGTCAGTGCTCCGCCAACGGCGCCCGCACCAGCGCCGACCGCCAGGCCAAGCAACGGATTCATGAAGATGAGGCCGACCAGCGTTCCCCAGAAGCCGCCGCTGAGGGCGCCGCTGGCCGTCAGGTTGTACATCTGGTGCAGCTTGACCTTGCCCTTGTCGTCCTTCACCGCGACGACGGCGTCCTCGAGGTCGATCAGGTAATCCTGTTGCAGCTTGCGCAGCTTGGTGCGGACTTCCTCTGCCTGGAACTGGTCCTTGTAAGCGACTACGATCAGATTGCTCATCAGCCCTCTTCTCCTCTTTCAGTGTGGTCAAAAAAACGCCCGCAGCGCCCATCCCGGTGCTGCAAGCCTGCTTTCCCCGCCGCTGGGCGATGGCTAATTCCCGTGATGCCTGTGACCCCCATGCCCATGGCCGTTGTGCCCTGCGTGCGCGTCCTGTCCGCTGTCGCCGCTGCGCCGGTGATGCTCGGCAGAACCGCCGTGCGGAACTTCCAGGGCGAGCATTTCCGCCACGTCCGGCTCGTCCTCGGCGAGATCCGCGAGCAGTCCTTCGTCCGACAGGTCCAGCGGCCGGGAATTGTGCCAGTCCTGGTTGACCACCTCCACGAGCCGCTTGATGACCGCCTCGTCGTGCACATCGATGGCGAGTTCGCGGCGGCTGTCGAAGCTGCCGGGCGCCAGGTTGATCGAACCGACGATCGCCCGCTTGCCATCGGCCAGCATCATCTTCGCGTGCAGCTTGAGTCCCTTGAGGCGGTGCACCTTGGCTCCCAGGTCTTCGAGGATGCGCAATCCCTCGACACCTTCGACCAGCTTGCCGGCCTTGAGGAAGTGCATCGGGCGCGCCAGCACGTGCAGCTTGACGCCGCGGCGGGTGGCGCGCACCAGCCGCTCGATGATCACCTCGTCCTGATAGCGCTCGTTCTGCAGGAACAGCGATTCGTTGGCCGCGTCGATGAAACGCGCGATGCGATTGCGACCGTTGATGTTGCACCAGATCAGGTGCGACTCCTCGCCCGGATCGAATTTTTCGCGCGCCCAGTCGGCGTCGAAGCACTGGACGATCTCATCCACCTCGTGCCGGTGCGACGTGACGACCGCGTAATCACGGGTCACGGTGAGGTTCTTCGTTTCCCAGTTGAGCGAGTGCACGAAGGCCGTCTCGTCGTCGACGACGAGTGATTTCTCGTGCGTGATGTCGAAGGCGGGATTGCTGTCGGCAACCTCGACGCCGCCCTCCTCGAGCATCTTGCGGCTCGCCTTGTTCTCCGCTTCGCCACTGCGGCGCGCCGGGTTCAGGATCACCCGCACCCTGACCCCTCGCTGCTGCGCCGCAATCGCCGCCGCCAGCAGCGATGGGTCCGAGAAAAGGAACATCTTGATTCGAATCGAGCGCCGGGCCGCGTTGATCGCGTCAACAATCGGTTGACCCGTGTCATCGGGCAATACGATGAGGGAACGATGCATCTCTGATGGGCTCCGCAGGCTGTGCGCCACCCGGTTGGCGAGAATTGCTTCCTGATCCCGGGAGACGGCAGTTTAGCCGCATGCAGCTCCGTCGCCAAGCTCCGCGACCGTGCGCGACGCCCTGGAGTACCGCGATTGCCGCCGTTGGGGAGGGCCAAGAGATCCCGTCAGCGCTGCGGGCAGGCCCGTGCAAGGGCGCGTTCGGCTGCTCCTCTCGCGGCGGCTCGATCAGCGAAGTGCCGCCATGCCACGTCGCTCGCCGGCTTCGGCATGCTCCCCAGGTGGCGATGCCTTCATCACGGCCTCGCCGGTGGCAGAACCGGCAGGAAGCCGCAACTCGAATACCGTCAGCCCACTGCCGGAGGTAACGGCGATATCTCCCTGGTGCGCGCGCGCGATCGAGCGGGCGATCGCCAGCCCCAGTCCGGCACCCTCCCCGCCGTGCTGGCGGGAGCCGTCAACGCGCCAGAAGCGGTCGAACAGGCGTGGCAGGTGTTCGACGGCGATCGTCTCTCCCTCATTGGCGACACGGACCACTGCCGCGCCCGTTGCCGAGCCGGCCACATGAACCGTGACCCGACCACCCCGCGCCGCATGGCGGACGGCATTCGACAGCAGGTTGCTGATGGCACGCCGCAGCATCAGCCTGTCGCCACAGACGATGGCCGATCCGGACGCCTCCAGATGCAAGCCGCTGTCCGCGGCCAGTGCCTCGTAAAACTCGCAAAGGCTGCCCACTTCGTCGGCAAGCTCGATCGTCTCGCGATGCGGAACCAGCAGATCGTTGTCCGCCCGGGCGAGAAACAGCATGTCGGCGATGGTGCGCGTCAGCCGCTCCAGTTCTTCGGCATTCGACACCAGTACTTCCCGATACTCGTCGGCCGAGCGCTCTCGCGCCAGCGTCACCTGCGTCTGCGTCAGCAGGTTGGAGACGGGGGTGCGCAGTTCGTGTGCGAGGTCGGATGAGAAGTTGGCAAGGCGGCGAAAGGACTCCTCCAGGCGTGCCAGCATGTCGTTGAGCGTCTGCACCACTTCCGCCAGCTCCGGCGGAATCGCCGCCGCCGTCAGACGCTGGTCCAGCCGGGTTGCCGTGATGCCGGCGGCAACGCTGCAGATGTCACGCAGCGGCGCCAGCCCTCGCCGTGCCACCAGCCAGCCAAGCACACCGGAAAGCAGCGCAGCCAAGGCGACCACTGACCACAGCGCCTGGCGAAAAGAACGCATGAAATGCTCATGGTGACTGAGGTCGATCGCCACCGCCACCAGCGCGCCGGTGTCGCCGCCAGGCGCCGACGACAGGGTCCGGCTGATGCCACGATAACGACGACCATCGGCCGCTTGCCAGGCAAGAGGCTCATCGCCTTCGCCGCCCGGCGCCCACAGCCGTTCCGGAATCGCCGCGTCACGCGACGCATGGAGCAGCGTCCGGTCGCTGCTCCGAACCTCGACAGCCAGGTCATGGTGTCCTACCAATGCCGCTTCGAGCAGTTGCCCGAGGTCATCGCCAGCCCTTGGCGAACGCGAACGGGCGAAGGCATGACGGACCAGTTCGAGCTTCCCCTGCAGCAGCACCAGGTCCATCTCGACGAAGTGGCGCTCGACGAGGACGCCGACCAGCACTCCAAGCAGCAGCAGGACGGTCGTCGACACGCCGGCGAAAAGCAGCGTCAACCGCGCGGTCAGCGATCTGCCCGCGCGTTCGATCATGCCGGAGCCTCGATGACGTAGCCCATGCCCCGCGCCGTACGGATCAGCTTCGGCTCGAAGCCATCATCCACCTTCGCCCGCAGGCGGCGGATCGCCACCTCGATGACGTTGCTGTCGCTGTCGAAGTTCATGTCCCAGACCTGCGAAGCAATCAGCGACCGCGGCAGCACCTCGCCCTGGCGACGCAGCAGCAGCTCGAGGAGCGAGAACTCCTTCGCCGTCAGGTCGATCCGCTGCCCAGCCCGTGTCACGCGGCGGCGCAGCAGGTCGAGCTCGAGATCGGCGGCGTGCAGGGTTTCGGGCTCTTTCACCTTGCCACGGCGGCGCAGCAGGGTACGCACGCGGGCCAGCAGCTCGGCGAAGGCAAAAGGCTTCACGAGGTAGTCGTCCGCCCCCAGTTCCAACCCCTTCACCCGATCATCCACCGAGTCGCGGGCGCTGAGGAACAACACCGGCATCTCGCTGCCGGCGCGACGGATCCCCTGCAGCACCTGCCAGCCATCGATCCCCGGCAGCATGACGTCGATGATGGCCAGGTCATAGACTTCGCTCAGGGCGAGGTGCAGCCCGTCCACCCCGTTGCGTGCCAGGTCGACGACGAACCCCGCCTCGCTCAGCCCCTGCCTCTGGTAGTCACCGGTCTTGATCTCGTCCTCGACGATCAGGATTTTCATGGCCCCCACTCAAGGAAAGGCGCAGGCTGCGTCCCGCGCGACGAAGTGGAAATCCGCAAAACCGGCACGTGCGGACTCGCCGGTATTGTCCGTGTCGCTGGCGATCGCCAGCCCGGTCAGTCGCGCCGGCAGGTCGCCGAAAGCGCGCTGAAGATCACTGCTCACGTCGCGCCTCTCGGTCACCCAGCGACCGGCCCTCTCGGCGCCGCTTTCGAGGACCACGAGCTGGGCACGATCCGTATAGGCGTTGGCGCGCAAGGTGCCAATCGGGTGTTTGTTGTCCCAGACGTAGTTGATCGCCGCGTCGGGAAGCGAGGCTCCCCAGAGGCTGCGCGCAATCGCCAGCTTGCTGCGGGTTGCCAGGCCAAGCGCGGCCGGAGGGACGCTGAAGCTCAGGTAGACGCGCGCCGCGTAGTCGTCGCCAGCCTTGCTCCCGAGATCGGCATTGAGCAGTGGCGCGTCGATGCGCCAGCGCCAGCAGAGAACCGGCGTGATCTCGAGATCAACCGCCAGCGGCCGGACGAGCAGCGCCATGCTCCTGACCGCCGTCGCCTCGACGGCGGCAACGCCATCCCACAACCGCTGGCGGTACTCGGTCGCCGGGAAGCGGGGGTTCAGGTGCTCGACCGTCCAGCCGGCGGGCAGACCACCGGCACTGCCGGCGAAGCGGCCGACCCACAGGGGCGGCACGGCGAAGGCAGCACCACAGAACAGCAGCACGGCCGCCATCGCCGCCAGACGCAGCCAGCCCAGCGTCGGTGCGACAGGCGGCAGGTCGGCGAACGCCGTTGGCGACCGCTGCTCACGCATCCCCGTCGCCGGGCAGCGGCTGGGTCGCCGCCCGCCAGCTGCCGTCGAGGTCGTCGCAGGCGACGCCGACCAGATCGCCATCGAGAACGCCCTGGCGAACGAAGTCGTCGAGGAAAGGCGGGATCTCTTCGGCCTGCTGCTGGCCTCGATAAGGCCGCTCCTGCGCCAGCGCCTGAAAGACGTCGGCAACGGCAACGATCCGCGCCTCCGTCGATAGCCTCCCGGCATCATGCCGGAACGGGTAGCCGTGGCCGTTCAACGCCTCGTGATGGAAGGCCGCCCACTCCGCAACCTGCTCCAGGCCAGGGATGTGGCGAAGAATCTGGTAGGTCTCGAAAGCGTGCCTTTCCATGACCGAAAACTCGAGTGGCGTCAGGCTGCCCGGCTTGTCGACGATCTCGTCCGGCACGCAGAGTTTGCCGACATCGTGCATCAGGCCAGCAACCTCGATCCTTGCCAGCGCATCGTCGGCGAAGCCGACGCGCTCGCCGAGGTGGCGCGCGAGTCGGGCGACGCCCACCGAGTGGGCTGCGGTGAAGGGGCTCTTGGCGTCGACGATGCTCGAGATCAACCGCGCGACGTGTCCGAACTGCGGAAAGTCGATGCTGATGTGCCACTCGCTGAGCGCCAGGTCGGCGAGATAGCGCAGGACATGGCGCGGTGCCAGTCCAATCCAGAACGCCTCGCGCGCGGCTGCCGCGGCAAAGGCGCGCGTCACATCCGGCGACAGGACGCTGCCGGCAAGAACCGTGATCGCCTCGACGATGCCGGTCCTGTTGAAGAGCGGGTTGTCGAGGCCGCGCCGCAACAGCATGCCATCGACCCGGTCGGCGAGCTGGATCAGGTTGCTGTCGAGGGCATCCGACTCACCGAGCGCGAGCGGCAGTTCGCACCACGGCGTATGGTGATGGCGAACGGCATTTGCGAGCTGCGACAGGTGGGCAAAGGGACGCAACAGGTGGTAGCCGGTCTCGCAATGCGCGTTGCGGTCATGCCAGTCGGTCTGGCGCAGCAGACGCCGATGAACGGCCGTGGAAGAAACGCCCACATCGTGCAACAGACCGGCACAGACGATGCGGTCGAGACGCTGCTCCGGCAGACCCAGCACGCGCGCCGTCTCGCGCGCGATCATCGCCACCCGCTTGCCATGCTGGAAATCATTGACTCCGACCAGGTCGAGCGCGTCGGCAAGCGCCAGGATGGCGCTCCTCAGGTCGAACATCAGCGTCATGACGGGAAGGCCCGTCGGCGGCGGCAACGGCAGACGCCCCGCGCGGCGCCGTGGCTGCAGAAACGCAGCCTGGCGTTGCGCGGGGCGTCCGCTCCGCTCATTTCCGGCCCCCCGGTCAGAGGAGTCGGCTCACGGAACTCAGGCGCCGCGCTCGCGCATCCAGCTGGCCACCTTCGGCGCCAGGACCTTCTGCGCCAGACCACCGGTGTAGATGCCGATGTGGCCGGTATTGATGGCAAACTCGCTGTAGTCCTTGCTGCCGACATGCTTGCCGAGGGCAACCGTGCACGGCGGGGGCACGATGTGGTCCTTCTCGGCAAAGATGTTGAGGATCGGCATCGTCAGATTCTTCAGGTCCACCTTGCGGCCGCCGACCTCCAGCGTCCCCTTGACGAGCTTGTTTCCTTTCAGGAAGTCGCGAATGAACTCCTTGAAGGTCTGGCCGACGGCGTCGGGACCACCGAACAGCCACTTTTCCATGCGCAGGAAGTTCTGCAGGGCCGGCCGGTCATCGAGGATGTCGATCACGTCCGCGTACTTGCCGTAGTTGAGGATGAACGGCGAAGCCATCATGAACGATTCGTTCAGTACCGAAGCTGGTACGTTGCCATGCACGGCAACCATCTTCTCGACATCGGCGTCGGCCCCCATGGTGAACATCAAGCCTTCGTGTGGCTTGTGGTTCGCCTTGTAGGCGTCGAAATCGATCGGCGAGACGGTCAGCGTCAGGTGGCTGATCTTGTCCGGATTGAGCGACGAATAGGTGGTCGACATCGTCCCTCCCTGGCAGATGCCGAAGAGGGCAATCTTGTCCACACCATGGTGCCTGCGGATGAAGTCGACCGTCTCGTCGAGGTAACCGTTGATGTAATCGTCGACCGTGCGGTACTTGTCCACCTGGCGCGGGTAGCCCCAGTCGTTGAGGTAGACGTCGAGGCCCTCGTTCAGCAGGTTGCGCACCACGGAACGGTCGGGCTGCAGGTCGGCCACCTCGTAGCCGTTGATCAGCGGTGGCACGATCAGCAGCGGCGTCTTCATGATCTTCGCCTGATCGACCAGCGGGTGGTAGTGATAGACCTTGATGCCGTCCTGGGCGAAGACGACGTCCTTCGGCGTGCTGCCGATGTCGATGTCGTCGTCAGTCAGGTTGCTGAGATTGTTGATGCCCTTGGCGAGCTTGGCGTTCAAGGCTGCGGTTTCCTCCGCCACGTCGGCGGGGAGAATCTGGATCGGGAAAGAAAACATCGATGGCACCCTCCTAAAGGTCTATTGGCTTGTCAGCCGGCAAATGAGGTTCAGGTTTCCGGCTCATTCGCTCTTGGCACGCGCTGCCGCAACCTTGCGCGGCGCCGTGACGGCCTTGTTCGCTGTCGCCGTTGCTGCCGGCAGCAATGCCTTCCTGAGAGCCCGGACCTCCATCTTGAGTTCGTGGATGACCTGATAGGCCTCATCCAGCTCGCTGCGCGTCGGCATGTCGAGACCACGGAAGATGTCCTCGACGACCGCGCGCTGGGCAAGCTTGAACTGCTGTTGCGACCTCGTGAAGGCGTTCTGCTTGTCGAGGAACTCCTGCGTGTTGAAGGTCACCAGCAATGACTTGTCGGCCGTGCGGTACCAGAGGCCCATCACCTGCCGAACCGAACTGATCTTCTCGCCCTTGGCGGCGACCTTGGCGAGTTCCTCGACGGTCGCTTCGACTGCTCTCGCCAGTGCCTCGGCGAAAGCGGTGTGGAAGCTCAGGCTGTCCTTGCGCAGATCAACGACCGCGTCGACGAGACGCAACAGCTTCGCATTCTTCTCGCGCGACGCGCCAAACAGCGGAATCTCGCCGACACCTGCGAGCGCGCTGCCCTCTCCTTCCATCGACAGCAGCCGATTGAGTCCGGCCGTGCCGCCGATCATCGCTTCGCCGACGTGACCGGCAGAAGCGGCCTGCATCAGGAAGGACAGCCAGGGTCCGAAGGCCTCGGGCAAGTCCTTGTTCAGCGTTCCGCCCAAGGCGCCAAGGTGCGACGCGAGGCCGGAACTGCGCTCGAGCATGGCCGTCGACTCCTTGGCCCATTGCTCGGCAAAGCTCTTGAGGTCGGGCCGCCAGTCCTTGCCGGCATCCATGTTCGGCGCGACGACCTTCATCGACTTGAAGAAGAATTCCATCACGCGATTCATTGCCGTCTGGCTGTTGTTCATGCGATCCATCAGCATGCGGGCAGCTTCGTTCGAGCCCGTGGCAGCAGCCGCCACACCTTTCTTGACCGCCTCGACGGGACCACCTTCAGCGCCCGGGAGATTCTGCAGCAGCGAGGCCCAGTCGCCCCACATCCGCTTCTGCATGTCAGCCCAAGCGTTGACGACGCCCTTCAGTTGGTCATTCGGATTGTTGTTTTCCACTCCTGTGATCTCCTTTCAGTGTGCGGGGCACACCTGCCGGTACGGCAGGCGAACGCCCAGCGGTAGACTGAGTGCACTCTTCAACCAAACTGCGGCCGTCTGACGACGGCCGCGATCATGCAGATGTCTTGGCCCTGAGGGTATCAGGTCAGGGCCACCACTGCATCTGCCTTGTGCTTCGCCTCACCCTGCTCATTGGCGCAGGTCAACTCGAGACGAACACATTTCTCACCGGCCTGCTCCAGCTTCTCGACCACCTTGCCGGTGCACACGAGACGCTCACCAACCTGCGTGATGGCCGTGAAACGAACGCCGAAGCTGCGGATCGCCGCCTGCGGCACCCATTGCGTCAGCAGTCGGCCGAGATAGGCCATGCCGAGCATGCCGTGCGCGAAGACATCCGGAATCCCCTTCGAGCGCACGTAGTCCTGGTCGAGGTGCAGCGGGTGGTGGTCACCTGAACCCGTGGCGTAGAGCGCCAGAGTCAGCCGCGACACCGGCTCGGTGGTGAACGAGGGGATCGCATCGCCAACGTTCAGCGCATCAAAATTCGGTTTCGTCATCGACCTTCCCCTATGCCCGAATGACCATCACGGAGTGCACGTCGCACACCAGTTCGCCCTGACGCAGCACCTTGACATCCTTGACGACGAACTGCAGCGCGCCGTTCTTCTTGTCGTAGATGTCGGTGATGACGCCATCGAAGTCCAGCTTCTCGCCCGAATGCACCGGCTTGTGATAGACGAACGACTGCTCGCCGTGCAGCATCTTGCCGAGGTCGCAGCCCATCGTCTCGAGATAGTCGAAGGGATGGTCCTTGTCCATGTCCATGCAGAAGAAGAAGGTCGGCGGCACCAGCACGCCGGGCAGTCCCGCCTCTGCGGCGGCCGCTTCATCGAAGTAGATCGGGTTGCTCTCCCCGGTCGCCTTCGCGAACCACTTGAGTTGCCACGCCGTCGGGGTTACCGAGTGTGGCGGCACTTTCATGCCGATATGTTTCTTGTCGATCAACATCGGATTCACTCCTGGCCCACCCCGCCGCGCGGGGTGGGAGCATGGGTTGGCGACTGGCTCAGAGGACTTCGATGGCGATGGCCGTCGCCTCGCCACCACCGGCGCACAGCCCGGCGATGCCGCGCTTCAGGCCGCGTGCCTTGAGCGCGTAAAGCAGCGTCACGAGAATCCGCGAACCGGTGGCGCCGATCGGATGGCCGAGCGCACACGCGCCGCCATTGACGTTCACCTTGTCGTGCGGCAGGTCGAGGTCACGCATCGAGGCCATCGTCACCGCCGCGAACGCCTCGTTGATTTCCCAGAGATCGACGTCGCTGGTCTGCCAGCCAACCTTCTTCAGCAGATTCTGGAAGGCAAACACCGGTGCGGTGGTGAACCATGCCGGATCGTGCGCAAAGGTGGCATGACCGACGATCCGCGCCAGTGGCTTGATCCCCGCCTTGGTAGCGTCGGACTCGCGCATCAGGACGAAGGCGGCCGCACCGTCGGAGATCGACGACGAGTTGGCCGGCGTCACCGCACCGTCCTTCTTGAAGGCGGGCTTGAGTTTGCTGATCTTCGACGCGTCGCATTTCATCGGCGTCTCGTCGAGAGCGACCACTTCCTCGCCCTTGCGGGTGGTGATCGTCACCGGAGCGATCTCGGCGGCGAAGACGCCGGCCGTCACCGCCTTCTGCGCCCGCGTCACCGATTCGACGGCAAAGGCATCCATCTCCTCGCGCGAGAAGCTGTACTTGTCCACGCACAGCTCGGCAAAGGCGCCCATCAGCTTGCCCTGCTCATACGCATCCTCGAGGCCGTCGAGGAACATGTGGTCGTGCAGGACGCCGTTGCCCAGCCGGTAACCCGAGCGGGCAGTGGTCAGTACGTGCGGCGCGTTGGTCATCGACTCCATGCCGCCGGCGACGGCGACGTTGATCGAACCCGCCAGCAGTTCGTCATGGGCGATCATGACCGATTTCTGCGCCGAGCTGCACATCTTGGTCAGGGTGGTGCACGGGACGGACTTGGGCAGACCTGCTCCGAGCACGGCTTGCCGTGCCGGCGCCTGCCGCACACCGGCCATCAGGCAGCAGCCCAGCAGCGCTTCATCGATATCCTCTCCCTTGACTCCCGCCTGCTCGACGGCGGCCTTGATCGCCACCGCGGCGAGTTGTGGCGCGCTCAACGCGGCAAACTGGCCCTGAAAGGAACCCACCGGCGTCCGCTTGGCGCCGACAATGACAACAGACTCACTCATGAGACACTCCTTGCAAAGAGGCGGGCCACGCCCGCCTGGTTGATCTTCAGTCTGTCCGCGGACTACTTGGCAGCCATGCGAATGGCGCCATCGAGGCGGATGACCTCACCGTTGAGGTAGCCGTTCTCGCAGATGTGGCGCACCAGCGCGGCGTACTCGGCCGGCTTGCCCAGGCGCGACGGGAACGGAACCATCTTGCCGAGAGAATCCTGCGCCGCCTGCGGCAGGCCCTTGAGCATCGGCGTCTCGAAGATGCCGGGAGCGATCGTCACGACGCGGATACCGTGCGCCGCGAGTTCGCGCGCCACCGGCAGCGTCAGGCCAACGACCCCCGCCTTCGACGAGGCATAGGCGGCCTGCCCGATCTGCCCATCGTAGGCGGCCACCGAAGCCGTGTTGACGATCACGCCACGCTCGCCCCCTTCGTTCGGCTCGTTGCGCGCCATCGCCTCGGCAGCCAGGCGAATCATGTTGAAGGTGCCGACCAGGTTGATGTTGACCACCCGCGCGAACGTCGCCAGGTCGTGCGGACCTTCCCGGCCCAACACCTTCTTCGGTGGAGCAACACCGGCGCACTGGACCAGACCGTGCACGCCGCCGAATTCGCTGACGGCGAGGTCGATGGCGGCGCGCGCGCTCGCCTCGTCGGTGACGTCGGTCTTGGCAAACCGCGCATTGGCGCCCAGCGCGGCGGCTTGCGCCTCGCCGGCACCGGCGTCCACGTCGACAATCACCACCTTGCCACCAGCGCTGACCAGGCCGCTCGCCGTTTCTGCTCCGAGACCCGAACCTGCGCCCGTTACCACAAACACACTGCCATTGATTTGCATGTCAACCCCCAAAAAAATACCGCGACATCACGCGATGCCGCGCTCCTGGCCTGCGCCGACCACCGCTCCGAGGAGTCTCGGAACCGTCGTCGTCACAGGAAATTGCGTGCCTCGTTTGCGTGCCTGATTCGCCTGTCCCGCCAACCTTTGCGTGGCCCGGCGCCGCGGCGACAAGAAGTCGCCTGGACATGCTGCCCCGCAACAGCGATGCCGGGGTCGTCTGCCGCGGATTTCCCGTCAGCCTCACCCCCGGGCCGACGTTCCTGCTGCCAGTACGAGCAATCCCGGCATTGTCGAACGTTGAGTACCGTCGAGTCAAGCATCGGGCGCACCGCAACAAGAGCGCCGGGCAGACGGTCGTTGCGACCGCCGGCGAGTGGTCGCAACGACCAGCAGCAGCGCACGGCGGCACGTCCGACGGCACGCGGCTCACGCGGCGGTGGCAGCAGTTGACCTGGATCAGCACCGCATTCCGACGATGCCTTAGGATAGCCCGTCACAGAGCACAACGGAGAGTCCCCATGGTCCAGACTGTTGAACAACCTTCGCCCGGCGACGCCCCACCAGCAGACCCCGGCACATCACCCGTAGCGCCGGTGAAGCGGCGCACCCGCTCGGCCACGGGTGGTCGCAAGAAGAGCATAGCGCCGCCGGCAACTCCGGCAGCCGGTTCGACGCCCGCGGCAACGGCGCCGGCGGCACCAATCGCAGCAGCCCCGCCCGCGGCAGCCACCGCCGCGCCGCGGACGACCCAGGGCGACCTCTCACGGCGGCTGGGTGACCGCCACCTGCTCGATTCGGGCGCCCTGGAAGACATCGACCGCATGACGAACATCGCGCTCGGCCAGATGAGCGGCGGCATCTCGCCGGCATCGCTGGCGATGGCCTATCTTGATTGGACGGTGCATCTCGCATCCTCACCCGGCAAGCAGTTCCAGCTTGGCGCCAAGGCACTGCGCAAGGCGATGCGTCTCGGCGCCTACGCCCTCTCGTCCGCCGTCACCGGCAATGCGGAACCGTGCATCAAACCCCTTCCGGGAGACCATCGCTTCGATCATCCGGGTTGGGAGCGCTATCCCTACAACGTGGTGTCGCAGGGCTTCCTGCTCAACCAGCAGTGGTGGCACAACGCGACGACCGGGATTCGTGGCGTCTCCAAACATGCCGAAGCGGCCGTCTGGTTCACTGCCAAGCAGATCCTCGACATGACCGCCCCCTGCAACATCCCCTTCCTCAATCCCGAGATCGCCGAGGCGACCATCCAGGAACGCGGCGCCAATCTCGCGCGCGGTGCCGAGTTCTATCGGGAAGACATGCGCCGCTCGCTGCGTGACGAGAAGCCCGCCGGCATCGAGGCCTTCCGCGTCGGCGAGAACCTCGCCATCACTCCCGGCAAGGTCGTCTATCGCAACCTGCTGATGGAACTGATCCAGTATTCGCCGACCACCGACACCGTGCAGCGCGAACCGGTCCTGATGCAGTCGGCGTGGATGATGAAGTACTACATCCTCGACCTGTCGCCACACAACTCCCTGGTCAAGTACCTGGTCGACCGAGGGCACACGGTGTTCATGATCTCCTGGATGAACCCGCGCGCCGAACACCGCAACCTGGGCATGGAGGACTATCGCAAGCTCGGCACGATGGCCGCCATCGACGCCATCTCGGAGATTCTCCCCGGCCGCCGGATCCATACCGTCGGCTACTGCCTCGGCGGCATCCTGCTGACCATCGCCGCCGCCGCGATGGCCCGCGAGGGCGACGACCGCCTGGCGAGCATCACGCTGTTCACCACCATGACCGACTTCACCGATGTCGGCGAGATCAACGTCTTCA
>JFAX01000003.1:87324-90761 GCA_000585015.1 Candidatus Accumulibacter adjunctus | reverse complement strand
GCCAGCGAAGTCACGCTGCTCGAGGACATGATGTGGGAAAAGGGCTATCTCGGGCACAAGCAGGTCTCCGGCGGCTTCCAGCTCCTCAAGTCGGCCGACCTGATCTGGTCCAAGATGGTGCGCGAGTATTACCTCGGGCACCGCGAACCGATGTTCGACCTGATGGCCTGGAACGCCGACGGCACGCGCATGCCGTATCGCCAGCATTCGGAGGTCCTGCGCCGTCTCTACGTCGACAACGAGCTCTTCGAAGGCAAGTACATGGTCGGCGGCCGCGCCATCTCGATCAGCAGCATCCACGTGCCGATCTTTGCCGTCGCCGCCGGTGCCGACCATGTCGCCCCTTGGCGCTCGGTGTACAAGCTGCACCTGCAAAGCGACGCCACCGAACTCACCTTCGTCCTCACCAGTGGCGGGCACAATGTCGGCATCGTCAACGAACCCGGCCGCCCGCGCCGCTCGTACCAGCTCAGCGTCTGCCGCGAAGGCGAACGCTTCCTCGACGCTGCCACGTGGAAGGAGACGGCGCCGAGCTACCAGGGGTCGTGGTGGCCGGCGTGGCAGAAGTGGCTCGTCGATCACTCGACCGGCAGCGAGCAGGCGCCGGCGATGGGTGCGACGGAAAAAGGCTACGCGCCCCTCTGCGACGCCCCCGGAACGTACGTGCTGCAGCAATAGCACGCACCACCCCGGCCGCCGTCGGTGGCAGCAGCGGCCGGGAGCACGCTTTGCGGCCATCTGATCGGGGCGGCGCATCTTGCCGCCGGCCTGCCGGCGTGGCTCTTGTGGCATGGCACCGCGCAGCCGTACAGGAACGGCGGCCCGCGCCGACGTCCAGTTCCAGAACGGCGTGTCGCCGCCTGAGAGGTGCCGGAGAAACCGTCGCGAGCAGGCCGCGATGGAAGGCGCGAAGGAGCGTTCTGGCGGAGAGAGCGGGATTCGAACCCGCGTTAGGAGATTATCCTAAACACGCTTTCCAGGCGTGCGACTTAAACCACTCATCCATCTCTCCGGAAGGCTGGGGATTCTAGCAGAAGGCCGGGGGAACACCAAACCGGACGTGTGCGCAGGCGGCGCTCAGGTCGCTGCGGTGAGTCCCTCGTTCGGCGGCGGATCTCGGCCGGACGGGAACCTGCGCAAAGGACCACACATGCCCAAGAATGCCAGCGCCCATGAGTCAGAGGCTGCCGCCCGCCTCGCCGAGCTCACCGCCGAAGCGATGTACAGCCGCGACGCCGCCAGCCGGCTGATCGGCCTGCAGATCATCAGCGTTCGCCCGGGCCACTCGCGAATGTCGATGGTCGTTCGACCGGACATGGTCAATGGCCACCACATCTGCCACGGCGGCTACCTGTTCACCCTTGCCGACTCGGCTTTCGCCTATGCCTGCAACGCCTACAACCGCAACACCGTCGCCTCGGCGTGCCATATCGATTTCCTGGCGCCGGCAGCCGAAGGCGAGGTTCTCGAGGCCGAGTGCGAGGAGCGTTCGCGGGCGGGCCGTACCGGCGTCTACGACACGACGATCCGCAACCACAACGGCAAGGTCATCGCCCTCTTCCGCGGCAAGTCCTATCGCATCGCCGGCGAAGTGATCGCCGGCCTCGAGGCAGAGGACGCACGCCCGCCATCCGCCGTCGTGTCGGTCAGCCGGGTCGAGGGCAATCCACAGTGAGGTGCAGGGGCGTGGCAGACGATCAGCGCAGGAAGCGGGTCAACCATTCCGCAGCGTGACCGGTGGCCGTCGCCCAGTCCGCGGCCGGCATCAGGTGTGGCGCGCCCGCCAGTTCGACGTACTGCAGCCGCTCAGGCTGCTGGCTGTAGCGGTCGGCGAGCAGCGCGTGCAACCGCCGCGCCGCGGCGGGCGGTACGACGCTGTCACAGGCAGCGGTGATCGACAGCAGCGCCGTCGGATGGAAGGCGTCGAGCCAGGCTGCATCGTCATCGCTCCGCACCCATTCCGGCGAGCCGAGCAGCGCCACGGCGGCGGCGTAGCGCTTGTCGGCGGCGATGGCGCCGTACACGATGCAACCGCCCATCGAGACCCCGGCGATCGCGAGCCGGCCGGGCACGCAGCGGCCGAGTTCGAACAGTTGATCGACGAGCCGCGGCAGGCCGGCAACGGTCTCGCCGACGATCTGGCGGAAGATCGCTGCATTCTCGCGCGGCGATCCACTGACCTGGCGTGGCAGACTGTCGGGGCGACGCGCGCCGTGGGCGACCGCATCGATGGCGATGGCCTGCAGCCCGCGGTCGGCAAGGCGATGGAGCTCGGCCAGGTGCGTCTCCTTGCCGGCACCGTAACCGTGCACCCACAGCACGGTCGGCAATGCGCGGGCGCCGTCGGCGTGCCGCACGATCAGCAGCGGCACCCCTGCCAGCAGCGATTCCTCGACCTCAGCCATCGGCGGTCGCCACTCCTGCCGGCAGCCATTCCGGCGGCAGAGCCGCTGCCCACTGGAAGCGCTCGACGAGGCGCAGGAACTCGCCGGCCAGCGGCGCGACGACCCGCAGCGGCACGCCGCTGACCGGATGAGCGAAGCGCAGCTCGGTACACGTGAGCAACATTCGCTGGCAGCCCAGCAGCGCGCGAAACAGGTGGTTGTGCGCCGCCTTGCCATAGGTCGTGTCGCCGATGATCGGATGCGCGATGTGCTTCAGATGGCGACGCAACTGGTGACGGCGGCCAGTCAATGGCCTCAGTTCGAGCAGCGCATAGCGGCTCTGCGGGTAGGGGTCGACGGCATGCGGAAGCTCGATCGATGCGAGCCGGCGGTAGTGGGTGACCGCCTGCTGGATCGTCGGCACGGCGGCTTCGCCGCTGTTCTCGTCGTCGCCGAAGCAGCGGCGCAGCGGATGGTCGACCTCGCCCTGCGGCGGCGGATGGCCGCGGACGACCGCGAGGTAGCGCTTGACGATGCGGCGCTCGGCGAACATGGTGCCGAGCGACTGCGCCACCTCGCTGCTGCGGGCGAACAGGAGAACGCCCGAGGTCCCGCGGTCGAGGCGGTGGCTGGCGTAGACGTGGCAGCCAATCTGGTCGCGCAGCATCTGCAGGGCAAAGCGGCGTTCGTGCCGGTCGAGAGCGGTGCGATGCACCAGCAGTCCGGCCGGCTTGTCGATCGCCACCAGGTGTTCGTCACGGAACAGGATCGGCAGCAGCGCCCGCTCACTTGGCACGGCGGAGCGTCCTAAGCGCCGACGGCGGCAAACGCGCCGTCCAGGCGAGAGCAGCGACCGTCCTCGCAGCCGCCATCGGCCTCGGTCGTACCGACCACCATCTTCCTCTCCATCCTGAGCGACCACTGCCCCCGCGAAGCGGCGAAGGATGCCACAACCGACCCGCCGACGCCAGGGAAAGCGGGCGCCACCAGGGCGGCAGGACAGCGGCCGCCGGCCGCCAATGCCCGTTGCGACGGGCAGGGCAATCGCATGAA
>JFAX01000003.1:81979-86134 GCA_000585015.1 Candidatus Accumulibacter adjunctus | reverse complement strand
GTATAGGATTCATGCGATTGCCCTGTTGCGACGGGTCGCCTGCTGCCGCAAAAAACACTCTCTGCTACAATCCCGTGCTTGTTTCCCGGCGGCCGGCGGAGCGTCGCGGAAGCATCAACCCGGCTTTCCCTTTTCCGAGACAGAGGCTACCATGCAACCCACAGTCAAACCCCGCAATCCCAATTTCTCCTCGGGACCGTGCAGCAAACGCCCCGGCTATGATGTCCGCGCGCTGCAGCTCGACACGCTGGGCCGCTCGCATCGCTCGGCCCTGGGCAAGAAGGCACTGGCGCTCGCCTGCAGCGAGACGGCCCGCATCCTGGGGCTGCCGGAGGGCTATCGCGTGGGCGTCGTACCGGGTTCGGATACGGGTGCGGTCGAAATGGCATTGTGGTCGCTGCTCGGTGCGCGTGGCGTCGACGTCCTCGCCTGGGAGTCCTTCGGCTCCGGCTGGGCGACCGATGTCGTCAAGCAGCTCAAGCTCCCCGGCGCGCGCGTCCTCAAGGCCGAATACGGTGACATCGTCGACCTGTCGCAGGTCGACTTCGACAACGACGTCGTCTTCACCTGGAACGGCACCACTTCGGGCGTCAAGGTACCGAACGGCGACTGGATCGCCGCCGATCGGGGCGGGCTGACGATCTGCGACGCGACCTCGGCCGTCTTCGCGATGGATCTGCCGTGGGAGAAACTCGACGTCGTCACGTTCTCCTGGCAGAAGGTACTCGGTGGCGAAGGGGCGCATGGCATGCTCATCCTGGGGCCGCGCGCAGTCGCCCGGCTGGAGAGCCATACGCCACCATGGCCACTGCCCAAGGTCTTCCGGCTGACCTCCGGCGGCAAGCTGAGCGAGGGCATCTTCCGCGGCGAGACGATCAACACGCCCTCGATGCTCTGCGTTGCGGACTATCTCGACGCCCTGCAGTGGATCGAGAGCATCGGCGGGGTCGCGGCCGCGATCGCACGCAGCGAGGCCAACCTCGGCGTCATCGCCGGCTTCGTCGCCGCCAACGACTGGATCTCCTTCCTCGCCCGTGACCCGGCGACACGTTCCAACACCAGCGTCTGCCTGAGCGTCACGCTGGCCGCCGAGCAGGTGAAGAAGATGGTCAAGCTGCTCGAGAGCGAAGGTGTCGCCTACGACATCGGTTCCTACAAGGACGCACCGGCGGGAATCCGTATCTGGTGTGGCGCGACGATCGACACCGCCGACCTGCAGGCGCTGATGCCCTGGCTGGCTTGGGCCTATGCACAAGCCGCTGCGTGATGCCGCCTGCCGGCACCAGCAATCGCCCCGATAATCACTTATGGATCGTCTAGCCATGTTCAAGGTCAGAACCTACAACCAGATTTCAATCAAAGGGTTGGAGCGTTTTCCGCGGAAGACGTATGAAGTCGGAAGCGACATCGCGCATCCCGACGCCTTTCTCCTGCGCAGCCAGAAGCTGCAGGGCATCGAGGTTCCCGCAACCCTGCTGGCAGTTGCCCGCGCCGGCGCCGGCGTGAACAACGTGCCCGTCGCCGAGTATGGCAAGCAGGGCATCGTCGTCTTCAACACCCCCGGCGCCAACGCCAACGCCGTCAAGGAGCTGGTGATGGCCGGCATGCTGCTCAGCGCGCGCGGCATCATCGACGGCATGAACTACGTCCAGTCGCTGTCGGCGATCAAGGATGCAGCCGAGATGTCGCCGCTGGTGGAGAAGGCGAAGTCGCGTTTTGCCGGCACCGAGTTGCGCGGCAAGACACTCGGCATCGTCGGCCTCGGCGCCATCGGCTCGATGGTGGCCGACATGGCTCTGGCGATGGGCATGACGGTCGTCGGCTTCGACCCCGTGCTGTCGATCGACGCCGCCTGGCGGCTGTCGAACGAGGTCAGCCGGATGGAGAACCTGCAGTCGCTCCTCGCCCGTTCCGACTACGTCTCGCTGCATGTCCCGGCGGTGGACACGACGCGGCACATGATCAACGACGATACGCTGGCGGTGATCAAGTCGGGGGCCGTCCTGCTGAACTTCGCCCGTGACGCGATCGTCGATGCCGCCGCCGTGCTGCGCAGCCTCGAAGCCGGCCGCCTCGGCCGTTATGTCTGCGACTTCCCGGAGCCGGCCCTGCTCGGCCACCCGAAAATCATCGCCATGCCGCACATCGGCGCCAGCACCGAGGAATCCGAGGAAAACTGCGCGGTGATGGCCGCCAACCAGCTGGTCGATTATCTCGAGAACGGCAACATCACGAACTCGGTGAATTACCCGCGCATCGCCATGGAGCGCAGCCCGGGAACCGTGCGCATCACCTTCGCCAACGTGAACGTCTCCGGTGTCCTGGGACATGTCCTGTCGATTCTGGCAGAGCACAAGGTCAACGTCGTCGACATGGTGAACAAGAGCCGCGGCGAGCTCGCGTTCAACCTGATGGACGTCGAAAGCGAGCCCGATGCAGCGGTGATCGACGCCATCCGCCGGGTGGAGCAGGTCATCCGCGTGCGGGTGATCTGAGGCGCTGCCGCGAAGCGGCGGTGCCGCCTCAGTCGTCGCGGCTGATGAGCACCACCGCTTCGGCGGCGATCCCCTCACCGCGGCCGACGAAGCCGAGTCGCTCGGCCGTCTTCGCCTTGACATTGACGCAGTCGGTCGGCAATTGCAGATCGGCAGCGATGTGCTCGACCATCTGCGGCAGGTAGGGCGCCAGGCGCGGCTGCTGCGCGCTGATCGTCGCGTCCACGTTGCCGACGCGCCAGCCGGCCTGCGCCAGCAGCGCCGCCGTCGCGCGCAGCAGCTGCCGGCTGTCGGCGCCGCGATGACGCTCGTCGCTGTCCGGGAAGTGGCGGCCGATGTCGCCGAGCGCCGCGGCGCCGAGCAGCGCATCGGTGATCGCGTGCAGCAGCACGTCGGCGTCGGAGTGGCCGAGCAGCCCGCAATGATGCGCGATCTCGACACCGCCGAGGAGCAGCCGGCGGCCGGGAACCAGCGCGTGAATGTCGCAGCCCTGGCCGACACGGATCATTCGCCCCCCCTCCCCTGCGCCTGCAGGATCATCTCCGCCAGCCACAGGTCACCCGGAAAGGTCACTTTCAGGTTGCTGGCCTCGCCGCGCACCAGCCGCGGCCGCAGACCGGCGGCCTCGACCGCCGACGCCTCGTCGGTGCCGCCTGGATGCTCGGCGAGGGCGCGGGCCAGCAGACCGTAGCGGAACATCTGCGGCGTCTGCGCCTGCCAGAGTCCGTCGCGAGACTCGCTGCGGGCGACGCGCTGGCCGCTGTCGGCGCGCTTCAGCGTGTCCGCCACCGGCACCGCCAGCAGGCCGCCGACGGCGTCGTCTGCCAGTTCGTCGCACAGCGTGGCGAGCATCGCCGGCGACAGGCACGGGCGCGCCGCGTCATGCACCAGCACCCAGTCGTCGTCGAGAGCGGCGGTGGCGGCGGCGCGCAGGCCATTGGCGACGCTCTCGGCACGCGTCGCACCGCCGCAGAACACGGTCTCCAGCTTGTGGCCGAGACTCCTCCAGTCAAACTGGCGCCACCAGCCGTCATCGGGCGCGAGGACGACCCAGACGCGTTCGATCGCGCGACAGCGGCAGAGCGTCGCGAGACTGTGGTAGAGCAGCGGCCGCCCGGCAAGCAGCTGATACTGCTTCGGCGCCTCGCCGCCGAGGCGGGAACCGCTGCCGGCAGCGGGAACGATTGCGTAGTGGGCTGACATGGACTAATTTTAAGCTATCGCGCCCAGCAGGCGCAGCCAGACACCTGCGCAGGAGGATCAAAGTGATGGACCCGACACCGCATACCCGGCCGGCAGCCGTTGCCGGCATGTTCTATCCGGGATCGGCGAACGCACTCGCCCGCGACCTGCGGCGGATGCTCGCTGACGGCGCGACGCCGGCGGCGACGCCCGGCCGGCGCGTCAAGGCGATCATCGCCCCGCATGCCGGCTACGTCTATTCCGGGCCGATCGCCGCCAGCGTCTACGCGCCGCTGGCGGAACGGGCCGCAGAAATCCGGCGGGTCGTCCTCCTCGGGCCAACCCACCGCGTGGCGGTGAACGGCCTCGCGCTGCCGGCGGCCACGGCCTTTGCCACCCCGCTCGGCGTCGTCGCGGTGGACCAGCAGGCGGTGGCGGCGATCGCGCACCTGCCGCAGGTCGTCGTCAGCGACGCCGC
>JFAX01000003.1:80176-81804 GCA_000585015.1 Candidatus Accumulibacter adjunctus | reverse complement strand
CCGCAGGTCGTCGTCAGCGACGCCGCACACGCCGTCGAACACTCGCTGGAAGTGCACTTGCCATTTCTGCAGACGGTGCTCGGCGACTTCGGCCTGCTGCCGCTCGCCGTCGGCCGCGCTTCGCCGGCAGAGGTGGCGGAGGTGCTCGATTGCCTCTGGGGCGGCGACGAGACGCTTGTCGTCATCAGCTCGGACCTCTCGCACTACCTGCCCTACCAGACAGCGCGCGCGACCGACAGCGAGACCGCCCGCCACATCGTCGCCCTCGACGCCCATCTCGACCATCAGCAGGCCTGCGGGGCGACGCCGGTCAACGGCCTGCTGCTGGCCGCGCGGCGGCACGGGCTGCAGGCGCAACTGATCGACCTGCGCAACTCCGGCGACACGGCCGGCGATCGCTTGCGCGTCGTCGGCTACGGCGCCTTCACGTTCAGCGAGGAGGCCAGCAGTGCCCAGTGATCCCGTCGACCGCCTCGGCGCAGCCCTGCTGACCATCGCCCGCAACGCGATCGCGCACCACTTCGGCCTGCCGACGCGGCCGCCCGGCGAACTGCCCGAACTGGCCGAGCCGGCCGCCACCTTCGTCACGCTGACCCGCAACGGCCAGTTGCGCGGCTGCATCGGCAGCCTCGAGGCGCACCGGCCACTGCTGCTCGATGTCGGCGAGAACGCCCTCGCCGCCGCCTTCCGCGACCACCGCTTTGCGCCGCTGACCGCCGACGAGTTCGCCACGACGCGCGTCGAGGTCTCGCTGCTGACGCCACCCGAACCCTTCCCGGTCGCCGATGAAGCCGACGCCATCGCCCGCCTGCGGCCGGGCGTCGATGGCCTGGTCCTCGGCTATCGGCAGCGACGCGCCACCTTCCTGCCACAGGTCTGGGAGTCACTCCCCGATGCGCGCCAGTTCCTCGCGCAACTGAAGCTCAAGGCCGGCCTGCCGGCCGACTTCTGGCATCCGGAAGTCACTCTCGCGCGTTACGGAGTACGCAAATGGAAAGAGAAGTGACGCACGCGCCGAAAGTACCCGAATCGGCGCACCCCGGCCGCTGGTGGCACGCGATCGACAACGGGCGCATCCAGTGCGACCTCTGCCCGCGCGACTGCAAGCTGCACGCCGGTCAGCGCGGCGCCTGCTTCGTCCGCCAGAACCTCGACGGCCAGATGGTCCTCACCACCTACGGCCGTTCATCGGGCTTCTGCATCGACCCGATCGAGAAGAAGCCGCTCAACCACTTCCATCCCGGATCGGCGATCCTCTCCTTCGGCACCGCCGGTTGCAACCTGGCGTGCAAGTTCTGCCAGAACTGGGACATCTCGAAATCGAAGGACATGGACCGGCTGCTCGACGCCGCCGGCCCCGACGCGATTGCCCGCGCAGCCGTCGCCTACGGCGCGCAGTCGGTCGCCTTCACCTACAACGACCCGGTGATCTTTGCCGAGTACGCGATCGACACCGCCCTCGCCTGCCACGAGCGTGGCATCCGCACCGTCGCCGTCACCGCCGGCTATATCCACCCCGCGCCGGCGCGCGAGTTCTTCGCCGTCATGGACGGCGCCAACGTCGACCTGAAGGCCTTCACCGACGACTTCTACTTCCGCCTCTGCGGCGGCCACCTGCAGCCGGTGCT
>JFAX01000003.1:73086-80171 GCA_000585015.1 Candidatus Accumulibacter adjunctus | reverse complement strand
TCCTCGCCTACATCCACCACGAGACCGACTGCTGGCTCGAGATCACGACGCTGCTGATCCCCGGCAAGAACGACTCGCCGGCCGAGATCAAGGCCCTCGCCGACTGGGTGGCGCGCGAACTCGGGCCGCAGGTGCCGCTGCACTTCACCGCCTTCCACCCCGACTGGAAGATGGACGATCTGCCGGCCACCCCGGCGTCGACGCTGACCCAGGCGCGGCGAATCGCCATCGACGCCGGCCTGCATTACGTCTATACCGGCAACGTCCATGACAGCGAGGGCGGCACCACCTTCTGCCCGGGCTGCCAGGCGGCGCTGATCGAACGCGACTGGTACCACATCCGTCACCACGACCTGCCCGCCGACGGCCACTGCCCGCACTGCGGAACCCGGATCGCCGGCCACTTTGCGCGCTTCGGCAAGCCTTTCGGGCCACGCCGGGTGCCGGTCAGGCTGTTGCGTCCTTGACCGGCGCGTTCGCCTTCCCGGGCCAGACGCCGATCGCCATCGCCGCCGGCCAGGGCTCGCTGCAGGGATTGCTGACGCTGCCGGCGCGGCTCTGCGCACTGGTCGTGCTGACGCACGCCGGGCCGGCGCCGGCAGCACGCGACGATGCCCTCGCCGTCGTCCTGAAGCATGCCGGCATCGGCACCCTGACGCTCGATCTGCTGACGCCGGCGGAAGAGCGTTTCGCCGATCTGCAGCACAACGTCTCCCTGCTCGCCCGGCGTCTGCTCGACGGCCTGGCGCTGCTCAAGCAGCGGATGCTGCTCGGTGAACTGCCGCCGCTGCCGATCGGCCTCAGTGCCGCCGGTGACTGCTCGCCCGTCGTGCTGCGCGTCGCCGCGCTGCGCGATCACGACATCTACGCGCTCGTCTGCCGCGGCGGGCTGATCGATCTCGCCGGCGCCCTCTACCTGCGCTCGCTGGCCGCGCCGCTGCTGGTCCTCGTCGATGAGAACGACGAGCGCAGCACGACGAGCAACCGCCGCGCGCTGCGCCAACTGGCCTGCCCGCACGAACTGCAGACCCTGCCTGCCGCGGCCGACTCGCCCACTTCGGCAGCTACCTTCGAGCGGGTCGCGCGCGCCACCGCGCGCTGGTTCATCGACCGCCTGCCCGCTGCCAACCCGGCCACTGCCACCGTCACGCCGGCGGCCGGCTAGTCTGGCGGCAACGCCGGATCCGGTGGCACGGCGTCGGGTGAAAGCACCGGTGATGCGCCGGTCTCGTCGGGCGCGAGCGCCCGCTCGGGCCGCACCGCGCCCGGCGACCACACCGGTCCGGAATCGGTCTGATCGGGTGCCAGGGCCCTGTCCGGACGGACTGCCCCCGGCGAGAGCGCCGGCTCGCCGACGCTTTCATCAGGCGACAGCACCCGCTCCGGGCGCACCGAGCCATCACGGCGATATTCCTGCGCCTGCAGCGGCGGCAGACCGGCGACCGCGATGGCCGCGCACAGCAGCACCCGCGACGGGATGCAACGATTCAAGCGCATGCTCATCCTCCCTTGACGGCAGCGCCGACGCGACGGCCGGCGCAGTGCCTTCGATGTGTGCTGCAACGGTGGCGAAATGGGCACCGCATCCGTCGCACGGCTGCAGCGGCTGCAGTGCCCGATGCGCCCTCAGCATTCTGGCGCAGAATCGACTTACGGAACCTCATTTTCAGCCAGGAACGAGGAAACGAGGGACAGCACCTCTTCCTCCCTCTCGCGGTGCGGAGTGTGGCCACACGCATCGAGAATCTCCATTCTTGCCGGCCCGCTGACACCTTCCGCGATGCGGCGCGGGAACGCAGCGGATCCGAACTCATCCGAATCGCCGTGAATCGCGAGCACCGGGCAATGCACCTGCGCCAGGTAGGGATCCAGCGACCACGCACGAAACTCTGGAGACAGCCAGACCTCGGTCCAGGCATCCAGGACCCAGCGCGCGCTCTGCCCGTGCCACCTGACGATCCGGGAAAACTGGCGGTGGTCGGCAAAGGACTCCATGGCCTGCCGGATGCCGCACAGCGTTCGCTCCTCGACGAATGCCTGCGCGGACTCGGTGATGACCGCCACGCAGCGATTTCCCGCAACAGAGGCCGCGACCAACGCCATGCCGCCACCGACACTATGGCCGAAAAGCACGTACTCGCAGAGCCCAAGAGCATCGGCAATGGCCGGCCAATGAACCCGTGCCTCGTCGTCGATGAAGCCGCGGTCCGCAGGCGTCGTCCGGCTGCTCGACTGGCCAAATCCAAGGCGGTCATACGCCAGCACCGGGCGGCCTGTCCTCTCGGCCAAGCTCGCCGGGAAACTGCGCCACTGTTCGACCGAACCCAGCGAGTCGTGCAGCAGGACGATCGGCGCATGCGTGGCGCCATCGGGCTGCCAGTGGCGAACGAATACCTCCCCGCCAGCCACCTCGACCAAGCAATCATTCACTGCGACAGCCATCTCGTTGCCCTTCGTGCATGATCGGGATGCGGAAAAGCCGCGCGGCCGCCGGTTCCGACCTGGATTCTGCGCTCCATGAATTCAGTCTTTCCTGGAAACCTTGGACTGTCCCCCGAGATTCTGTTGTGCTTCGATTGATTCGCAATGTCCTCGTCTGGGTCGAACTCGATGCGCATTCTTCAATCCAGCCACACCAGAGTCAGCGCTCAAGGTGCGCGCGGGTTCTTGCCTCTGGAGGCCGAACTGCACGTTCAGCGGTGAGCGAAGCGAGTACGCTGCGATGCCATGCTTGTGCAAGGCCCGGTTGACTGCAGGGTCGGGCGTCATGCGGCACCGCTGCGGCGTGGTAGGTTGACTTACTCGTTAGACGCCACTCGGTAATGCCTGAGCATGAAGCCTCACTCCAAGTGCCTTGGCTACCTTGAGAACGGTTGCGAAGCTAGGATTTCCTCCCGCGCTCAGTGCTCGGTACAGGCTCTCGCGACTGAGGCCAGCATCCTTGGCTACTTGTGACATACCTTTGGCACGAGCGATGTCGCCAAGAGCACGGGCAATTCCTGCTGCGTCTTCAGGCGCTTCTTCAAACCATGCGTCCAGATATGCGGCCATCTCTTCCGGCGTGCGCAGGTGTTCCGACACGTCATAAGGTGTCGTCTTGGTATTGCCAGATTTCTTCGTACTTGCCTTGACCATGACCACTACTCCAAATATTTCCGATTGAGCAATAGTGCTTTGGCGATGTCCTTTGCCTCATATCCTTATCCGTTGGGCATCAAGGCAATGAATGTTCAGTGCACTAACGTTTTAGCACTTCAACATCCTCCAATGTGGCCTCTGAGCGGTATCCTTCCGCCAGTCGACCGAGCAGAGCCGAGGTACGCGGATGACTTACTGCCAGAGCCCGCTGCCACGTTTCGTACTGTGCCGCGAGCTGCCGTTCTTGCTCGCCGCCGTCGCCTGGTGAGCGCGACGTAACACCGCGCAGATTCCGCTTGCCGGCCACGAACCCGTCCGCCAGCGCCTTGGAGCTGTTGCGTTCAAGGACCTCACGAACGGACTCGTGCGGCCAGACTCCATCCGTACCGAGCGGCGAAGTTGCCAAAGCTTTTCCAAGATGGTCGTCAACGATTCCCGAGTGACGTCTTTCCATAGCAAGCGTGCGCACCCGCTCAACGATCGCCGCAAGCTCTTCGGACGATGGCATAGCCCGCGGGGAAGTACCGGCGAACGGTTTCCACTCGTGAAGAATGCGCCATGCCTGCGCGGCCGCCGCCCGCTCACCTTCGGAGGGCTCAGGTCGCCCTTCGCGAGATTCGCCTTCTGGAATGTATATGAGCGCGATCACTTGCAGCAGTAGTGCGGGATCAGAAATCAGGTGCTGGTAGATGACGAGGTCGTGTTGAGCCTGATGCTCCAATACCCCGAAATAGATCCACTCCAGATGCATCAGCTCGCCGAGATCAAGACGTTTCGAATCTGCGAGCGCCTTGATGAGCCGGGCGATGTCGTAGGCGACGCGCTGGCCGTGCGTGGGATTGGCGTTCGCCTCCGCGACTCCTGCCTCGAGCACCTCGACGACGAGTCGCATGTCCCCGTCGCCCGCGAGCCAGCCGTTCTTGGTATTTGTGGCCAGCAGATCAATTGCCGCCAAGGCCCGGCCTACCGAGAGGAGATTTCTAGCCGCCTGTTCAGCTTGCCGCGGACGGTCAAATAGATGAATGTAGGCTTCCTTCCAGAAGGACTCGCGGCAGAGCGGGCCGACAGCCTCGACCGCATCCCAGATCTCCGGCGACGCGGGGAGTCCCTGGAGCATCGTTGCCGCGGCGTGCTCGGATATGAAATCCGGGCTTTCTCTTGAACACCATCGGCGCAAGAATCCTCCGGGATCAACTACGTAGCGCGCGGCGGAAAAACCGCGCGCGAGATCGCGCTCTTGCTCAACCGCGCTAGCGGCGCATCGCCGTAGCAATACTGGCTCGATTGTTTCTGCGCGGGAACTGCGCCCGAGGCAGTAACCGAGCATGCGGTGGTTCTCAAAACGAGGCAGTGCCGCAACCAGCGCATACAAGTCTAAGCTCGCGAGCGTTTCTGCGGTCGCAGCCTGTGCCGCACTGATTTTCTCCTGCTCTTCACGCCAATCGAGCGCGACATCCGTCGGTCGCTCGACGTGAAAGGCGAAAAGCCATGCCAGCTGACTGATCGGGTCCTCGGGAGTGAGTCTTGCGTAAATAGCCTCTAGCCGATCAAGGATTTCCCTCGGATACACCCACTCGACCTCTTCCTTCGCGCAAAATTGGTTGTGGTGATGCAGGAGCTTGCGAAGTAGTGTCCAGAACAACAAACGATTGTCGCCTTCGATGTGGCGATCAAGTTCCTCGGCCCCGCGCAGAGCGCGCTCCTTGAGAGGTGGCATAAAGGAGTTCAAGCTCGACAACAGGAAGTGCCAACGCTCCGCGTCTTTGCCGGCGAGCTCAAGCAGCCGCTCCGAGATATCCTGGATCTCCGCCCAATAATCAACTCTGAGCACAGGCTTGCGTTCCGCCTCCGGCGCCCAGCCACGCAGCTTCGGACGTGCGGCGGGAGTGATGATGGCCGTCTGTGAAGGCATCAGGGCCTTGCCAAGGTTCCACCCCGCCTTGGGAAAGCGCTGCGTGATCAGGGTAAGAAGCTTCTTGCGCTCAGGCGCAGTTGCGCTGCACTGCGGTTGCAGCGGCAACAGCATTTCTGCGAGCGAGGAGTGCGGGCGGTTGGCCCAACGTCCGCCGGGATCGCGCTCGGCAAGCGCCGCGAGTACGAGCGCCACGCGGCCCACGTACTCTGGCGCCCAGGCAAGCAGTTCCAAGGCCCACAGGAGATCTGCGTGAAGACAGGCGCCGTGCTCCCCTTCGTCTTCGAACATATCGCATACTTGGGGTTCTGCCTGCGACAGATCAGCTTCGAGGGCGGTCAAGAACTGATCGGGCGCGGCCTCGGCGAGCTCTCGCAGTTCGCCGCGAATCCGTCGCCAGAAGCCTGGCTCACTGCGCTTTTCGAATAGCCGATAACACGCGCCATCGATCCAACTCTGGGCTCGTCGCCCGGCGTAACAAGCAGCATCGTCCCGTCCCAGCGCCGCAGCATGCAGCAACCCGGCAGCGAGAGCGTTTCGCAGGTGGCTTGAGTGCGCGCGGCGCTTGCCGTGGACGTTGGCCATCCAACGTTCCTCGGGAGCTAGCTCGAAGCGTGGATCTGGCTCCAACAGAACGTCGTGTGCAGACTGCAGGAGTGCCTCAAGCTGGCGCGTCGTGAGTGCCGGCTCCAGTAGCTTCCATGCTGTCGGCCGCGCGTAAACTTTCCACACTGTCCCGGCGCAGCTGATAAGCGGCGACGGGCCCGACTGGAACGGTGTTACCGCGCGTACGAACTGCTCGTAGTCGACGCCTGCAATCGCCGAAACAACCGCCTTGTCCGTCTCGTACGATTCGTCCCATTCTCCGATGAGAATCGCTGCCGCTACAGTTACTCCTACCGCAGGGGCTGCCCACTCGGGCACCGCTGGAGCGACAGCGAGCAGCGTGTGTCGCACGCGTTCAAGGTATCCCCCTGCCTCCTGGCAGCGCTCATAGGCATCGTTGCGGTCTAACCCCTGCTTCGCGAGATACTCGACGAGCGCCGAAACGGGCTGCGCGCGGAGTTCCATGGTGTTCCCCGCGCCGCTACCGCGGCTCGCACCTACTTTCACGAAGTGATGTGGGGTGCCTGCACCCGGAAGTTCGCCGGAAGCAACGACGATCAATGGACGGTCCGAAACCGCGATAGCGCGAAGACCGGCGCTTGAATCGACCCAGATAGCACGAGCCCACAATGAATCGCGCTCGTGCTCGGGCAAGGACTCGATACACGCGCCGACAAACGCAGCGGCCTCAGAAACAGTCGTTGCCGATATCTCGACCACTAGCGGCGGTCCCTGTAAGAGAGCAAGCAGCTTTGACCGCTCGGAATCGCGCGCAACTAGTAGACCTGACAGATCGAGCGCAGGCTTGGTCGCAGTCCTGAAATCGGCGCACACCACTTCCAATGCGCGCGCATCTGGCGGCACGGGTCCCACAACTGGCGCAAGCCACGCCGCAACTGCCGGTGTTCTTTCCAGCCACTGCGCGAAGCTTTCTGCATCGAATGCAGTGACATCCTTCCACCTGCTTTCCGCGCGTTTCTCCGCCACCCAGGCGTCCCTCCCAGGCCAGCGGCGCGGTGTTGCAAAAGCGAATGTCGCCTGACGCGGATCGACGCCGAGCGGATTGCCCGTACGTTTGTCGTAATCCGCGTTCGCTTTAGCGCGCGGATCATGACCCGTGCCGAGTTCCCAGACCGAAAAGCCGGCCGGAACAAAAGGAGATGCCTCTTCCGCGAGTACCTTCCCGTCCCATCCGGCTAGGCGTACAGCTTCATCAGCTGGAAAATCGACCTGTTTGAGCCCGCGCGCCGTTGCGTGCACGAGCAGCCCAACAAGCCGAGGAAACTCGGGCGCAGCCGTGATACGCGACGCCCAGCGGTCGAGATCCTCTGCTCGAATTAGCCCGATCATGTCGTCCGGTTCTCGCTTGTAGAGATTCGGGGCGGGCGTGGCACTTTCCTTGATGCCCAACGAATAGCGTTTATCTGCC
>JFAX01000003.1:72224-72790 GCA_000585015.1 Candidatus Accumulibacter adjunctus | reverse complement strand
CGCCTCGACGGCGGTACTTATGGGGATTGTAAGCCCCCCGCGCCGCCGGTCAAGCCACGGGTAAGCCCCAGACGGCGTGAGCAGAGGCAGACGAGCGGCTCCGTGCCGTTCGCGAGCCGGTGAACGGAACGAAACGGGCGAACTGGCACGCGGAAAGCTGCGGCAGAATGGAGCTCTCGGCAAGCAGACGACGAAGCACCTCCTGGCAGCCCGGACCGCCATCGCCTATGGGGAGCGCCTTGCCCAGCAGCAGCCGTGTTCATGGCGGCCCGCGAACGGAGGCGCTCTGCGGCATGGCCTGACGCAGGGCCGGAATCGCCGCCGTCGGCACGAAGCGTCCGTCGTGGCAGTGGGGACAGCGCGCCCACTGCGCTCGGCCGACGCGCTGCAGGAAGTCCTCCACCGTCGCCGTGATCACCGCATCAGGTGCCGGCACCGACAAGGCCTGCCGCGCCAGCGCCAGCTTCGTCGCCTTCGCCGCCGGAGCCAGCAGGCCGTAGTGCCGAATNCGCTTGAAGCCGCTCGGCAGCACGTGCAGCAGGAAGCGCTCGATGAACCCCGCCGCC
>JFAX01000003.1:5575-72078 GCA_000585015.1 Candidatus Accumulibacter adjunctus | reverse complement strand
GAGCTTCTCGTCGGCCAGCGATTCCGTCAAGCTCTGGCGCGGGCCGCGGGTCTCGCTCAGAGCCGCGATGAACTTGCCACGAAAGACCGTACATGCCGGCGGAAGACCTCGGCCAGGCTCACTGGCGAGAACTCAACCGAGCGGGGCGAGCAGATCCGGGGGCGAGGTGTTGCCGATCCGCTTCGAGCGCGCCAGATGCAGGTAGCGCGAGGTCGTCGACAGATATACTCGCAAGCCGGCGGCGTAGGTGGTCATCAACAGCGTGCGTCCGCGCAGGGTTCGCGCCGCGTCGATCAGGCGTGCGACCTCTTCGCGCGACAGGATCTGCGGCAGGCGCTTGGGCACCTTCGCCATCGGGATGTCGAAACCGGCTGCCGGGCGACCGAGCACCCGCCGATAAAGGAAGCGCAGCGCACACGATGCCTGGTTGACACTGGCGTAGGCCAGCTTGCGGTCGCGAATCAGGTGCAGCAGGTAGGCCGGCACCTCGACGGGCTGGGCATCACCGGTCGAAGTGGCAACAGCGCGCTACTTCCTATGCGCCCAGTAACCAGAGCGCCAGTGGAGCAACGACAAGCTTCACCTCAGCGACGCACGAACCTGTGCAAGTGCAAGTGGCAACAGCGCGCTACTTCCTATGCGCCCAGTAACCAGAGCGCCAGAGGAGCAACGACAAGCTTCACCTCAGCGACGCACGAACCTGTGCAAGTGCATCAGCAATTGGAATGGTTTGTACCGCTCCACTCTCGATGTCGGAAATTCTGCGCTCGGTTTCGGCGGCCCATGCTTCTTCAACCTCAGCATCTTCGTCGAGACTGGCAAGCAATACCTGGGCGAACGCCGCGCGTTCACCGGCTGTAAGTTGCAGGGCTTCGGCTTCGAGCAATTCGAGTTTACTTCCCATGGCGAGTGCCTCCGTAGAGAGAGATGTCATTGTACTGCGGGCCTGGCGCCGAGTGCTTGCCCCGGCGGCCTACGCGCCGTCGCGAATGGCGCACCCCGTCGTCGGGCGCTTCCATTCCCGTAACAATCCCAAGCGCAGCGCGCCGGAGCGCCTGAGCGCGCGATCGGCCGGTAGCGGTTCCGTTTCGGGCGCGATGCTTCCTCGCCGAGGCGGCGTCGCTTGTCTTCCTCGTAATCGTGGTCGTTGCCGCTGAAGAAGGTCCATTGCGAATCGCCCTCGCAGGCGAGGATGTGCGAGCAGATGCGGTCGAGGAACCCCGAGATCTCCTCGCAGACCGTCTTGTTGCCGTCGAGACAGTCGCGGATCTGGTCCACGTAGGCGAGGCGGATGGTGTCGCCGACCTCGATCTCGCCCGAATCGGGCTGCTGGCTGCCGATCGGCATGCGGAAGTGCGTCGACTTGCCGGCGCCGTTCGGGNNNNTGATGCCGACGATCGCTCCCGGCGGCACGCTGAAACTGAGCCGGTCGAGCAGCAGGCGGTCACCGAAGGACTTGCTGACGTTGCCGAACTCGATCAGCTTGCCGCCGAGGCGCTCGCCGACCGGGATGAAGATCTCCTGCGTCTCGTGGCGCTTCTGGTACTCGACGCTCGCGAGTTCGGTCTGGTTGTCGAGGTCGGCGCCGCTGCTGGCGATGATCGCCTCGAGCCGCGCCTGCTCCTCCCCCCGGGTGCCCAAGCCCTGCAGCATGCACACTCGGCGCCGTCGATCCGCCGCGCGCGGCGCAGGAACGCGGACAAGCGCATCAACAGCTTGCCAGAAGGGGCGCAGCGCGCTAATTTCCCTTCGGCAGTCCTGCCATTGACCCTTTACCGGAGACCCCATCATGAATGACCGAGAAACTCGCCGTTATGACATGTTCGGCCGCGTGCAGATTTTCGGCAGTTGCAACGCCGCGGATTTCGCCACCGGCAGCAAGGCGGCCGGGCATTTTGCCCGGCTGGCGCAGATCATCTGGGATCTCGATGTCGAAAAGGCGCGGCAGGGGGGCGGATCGGCGACCGCCAAGGAGCTTCTGTTCGATTCGCTGCGGCTCGACCTGCAGAGCATTGCGCGCACGGCGCGCGCCATCGATGTCGGCGAACCCGGCTTCGCCGACCGCTTCCGCAGCCCCGAAAATCCGACCCAGAATGCGTTGCTCACCGCCGCCGATGCCTTCGCGCGCGAACTCGCCGACCCGGCCGTCGTGGCGAAGTTTCTCGCCTACGAGTTGCCGGCCGATTTCGTCGCCGAACTCGCCGATGAGGTTGCCGCGATCCGCTCCGCCGAGACCAGCATGCAGTCCGACGACCAGAGCGGCGTCGCCAGCACTGCCGCCGTCGGCCGCCTGATCCGCGAGGGTATGGCCGAGGTGGTGCAGCTCGACGCGATCATGAACAACAAGTACGCCCGCAACCCCGCCAAGCTGCGCGCCTGGGACAGCGCCAGCCACGTCGAGCGCGCGCCGCGGCGCGAGAGAAAGCCCGCCGGCGGCACGCCACCCGGCACGTCGACGGCCGCGGGGTAGCCGGCCGCGCGCCCACGCCCGCAGGGTTGCTCGCGACGGTCATGACTGATGCGGCTCATGACCGTCTCCGTCATCCCCGGCCCTTCTCCCGCGCGTCCCCTGCCAGGGCTCGCCCGACCGGCTCCAGGATCGGGCTCGCACGCACCACGCTCCAACTCGCACGGCCCTCGCTTCATCTTGCACGTCCGTGGCTTCAGCTTACACGTCCCTGGCTTCATCGCGCACGTCCCTGGCTCCATCTCGCACGTCCCTGGCTTCATCTCGCACGCCCCTGGCTTCATCTCGCACATCCCTCGCTCCATCTCGCACATCCCTGGCTTCATCTCGCACACCCCTGGCTTCATCTCACACGTCCCTGGCTGCAACGTGCACGGTGCCGGCAGCGTCGCGCCCGTGGCAGCGGGCCGGCGCGTGGCCGCGCGCTACCGAATTTCGGCAAAATGGTTTATATTGCGCCGCAACAGACGCGCCCGTCGCAGCACCGGCGGCCGGCCATCGAGCTGGCTGCGGTCCGCCGGCCGGCGTTGCGTCTCACCCCGGCCATCGCTACCATGCGCACGCCAGAGCGCCCGAGCCCCGTCGCCACCGGCAGCAGACCGGCGCCGGGCCCGTCTGGCGGCCGTCGCCTAGCCACGGCCGAACCCGCGAACACCCGACCGCGCCGCCCGCGCGGCAGACACCAGGAACCATCCATGAAAGCAGCCCACCCATCCCTGTTGAGCAGAATCTCGATTGCCTTCGGCACCTTCTTCGCCGTCCTGGCCGACGGCGACCTCGCTGCCCGCATCCAGGCCTTGCGCAGTGGCGAGCAGCGCCGCGAACCAGCGGCGCCGCCGGCCCCGCCTGCCGCCGCCGCCAGACCGGCGCCGCCGCCGCTGCTCGCCGCGGCGCCCGACGGCGCGCTGCAGCTCCTCGGGCTGCTGCAGCGCGAAGCCCGCTTCATCGACTTCATCCAGGAGGATGTCGCCGCCTACGGCGACGCCGACATCGGAGCCGCCGCGCGCGTCGTCCATGAAGGCTGCCGCAAGGTCCTGCGCGAGAACTTCCGCATCGAGCCGGTGCGCGACGAGCCCGAAGGCAGCCGCCTGACGCTGCCGGCAGGCTTCGACGCCGCAGCGATCCGCGTCACCGGCAACGTCGTCGGCCAGCCGCCGTTTACCGGCAGCCTGACGCATCGCGGCTGGCGGGTGCGCGAAACGCGCCTGCCGCAGCTGGCGAGCGGCCACGACCTGCGCATCGTTGCCGCGGCGGAGGTGGAACTGTGAGCGAAGCCAGATTCTCGATCGGCATCGACCTCGGCACCACCCACTGCGCGCTCTCCTATGTGGAGCTCGCGGCCTGCGACGGCGAGCAGGTCAGCCAGCAGGTGCTGCCGATCCCGCAGCTCACCGCGCCCGGCACGGTCGAGTCACCCGGACTGCTGCCCTCGTTCATCTACCTGCCGCACGCCAGCGAACTCGCCAGCGGCGATCTCAGCCTGCCGTGGACGGCCGAGCAGGACTACGCCGTCGGCGAAATGGCGCGCAGCCGCGGCGCGGCGACGCCGATCCGTCTGGTGTCGAGCGCCAAGAGCTGGCTTTGCCACGCCGGCGTCGACCGTCGCGCCGCGATCCTGCCGAGCGACGCACCGCCGGAAGTCGCCCGCCTGTCGCCGCTCGAGGCCTCGCTGCGCTATCTCGCCCATCTGCGCGCCGCCTGGGACCACGCGCGGCCCGCGGCGCCCTTCGTCGAGCAGGAAGTCGTCGTCACCATCCCGGCATCCTTCGACCCGGCGGCGCGCGAGCTGACTGCCGAGGCGGCGCGGGCCGCCGGCTGCGAGCGGATGATCCTGCTCGAGGAGCCGCAGGCGGCGCTCTACAGCTGGATCGAGAAGAGCGGCGGCGGCTGGCGCAAGCAGGTGCAGCCCGGTGACATCATCCTCGTCGTCGATGTCGGCGGCGGCACCAGCGACTTCTCGCTGATCGCCGTCGTCGAGCGCGACGGCAACCTCGAACTGCACCGCGTCGCCGTCGGCGAGCACATCCTGCTCGGTGGCGACAACATGGACCTGGCACTCGCCTACGCCGTCGCCGGCAAGCTGTCGGCGCAGGGCAGCAAGCTCGACGCCTGGCAGTTGCGGGCGCTGACGCACGCCTGCCGGTCGGCCAAGGAGGCGCTGCTCGGCGACCCCGATCTGGCGTCCGTGCCGCTGGTCATCGCCAGCCGCGGCGCCCGGCTGATCGGCGGTTCGCTGCGCAGCGAGCTGACGCGCGAGGAACTGGGCGCGACGCTGGTCGACGGCTTCTTCCCGCCGGCGGCGATCGGCGACCGGCCGCAGGGCCGCGGCCGCGCCGGCCTGACGCAGCTCGGCCTGCCGTACGCGCAGGACGCCGCGGTCAGCCGCCACCTCGCCGCCTTTCTCGCCCGCCAGGTGGCGGCGACCGCCGACCTCGAGGGCTTCAGCGGCCGGCTGCCGGACGGCGCCAGCTTCCTGCATCCGACCGCCGTCCTCTTCAACGGTGGCGTCTTCAAGTCCGATCTGCTCGCCGAGCGGACGCTGACGATCATCAACTCGTGGCTCGCCGCCGAAGGTGCAGCGGCCGCACGCCTGCTCGAAGGCGCTGACCTCGACCTCGCCGTCGCCCGCGGCGCCGCTTACTACGGCTACGTCCGGCGCGGCCAGGGGGTGCGCATCCGCGGCGGCACGGCGCGCGCCTACTACGTCGCCGTCGAGTCGGTGATGCCGGCCGTTCCCGGCATGCAGCCGCCGGTGCAGGCGCTCTGCCTGGCGCCTTTCGGCATGGAGGAAGGGAGCGAGGCGGCGTTGCCGGCGATGGAGTTCGGTCTCGTCGTCGGCGAGCAGGTGCGCTTCCGCTTCTTCGGTTCGTCGGTGCGCCGCCAGGACCAGGTCGGCACGCTGCTCGAAGAGTGGGAGCCGGACGAACTGCAGGAACTCGACGAGATCCAGACGACGCTGCCGGCCGACGGCCGCGCCGCCGGCGAGGTGGTGCGCGTCCGCCTGCACGCGCGCGTCACCGAAGCCGGCACGCTCGAGCTCGAGGCGCTGCCGCACGATGGTCCGCAGCGCTGGAAGGTCGAGTTCGACGTGCGCGCCGGCGCCGGCGATTGATCATTCAGCGCAGGATTTCACCCCCGTTGCCGTGCCATTGGAGATGTCGATGACTCTGAGAGATTTGCTGGCATGCCTCACCGTGCCGGATTTGAAGGAGCTGCTGGGCTTCCTGCCGAGCGGCGCCTCGAGCCCGCGCAAGGACGATCTGGTCGAACGCATCGTCGCCGCGATGTTCGGGCCCGAGCTGAAGGCAGTCTGGGCGCTGCTGGACGAGACGCAGCAACTTGCCGTCCGCGAAGCGGCGCATCACCCGCTGGGCGAGTACTCCGACCGGCGGTTCCGCGCCAAGTACCAGCGCGCACCGGCCTTTCACATCGCTCCGGTGAGATCGTACAGCCATTCCGCAGGCAAGAAGACCGCCTTGTGCCTGTTCATCCTGTACTCGCCGAATGAAGGCTGCTACGTCGTGCCGACCGACCTGCGGCCGCACCTGGTGGCCTTCGTTCCGCCGCCCGCACCGCCAGGCATCGCAAGCTCGGAAGCACTGCCCGAAGACCCGCTCCTGACCGTCCGCCTGACCGAACGCGAAGCCTTGCAGGAAGTGCTGATCATGCTGCGCACCGTCGAGCAGGAGCGCGTGCCGGTCAGCGACAAGACGGCGCTGCCGGGCGCCGCCAGCCTGCGCCTGCTGAGCGACAGGCTGGCGGGTGGCGACCATTACCCGCATGAGGTGAAGCAGTACGACTGGAGCCAGGAAATCGGCGCGATCAAGGCCTTCGCCTGGCCGATGCTGTTGCAGGCCGGCGGTCTCGCGGCGGTGGTGTCAGGCCGCCTGCAACTCAGCCCGGGCGGCGTCAAGGCCCTCGCCACGCCGCCGGCACAGGTGCTGCGCGGACTCTGGCAGAAGTGGCTGAAAAGCACCCTGTTCGACGAGTTCAGCCGCGTCGAAGCGGTCAAGGGGCAGAATGCCAAGGGACGCGTGATGACCGCCGTCGCGCCGCGGCGGGCGGCCATCGAGGAGACGTTGCAGGCCTGCCCGATCGGCCAGTGGATCGCCGTCGATGACTTCTCGCGCTTCATGCAGGCGACCGACCGCGTCTTCGCGGTGACCCACGATGCCTGGAAGCTCTACCTCTGCGACCGCCAGTATGGCAGCCTCGGTCATGCCGGGTGGGGCGGCTGGAACATCCTGCAGGAACGCTACATCTTCGCTTTCCTGTTCGAGTACGCGGCCACGCTCGGGCTGGTCGACGTCGCCTACGTCCATCCGGCGCAGGCGCGCTCGGACTTTCGTGACCAGTGGGGCACCGACGACCTGTCGTTCCTGAGCCGCTACGACGGTCTCAGAGCCTTTCGTCTGACGCTGCTCGGCGCGTATATCCTGGGTCGCGAGCCGGCCTACCAGCCACCCGCCATTGCCAGCAGCGTCGCCCTGTCATTCTCCCCGGAACTGCAGCTCGATATCGTCAGAGGCGCCCTCGCGGGCGAGGAAGCGCTGCTGCTCGACAACTGGGCCGTGCCCTTGCAGCCGGGAAGCTGGCGCCTCGACCGCGACAGGTCGCTGGCGGCGATCGAGAAGGGCCACGCCATCAGCGAACTGAAGGGCTTTCTCGAAAGCGCCGGTGGCCAGCCGCTGCCGGCGCCGTTCGCATCCTTCATCGCGCTCTGCGAGCACAATGGCACGGCGCTGAAGATGCTCGGCAACGCCGTGCTGATCGAGTGCCGCGACGCGGAGACCACCGCGCAGATTGCCGGCCGGCCGGAAACCTCCGCTCTCTGTCTGCGCGCCGGGCCCAGGACGCTGGTGGTGCGCAGCAACCAGCTCGCCCGCTTCCGCGAGCGGGTGCGCGCGCTGGGCTTCGGGATGGCATCCTGAAGCCCCCGGCGCAGCGCGCCGCGAAACGCTACGGCTGGCCGGCGCGCAGTTTGGCGAGACGCTCGGCCACCTGCAGCGACCACTTGTCGAAGGCATCCTTGGCATAGGTCCATGCCTGGAAGGAGCTGAGGTAGCCATTGGCCCAGGTCTGCGCCGCACCGACCGCCGAGGAGTTGACATCGACCGCGTACTTGCGGCCGATCTCGGTGTCGCGGCACTCGCCGAGAATCCGGCCCGACGCGCCGTCGCGGAACTGCATCTCCATGCCGGTCTCGCCCATGTACGGAGTCGATCCCGCCGGCCGGCCGGTGGCCGCACCGGAACCCGCCTCGGCGACGAAGCCGTAGGGAATCAGCGTCCCCGCCACGCTGTCGGTGACCTTGGTCGGCACGAGATCGGTGAGTGCCACGCGCAGGACGACGACCCCCGGTCCCGGCTGGTTGACGATCTGCATCTGCGGCCGCAGCGCCTTGACGAGCGCGTGATGGAAGTAGTCGGTGAGGGTCGCGATGTCCTTCGGATCGAAGGTCTGCGGTCCACCATCGCGCGACCTGAGCGAGACGTCGATGCGCGAGACCAGGACCGCGTTGTAGCGCGTGGCATCGAGTGCCGGATCGCGCCAGCACTCGATCCCGTGCCCCCAGGCGGTCGGCCGCAGCCGGGCATAGTCGGAGAGAAAGCCGCTCTGCGTCAGCCGCGCCTTGTCCGTGGCGACGGTCGTCGTACCGCTGCCCAGCAGGCTGCCGCCGTCACCGGCGCAACCGGCGAGGAGTGCGCACCCGGCCACGGCGAAGGCCCGCAGGCTGCGGCGACTGCCCGCCCGATGAAGAACTTGAAGAACTCGTGCTCGCTGCATCGTCTACCCCTCCGCGAAAAAATGACGCCGGCGATGGTAGCACGTCGGCTGCCTGACGCGCGCTTTGACACGCTGCCGGGCGCCGCCGATAATCGCCGCGCAGGAGAGTCAGGGGAGCCGTGCCGCAGGTTCCAATCGTCGTCTGCCATGGCCGCTGTGCGACCGGCGGCGCCGACTCGCGAGTCGCTGCAGCGATGGTCGCATCGAGGGAGCGCATGAAGATTCAGGAAGGCGCCGTCAGCGACGGCGGTGCAGGGTCGTCGAGCAACGACAACAGAGCGGGGTGCGGCCGGCTGGCGGCCATCGGTCACCCCAAAGGCCGACACCGGCGCCGCGGCGGCAGCCTCCTGCTCGCACTGCCGCTCGCCTGGGCACTGCCGCTGCTGGCCTGCGAACCGCATGTCGAGGCGCTGGCCGACCCGGCGCACGCCGTGCTGCGCGCCGACCGCTCGGCCTCTCCGCACTGCACGCTGGGCGAGGCGGACTACCGGCGGGTCGTCGGCGAGTGGCTGGCGAGCCGCGGCAACGACGCCCCGGCGCTTTCGTCGCTCGCTCTCGGCCGCGCCGTCGAGCACCCGTGGATTTCTCGCCACCTGGTCGAGGCGGCCGCCCGGAGCAGTGAATGGACGCCACGGCTGGCGCGCGCCACCGCCGCCGAACACAACCGCTTCGTCGCCCGGCTGCTCGCCGCGCCGGACTTCCTGCAGCGCCTCGATGCACCCTTCACCGCCAGCATCTACCGGGTGCACGCCGTGGTCGTCGAGAAGGTGCTGCTTCTGTCGCCCGGCGGCAGCGCACCGGCACCTGCTGACATGCGCCGCACGCTGCCTTACGATGCGCAGCTCTGGTTGCGGCTGGTCGCCGATCGCGCGGCCCGCGGCGGCGGTGAAGGCGCCTCGCCGAGGCCTGGAGGCAAGCCACGGCGCCGCCGGCAGGCGGGCGCCGGGCGGCCCGGGCGCGGTCGCCACCACACTTTTGATGCAAGTTCCGGAAGGAGTCGATCCATTGTCGATGCGTGCCCAGGTGGAGTTCGTTTCCGCCGACTTCCCGCCCTACCCCGGCGAGGACCAGCAGCTCAACCCCGGCCGTTACGGCATCCGTCTGGCGGAGTTCCTGGCACAGGAACTGCCGGCGCACGGCTTTCCGGTCGAGTCGGTGACGGTCGAGATGTGGGGCGTCCGCGTCGGCCTGCAGCACGCCGATTATCCGTTGTGGGTCGGTTGCGGCAACTACGAAGCGCATGAGAACGGCTTCCTCTGCTTCATCGAGCCGGCCACGCCAACCGTCCGCAAATGGTTCCGCAAGCTGCCGAACGCGCCGACGGTCGAGCGGCTGGCGAGCGCGATCGAGTCGATCCTGCAGGGCAGCGGCAAGGTTTCGCAACTCCGCTGGTGGTCGGAGAACGAGCTGCGCCGCCCCTGAGCCCAATGCCCCGCGGCGACGGCGGTCGGCGTTTGACGGGTCGCCGGACATCGGGGATACTCGGCGGCCGGTTCCGATCCACCACGACCAGAGGAGTTGCACGCCGCCATGCGTACCCGCCGCGTCTTCCTGAATCGCCTTGATCCGATCCGCGAGCCGGTTGACGCGGTGGTGGTGATCGACGTCCTGCGCTCCTTCAGTACTGCGGCCTACGCCTTCGTGGCCGGCGCCGGAACGATCTACCCGGTGGAGACGATCGCCGCTGCCTTCCGCCTGCAGCGGCAGCTGCCGGATGCCGTGACGACCGGTGCCGTCGGCGGCGGCGACCCGATACCCGGCTTCGATTTCGGCAACTCGCCCGCCGAGTTGCAGCACGTCCACCTGGCGGGCCGGCCACTGATCCAGACCACGGCTGCCGGCGTGCGCGGACTGACGCGCTTCCGCCACGCGCGGGCGCTGTTCGCCGGCAGCCTGGTGCTCGCGCGCGCCACGGCCAGCGCGCTGCTCGAGCTGCAGCCGGCGGAAGTGTGTTTCGTCATCACCGGCGAGTGGGTCGACCGCGATGGCGACGAGGATGTCGCCTGCGCCGACTACATCGATGCCCTGCTGCAGGGCGAGCAGCCCGATCCCGAACATTACGCGGCGCGGGTCCGCGAATCGGATTTCGGCCGCCGTTTCCTCGCCGACGACAACCCCAATCTGCCGGCACGCGATCTCCACCTCTGTGCGCAGCCCGACCGCTTCGATTTCGCCCTCGCGGCGGCGCACGTCGATGGCCATCTGCAGATTCGCCGCCTGCGCTGCGCCGCCCCTGGAAACTCGTCGGCGGCAGGCGAAGTGCGCCATGCGCTGCGTCTGCCCGCCACCCGCGGCACACCGCCAGCGGCGCGGACGGACGGCTGCTGAGGCGACCGTCGCCGGCGGCGACGATCGCCTCGCCGCTCAGTTGCCGGCGAGTTGCGCCAGCGGCGCGTAGGGCGCAACGCTGCCGTGGCCGCCGGCAAAGCGCTCGGGGTCGATGCCGTAGCGCGCCACCGCCGCCCGCAGCGCTGCCTGGCCGGCGTTGAGGCGGCTGCCGAGCGGGTCGCGACCAGGGCTCCAGAGATCGGTGACGAAGCCGAGCCGGACATCGGGAACATGGCCGATGAGCATCGCGCTGGCGTGCGGATTGTCGACCTCGAGCACCAGCACCTCGCGCGCACCGTCGCTGATCCGCAGGCGATCGTTCACCTCGATGATGCGCGGCTCGCCGACGGCGCCCGGCAGCAGCGGGTTGCGGCGATGCGGGACGAGCGCCATCCGCCGGTAGTGATCGGCCGCGCCGGCGCCGACGACCAGCGTCGCGCCGGCGGCGATGAAGCTGCGGGCGCCGGCGATATGGTCGTGGTGGTGATGCGTCAGCACCAGATGACGGACGCGCTTGTGTGGGAACTTCTCGCGCAGCGCGTCGAGCGTCCATTGCGCCTGCGCATCATTGATCGGTGCGTCGAAGACGACGAGCGAGTCCGCCAGCTCGACGACCATGCTGTTGTGCGAGCCACCCTGGACGAGCAGCACGCCGGGAGCGATCTCCTGCAACGCCAGACCGCGGCTGGCGCCCGCGTCCCAGCCGAGCATGTCGGAGTCGAGGAAGACGCCGATGTACTGGCGGCGCAGCACCCACTGGTAGGCGGGAATGCCCGGCCCGCCGGCGAGCGCTGCCGGCCGCCGACCGGCCGGCAGCTCGAACTGGCCGGCGACCGGCGGCGGATCGATCGTCACTTCGCTGAGGACGGTGTCGGCGACCACCTCTCCCGCCAGTTCGTAGACCTGCCTGTGCGCGACCTGGATGCCGCCGACCGGACGCCAGTCGGAGAGGACCAGGTCGAAGTCGAGGTCGCCGCGGACGAAATCGTAATCGAGGCTGCGCACGCGCGTCGGCAGGCCGCTCTCCGGATCGAAGAGGACGATGAAGTCTCGCCCGGCAGCGGCGTAGCGCACGGCCGGCAGGCTGCGCCCGCCGACCGGGATCGCCGGCAGCGCCTGCGTCCGTGCAGCCGCGCGCTGCATGTCGAGCGCCAGCAGCGGCGAACTGCGTGCCAGCTCGCGCAGCGCCGCCTGCAAGCGCAGGCCGGACATCGCATGACCGGGCGGATCGGCCGCCCGGCTCTGGCTCGTCCGCGTGCTGCTGTCGATGCCGTAGACCTGACCGCCCTCGCTGGTCATCACTTCGCTGAAGCGATACTCACGCGCTCCCGGGTACGCCAGCTGACGCTGCCAGTCGATGCGGGCGGCGCCGCTGGCGAAGTCGCGCGTCAGGGTGAAGGCCGACTCGCCGGCGAAGCGTTTCTCGCCACCCGGCACCCGTGACTGCTCGGGTTCCCAGTGCTTCACCGTACCGCGGATCTGCACGCTGCGGACGGCAGCCAGCGCGTCGCTGCCGCCGAGCGCCCGCACCGCCCGGTCGACGTCGGCATCGCCGAACACGCGGCCGCTGCCGAGCAGCGTCGCGATGCCCAGCAAGATGAGTGTGATTCGCTTCATGTCTCCTCCAGTCAGCGCCAGGCGCCCGTTTCGATCTCGCCGGCGAGCGCGAGTCGCCGGCACCTGCTGTGATGGACCCGGGGCGGCGGCGGATCGTTCCGGTCGCGCGCCAGCGGCCGCCGCATCCTCGTCGACTGTCGCTGCCTGCGCGGGCACTCAAGCGGCAGGCCCGTCGCGCGGCGGGCGCGCGAGCTGCCGCGCCAGCCGCCAGGCCATCCCGGCGAGCACGCCGACACCGAGCAGCAGGCTGGCCCAGAGCCCCCAGAGCCGCCAGTCGATTCGGAAGCGGCCGGCCCCCTCGCCAGCCAGCGGGTGCACCGCGGCTGGCGTCGCGCGGCCGATCTCCAGGCCGCTGTCGGCGGCGGCGACCGGCTGCCCGTCGTCGCCGATGCGGTAGCCCGGTACCAGGGTGCTGATCGGGTAGGCGGTCGGTTGTGCACGGTCGCTGCCGAAGGCGAGCTGGAACGGTGCCGGTCCGCGCGCAGCGAATACCAGCCCCTGCGTCAGCCAGCCGGCGGCCAGTTCGGGAACGCCGGCACCGAGACCGCCGCCGCGCTGATCGACGCGCAGCAGCCAATGGCGGTCGCCGGTCGGCGCGATGGCGATCTCGGGACTGACGATCTCCTGCCCGGCGCTGCCGAGCCGGTAGACGGTGGCCGTCGTCACCCGCCGCCACGGATCCGCTTCGCGCGCGCGCGACAGCAGCTCGACGGCGGCGACGCTGTTGGCTTGTGGCAGCAACAGGCGCAGGCGGTCGGCCGGGAACTGGCCGGCAAGGTCGAAGCGATGGCTGCCCTTCTCGTCCGGCACGGCGCTGCCCGCCACCTGCCGCCACTGTCGCGGCAGCTCGACGACGGTCGCCGCCGGCTCGCCGCCGACGGCCGACAGTCGCAGCGCCGGGGTGTCGGCCGCCCAGCTCAGGCGGAAGTACTTCGCCCGCCGCGGCGCGAACTCGATCCGCCGGACCTCGAGCCGCTGTCCGCCGGCAGCCAGGCGGAGAACCGGCGCGTCGCCGACCAGCGTCGTCCAGCGGGCAAGATCGTCACTCGCCTCGACCCGTACGCGCGCGACGACATCCTCGCCCGTCGCCGGCAGTTCGAGCGCGAAGGCCTGCAATGGCTGTTCGACGGCGCTGGCGTCGACGAGGTAGCCGAGCAGCAGCGTCGGCGCGCTCGCCCCTGCCCGCTCGTCCATGCGCAGCACCGCCCTGCCCCCCTGCCGCTCGATGCGGACCTCGACGCCCTCGACGCCGGCGGTCGCGGCACCGCGCAGCGCGAACAGGGGCAGCGGCAGCAGCGTCGGCCGGGCGCGCGCTGCCGGCGGCTGCGGCAGCCAGGCGTGCGGCACCGCCTCGCCGGCAGCGTTGAACACCCGCAGGTCGCCGAGATCCGGACGGCGGACGCCGGCATGGACCGCCGCCGGCAGCTCGACGCGCAGCAGTGGCTGTGGGCCGTCCGCCTGCAGCAGCATGCCGAAAGCGAAGTCGCCCGGCGCTTCGGCGAGAGCCAGGACCGACCACAGCAGGCACAGGCAGCCGGCAAGGGTCTGCTTCATGGCGCATCCTCCTTCGGCGGCGCCGGCGCAAGGTAGCCGATCACCAGCATCAACAGGCCGACGCCGACGAACGAGACGATCCGTTCGATGGTGCCGGCATTCGACAGATCGACGAGCAGGAGCTTGCCGACGACGACCGCCATCAGCGCCGCGCCGGCGAGCCACAACGCTCGCCAGCGACGACGCGTCGCGACGACCATCGCCGCCAGAGCGAGCAGGGTCCAGAACAGCGACAGCGAGGCCTGCACGAGTTCCGAGCGCAGCATCGCCGCCAGCTGCAGCGGCACCCCGGCCCAGTGATGCAGGGCACGCAGGAGGACGGCATTGGCCCAGATGAAGGCGGCGCCGCCGAGGATTCCCCAGGCCAGCGGCAGCGGCGCCGTGGCGTACGGCGGCAGCTGCAGGCGACGCAGCTCGCTGAACCAGGTGGCGAGCAGCAGGAGGACGCCGGCCTGCGCCAGGTCGAGCGGGTTGAGCAGTGGCAGGTACGGCAAGGGCCACGGGTTGCCGTCGGAGAGGACATTGCCGGCGAAGAACCAGACGGCGAGGAAGACCGCCAGCGGCGTGCCGCCGACGACGAAATAGGCGGCGCGGTGCGCGGCCACCGGCCAGCGCAGGCGCTCGCCACGCAGTGCCAGCGCGGCCAGCAGCGCCGCCGGCCACAGTGCCCAGCCGAGCAGCGGCCAGGCGGCGCGACCGCCGACCCAGCGATCGATGTTCCACGCCAGCTCCCAGGCGCCGATCGCCGCCAGCAGCCACAGGCCGGCGGCATGCAGCCAATCGACATGCCGGGATCCATCGGCCTCGTGTCGCTGCAGGAGCCGGAAATGGGCGGCAAAGGCGACCGGCCAGGCCAGGTATCCGAGGTGCGCAAAAGGATGCGGCAGGTGCCCGGCGGCGAGCAATGCGAGCGGGAACAAGAGCGGCAACAGGGCGAGCGCAGCGTGCCGCGCCGCCGGCCAGTCGCAGCGCCTCTCGAGCCAGGAGAAGAGCAGGCACGAAGCGGTGAAGAAGACGATCGCCGCGTTGAGCTGCAGCGACTGCGGCAGGAAGCGGTCGATCTCGTGCAGGCCGCTGCCACTCCACCAGGCGACGCCCCAGACGAAGAGCAGCGGCGCCAGCACGCGCTCGGCCGACCGCAGGGGCCGCGGCTCCTGCCGCCACGCGCGCTGCAGCAGCCAGGCGCCGGACAGGCCGGCCAGCGTCAGCAGCACGCCGCCGAGGAAGACGCCGTTGAGCAGCGGCCATCCGCCGGTGCGCGCAGGCAGTTCGGCGAGCTGGAACAGGCCGGCGAGGAGCTGCAGCAGGATGCCGAACAGCCGTGCCGGCAGCCGCTGCTGGCGGACGCCGACCCAGACCAGTGCAGCCCCCTCGATCGCCCAGGCAGCTGCGGTCCAGCGGCCGTCGAAGGCGAGCGGGATGGCCAGCGTGGTGAAGCCGATGCCGAGGGCGAGGAAGGCTTCGACCAGCAGGCGCTGCCCCTCGCCGAGACGCGACCACAGGGTGCGCGCCAGCATCAGGTAGAAGGCGCCGAGGGTCAGGGCACTCCACGCCGAACCGTAGGCGAAGTCGCGCACCAGCGCGACCTGCAGCGCGAAGGCGATCAGCGGCAGGGCAAAGACCAGCGTCGTGTCGAGGCGACTCGCGCGCGGTCCGCCGGCGCGCCGGGCGAACAGCAGCGGCATCGCGGCGTAGATCAGGAAGAAGAGGATCAGGAAAGGCTCGGTGGAAGCGAAGTGCTCCGGCCGGTAGCGCAGCGCGCCCCAGACCGTGGCGATGGCGAAGGTGAAGACGAAACCGACCAGGTTGAGCAGCCGCCACGCCTTGAAGAAGGCGATCGCCAGGATGCCGACGTTGAGCACGGCGTAGTAGCCGAACAACATCACATGATTGCCGGCGCCCGTCGCGGCGATGATCGGTGCGAGAAAGCCGCCGACCACGCCGAGCACCGCCAGGATCAAGGCATCCTGCAGCACCGCCAGCGTCGCCGCCAGCGCTGCGACGGCGAGCAGCATGATGAACGCCGGCGCTGCCTCGAGCAGCCCGAACAGCCGCAGCGCACTGAAGATCGTCAGGTAGAGAAGACCGATGGCGCCGCCCTGCAGCGCCAGGGCGTAGGCCTCGCGGGTCGTTCGCAGGCGCCAACCGAGCAGCAGCAGGACCACGGCCGCCAGCGCGACGCCGCTCAGTCGCAGCTCGAGCGGTACCTGCAGGTGCTGGTAGCTGTACTTGAGCAGGAAGGCGACACCGAAGAAGAGGACGATGACCCCGGCGCGCGCCATCAGGTTGCCGCGCAGCAACCACTCCACGCCGGCCGCCACCCAGCCGCTCGCCGGCTGTGCGGCGAGCGCTGGTGGCGCCGTCGAGTCGCCGGCGGCGGCCGGCGCGACGACGAACAGCGCGGCTGCCGCCGGCGACAGCAGCGGGGTCGTCGCCTCGGCCGGCAGTTCGCCGGCAAGCCGCTCGTCGCCGCCGGCAAGGCGCGGCGGGGTCGCGTCGACCGATGCTGCCGCGGCCGGCGCCGGGACCGCCGACGGCTGCGGCTCTGCCGGCGGCGACTGAGGCGACCGCAGCAGGCGATCGACGGCGCTTTCGAGCCGCTGCAAGCGCTCCTCGAGCAGGCGGTGGCGCTCTTCCTGCCGCTGGCGCGCGCGACTGCCGACCGACCAGCCGACGATGCCACCGAGGAGCGCACCGAGCAGCCACAGCCCCGAGTAAAGCTCGCCGGCGAGCAACGCTCCGAGTACCGCACCGAGAAACCACATCCGCGCCTCCGCACTCTGCGCCCACCGGCTTCGTGCCCTCCCCTGCCAGCCCGTCCGGCATCGGGATGCGGCCGGCAGACCGCGCGCGCCCTAGTCTACGGCCATTCGCCCGGCAGGTGAAGCAGCGGCGCCGGCGCGCCCTGTTCCCCGCGCGGCGCCTGCTTGGTGCACAATGGCGACACCAACGGCCGCCGCCGCACCCCCCGCACGCGCTGCGCCCGCCGCGCCCGACGCCGCACGAGAATTCCCGGAGCTCCGCCTTGCTCACGACCATCCGCCACTGGCTCGACCGCAACATCCTCGAACTCGGCCGCGAGATGCGGCTCTCCTTCCTGCCGCCACTGATGGTTTACGTCGCTGCCGGCGTATCCGGGCTGACCGGCATCGTCGGCACCTTCTTCGTCAAGGAGCACCTCGGACTGTCGGCCGCATTCCTCGCCGCCCTCGGCTTCTGGGCGGGAATCCCATGGGCACTGAAGATGCCGGTCGGGCACCTGGTCGACCTGATCTGGCGCCACAAGGCGGCCCTGGTATGGCTCGGTGCGGCGCTGATCGCCAGCAGCCTGCTGATCATGTACGGGCTGGTGGCCGAACCGCTGCGCATGGGCGCCATCATGTCGCTCGAAGCATGGTTCGTCGTCTCGGCACTGCTGTCACCGGTCGGCTATGTCATCCAGGACGTCGTCGCCGATGCGATGACCGTCGAGGCGGTGCCGCGCGTCGACGAACACGGGCAGCCGCTGCCTGCGGAGACGCGGCGACTGATGAACACGACGCTGCAGACCCTCGGCCGGGTGGCGATCATCGGCGGCGGCGTGCTCGTGTCGGTCATCAACGTCCTCATGTTCCAGGGCGTAGAGACGCTGCCGCAGACGGCAAAGGTCGCCGTCTATGCCGAGGTCTATGGCATGGCGCTGCTGATTCCGCCGGTCTCGGTGGCCGGCGTCGTGCTCGCCGCGTTGCTCCGCCGGCGCGACGAGCGACGGCTGCGCGCGCGCGGCTTCGACGAGGAGCGCCTGCGGGCGTTGCTCGAGCCACCGCTCGAAGCGGTGCGACCGAACTGGTGGATTCTCGGCGGCAGTGCGGCCTTCGTCGCCTTCAGCCTGGGCGTCGGCCTGGCGCAGTTCGAGTTCGGGCAGGAGATCATCTTCTTCGGATCCTTCGCCATCATCAGCTTCCTGATGGCGCGGCTGATGCGCGAACTGGACCAGGATGCGCGGCGAACGCTGCTCGGGACGGCGATCATCATCTTCGTCTTCCGCGCCATCCCCGGTCCCGGCGCCGGCTCGACCTGGTGGATGATCGACGTCCTCGGCTTCGACCAGTCCTTCCTCGCCAGGCTGTCGCTGCTCTCGAGCGTGCTGACGCTGCTTGGACTCTTCCTCTTCCGCCGCTTCATGGGCGAACGGTCGATCGCCCACATCGTCGCTTTCCTCACCGTCGCCGGAACACTGCTCAGCCTGCCGACGCTCGGCATGTACCACGGCCTGCACGAATGGACTGCGGCGCACACTGGCGGCATCGTCGACGCCCGCTTCATCGCGCTGATCGATACGGCACTCGAGTCGCCTCTCGGGCAGATCGCGATGGTCCCGATGCTGGCGTGGATCGCCAACTCGGCGCCCGCCGGCCTGAAGGCGACCTACTTCGCGGTGATGGCCTCGTTCACCAACCTGGCGCTGTCGGCTTCGCAGCTTGGAACCAAGTACCTCAACCAGATCTACCAGGTCAGCCGCGAGGTACGCGACCCGGCGACCCAGGCCATCAAGGTGGCGGCCGACTACGGCGAACTCGGCAGCCTTTTCCTGACTGCCATCGTCCTCGGGCTGGTGCTGCCCTTCGCGGCCATCTGGCTGACTCGCCTGTGCCGGCTGCGCAGCGCCTGAGCCGCGGCGGGAGAGCGTGACTGGCCGGCCACGCCCACCAAGCGCCGAGGATGGTTTATCCTTGCCGGCATGCGACGAGCTGTCCTGCCGACGACGGGCGCGTTCTTCGCTCGACTTGCCGGGCGGGCGGAAGGCGGTGATTGCGAACCTTCCCGCCAGCCACATGCCCAATTCGCAGCAACGACCCCGGAGGAATTCCAGCATGTACCCTGACCTCAGACGCCTCTCCCTGGCCGCCGTCATGGGCGGCCTCGTCGCCGTCACCGGTTGCGACTCCAATCCCCAATACGATCAATACGATCGCCCTTACGACGGCTATTCCTACGGCCGCCAGCCGGGCTACGGGCAGCCGTCGTACGACCAGCGTGACGCCTACGATCGAGGTTACCGCGACGCGCAGCGGCAGCAGGGCTACAACCGCTACGGCGGCCAGGACTACGAGCGCGGCTATGAGCGCGGACGACAGGAGGCGGAGCGCGAAAACAAGCGTGCCGCCAAGGAAGAGCGCCGCGAGCGCGAGGCGCGTGACGAGTGGCGCCGTCGCGAGGAGCAGCGGCGTAGCTACGATTACCGTCGTCCTGCCGATGTGCGCCCGCCGATGACCCCTCCGCAACAGCCGGGATCACCGCCGCCAGCTCCGGGAACCTGGGGCATCAACGACGGTTGACGGGCGCGTCGCGCAGCGATCGTTTGCGCACGCTGCGTCCGGCGCGCGACGACCACCTCAAGCCACTCAGGCCGGCAGCAGCGGCGTCCGGTGGGCGTCGATCACCTGCAGCAGCTGGGCGAAGACCTTCGGCGTGCCGGCAACCACGTTGCCGGTCTGCAGGTAGCCTTCGTTGCCCGCCAGATCACCGATCAGGCCACCGGCTTCACTGATCAGGAGCGCCCCACCGGCGATGTCCCACGGCGACAGGCCGAATTCCCAGAAGCCATCGAAACGACCGCAGGCGACGTAGGCGAGATCGAGCGACGCGGCTCCCGGCCGCCGGATTCCCGCCGACCGGCGCGCCAGATCCTTGAAGATGGCGAGATAGGTGTCGATGTGCTCGTAGACCCGATAGGGAAAACCGGTCCCGATCAGCGCCTCTTCGAGGCGCAGGCACTTGCTGACCCGGATGCGGCGATCGTTGAGGAAGGCACCGCCACCCTTGCTGGCGCTGAACATCTCGTTGCGCACCGTGTCGTAGACGACCGCCTGAGTGACCTGTCCACGATGCGCCAGTGCGATCGAGATGGCATATTGCGGAAAGCCATGTATGAAGTTGGTCGTGCCATCGAGCGGATCGATGATCCACTGGTACTCGCTGCCGGCAGCCCTGCCGGCGACCTGGCCAGACTCTTCTGCTAGAATCCCGTACTCCGGATAGGCCTCGCGCAGGATGTCGATGATCGCCGCCTCCGCCGCCTTGTCCACCTCGGTGACGAAGTCGTTCTGGCGCTTGCTGGTGACCTGCAGGTGCTCGATGTCCAGCGCGGCACGATTGATGATCTGGCTGGCGCGGCGCGCCGCCTTGATGATGATGTTCAGAGCTGGATGCATGTCTGCTGGTGAACCTGACGGGCGGCCGCGGTCGCCCGGTTGGGGTGGAGGAGCCCCGATTCTAATATGAACCGCGCCGCCGGGGCCGATCCTTCGCAGCTGCCGCTCGAGCGTGTCCGCGTCGTCCTCTCGCACACCAGCCATCCCGGCAACATCGGCGCCGCCGCCCGGGCCATGAAGACGATGGGACTGACGCGCCTGCTGCTGGTCAACCCGAAGCGTTTCCCGGACGACGAAGCGCGCGCCCGCTCGGCTGGCGCCGACGATCTGCTCGCTGCCGCACGGGTGTGCAGCAGCGTCGACGAGGCCCTCGCGGATACCCGCTTCGCCTGCGCCGTGACGGCGCGCCAGCGAAATCTCGGACCGCCACCGCTGGCGGCGCGCGCCGCGGCGGCAGAGATCCTGGCAAGGACCGGCGATGGCGAGGTGGCACTGCTTTTTGGCAACGAGAGTGCTGGCCTGTCGAATGTCGAGGTGCAACGCTGCCAGCGCACGGTGTTCATCCCGGCAAACCCGGACTATGGCTCGCTCAACCTCGCGGCAGCGGTGCAGGTCCTCGCCTATGAGCTGCGCCTCGCGGCCTTCGACAATGACCCGCCGCCGTGCACCAGGACCGTCGCCTTCGCGTCGCCACCGGCGAGCCACCAAGACATCGAGCGCTTCTATCAACATCTCGAACGGGTGATGGTGCACAGCGGCTTCCTCGACCCGCAACGCCCACGCCGGCTGCTGCCCAAGCTGCGGCGCCTGTTCGGGCGCGCCGCACTCGAACGCGACGAGATCAACATCCTGCGCGGCCTGCTCGATGCGGTCGAACGGCAGAGCAACGCCGGGCACGTCGATCGCCGCGAAGGCATAGGTGACTAAATTGGTCGGCTATTGTACAATGGCGCCAAGCTTTTCCGTTGCCCCGCTCAAGGACTTCCACCCCATGTTCAGCCACCTGCGCGAAGACATCCAGTCGGTTTTCGACCGCGATCCCGCTGCCCGGACCTTCTGGGAGGTGCTGACCTGTTACCCGGGCGTCCATGCCATGGCCTCGCATCGCCTCGCGCACTGGCTGTGGACCCATCGACTGCGCTGGTTCGGCCGCCTGGTCTCGCATTTCGGGCGTTTCCTGACCGGCATCGAGATTCACCCGGGGGCGGAGATCGGCCGCCGCCTGTTCATCGATCACGGCATGGGTGTCGTCATCGGCGAGACGGCGGTGATCGGCGACGACGTCACCCTCTACCACGGCGTCACCCTCGGCGGCACCTCGTGGAACAAGGGCAGACGACATCCGACTCTCGAAAACGGCGTCGTCGTCGGCGCCGGCGCCAAGGTGCTCGGACCGATCACGGTCGGCGCATCGGCCAAGGTGGGCTCGAATGCGGTGGTCGTCAAGAATGTTCCAGCGGGCGCCACCGCCGTTGGCAACCCTGCCCGCATCATCGACCCGGCGCAGGCGCAGAAGCGGGAGGAGATGGCCGGGCAACTCGGCTTTTCCGCCTATGCCCTGGCGGCGGATCAGGACGATCCGCTGGCGAAGGCGATTCACGGCCTGCTCGACCATGCCGTCGAGGTGGACCGCCGTTTTGCCCTGTTGCTGACGCGGGTCGAGGCAGCCGGAGTCGAGGTTGACGGCGAACTGCTGCGCAGTGACCCGTTCGACCCGCAATACCTGAGTAAAATAGTTGACTAATCGCCGCCGTTGCACTATATTTCAATTGTCCGAACAACCGCTCTACAAGGAGGAGCCATGCGACTGACAACAAAAGGACGTTTCGCCGTCACAGCGATGATTGACCTGGCGCTGCGCTGCAGCGACGGTCCGGTTTCTCTGGCCGGCATCAGCGACCGCCAGAAGATTTCCCTTTCCTATCTCGAGCAACTGTTCGGCAAACTGCGCCGCTACGGCCTGGTCGAGAGCGTGCGCGGCCCCGGCGGTGGTTACTGCCTGGCCCGCCCAACCACCCAGATGACCGTCACCGACATCATCCGCGCCGTCGATGAACCGCTCGATGCGACGCAGTGTGGTGGCCGGGAGAACTGTCACGACGACGAGCGCTGCATGACGCACGAACTGTGGGCCACGCTGAACGACAAGATGTACGAGTATCTCAGTTCGGTCAGCCTGTCCGAACTCGTCGACCAGCAGATACGCCGGAGCGGCCACGTCGCGATCCTGCAGGATGCGCGGCGCAGCCGGCAGAAGTCGCGCAACGCCAAGACCATGGCGGTCGGCGGCTGAGAGGCGGAGAAGGGATCGAGTCGGTTGATCGACGACTGCTGAGCATTCGCAGCTTCATGTTCGCGCCCGTCTATTTCGACCACAACGCCACGACCCCGGTCGACCCGGCGGTGGTCGAGGCGATGTTGCCCTACTTCTCGCAGCAGTTCGGCAATGCCTCCAGCCGGCACGAGTATGGCCGGGCGGCGCGACGGGCGATCGATGAGGCGCGGGCGCAGGTGGCGGCCGCGGTCGGCGCCCACGCCAGCGAAGTCGTCTTCACCAGCGGCGGCTCCGAAGCCAACAACCTGCTGCTCAAGGGCGCCGCCGCCTGCCTCAGGCCGGGCCTGCTGGCCGTCGGTGCCGCCGATCACCCGTGCGTTCTCAGACCGGCCGAGCAACTCGCACGGCGCGGCTGGAACCTGGAGAAGCTGCCGACAGACCCTGCCGGTCGGATCGATCGCGAGCGCTACGCAGCGGTGATGGCGCGCAAGCCGAAGATCGTCTCGCTCCTGCTCGCCAACAACGAAACCGGTGTCATCGAGGACGTCGAGCCGCTGGCCGCGAGCGCCCGGGCCGCCGGTGCCTGGTTTCACAGCGACGCGGTACAGGCCTTTGGCAAGGTGCCGCTCGATTTCCGTCGCCTCAACGGTTGCGGCGTGCACGCGCTGACGCTGTCGGCGCACAAGATGGGCGGACCGAAGGGCGCAGCGGCGCTGATCCTCGACAAGCGCCTCGAGCTCGAACCGCTGATCGCCGGTGGTGGCCATGAGCGCGGCCTGCGTTCGGGGACCGAGAACGTCGCCGCGATCGTCGGTTTCGGCGTCGCCTGCCAACTCGCGATCGAGCGACGCGCCGCGCTTGCCAGCCAGCTCGACCGGCTGCGGACGCAGCTCGAGGAAGGACTGGTCGCGTTCGGTGGGCAGATCTTCGGGCTCGCTGCAAAACGCCTGCCGAACACCGTCTATTTCGCCTTCGCCGGCGTCGATGGCGAGACGCTGGTCGGCCATCTCGACCGCGCCGGCTACGCCGTGGCCAGCGGCGCCGCCTGCTCGAGCGCGAACCCGGAACCCTCGCACGTGCTGCGCGCGATGGGCGTCGCCGATGAACTGGCGCGCGGCGCGGTACGTGTCAGCCTGGGCCGTGGCAACACCGAGGAACAGGTGGCAGGCTTTCTCGCCACCCTGCGATCGACCGTCGACCGGCTGCAACGATTGACGGCCATGGCTGTCTGAGCGGCGAGTGAGTTGGCCGACGCCTGCCGGCAACGACGGCAGCGGCGACGAGCCGGACGCCGATTTCCACAACCCGGAGCAAGAACCATGTTGAAGCTGCCCATCTACCTCGACTACTCGGCCACCACGCCGGTGGATCCGCGAGTGGCGGAGAGGATGATCCCCTATCTCGTCGAGAAGTTCGGCAACCCCGCTTCGCGCTCGCATTCCTTCGGCTGGGAAGCCGAAGCGGCGGTCGAGGAGGCGCGCGAGGAAGTGGCGAAGCTGGTCCATGCCGATCCGAAGGAGATCGTCTGGACCTCCGGCGCCACCGAGTCGAACAATCTGGCGCTGAAAGGGGCGGCACAGTTCTATTCCGGCAAGGGAAAACACCTGGTGACGGTCAAGACCGAGCACAAGGCGGTCCTCGACACCTGTCGCGAACTCGAGCGGCAGGGCTTCACCGTCACCTACCTCGATGTGCAGGAGAACGGACTGGTCGACCTCGCAGCCTTCACCGCGGCCCTGCGACCGGACACCACCCTCGCCTCGGTGATGTTCGTCAACAACGAGATCGGCGTCATCCAGCCGATCGCCGAGATGGGTGAAATCTGCCGCAGTCGCGGCATCCTGCTGCATGTCGACGCGGCGCAGGCGACGGGCAAGGTGGCGATCGATCTGGAGACGCTGAAGGTCGACCTGATGAGCTTCTCCGCCCACAAGACCTACGGACCCAAGGGAGTCGGCGCCCTCTACGTGCGGCGCAAGCCGCGCGTCCGCCTGAACGCGCAGATGCATGGCGGCGGGCACGAGCGTGGTTTTCGTTCCGGAACCCTGCCGACGCACCAGATCGTCGGCATGGGCGAGGCGTTCCGCCTGGCGCGGCTGGAAATGGGTGCCGAGAACGAACGCATCCGCATGCTGCGCGACCGCCTGCTGCGCGGCCTGTCGGACATCGAGGAAGTCTATGTCAACGGCGACATGGAGCATCGCGTGCCGCACAACCTGAACCTCAGCTTCGCCTATGTCGAAGGTGAGTCGCTGCTGATGGCGATCAAGGATCTGGCGGTGTCGTCGGGATCGGCCTGCACCTCGGCGTCGCTCGAACCTTCCTATGTCCTGCGCGCGCTCGGGCGCAACGATGAGCTGGCGCACAGCTCGATCCGCTTCACCCTCGGCCGCTTCACGACCGAGGAGGAGGTAGACCACGCGATCCGGCTGTTGCACGACAAGATCAGCCGCCTGCGCGAGCTGTCGCCGCTCTGGGAGATGGTCCAGGATGGTGTCGACCTGAACACGGTCCAGTGGGCCGCTCATTGATGCAGTACTGAACTGAAGGAGTAGCAACATGGCATACAGTGTCAAGGTTCTGGACCACTACGAGAACCCGCGCAACGTCGGTTCCTTCGCCAAGGACGAGGAAGGCGTGGCGACGGGAATGGTGGGCGCCCCCGCCTGCGGCGACGTGATGAAGCTGCAGATCAAGGTCGGCAAGGGCGGCGTCATCGAGGACGCCAAGTTCAAGACCTACGGCTGCGGCTCGGCGATCGCTTCGTCGTCGCTGGTCACCGAATGGGTCAAGGGCCGGACGATCGACCAGGCGATGGACATCCGCAACACGCAGATCGCCGAGGAGCTGGCGCTGCCACCGGTCAAGATCCATTGCTCGATCCTTGCCGAGGACGCGATCAAGGCGGCGGTGGCCGATTACCGGAAGAAGCACGGCGAGCAGGCCTGAGAGATTGGCGACAGAGACGAAAGGAGACGGCTTTCATGGCAGTGACGCTTTCTGAGCGGGCGGCGACGCACGTCGCGCGCTATATCGTCAAACGTGGCAAGGGAATCGGTCTGCGCCTCGGCGTACGCACCAGTGGTTGCTCGGGAATGGCCTACAAGCTCGAGTTCGCCGATGCCGCGCAGCCTGACGACATCCAGTTCGAGTCGCATGGCGTCAAGGTCCTGATCGACCCCAAGAGCCTGCCCTACCTCGACGGCACCGAGCTCGACTACGCGCGAGAGGGGCTCAACGAAGGCTTCCGCTTCAACAATCCGAACGTCAGGGACGCCTGCGGCTGCGGCGAGAGCTTCAACGTATGAGGTTGGCGGCTTGCCGCTGCCGCCCGCGCCCGGCCGGCAGATGGCGCACGGGCGGGGCCCGCGCTGCTTGCCGGAACGCCTGACGCGCACAGCTATGGACTTCGCAGCCGACCATTTTTCGCTTTTCGGTCTTCCGGCCGCCTTCCGGATCGATCCGCTGCTGCTCGACCGGCGCTACATCGAATTGCAGACGCAGGTGCACCCCGACCGCTTTGCCAGCGCCGGCGAAGGTGCGAAGCGCCTGTCGCAGCAATGGGCGACGCGGGTCAACGAGGCGTACCAGACGCTGCGCAGACCGCTGCCGCGCGCCAGGTACCTGCTCCAACTCGCGCGGCACGATGTCGGCAGCGAGAACAACAGCGCGATGCCGGCCGATTTTCTCGTCGAACAGATGGAGTGGCGCGAAGCCGTTGCTGAAGCACGCGCCGCCGGCGACCACCACGAACTCGAGCGACTGCATCATCGCCTGCAGCGCGAACTGGCAGCACGCGAGGAGGAGATCGCCGCTCTTCTCGACGAGCAGCGCGATCTCGAACAGGCCGCCGATCAGGTGCGACGGCTGATGTTCGAAGAAAAGCTGCTGTCGGAGATCGACGACGCGATCGCTGCCGGCGAAGAATGACCGCAGCCCCGTCGGCAGCCGCCGGCACCCGCAACCAGCCTCAGGATCCCGTTTCTTCATGGCACTGCTCCAGATAGCGGAACCCGGCGAGTCGACCCCGCCGCACCAGCACCGGCTGGCCGTCGGCATCGACCTCGGCACCACCAACTCACTGGTCGCCACCGTCCGCAGTGGTCTCGCGGTCGTCCTCAGCGACGACCTCGGCCGCCCACTGCTGCCGTCGGTGGTCCGTTACCTGCCCGACGGAGAGGTCGAGGTCGGCTACGACGCGCAGGCGAGGCAGGCAACCGATCCGCGCAACACGATCGTCTCGGTCAAGCGCTTCATGGGCCGCGGGTTGCGCGACGTCGCCAATCATGAGGGACTGCCCTACCACTTCGACGACCGCCCCGGCATGCTCCGCCTGCACACCGTGGCCGGCGTCAGGAGTCCGGTCGAAGTCTCCGCCGACATCCTGCGCGTCCTGCGGCAGCGTGCCGAGGCATCGCTCGGTGGACCACTTTCCGCCGCCGTGATCACCGTTCCCGCCTACTTCGACGATGCGCAGCGACAGGCGACGAAGGATGCCGCCCGCCTCGCCGGGCTGCCCCTGATCCGGCTGCTCAACGAGCCGACCGCAGCGGCCATCGCCTACGGGCTCGACAACGCCGCCGAAGGCATCTACGCCGTCTACGACCTCGGCGGCGGCACCTTCGACATCTCGATCCTCAGGCTCACGCGCGGCGTCTTCGAGGTGCTCGCCACCGGCGGCGACTCGGCGCTCGGCGGCGATGATTTCGACCACCGCATCTTCTGCTGGATACTTGAGGCGGCGGCACTGCAGCCGCTCTCGGTCGAGGACGCACGCATGCTGCTGACGCGGGCACGCGAAGCCAAGGAGTACCTGACCCTGCATGGCATGGCGCCGATCAGCGCACGCCTGAACAGTGGCGAAGTGGTCGATCTGACGCTGAGTACCGAAACCTTTGCCGAAATCACGCGCACGCTGCTCGCCAAGACGATGCAGCCGGTGAAGAAGGCCCTGCGTGACGCCGGCCTGTCGATCGGCGACGTCAAGGGTGTGGTGATGGTCGGTGGTGCGACGCGCATGCCGCAGGTGCAGCGGGCGGTCGGCGATTTCTTCCGGCAGGAGCCGCTGAACAACCTCGACCCGGACAAGGTCGTCGCCATCGGCGCCGCCATGCAGGCCAACCTGCTCGCCGGCAACGGCCGCGCGGGTGATGACTGGCTGCTGCTCGACGTCATCCCGCTATCGCTCGGGATCGAGACGATGGGCGGGCTGGTCGAAAAGATCATTCCGCGCAACTCGACCATCCCGACCGCCCGCGCGCAGGAGTTCACGACCTTTCGCGACGGCCAGACGGCGCTCTCCGTGCACGTCGTCCAGGGCGAGCGCGAACTGGTCAGCGACTGCCGTTCGCTTGCCCGTTTCGAGCTGCATGGCATTCCGCCGCTGGTTGCCGGCGCCGCGCGCATTCGCGTCAGCTTCCAGGTGGACGCCGACGGTCTGCTGGCAGTCAGCGCGCGCGAGCAGACCGCGGGCGCCGAGGCGAGCATCGTCGTCAAGCCATCCTACGGCCTGACCGACGACGAGATCGCACTGATGCTCAAGGACTCGCTGCTGCACGTGCGCGAAGACGCCGCGGTACGGGCGCTGAAGGAATCGCAGGTCGATGCGCAGCGACTGCTGGAAGCCGTGCGCACGGCGCTGGCAAGCGACGGCGAACTGCTGTCGGCGGACGAGCGAGCGCGCGTCGACGCGGGTCTGCTGCGGCTCGACGACGCCGCGCGCGGCGATAACCGGCGGCAGATCATGCTGGCGATGGACGACCTCGAGGCCGACACCAAGGATTTCGCCGCGCGCCGGATGGACAAGTCGATCCGGCAGGCCTTTGCCGGGCGCAACATCAGCGAGATCGAGACCGTCGCCCTGCCGGCACGCAGAGAGGAAGCGCCATGACCCAGATGATCGTCCTGCCGCACGTCGAGCTCTGTCCCGATGGCGCGCTGTTCGACGCCCGCGCCGGCGAGTCGATCTGCCAGAACCTGCTCGAGAACGGCATCGCCATCGAGCACGCCTGCGAGATGTCGTGCGCCTGCACGACCTGCCACGTCATCGTTCGCGAAGGCTTCGCCTCGCTCGAGCCATCCGACGAGGTGGAGGACGACCTGCTCGACAAGGCCTGGGGACTCGAGCCCGACTCCCGCCTCTCGTGCCAGGCGATCGTCGGGCAGACACCGCTGGTCATCGAGATCCCGCGTTACTCGATCAACATGGTCAAGGACGGCAAGCGATGAGATGGACCGACATCAATGAAGTGGCCGTCGAACTGGCCGAAGCACATCCCGAGGTCGACCCGCTGCGCGTCAATTTCGTCGACCTGATGAACTGGGTCCTCGCGCTGCCCGGTTTCGAGGACGATTCCCGGCACTGTGGCGAGAAGATCCTCGAGGCGATCCAGCAGGCCTGGATCGACGAGCTGGCATGAAACCCGACGACTTCGGCGGCCGGCAGCGCAACGTCCTCGGCGGCATCCTCGGCTCGTGCAGCGAGCAGCCGATGACCGGTTTCTTCCGCGATGGCTGTTGCAACACCAGCGACGAAGACCTCGGCAGCCACACCGTCTGCGTCGTGCTGACCGCCGACTTCCTCGATTTCTCGAAACGGCGCGGCAACGACCTGTCGACGCCGCGCCCCGAGTTCGCCTTCCCCGGACTCAAGCCGGGCGACCGCTGGTGCCTCTGTGCCGCGCGCTGGCGCGAAGCGCTGCAGGCCGGCGTGGCGCCGCGCGTCGTCCTCGCTGCGACCAACGAGGCGTGCCTGCTGATCGTCGGTCTCGACGACCTGAAAAGGCACGCGATCGACCTCAACTGAGCCCGCCGGAGCGGCCACAGCCACCGGCGCGGCGGCCCGCGCCGACGGCTCAGCTGATCAGCAGCGAAGTCGGCGCGCTGGCAGTGGCGTAATAGAGGCGAACGCCAACCCGATGCAGACGCCCGGCCTGCAGGACCCGATCGATGCGCGCATTGGCGTCGGTGCCGCTGTCGTCATCGGCGGCGATCTGCACGTTGCCGGCCGGCGTCACCTCGAACAGCACCATGACGGTGTCCGAGCTGCCGCTGGTCTGCAGCCGGTAACTGCGCGTCGCCGGTGGCAGGAAATCGAAGACGCGGGTCTCGCCGCTGCCCAGCGTCAGCTTCTGCGCGACGCCGACCGTCAGCGCCGGAGCCGCCGGCTGGACAGCCGCGCCGGGGTAGGTCTGCCGAATCCACTCACGGTCGGCATCGGACAGCCCGCCTTTCGGCTGCAGGCCGGCGCGATAGGCGGCCGGCTCGATGATCAGCCCGGCGCCGAAGGCATATTCCATCACCGAATCGGGATCCCAGGTGCTTCCCTTGACCTCCGCCGGGCTGATCTTGCGCAGGATGTTGAAGTCGATGTACCGGTCGTCCCACTTGTTCGGCGGACCCCGGAAGTAGCGCCGCACCGCATCGACATCCCAGCTGATGCCGGCGAACGGGTTCTGGTGCTCATGCTCGAGACCGAGCGCGTGGCCGATCTCGTGCATCGCCGTGTCGCGGCCATAGGGCGTATCGAGCGGCCAGCCGAAGTTCATCGTCCGCTGCCGCGGATCGCGAATCGTCAGATTGTCGCGGCCGACGTAGGACCAGGATCCGCCCGTCTGATCGAAGCCGATACGCAGGCTGGCGTCTGCCGGCTGCGCGACCTCGCGGAAGCTGATGCCGATGCCCAACCCGAACCAGGCGGCGAATGCCTGGCGGACGGCTTCGATGTCACTCGCCTTGCCCTTCCAGCCTGCAGGCACATCGTCGCCAGCCTGGAAGCAGTGATAGCTCAACTGTGTGCCGTTGACCCACTTCTTGCCGCCGGCGACGATCGCCCGCGCCCGCTCCGGCGCCACCGCCGGATCGAACTGGCGCGCTTCGACGATCGGCTGGCAGCAATAACGCAGACCGCCTGCGCTGTCGCCAACCGCCGCCACTTCCTGATTCCGGGGATCGTCCGTCATCTGATTCTCCTTTGCAGCGCCAGTGATGATCACGGTGCCGGGGTGCTGCCGCCGGCAGCAGCTCGGGCGCCAGGCTCGACTCCCGAGTCGGCTGTCAGCATGCCGCCTGCCGCGCCCGTGGTCAACCGCTGTCGTCGCCCGGCACACCAATCCCGCGGCAGCAGCGATGCAGCAAGCCGCCACCGGCACGCGGACCAGCCGACGAAGGACACAAATGGCACGCGGCGCATTGACCCTGCTCCGGCCTGCTTGTAGAATGCCGCCTTCCTCGGGGCGTAGCGCAGCCTGGTAGCGCATCTGCTTTGGGAGCAGAGGGTCGTGAGTTCGAATCCCACCGCCCCGACCAGTTGGACAGGCAGCAGTTGCCAAGGCAGCAGGATGCGATACCCGGGGAAAGTGCAGGCAACCAGCAGGTCTCGCACTCTCGCGCCCGTAGCTCAACCGGATAGAGCACCGGCCTTCTAAGCCGGGGGTCGTGAGTTCGAGTCTCGCCGGGCGCGCCAGAATGACGGCGGTGTTAGCTCAGTTGGTAGAGCACTGGATTGTGATTCCAGTGGTCACGGGTTCGAATCCCGTACATCGCCCCAAAAAAACCAGACGCTTTGATTTGCCGTGCGGCCATGCTTCCAGCCACGCATGGTCCGGATCCCGCACGATCACGGCATGACGACTGCAGTCATCTTTCTCCGGTACCACCGCCAAGCTCCCCTGCCTTCTGCTTGCGCTTCCAGAGCTCCTCGCACGGCGTCGGGTGCTCGCGGATGTCTGGCACCTTTTCGCCGCCCAATCCCCATTTCCCCACCGACGCGTAGTCCATCAATTGCCGGCGCCGGTTCTTGCTGACCCATGCACCGTAGTGGCCTGCCGCATCTGGTTTGAGGTAATCGCCGACCACGGCAGCCACGAAATCAGACTCGGAATGAGCGATCTCCCGATGCCGCAGAGCCAGATCGTGCTCCACTTCGCCGGCGGGCGCGAAATAAGCGCTGTGGTCGAACAGCGTCGCCGACACGGCCAGCAGGTGGTCGAGCGACGAATCATGCCACAGCAAGTGCAGGACTTCATCGATGTAGGACGTACCCGACTTCGGAAAGACGATGCGGGCTCGCCCGAAATCCGCCTCACCGGGCGATGCATTCCGCCCCTCGTCATCGCGCACGTTGAACTTCGCCTGCGCTGACAGGCTGGCCAGGGATGAAGTCGAAACCAGCACCCCGCGTACCCGGAAAGTCCATGTCTGGCCGGCAAATTCCACCTTCTGGCCGCTGGCTGCCAACTGCCGTTCAACCACATGCGGCATGTAGAGCGTGCAAACGACCTTGGCGTCCGACCAGCCGCCCCCCGCCCCCAAGCTGAGGCCTTTCGGATCGACAAAACCGAACACTTGCGTCCGCGTTTCGTAGTCCACAATCCAGACGATGAAGTCCGGGTAGAACCAGTCCGAGTCGTCCACCCGCAGGCGAAACGAATCGTCGCGCTTCTCGATATTGCGCTTCAGCCAGATCTCCCTTTGGCCCCATTTGAGGGGCGTCTGGCTGCTCCTCGGGTGGTTGCCTGCCGGATGGAGACGACGGATCAGGTCACGAACAAAGGCTTCTTCATGCTCATCGAGCTTGCCCGGACCGACATCGATCGTGTCATCCCGAGGAGAAAGCAGCAGGGGCTGGTACACGCTGCCCGGTGCGAGCACCTCGATGCCACCCTGCGGTTCGACGATCAACGGCAGATTGTCGATGTCGGGACAGGACAGGGACGCGCCAAACAGGCCGCCCTGCCGCGGCGGCACCGATCCATTACGGGGCATGCTGGAATTCCTTGTAGTACTGTTCGGGAATGCCGCTCTGCGCAGCGTCGATCAGCGCGTAGCGACTCTTTCGGCCTTCCTGTTTGCGATACGCGCTTTCGAACAATTGGCGCACGACGCTGCTCGCCAAGCGGTTGAGACGCAGCAGATCGGCGGCATCGCGCACGTTCAGCATCCCGGGCAGACCAAGAATCTCGTACTTCTCGCTGGCAAGAGCGCCGTCGATGGCCGGTCGGTCAAAGGCAAAATTCCACCAGCGCTTGCTGCGTTTCCATTCGACCATTTCGCGATACACCCCGTCGCGATCGAGCAATACCGCCCAACGCCTGAAGTCCGCGGTGATGTCCTCGCCGACCGTTCCCTGCACGACCGCGACCGCGCCATCCCTGAGCCTTGATGTGGCAATCGAGGCAGTCAGCGACACAGTGACCTTGTTGATTCCGGTCAGCCAGCCCGATCCGGTCGCCGACACCTGGAAATCGCGCGCGTCGGGGGCAATGGCGCGGACGGCCCGGAGAACCGGGGGCGTATGCTTGCGAACAGCGCAACTGATCCGCTGCAGATCCGGCACGCCGTTATCGATCAGGCTCTGCAGGAAGGTATCGAGGTAGCCCGACTTGAGGCCAAACACGTACGCTGTCTGCAGGGGCGCGAGTTCCGCCGGCGGCCTGTCCAGGCGCTTGCCATCGCCGTCCTTGCCGGCGAAGCGCACCACACGCCCGAACATCTGGATGATCAGCGAGCCCTCGCCCTGGCCCAGACGCAGCAAGGTCAGACTCGATGCGCGGTAGTTGTCCCAGCCCTCGGCGAAGCGCCTCGATCCGATCAGCACATTGAGGCCATTGGACACCGTCGCCGGCGCATCGAGCTGCGCAAAGAGCGAAGCCGACATCGCGTCCTCCTCGACTGGCAGACTGGCCGATTCCAGCGCCTTCTTGAGCCCGGCAGCATCGCCGACGTTGACCACGCCGTAGTAACGCGAGCTGTCGCCGCGCAGCAGCCCCAAACCCAGTTCACCGGTTGCCGCCTTGATCAGCCGCAGGACGGGCTGGTCACCGGGCTGCCAGGCGAAGCAATCGGCGAGCACCCGCTCCGCGAGGACATGTGCTGCCCATCCGACCGTCGCCTGGCGGACTTCGGCGGGCAGCATTTCGCTGCCGCTGGTCGTCGCGGTGAGCAACTGACCGAGGCTCTCGGTCAGCCGGGCGGGCTGCGCCAGCATGGTCGACAGGTAACTCAGGACAGCGACCACGTCAGAGGTCTGCTGCTTGTCGCTCTCGTTCTTCTGACTGCCGATGACCGAAAGGCCAAGCAGCACCCACAGCGGCGGGGCGACCTGCAGCCCCAGGCTCTTTGCCGCCCCCTGCCCTGCGGCCGACCGGAAACACGCCACCTGATGCCAGAAGGCCAGCAGCGCGGCGCTCAGCGTCTGCCGCTGTGCCATGACGCTGGCGTCGTCCCGCGCCTGTACCCGCACGTGCCAGAAGTCCTTGCCGTAGCGGTCCTGGTGGAAGCGGTCGTAGGCGTAGTCGAAGATCACGGCCTTGGCATAGCGGTCGAAGGCATGCTCGCCTTCGGCAACCTGGCCGAAGGTGGCAGAGAACTCGATCAGCAGACCCCGATGCGCCGGCATCGGCGCATCGATACCGGCCAGATCGGCTTGCAGGGCCTTCCACACGCTGGCCTCGGACCGCTGCCCCTTGTGCCCTTCATCGACAAACACCAGATTGCGTCCGTCGGCAAACACCGAAGTCGGCACGGTCACACCGTCACCCTTCTTCTCGCTGGCCAGCTTGTTGACGTCGAGCACGATCACCACATCGGGGAGCAGGCGGGGAATGGCGGCAGCGTCGCCGTCCATCGGATAGGCGAAGACCTCCCACGCCGACAGTTCGCGCAACTTGTCGGCGTGCTGTCGGGTCAGCGATTCGGAAGGCGTGATCAGCAGGATCCGATCCCACGACCAGCCCTTCTGACCGCGCCCAAACCCGGCATGCCCGTCTTCCAGCAGCGCCAGGCAGGCGTGCAGGACATGCGTCTTGCCCGCGGCGGTCGCCATCCAGAAGGCAGCCAGTTGCAGGTCCGTCTCGACAAAGGCGGGCACCGCTTCGCCCTTCGGCGGATGCGCTTCCAGCCAGGCGTTCAAGCGCAGCAGAAGCGCCGCCGCATCATCGCGTTGCGCACCGAGCCAATGAGCAAACAGCATCAGCGCCAGATACTGCGCATAGCGCGGAGACAAACGGACCCTTGCACAAGCCTGGCGTACCTCGTCATCGAGAGCGGACAAATGGTGCGCGCCATCGGGGCACACCGAAGCGATCGCCTCCAGATATCGGCCGTCGCTCAGCGCACGCGGCGCGCCGATGTGGTTCTCGACCGTGCGCAACTGCGCCATCGCGGCCGGCAGCGAAACGCCCAGCTCCGCCGCCAGCGCGTCGCGCAAAACCAGCGCCGCTTTCAGCCGCGCGTGGCCGGAGCGCCTTACTGCAGCAGCCACTCGCCCGACTCCTTGATGAAGTGGTGCATGGCATCGGGCGCCAGGTCGAGCTCGCCGGGCCAAGTGACAAAATAGTCATTCACGTAGAGCTTGTTGAACTCCGCCGGATCGCGCAGTTTCGCGAACACGCCGCGATAGGCGCTGGGCGCAAAGCGGACCACGCCTTCGAGACCGTCGGCGAATTTCACCTTGAACACCCCATGCGCCAAAACGCGGGCCTCGACAACTTCCCAGTCCAATTCAAGCGCCTTCCAAGGCGGCATGCTCGGCAGTCACCGACCGGTCATAGAGGGTCTCCGGTGCGATATCGAGTTCACCCGGCCAGCACACCGTATCGAACGCGACATAGGCCTGCCGGAACAGAGCGGGATCTTGCAGGCGCACGAATGCTCCCCGGTTTAGATAGGGGCGGGCATCGAACAGCCGCTGTTCCCCGGTGTTGAACATCAATTCGAGATGCAGGTCATCACGAGCGACGACATGAGTAACGCATTCCATGGTTTTCTCCTCAACGCAGCGGGTCGATGCGAAACGGCGGTTCGCCGCTGATGGCCAGATCCCAGTCGGCCATCAGTTCTTCGCGATGAATCTCGATCCAGGCCTGCACCAGTCTGGCTTTGGCTGTGGGAATCTCGCCAGCCAGCAACTCGCCATCGACAATCGAGAACGAGGCGTCCTGCCCCTGGTATTTGGCATGGACATGGGGCGCCTTGTGACGCTCGTTGTCATAGCAGTACATGTAGATCACGATTCCGAAAAACATGCTGATGGTTGGCATCTCAGTTCCTCCCGAATTGCAGTGCGAAAACTGCCTCGATGGCCTCGAAGCGATCGCATCCCTCGAAGCTCAGGCTGGCGGGATCGTTGGTGTAGACGCGATCGGCCGGATGATGGGCCAGCTTGTCGGCGACCCATTGGGCTGAATCCCGCGCAGCGCACTCGCGGAAGAACACGGCCACGGATTGGCTGCGGCGGTTGCGCCCCAGCATGACCACGCCCAGCGTTTCGCGGTGGAGGCGGTCGACATCCATGCCCAGCAGGTAGGGCAGGCTTTCGACGAGGTCGACTGCGCAGGATCTCGCCTCGCCCCCGCCGTCGGCACGTTTCAACTGATAGCTGAAGGGGGAAAAGAAACGGTCCACGCTGCAGTACAGGTCGCGTGAGGTTCGGTCAAGGCGGTAACGGAGTGCGAAGGCCGGGTTGTCGAACGAGAGTTCGCCGGACTCGCCGTCGCTGATCTCGGTGTCAAGGCTCTCCAGCGTGTCGTCGTACTGCTCGATTCCCTGCACGCGCATGAACAACCCGCAGCCATCCAAACGTTCCGGCTTCTTGTAATCGGGGATAGCCGCTGCCTTCTTCAAACGCGGGATAAGCAAGCTGTTGAAGTGGGCATTGCACTCGACCAACAGAAATCGTCTGCCGGCCTTGTCCAGATGGTTTTGCGCCAGCACGGCGTGGCCGCTGGTGCCGGATCCGGCAAAGAAATCCGCGACCCATTCTCCATCCTGGTCCGCATCGGTGGCGAGTTTCAGGATCTGCTGGATCAGGCCGGTGGGTTTTGGGGTGTTGAAGACCGACTCGTCAGCGGCCAGGTTGGTGTAGGCCAACAACTCTTTCTTGGCATCCTGCGTGTGGCCGACTTCCTCATACGGCCAGATGGTTTGCGGAACGCGGCCTTGCTTCACCTCGGAGAGGAATCGCTTCAGCCTTGGAACGTTGTTGCCCTCTGTTCCCCACCACACGCGACCGTCCTTGTTCAGTTCATCGAATCTGGCTTTGGACACCCGCCAGAACGTTCCTGGCGGCGGCCCGGGAATCACTCTCCCCGAGGGACAAACAATAGGATAGATGCCTTCGCTGTACGGGTTCCTTGCGGCCAAGTCGCCGGATGTCCATACCCCTCTATCGTCATTCCCGTGGTTGACGTAGCGGGCTTCCATCTCGGGTGTGCGCGGCAGGAGCGCGGGTAGCCAGCGCGTTCCGTCGCGCGCATAAACAAGAACGTGGTCGTGGTCTTCGGAAAAGTGACGCGCCGAATTCTTGGGAGAGAAATTCTTCTGCCAGATCACGTTGGCGACAAAATTTCGCGCACCCAGACGCGAGTTCGCCAGTTGCCGAAAGGCGGAATGCTCTCGGTCATCAAGCGAAACGAACAGGGCTGCGTCCGGCGCCATCAAAGCTTGCCCTGCCTCCAGCCGGTTATCCATCATCGCCGTCCAGCTTGCATGCGGATAGGCATCCTTGTACGGAAATCCGTCCCCACCCGTGTTGTACGGGGGATCGATGTAGATGCACTTCACCCGTTCGCGATATTTTTCGCGTAGCGTATTGAGCGCCTGCCAGTTATCCGACTAGATCGCCACCCCATCCAGCACCTCATCGAGCGGCGTGGCGGCCGTCACCGCCTCCAGCATGGACCATTTGAACTCGCCATCAAAGTTGCCGGTATCCAGCGGCAACGGCAGATACTGTTCCGTCGCAGGGGTCGCCAGGTCACCTTCGGTCCGACGAATGCACGCCGCAGCGTCCGCATGGTCGCCGAGGCCAAGTTCCTTCCACTCCCGGCGCTGCTGCTCGACGATGCGATCGATGTTTTGTGCCAGCCATGCCGGGCAGTAGCGCGCCAGGCGGTCGAGGGTGATGACGTAGCGGGTTTCCAGCACCAGCTTCTTCTTCTCCCACAGCGCTTTCTGGAAATCCTCCAGTGCCGCCAGGAAGTCGATGATCTGCAGGCCCACCTCGCGCACGATACGGGCGACCTTCAACGCTCGCCGCGGCAGGTCGAGTTCCTGGCCAGCTCCCCCAAGCAACTGGTCGACGTCCAGCACTTCGCTCTTGAGGAAAATGTCGAGGTCTTCGGACAGCGCCTCCTGCAGCCGCTTGTGAATGAAGAAGTCACTCTGGTTGCGGGCGATGAAGCGGCCGAGCCAGCGACGGATGTCGGTAGCGATCTCCACCGACCCGCCGGCACCGGCTTGCTGCACGGCGGCGACGATTTCATCCTTTTGCTTCTCGCTCTTCGCACCTTTCAGGTATTTGAAGCGCACCTTGACGACTTCGCCGATCCTCGTCGCAGCATCCAGTTCGTAGTGCGCCTTGTCGTTCGGTTTCAGCGCCGATCGGGTAGCCTGCAGGCTTTCCGGTTCGACGCTGAAAACGACGCGTTGGCCATTGCTCAGGCACACCGGAAAGTCGGTGAAGATGTCGCCCGACTTGATGTAGTACATGTCCTCGGTGGCCCAGTGGAATTCGGTGTCCTCACCGGTGGATTTGACGTAGCGCGCACCGCCCCTGCCGTAGCGCCGCTCGACAATGAAATCGCCGTCCTGGTAGTGCCGCGAGAAGAACTGGTAGAGGCGATTGAGTACCTCGGCCCGATCCTGCTGCACCGTCTGCTGCTGCCCCAGGGCTTCGCTGCGGCGGCGATACTCGCTGACGAGATCTTTGGTTGCCGGCATTCGCTCGGCGTGGTCGAGCACCTCGGCACGCTGCGCCTGCGTCATGCCCGGTTTCAAGCCGAGCAGTTCCGCGATTTCCCTCACCCGCAATCGGTCTTCGGCCAGACCCTCGTGCCCCATGGCCGCAAAGGCCGCATCGAGCAGCTCGCCCAGCCGCCCACCCCGCAGTTCTCTGGATTCATGGTCGACGACGATCTCGCCGAGGAAGGCCCTGACTTCACGGTTGTGTCGCCGGATGACGCGATACAGACCGAAATCGAGCGCCTCGGCCTCGTCGAGCTGGAAGAGTTCGCTCATCAGCTCGACAAAACGGGTTTCCACCTGCTGTCGCTGAGACCGCAGCGTGGGGATCCTGGAACCTGCGTTCGCCATCGATCTTCCTGCAGTGATTCGAAAACTCGGCCAGTCCGTGTTCGCCGCTGGCTGGCGGAGGGGTGTTGCCGGCATTGTGGACGAAAACCCTGACCAAGTTAACCACCACCTCGATGCGCTCGCGGCGATGCCATGGTTCCGGCGCCCGCTCATCGGTCGCGACCGTAGTTGACAGCTCGGTCAGGACGGGTTCTCCAACCACGGGTTGACGACGCTGACCCCAGGGAGTTGGAAATCGCTCAGATTGCGCGTGACCAGGATCGAGCGGGAAAGCTCCGCCACTCACGGATCGATGTCCCGCGTCACCGCCCGATCCCGGCTGAGGTCGATGTCCACGTCCGTCAAGGGCGAGTTGCGGATGAGCTCGACGAAACTCTGTTTCGGCTGCGCCAGGTGGCGGCAGTCCTCCACCGACAGGACCACCACCGCCGGCTCGCCGCGCAGGGTGATTTCCTGCGGTTCGTGCTCCATCGCCAGCCGCACGACTTCACTCAGGCGCGCTTTCGCGTCCTGCAATGCCCATTCACGCATCGACAGCTCGCCAATCCGGCGCACCGGGCCGCTGAGCACACCGACCTCCGCCAACGGTCATGGCTCTGCCAGACACTCCGGATGATGAAAGCCATGACCGTTCCCCGCGCGCGGGCGAGGGGAGATTCGCCAATCGCTCGCACGACCTGCACGCTGACGCAGTACGGCCCCGGCAGCGTGAACCGCCAGGGCCGTGGGCCGAACTCGTCGCGGAATCAGCCGCGGCTGCGGCGCCGCCAGCCGAGTGCGCCGAGCGCCAGGCCGACCAGCGCGAGCGAAGCCGGTTCCGGCACACCACCGACCGCCGGCGCGCAACCCGGCGCAGTCGGGTTGGCGGTGCAGAAATCGATCGCCGTATCCTGTACGCCGACCGTGAAACCGTTCCAGTTTTCGTTGCTCAGACTGCGCCAGCTCACGGTGTCGAACGTCCCCTTGAACTGCAGCACGCCATGCGGCTCGCCGGTGCCCAGCAGCTGATACTCGGCGCCCACGACCTGCTTGTACGAGGTTCCGCACCCCCAGTAACCGCATGCGTTGCCGTCGCTGGCATCGCCGAAGCTGAGGATGTCGAAGTCCCGGTCGAAAGCATAACCGTTGCCGTTCAGACTCACGTAGGCGAAGACCGGGTTGGCGATCGCCTGCGAAAATGTCAGGGTTTGCTGCCCCTGCTGGTTCAGGGCGATGATGTCGGTGGTGGGCGGCCGGTTGTCAACCGCACTGCTCGTGTAGGGAGACGTTCCGCCGGGACCGTCCGTACCGTTGCTGTAATAGTAGATGCCGCCGCTCGGCTGATAGAAGGAGATCCCCTGCGGGTTCGTGTAGGTCACGCTGACCGTCGAGCTGCCAGTGGTGATCGTGCCCTGGGCCTGGAAGCCGGTGCCGGGATCGAGGTCGCCGCCGGTCCAGTCGGTCCAGAAGATCGGGGCCGCCGAGGCGCCGCCCGCGCTCAGGGTGATGGCCAGCAGCACGGCCTTGCACAGCGAAGATACAGTCGTTTTCATGTCGTCCTCCGGGAAATCAAGAAATCCTTCTTTGCACGGCACAACAAGAGCAAGTCCCATGCCAGAACCCTTAGCGATCAATCAACACCATTTATATCGGTGACTTGCATCAGCCGGGCGCAGAACGAGGGACTTCATCATCGTCTGCCTGTAAAATTCTCCGACATCGAAATGGCCGAGGAATCAGGAGGCGCCGAGCGAATCCGCCGCGCCGGGAATGGGCCCATGTCGCCGCCAGCCACTCGCGCCCGCGTGACGACCATGGCCGATCGTCTACAATGCCGCCGTGGGCTCACTGACACGCGACAGACACAAGGACATCGATGAAACCCAGCGCACCAGGCTCCTCGCGGACGACACCCGGCGACGGGCTGCTCGGCCGCATCCTGACCATGCTCGCCGGGGCCGTGCTGTTGATCGCCGCCTTCATGTTCTCGCTCGTCGCGCTCGGCGTCCTGGTGGTCGGCGGCGTGCTCGTTTACGCCTACCTGTACTGGAAGACTCGCCACCTGCGCCGCCATATCGAGGAGCAGATGCAGCAGGCGGCGCAACAGCGCGAACAACGCGACGGACGGGTGATCGATGGCGAGGTGCTCGGCGGCGCCGAGTACGAGGGGCAGCCTGAGCCATCCGCCGCCAGCCGCGCAGCCGCACGGCTGCCCCGCCCCGCCGACGGGCCGCCTGCCGAAGACCCACGCGATGAGCGGGCGCGCTGACACTCCGACGCCGTTCCTCCGACCTCACTCGTCCTCGACCGCCCACCCATGAAGACTGCCCACCTCACCCTCATCGCCAGCCTCGGCCTGATCGCTGGCCACGTTGCCGCCGAGAGCACCGCTGCCGGCGACCGCTTTGCTCCGTGCCTGGCCGGATTGCGCGCCGACGCGGCGGCGAAGGGCGTGCCGACGGCCAGCTTCGATCGCCTGACGAAGGGGCTGACGCCGGACATGAGCGTCCTCGAACTGCTCGATTACCAGCCGGAGTTCCGTACGCCGATCTGGGACTACCTGGCCGCCCTGGTCGACGAGGAGCGCGTCGCCGACGCGCTGGCGATGCGCCAGCAATGGGCCGCGCCGCTCGCCGCGGCCGCCGAACGCTACCGTGTCGATGCCGACACGGTGATCGCCGTCTGGGGCGTCGAGAGCAACTTCGGGCGCAACTTCGGCAAGCGGCCGTTGCTCACTTCGCTCGCCACCCTCTCCTGCTACGGGCGGCGACAGCCGTTTTTCCGCGGCGAGTTCCTGAGCACGCTGAAGATCCTCGACGCCGGCGACATCGCGCCCGAGCGGCTGGTCGGCTCGTGGGCCGGCGCCTTCGGCCACACCCAGTTCATGCCGTCCACCTTCCTGCGCCTCGCCGTCGATGGCGACGGCGACGGCAGGCGCGACCTCATCGACAGCGTCCCCGACGCCCTCGCCTCGACCGCCAACTTCCTCAACCGGGCCGGCTGGCGAGCGGGTGAGCCCTGGGGCTACGAGGTTCTGCTGCCGGCCGGTTTCGACGCCAGCGTCGCCGGGCGGACGAACAGGCGACCACTGTCCTACTGGAGCGAGCGCGGCCTGCGCCGTGCCGACGGGCAGCCGCTGAACGCAGCCGCCACCCCGGCCGGACTGCTCCTGCCGGCCGGGCCGAATGGCCCGGCCTTCCTCGTCCTGCGCAACTTCGACGCGATCTACGGCTACAACGCCGCCGAGAGTTATGCCTTGGCGATTGCCCACCTCGCCGACCGCATCAAGGGCGGCAAGCCCTTCGTCACGCCCTGGCCGACCGACGACGCGGGACTCTCGCGCCAGGAGCGGCGCGAGCTGCAGACACTGCTCGCTGCCCGCGGCCACCCGATCGGCGAGATCGACGGCATGATCGGCGCCAACTCGCGGCAGGCGATCCAGGCCGAGCAGAAGCGGCTCGGCATGACGGTGAATGGCCGTGCCGGACAGAAGCTGTTGCGCGCGCTGCGTTCGCCGCCGGCTGCCGTGCCGGACGCGTCCGCCACTGCCGGCGGCAGCCGATGAGTGCCACCGCCATGGCTGCCGCACCCGCGAGAGCACCGCTCGTCGTGCTCGCCGGCTGACCACGAACAGATGGCGACTGCCCCAGCTCGCGGCGACGGCGACATCCAGGAGGGCGAGATCGCCATCGTCGCGTCGCAGCTGCGCCCCGGCGTGCACGTCCGCCTGCCGGTGCCGTGGATGCAGCATCAGTTCCTGTTCAGCTCCTTCGTCATCGCCGATGAGGAGCAGGTCCGGCTCATCGCCGCCATGCGGCTACCGGAACTGTTCTGCGATCCGCGTCGCTGCCGGGTCGAACCGCTGCCGCGACCCGCGGCTGACACAGTCGACCCGAATGCAACCGCCGCAGCCGCCGCCGAGGAGGCTCGCCTGGCGGCCGTGGCGGCAGCGGCTATGGCCGAAAAGCAGGAGCGGAGCCGCGTCATGCAGCGCCACCGGGAGGGCCTCGACAAGGCACAGAAGCTCTACTTCCAGGCGGCGACGACGGTGTCGGGTGCCCTCCGCGACTTGCCCGCTCGCCCGCAGGCGGCTGTCGCCGAGGTGCTGCGCCTCAGCGCCGACTCGACGGCCGCGCTGCTCGGCGACACCGACAGCGCGCTCGTGCTGATCGCCGAAAGAGCGCACGACGACCGGCTCGCCGCGCACTCGCTGGCGGTGATGACGCTGGCGCTGCTCATCGGCAAACAGGCGCAGATACCGCCGGCAGCTCTGCCGGCGATCGCCAGCGGTGCGCTGCTGCACGACATCGGCAAACTGCAGATCAGTCCGTCGATCCTGCGCAGCAGCGAGCGCAACCGGCACGAGGAGGCAATCTACCAGTCACACGGCGCGAGCGGCCACGCGGCGGCAAAGCGCGCCGGAACCCTTGCAGCGCCCGTGCTCGACGCGATCCGGCACCACCACGAACGCTGCGACGGCCGTGGCTTTCCGGACCGCCTCAGCGGCAGCGCGATTCCCCTGACCGCACGCATCGTCGCCATCGCCAACCGCTTCGACAACCTCGTCAATCCGCTCGAACCCGGGCGCGCGCTGTCGCCCTCGGAAGCCTTGTCGGTGATGTGGACCCGCGAGCGCCCGGCCTTCGACGAGCACCTGCTGCAGTTCTTCATCCGCGCCATGGGCGTCTACCCGCCGGGATCGATCGTCCGCCTGACCGATGGCCGCATCGCCGCCGTCGTCGCCGCGGCAGCGGCAGACAAGCCGCTCCTGCCGACGGTCATGGTCTACACGCCGGAGATTCCACGCCAGCAGTCGATCATCATCGACCTGGCACGAATCGACGGCCCCGCCATCGAGCGTGCCCTGCGTCTGCAGGAACGCAGCCCCGAGGAGCTCGACTACCTGCTGCCGCGACGCAGGATCAACTGGTGCCACCTGTCCGAGCGGCGATGCTGACGGTCACCGGCCTGGCCAGGCGACACCGCCAAGCCAGCCGCGCGCTGTTCACCGACCTCGCGCTGAGCGTCGCCGCCGGCGAGATCGTCGCGCTGGTCGGTGAATCCGGGATCGGCAAGAGCACCCTGCTCAACTGCATCGCCGGCCTCGACACGCCGGACAGCGGCTCGATCGCGATCGGCTCGCCGGCGGTGGACATCGTCCGCCTCGACGAGGCCGCACGGGCAGCGCTGCGCGCGCGCAGCATCGGCTTCGTCTTCCAGGCCTTTCATGTCCTGCCGACGCTGACCGTCGCCCAGAACATCGGCGTGCCGCTGCTCCTCGCCGGCGTGCTGCCGGCCGAACACGCACCGCGCACGCAGGCGCTGCTCGACGACGTCGGCCTGGCGGGCTTCGCCGATCGCTGGCCGGCGTCGCTCTCGGGTGGCGAGCTGCAGCGGGTGGCCATCGCGCGCGCGCTGGTGCACCGGCCACGGCTGATCCTCGCCGACGAGCCGACCGGCAACCTCGACCCGCGCACCGCCGGCCAGGTGCTGGCGCTGCTGCTCGAACGGGTCCGCGAGCAGGGGGCGAGCGCGCTGATCGTCACCCATTCGCGGCACGTTGCCGAGTCCTGTGACCGCATCCTGACGCTGACCCCGCAGGGGCTCGAATGAGGATCCTCGCCGCCTGGCTGATCCGCGCCCAGTTCCGTACGCGGCGGGCGGCGACGCTGCTGTCGATGCTGGCGATCGCCCTCGGTGTGGCACTCGGCTACTCGATCCACCTGATCAACGAGGCGGCCCTCGCCGACTTCGCGCGCGCCATGAAGACCGTCCAGGGCGAGCCGGACGCCGTCATCGCCGCCCGCGACAGCGCCGGCGGCGTGCCTCTGCCGCTGCTCGACGAGATCAGCAGCGACCCGGCAGTGCTCATCGCCGCGCCGGTGATCGAAACCCGCGTGCGCATCGGCAGCCAGCGCACGCCGCTGCGCCTGATCGGCATCGACGTCTTCAGCGCGCCGGCCCTGATGCCCGCACTGCTGCCGCGCGATGCGGAGCGAGCGGCGACCGGCGGCATCCTCGATGGCGGGCTGTACGCCTCGCCAGCCCTGCTCGGCGAACTCGGCCTGCAGGCCGGCGCGACGCTGACCCTGCTGCGCGGCGATCAACGCTGGGTGGCGACGATCCGCGGCGACCTGCCCGCCGCCGGCCGCGACGATCTCCTGCTGGTCGCCGACATCGCCTGGGTGCAGGAACACTTCGGACCAGCCGACGCGGTCAGCGAGATCCGCATCCGGCTGGCAGCCGACAGCGATCTGGCTGGCTGGCGGGAACGCGTCGCGGCGAGCCTGCCGCCAGCCCTGCTGCTGCGCGTCGCAGAGGACGACGGCGAGCGTGCGTCCAACCTGTCGCGTGCCTATCGCGTGAACCTCAACGTGCTCGCCCTCGTCGCCCTGCTGACCGGCGCCTTCCTCGTCTTCGCGACCCAGCTCACCGCCGTTGCGCAGCGCTCGACGCAGTTCGCGCTGCTCGGCGTGCTCGGCCTGCCGCCGCGCATGCGCCTGCTGCAGGTGCTGCTCGAAGGGCTGGCGATCGGCCTGCCGGGCGCCCTGTTCGGCCTCGTCCTCGGTTACGCGCTGGCCATGGCCTTCACCCGCTTGCTCGGTGGCGACCTCGGCGGCGGCTATTTTGCCGGCAACGTGCCGGTGATCGTGCCACGCCTCCTGCCGGCAGCCGGCTTCCTGCTTCTCGGCTGCGCCGCCAGCCTGGCCGGTGCCGCCTACCCGGCCTGGCTGAACCTGCGCCAGCCGCTCGTCGCAGCGCTCAACAACGGCTTCACCGCGCACCCGCAGCGAGCGCGCGAGCGCGGCCGGCAGCTGCTGCTGCCGGCCGCGCTGGCACTGCTCGCCGGCGGGCTGCTGCAGCTGCCGGCGCTGTCCGGCGTGCCACTGGCGGCCTACATCGCCATCGCGCTCGTCCTCTTCATCGGCGTCGCCGGTGCGCCGCTGCTGACGCAGGAGATCTTCGGACGGGCTGCCGGATTGCGGCTGCCGGCGCCGCAGCGCATCGCCCTGCAGAACGTCGCACAGGCGCCGCTGATGGCGCAGGTGGCGGCCAGCGGGCTGATCGTCAGTTTCGCGCTGACCGCCAGCATGGTGATCATGGTGTCGAGCTTCCGCGTCGCGGTGGACCAGTGGCTCGACCATGTCCTGCCGGCACCGCTCTACCTGCGCGGCAAGGCGAGCCCGCTGCCGCAGGAGCTGCTGACGGCCCTCGAGCGCCCCGAAGCGCCGTTCCTGCGCGTCGAACGAAGCGCCCACGGCAGCCTGACGCTCGACCCGCGGCGACCGCCCGTGGCGCTGCTGGTGCGCGAGCTCGACCGTGACGACCCGGCCGCGCGCCTGCCGTTCACGGGAGCAGTTCTCGTCCCGCCGGCGGAGATGCCGGTGGTCTGGATCAGCGAGGCGATGCACGAGATCTACGGCAGCCGCCCCGGCCAGACCCTGCGCCTGCCCGTGCTCGGACGCGAGGTCGAGGTCTTCGTCGGCGGCATCTGGCGTGACTACGCGCGCCAGTTCGGCGCCATCGTGATCAGCCGCGAGGATCATCAGCGACTCGGTGGCGACTTCCGTCCAAACGATCTCGCGCTCTGGCCACGACCAGGGCAGGAAGGCGCCGCCGGCGACTGGCTGGCGGCGCAGGTCGCCGCGCACGGGCTGGAAGTCGCAAGCAGCGGCGCCATCCGCCGGTTGAGCCTGTCGATCTTCGACAAGAGCTTCGCCGTCACCTATGCCCTCGAGGCGGCAGCGATGGTCATCGGCGTCTTCGGTCTCGCCGTCACGCTCACCGCCAGCGTCTGGTTGCGCGCGCGCGAGCTGGCGACGCTGGCCGCGCTGGGCTTCGACCAGCGCATGCTGCGCCACTCGCTGATGCTCGAAGGCGCGCTGATCGCCGGCATCGGACTGCTGCTGGGCCTCGCCTGCGGCATCGCCATCGGCGCCGTGCTGACGCACGTGGTCAATCCGCAGGCCTTCCACTGGCGGATGCCGCTCGACGTTCCCTGGCTGGCCCTGCTCGCCGGCGCCGCCGCGACGCTGGCCGCTGCCATCCTCGCCAGCCGCCAGGCCGCGCGCCAGGCGACGCGGCTGCCGCTGGCGCAAGTGCTCGCCAGCAGCCAGTGAGCGGGCGCCGGCGGCAGCACGGCCGCCGGCGATCAACGATTGCCACCGCTGGCCGTGGGGCCACCTATACTGTCTACAGACCGCTCCCGCCCGCACACCCTGATCGTCATGCCGCTGCTGGACAGCCGCGGCCACCGGCAAGCTGCGCGGGATCAGGGAGTGTCGTGTCGGCATCGGCAGCGGCCCGTCGTGGCTCCTGCCGCCAGCCATTCGCAGCGGGCGACGGCGGTCGCCCACGAGGTGACGGGACAGGCTTGCAATGAGTTCGCTGGCGCAGCAACGGAGGCCACCGGGTCGTTGCGGGTACGCGCTGCGGCAGCGCGCCTTCACCCTGCCCGCCCTCCTCGCCCTGGTCGTCCTGTCGCTGCTGGCCATTTCCTGGCCCCGCCTGGCGAGCGCCATCCAGAACTGCCACGACTACACCTACCATGCCCTGACCGGCGAGGACGGCAACATGCTGAGTGCCGGCGAACTGCGCAGCCGCCTCGCCGCGCGCGGCTACACGAAGTACCGGTACAGTGCGTCGGCCGCCGTCGGCCGGCTCGACGAAAAGCAGCGCTACCGCCCGGGCGACGCGCTGCTCTTCGGCGACAGTCACTCGGGCGTCGTCAACGCAGCCGGAACGATCGACCACTACTTCCAGAATTTCGTCGGCAACAGCCTGCCACGCAAGAGCGAGGTGGTCGATCCACGCGACCTCGACTACCAGAGAACCCTTTTCAAGGGCTGGACCGTCGAGCGCATCCTGCAGGCACACCGGAGCTATCGCGAGGATCAGATCGAGATCTGGCGCAAGGGCAGCCCGGACACCATCGGCTTCGTCGAATCCTGGGGCGAGGTCGGCAAGGATGTCGGCCAGGTGAGCCTTGCCGTCCACAGGACCGGCAGTGGCCGGGGCGCGCTCAGCGTGCAGATCGTTCCCCGCGGCAGCCCGTCGTATCTGGCAACGGCATCGGCGGGTGTCAGTTACCGGCTCGCCAGCGACACCCTCGACTGGGCCGACGGCGAGGTCGGCAGGAAAACCGTCGAAATCGAGATCCTGAACAGTGATGCCGAACCCGGTGACCGCGCGCTGCTGCTCGGTATCGCCGTCAAGCGCGGCGATGCCCGCCCCGATCGCTGGCCGGAGACGACGCTCGTCCTCAAGCGCGCAGCGGCGAGCCGCGATCGCTCGCGGATGGGCGGCGAGATCAGCTTCGTCGAGGACGCGGTCAGCGCCGCTCCGGCCGACCGCCAGGTGCGGCTCATCGTCACCCGCGACGGCTTCAGCAAGGGGGAAGTGACGGTCGACTATCAGACGCAGCCGGGCAGCGCCCGACCCGGGGTCGACTACACCCCGGTCACCGGCACGCTCAGCTGGGCCGAGAGCGACAAGGGCATCCGCAGCATCGACGTTCCCATCCTGGCCGCTTCCGGCGGCGGCGCGATGGCAAGCTTCACCGTCACGCTCGCCAATCCGTCCGGCGGCGCCGAGGTCGTCCGTCCGGCGACGGTCACCGTCAATCTGCAGCGAGCGCCGGTGGATCCCGGACAAGCGCTTCCGGGAGGCTCGCGCGCCGGGCCGGCAGAGGGCGACACAAGCGAGCCGGCTCCTGCCAGCGCAGGGTCGCAGACGCGGCGCAAGAACTGCCTCTACCTGCGGCTGAAGCCGGAGCAGGTGCAGATCGGCGCGGGCGGTCAGCTCAGCTTCACGGCGACCGCCGTCTTCGACGACGGCTCCGAGACCGATGTGACACGTCTCGCGAGCTGGCAGCCGGGGCCGGCGAACACCTATGGCGCGCCGCCGGAGGTGCGCTTCGACGAGCGCGTGCTCGTCAGCGCACGCTGGGACGGCTGTGCGGGGAAGGCCACCGTCGACCTGCAGGCGGCCGCATGGACACCGCCCCTGAGCCACGCCGACGATCGCCGGCCGGGTGAACCGGGAAGCGAACCCTGGCGTCCGACCTGGTATGTCCTCTGCGACCGGAGTGGCCGCGTCGTATACGGCGAGGACACGACCCCTGCCCTCTTCGGCATCATCGCTGGCCCGTTCATGGGACCGCGACGCGCCGAGCAGTGGATCGGGGAGAACTGTCCGCGAACCGTGTGCACGATCGAAGGCACACACGGCCTGTGCGCCCGCGAGCCACCGCCGGCGGCAGCCGCTGGTGACGGCTACCAGGCACTCTGCGATCCGACGGGACACGTCGTCATCGGCCGCTCCGGCACCCTGCCCGGGCACCGCCCGATGTCGCCGGCACTCGCCGGCGAGGCCAGTGCGCGCTGGTGGATCGAGCAGAACTGCCCTTCCTGGACGTGCACTCCCGACGGCGCCTGCGCCCGCGCCGGAGCGATCCGCAGCGGTGGCCGCTGGGCTGTGGTCTGCAGTCGGCAGCACGGTGGCGTCGGCTTCACCGAGTACCCGAATCGCGTCGACAGCTGGGTCTGGGTCGAACATCTGCTGAGCGACGGCGATGCCCGCAACTGGCTGGCCGCCAACTGCCCGAGTGAGCGCTGCGACCGGGATGGTCGCTGCCTGCCCGGCGGCCCGGCCACCGCGCCATCCGCCCAGCAGCGACCCAGTGAGGTGCCGACAGGCAGCGTGCTCGACCTCTACGGACAGCGCGAGAGAAGCCGCCAGGGTGCCGGCAGCGGCAGCCTAGGGCCTTATTGGGGACCGGGTGGACGCTTCTCGTCCGACACCCTGCGGCAACAGATGGCGCGTGACGGACAGACGCTGTCCACGTCGCGCGACGGCGACGGTCGCAGCGCTGGCGGCGAGAGCCACTGTGCCAGCGACGCCACGTGTCCCGCCGGGTACAGCTGCCAGGGCGGCCACTGTCTGCCGGTAACGGCCGGCGACGGCCAGCAGCCAGCCGGCGCCACGACCCGCGATACGTCCAGCCGGCCGGCTGCTGTCGCGACTCCCGCCGTCACCGGAGCCAGCGCAGCGGCCGCCACAGCGGCCGCCACAGCGGCCACCACAGCGGCCACCCCGTCGACTGCGGCGGGCAGCCCGCCGCCCGGAGTCTACGAACCGAAGGGGAACGGTCAGGCATGCCTGCAGGTCGGGCAGCAGATGGAGGCACGCTGTCGCCAGATGTCGGAGGACTGCAACCGCCGCAACTGCTCGGGCGGCGGCTACTCGGGCTGCGCCCTCGACTGCCCGGGCTGTGGCGGCCATTTCGGCAACTACATCGCCTGGTGCAGCCTGCACCCCGCTTATCAGGCGAAGGTGAGCTCCGGCCTGACGGGCTTCGTCGCCGAGATCGGCACCTGCATCGCCCAGTTCCTCGCCGACGGCAAACCCGGGCGACGCGAGCGGGGCGCCGACTGCCAACGCCAGGCGCAGCGCAAGCTGGACCAGGGCCGCGACGCCTGGGTGCAGCAGACCTGCCAGGCGCGCTGCGCCGAGGACGGCCGCAAGGGCGTGGCGGTGCTCGGCGGCGCCCGCCACCGCTGCGAATGCCACTGAGCGCAAAAACGCGCACCACCGGCAGCCAGACGGCCGACGACGAGAAAGGAGCACGATGCAAGCCGCTGCACAGACGCCGCCAACCGCCCGCGGTGACCCGCCGAGCCCACCCCCGCTGACCGGCGCAGACTTCGGCCAGCGACGCAGCAGCGCCGTCGGCCGCTGCCTGACGAGTTGCTTCCGCCTGCTGGCGGGCCTGTTGCTGGCGGCGGCGACTCTCGCCGCAGCAGGCGAGTTCGGCCTCGAGCTGCGCGATACGGGCGACGCGAGCGGTGCCGAGGTGGCGACGGTGGCCCCGGACAGCAGCGCGGCGGCAGCGGGCATCCAGCCCGGCGACATCGTCCGCCGTCTGCAGCAGACGCCGATCGGCGGCGCCGCCCAGTTTTCCCTGCGCGCCCGCAGCGTGCCTGCCGGCGAGGCCGTGACGCTGCGCGTTTCGCGCCAGGGCTGGGAACGCGACATCGTGCTGCCGCCGCAGGCAGCCCGCCCGGCGCCAGCGCGACGATTCGGCCTGCGCCTGGCCGAGCCGGCTGCGGGCACCCAGCCCGCCGGCAGCGTCGCGATCGCTGCCGTGCTCGCCGACACGGCAGCGGCCGCCGCCGGCCTGCAGCCGGGCGACCTCGTGACACGCGTCGACGGCCGTCCCCCCGGCGGCGCGAGCGGGCTCGTCCGGCTGCTGCACGGGGCCGCTGCCGCCAACCGCCCCTTGCGTCTCGTCGTCCGGCGCGACGGCTGGGAGAAGGAAGTGCTGCTCAGTGCCGCCGCGCCAGCGGCCGCGATGACCAGCGCCGAGTGGGACGCTGCCGACCGGCTTGTTGCGGCTGCGGTACCGGCTCCCGCCGCCGCGAGCCGGTCGGCTGCAGACCGCGCAGCGGGCGCGCCGGCGGCCGACACCGCGGCAGCCGCGCAGGTGCGCGCCGAGCTGCTGGCGCTGGACGAAGCCAGCTACCGCGCCTACAAGAGCGACCTCGAGCTGGCCGACGCCGCCTACGACAGCGGCCGCTGGCAGGAAGCCGAACGCCATTACCGGCAGGCGACTGCGCGCGTGCCCAGCGAGGCTCAGAGCTGGGCCAGGCTCGGCCATGGCCTGCTGATGCAGCAGCGTCATGCCGACGCCGTACGCGCCTGCCGCAAGGCGCTCGACCTCGCGGGGCCACGGGCGGAAACACTGAACAATCTCGCCCTCGCATACGTCGGACTCGGAGCCCAGGCGCAGGCGCGGGACGCCTATCTCAAGGCCATCGAGACGGCCCCGCAATGGCCGCTGCCCTACGCCGGACTGGCCCTCGTCCACTACACCCGCCAGGATTGGCCAGAGGCCGAGAAATACTACCGCCTGGCGCTCGAACGCGACCCCGGCAACGCCAGCCACCGCCAGATGCTGGAGGTGCTGCGGCAACGACAGGGCGAGCTGACGACGCCCAGCGCGGTGACGGCGGCGCCCGTCGCGGCGACGACCGACACCGCGGCCAGCCAGCCAACGGCACCGCCGATGGCGACAGGAGCAGGCGCCGAAGCGGCGGCGCGCCCGGCCGCCCGGGCCACCGGCGCGGCGCCTGCCGAAACCGTGCCGCCGGGCAGGAAGGCGATGATCGCGATCGGCGAATTCATGGTCAAGGCGGCGGGTGCCGGGCAATTCGTCGGCGATGGCCTGCGGGAAATGATGATGACGACGATGCACGAAAACGGTCGCTTCATCGTCGTCGAACGTCTCGATCTGCAGGGCCTTGCTGCCGAACAGGCGCTCTCGCGGTCGCCGCTGGCACGCCCCGACGCGATCATTGCCGAAAGGCAGATGGATGTCGCCGAGATCATGGTCTCCGCCGCCGTCACCGAGTTCGAGCTCGAAGCGTCGGGCGGCGGACTCGAGCTCGGCGTGCCGAAGATTCCGCTCACTTTCGGCCATCAATCCCGCAACGCCCACCTGGCGATCGACGTCCGCGTCATCGACATCGCGACCGGTCGCGTGCTCGGGGCAAAGAGGATCGAGGGCAAGGCGAGCGCATCGCAGACCAACATCGGCGCGACGCTGTCGCGCCGCGGGACCGCCATCCCGGTCAGCCTCGGCGGCTTTCGCAACACGCCGATGGAAGCCGCGATCCGCGACTGCGTGCAGCAGGCGAGCGAATACATCATCAACAGCACGCCGAAGAAGTACTTCCGGCACGACTAGCCGCCGATCGACGAAGCCCATGAGAACGCTCATCAGCAGCACCGCGCTCCTCGCCAGCCTCGTGCAGGCGATCGTCGGCGCCGCCGAAGCGGCGACGGCCACCGTGCCGACGCAGGAAGTGCTGGAGATGTTCGCACAGCGCGAGCGGGCGCGCAGCGAGCAGTTGTGGCTGCGCAGCTACCTGCAACCACCGCTCGAGCCGCCCTTCGCCCCCCGCCATCCGCAGCGCCCGGACTGGCAGGACCCCTGGTGGCGTCCACCGCGCAGCGAGCCGTCGCGCGACGGCCGCGACCTGCCATGCCGTCCGACGCAGCACCCACCGCCGCCCTATCGGCGCTGCCCCGAAGCCGGCGGCTGGTGACCGGGCGCCAGCAGCGGCCGCCCTCTGCCGACGCAGTGCGAGCCGGCGCACCCTGCTCCGGCTCGCGGTCGCGCGTTAGAATGAGGGCTCACCGTCCCCGGAGCGCCACCTCATGAACGTTTCCCTGGTTCTCACCGTCATCGGCGATGATCGCCCCGGTCTCGTCGAGCAGCTTGCCACCGCCATCAGCCGGCACCACGGCAACTGGCTCGAGTCATCGATGTCGAATCTTTCCGGCAAGTTCGCCGGCATCGTCTGCGTCAGCATCGGCGAAGGCGATCTGCCGGCGCTCGAAGCCGACCTTGCCGCGCTGCCCGGCCTGCGCGTCGGCTGTGAGGTCTCGCGAGCAGCGGCCGCACCGGCTGCCACGCGGCGGCTCAAGCTGTCACTCGTCGGCCACGACCGCATCGGCATCGTCCGCGAAGTGTCGCAGGTGCTCGCGCGGCACGCGATCAACGTCGAGGATCTCAGCACGCACACCGCCAGCGCGCCGATGTCGGCGGGCATCCTTTTCCACGCGACCGCCGAGCTGACCGCGGCAGCGACCCTCGACGTCCACCAGCTGACCGGCGATCTCGAGCATCTGTCGAACGACCTGATGGTCGACATCACCCTTGACGAGGCGATCCGGTCCTGACGGCGCGCACACGATCCGGTCCATTCATCAGGCAGCCGCTGCCATCCAAGGAGATCAGCATGCAGGTCACCCTCGTCCATGTCCGCGTCCGTCCGGAGTCGGTCGACGCCTTCATCGCCGCCACGCGGGCGAATCACGAAGCCTCGGTCGGCGAGCCGGGAAACCGGCGTTTCGACGTCCTGCAGGCGCCCGAAGACGCCACCCGCTTCATCCTCTACGAAGCCTACGCCTCGGCCGCCGACGCCGCCGCGCACAAGCAGACGGCGCACTACCTCGCCTGGCGCGACGCCGTCGCCGGGATGATGGCCGAGCCGCGCCGTGGTGAGCCGATGAACGGGCTGTTCCCGGCGTGAGCGACGCCTTCGCCCCCTTCTCGATCTCACGCCTGCCGCGCATCGAGTTCGGCAGTGGCGCTGTGGACCGGCTGCCGGCGATCGCCGCCAGTTACGGTAGCCGGGTGCTGCTCGTCACCGGCGAGCGCTCGTTCGTCGAGTCGGCAGCCGCCGGCCGGTTGTTCGCGCAGTTCCAGCAGCTTGGCCTCGGTTGGCAACGGCTGCCGGTGTCCGGCGAGCCGTCGCCGGAGTTCGTCGATGACAGCGTCGCCGCACTGCGCGGCACCACCTGGGATTGCGTCGTCGGCATCGGCGGCGGCAGCGCGCTCGATGCGGCGAAAGCGGTCGCCGGCCTGCTGCGGCCCGGGAATTCGGTGCTCGACCATCTCGAGGGAGTCGGCCCCGAACTCCCCTACCGCGGGCCGGCAACGCCGTTCATCGCCGTCCCGACGACCGCCGGCACCGGTTCGGAGGCGACGCGCAACGCCGTCCTGACGGCGCCCGGCGGCTTCAAGAAGTCATTCCGCGATGAGCGGCTGGTGGCGGAATGGGCGATCGTCGATCCCGACCTGCTCGCCACCTGTCCGCCGGCGCTGATCGCCGCCGACGGCCTCGACGCCTTCACCCAGCTCCTCGAGGCCTTCGTCGCCACGCGTGCCAACCCGCTGACCGACGCCCTCGCCCGCTCCGGTATCATGGCCGCGCGCGATTCGCTGCTCGCGCTCCATCGCGAGCAGTCGGCGACGGCCCGCGCGCAGATGGCCCATGCCTCGCTGTGCTCGGGAATCTGCCTCGCGCAGACCGGGCTCGGCGCCGTGCATGGCCTCGCCTCGCCGCTCGGCGCCTTCTTCCCGATCCCGCATGGCGTCGTCTGCGGTACGCTGGTGGCGAGCGCGACCGCGTGCAACATCGCCGCCCTCGAGGCGCGCGAGCCGGACAACCCCGCACTGCCGAAGTACGCCGAGATCGGCCGCCGCTTTGCCATGCAGAAAGGCCTCAACGGTCGCGACGCGCGCCGCTTCCTCATCGACACGCTGCGCCGCTGGGAGAGCGAACTCGAACTGCCCCGACTGTCGGCTTACGGCATCGGCGAGGACGACCTGCCGCGCATCGTCGCCGCCAGTCGCGGCGGCAGCATGAAGAGCAACCCGATCGTCCTCAGTGACGACGAACTGCGGCAGATCCTCGTTTCACGGCTGCAGCAGAGATGAGCTACGACGCTTTCCTGAGCTACAGCAGGGAGGACGAAGACGAGGTGACGCGGATCGCCGAGCGCCTGCGCGACGAGGCCAACCTGCAGGTATGGTTCGATCGCTGGGAACTCGTCCCGGGCGACCCGTGGCAGGAGAAGCTCGAGGAGGCCCTGCGCCAGCTCAACACCAGCGTCGTCTTCATCGGCCGCAAGGGGCTGGGCAACTGGCAGGCGCCGGAGGTGCGGGCGGCGCTGAACCGCAATGCCGAACGCAAGATGCGCGTGGTACCCGTTGCGCTGCCCGGCGTCGACGTCCGCGACGAGCGCATCCCGCTGTTCCTCAAGAACCTCGACTTCTGCCTCCTGCGTTCGCTCGACGACCAACCGAACTTCGAGCGCCTCGTCGCCGGCATCACCGGCGTCCATCCGCGCTTCGCCCGCGCGGCGCAGGCGGCACGTCCGGCGGCGACGACGCCCGCGCCGATCGACCCGAACCGCGAGGCGATCGCCTATCTGCAGGGACACCTCGAGAACGACGCCATCTCGTTCTTCGTCGGCCGCGGACTCATGTCGGCACTCACCCCCTGCGACATCAGCGAGAAACTGTTGCGATCGCTCGAACTGATCGGCGAGGAGGCGCCGGCGATGCTCCCCTCGCTCGACCTCGCGGCCAACTACTACGCCGTCAAGAGCGACGAGAACCGCTTGCAGACCGATGTCGCGAGCATCCTGCGCCAGGGCCACCTGCAGATACCGGCGGCCTATGACGAGCTCGCGCTGCTGCTGCGGCAGCTCTGCGCCCGCCCCGCCGGCCGCGGACGCCGGCGCTACCGCCACCTCGTCATCACCTCGGTGCTCGACACGACGATCGAGCAGGCCTTCCTGCGTGCCGGCATGGGATTCACACGCTTCGTCCAATCGGCCTCGGGCAGGCGGCTCGACATCAACCTCTACGACCAGGTGGAGCTGAGCGGGAGTGGTTTCATCCGCGTCGGCGAACGCAGTGGCTACCACCACTCCTTCCCGCTCGACAGCAGCGACGACATGGACCGCGTCATCGAGGAATGCGACGCGCGCAGTGTCAGCCTCGAGCAGGCCAGCGCCGGCTCGCCCGATGGCACGCAGCTGGCGAGCATCTTTGCCGATCTGCGCGAGCCGATCCTCTACAAACTGCACGGTTCACTCGACGTTCGCGACAGCTTCACCCTCTCGACCGAACAGTACTACGAAGCCGTGTCGCGCTCGCCGTCGCACAAGGCGGTACCGGAGCAGATCGGACAGATACTCTCCAACACGCCGATCGTCTGCCTCGGCAGCCGCATCCTCGACCCGGATTTCCGCCTCAGCTACTACCTGCTGCGCGAGTGCCTCGACGTCCGCCGCGGACAGATCCGGCGCTTCGCCGTGCATCCGCGCGACCTCGGTGACCAGCGCGACTGCAGCCACCAGATGGGGTTGCGGGCCTGGAGCCGGCTGGCGAACTGGGCGACGACGCGCTACGGTGTCGAGATGCTCGACATGCCCAGCGAACGCTTCCTCAGGCAATTGCGCGGAGCTTCCCCGTGACGACGCCGATGATCGAACAGTACAAGCCGTACAAGGGCCCGGAGAGCTACCAGGTCGAAGACGCCGCCTTCTTCTTCGGTCGCCGGGAAGTGGCCGACCAGATCGTCGCGCATGTGCTCTCGGCGCAGATGAGCCTGCTGCATGCCCAGTCGGGTGCCGGCAAGACCTCGCTGCTCAACGCTCTGGTGATCCCGCAGCTCGAGCAGCGCGGCTGGACACCGGTGCGCATCCTGCCGCAGAACGATCCGGTGCGCGCGACGCGGATTGCCTGCCTGCAATACGTCCTGCCACCGCCGGAAGCCGAGGCGCTTGCGCTGCGCCGCGCGCTGGACGGCCTCTTCGCCGCCACCGACGATCCGACTCTCGACGAATTGCTGGCGCGCTACGACGATCGGGAGATTCTGCCGCTGCATGATCCGCGCAAGCGCTGCCTGATCGCGCCCGTGCCGCTCGAAGGGTCGTGCGCCCGCTACCCGGCGCTCGACGGCGGCAAGGTGACGCCCTACATCTGCCGCCTGCTGCGCTCCAGCCTCGATCTGGCGACCGTCGCCGACCATCTGGCGGCGATCGCCACCGCCTGTGGTACCGGCAGCGAATCCTGGCAGCCGGTTCGCGGCGACACGCGCGTGCGGCAGTTGCTGCACATCCTCGACGGTCCCGCCTGTCGCGCGGCCTACGCGACGACGCTGGACTACCTCGACCTGCCGGTCCGCGAGCTGCGACCCTTCATCGACAACCTGCTGCGCATCTACGGCTCGGTGCGGCCAGGTTTCTGCCTCGTCCTGCTCTTCGACCAGTTCGAGGAGCTGTTCACGCGCTTCGTCGACGCCGGCTCACTGCACGCGCCCGGCAGCCACGACATGCCCGACTGGCGCCTGCGCGTCGAGTTCATCGACGAACTGCGCACGCTCTGCCGCGAGCCACCGGCAGAGGACGGGCGCCGTCGTCGTGGCCGGCGGTCGCCACTGCCGGTCCGCTTCCTGCTCTCGATGCGCAGCGAGTACATCGCGCAGCTGCGGCCGATCCGCGAGTTCGTTCCCGAACTCGATCGCTCGGCCTGCCAGCTCGAACTGCTGACACAGGCCAGCGCACGGCAGGCGATCGAGGAGCCAGCGGTGCTCTACGGCTATACCTACGAAGAAGAGTGCTTCAACCAGATCCTCGCCGACCTGTTGAAGGAAGAGCGCTACATCGAACCGGCCCACCTGTCGCTGGTGTGCGAGAAGCTCTGGCTCGAGTCCGGCCGCCAACTCGTCAGTCGCGCTGCCCCGGCTGCCGCCGGCGAGCTGCCGACCGTGCCGCTCGCGACCTACGCCGAGCGCCTGCACGGCGCGCGCGGAATCCTGCGCGACTTCCTGCACGACTTCCTCGTCGCCCTGGCCGACGACGACGAGCGGCGAGAGGCACTCGAGCTGATCGAGCCGCTGATCACCGGCAGCGGCACGCGCAACATCGTCGAACGTCGGCAACTGATCCACTTTCCATTCCGCGACCCGACGCGACGGACGGCCCTGCTCGACAAGCTGGTCAACCGCACGCTGGTGCGCATCGAGCCACGCCTTGGCGGCCAGTTCATCGAGATCACGCACGAATTCCTCATCCCGGCGATCCAGGAGGCGCTGCAGAAATATCTCTATGGCAACGTCGAGTATCAGCAGTTTCGCGTCGCGCTGCGCGCCCTGGCAGAGAGCCAGCGCGATCCCGCTGCCTCGGCCACGGACTCGGTGATCAACCGCGCCGAGTTCGCCATCCTCGACCGCAACCGGCAGCGCGTGCAATGGAACGGCTGGGCGGTCGAGCAGATGCTGCGCGCGTGGCTCTGCCACGGCAGCGGCGGCGAGCAGCGGCCGACGCTGCGTTACTGGCTGGACGCCGCCAACGGCCTCGCCGCGATCGCCGACCTCGGCACCATCCGCCAGCGGCTCGCCGGCAGCGCCGCCGGACCGGGCTTCCTTTCGCGCCCCGAGCTGCAGCAGATCAATGCCAACCGTGACCGACAGGCCTTCACCCCCGCCGAGCGACAGGCGATCCTGCGCAGCGAACTCCTGCGCGCCACCGCCGAGGAGCATGCCGACGTGCGCCACTGGACCCAGCAGGTGATGCAATGAACCATCATCCCGCCCATCAGATCATCGACGAATTCCTGCAGGCGGAAGACAGCAGCGCGCAGGCGCGGCGCAACGCCGCCGTCGCGCTCGCCACCATCGCCGACGACACGGCGCTGCAAAAACTGCTGCAGCTCGCCATCAGCGACGGCGACGCGGGCGTGCGCAGCACCGCCGAAGCCGAGCTGGCGACGCTTTGCCAACAGTCGCCGGCGAATCTCGGGCCGGCGATGGCGGCGACGCTCGGCAGCCCCGGACAGGCGCCGCCAGCCTATGCACTGTTCGGCCGCCTGCAGGCGCAGGGCGCCCGCCTGCCGCCGCTGCCGGCCACACTGCCCTGGCTGCACCTCGCGCTGTCGCTGTTCCGGCAGGCACGCGGTACGGCCGGCTGGTGGTCACGCTCCGTCCGCGCGATGGTGCCGGGACTCTTCACCGCCGTCCTCGGCGTCCTCGCCGCGCTCGCCTACCTGCAGTGGCTGGCCGAAATCAGCCTGCGCAGCGAGCACGATGTCGTCGGCCCGCTGGTTGCCAGCCTGCTGTTCATCGCCGGCCCGCTGATCGCCTTCGGCACCTGGCGAACGACGCCGTACCGCCTGCATGCTCGCCGCAGCAGTGGCGCGCTGGCGGAAATCGCCTGGGCCTGCCTGCATACGGCCGCGCCAGGCATCATCTGCGTCGCCGCGATCCTCCTCGACAACGCCAGAGGCGCCCTCGCCGACCCGGAAGACTGGGTCATTGCCGGCATGCTTCTCCTGCTGCCGCCGATCGCCGCCGGCGCCATCCGCGCCGGCACCATCGCCGCGGACGGCGCTCTCGGCAGCTGCCGGCGTCTCGTTGGCGGTGGCTTCGCCAGCGTCATCGGCGCCGCTGCCGGCCTCGTCTGCGTCACCCTCGCCACCGGCCTCTTCCATGGCATCAGCGGCAGCGTCTGTTCGCAGGTCTGGATCTGGTGGCTACCAATCTGCTTCGGTCTCGCCGGCGCCTACGCCTGGATCGACGCCCGTGTTCCCTGCGCCCGCGAAGCGGCAGCCGACAGCCAGCGGCTGACGATCTGCGCCGCCATCCTCGGGGTCTTCCTCGTCGGCGCCCTGATGCCGGTGCTGCGCGCCAGCGGTGCCATCCGTGGGCTCGCGGAGCCGCTTGCCAGCGTCGATGTCGCAGCACTCGAGACGAAGCCGGCGACCATCCCGCTGCACGCGCTACCGGCACGAATCGAACTGAAGCTCGCCAGCAGCGAGCGCTGGAACCTGATCGTCGACATCGAACCCCCGTCACCGGCAGGCGAATCCGGCGCCTATCTCTGGCGCGCCCGCAACCGGCCACCGCTGCAGCCGGTGGCGCCGGGCTCGATCCACGAAATCGGTGGCAGGGGCACGTCGACCCTGCTCTTCTTCGACCGCAAGCTCGACCACCTGCTGCGCGACTCGCAGGCGCTCGGCGCTTTCCTCGACGCCTGGTGGGGCCGCCAGAACATGCCGCCGACACCACCCGAAGCTGCCGGCGACACCCCGTCGGCGCCACGCGTCGTCACGCTCTCGGCGTTCCCGGTGGCGCCGACCGTCCACTTCGGCAGCAAGCAGTGAGTCGTCGTCATGCCCGTGGAGCGATGAATGAGCGAAGTGGCTGACGCCCGGCCCGCCCGACGCGGGCATCAGCGCGGTCGCGATCGAGCGGCCCGGAGGAACGGTGAGCGAGATGCTGGGAAGCAGTCGATCCCGTTCGCCACTTCCTGCCCGGCTGCGAGCAATGCGTCGACCGCGGCCGCCAGCGGGTCGTCGGCTCCCTCCCGGAAAACACGGGCGCCAGTGTCGGCGCTGCAGGCAACGAGCGTCAATCGCCGAGCGGCTCCGGGACGATCCGGATGGACGGCATGAGGCCGCAGCGCGGCGCCACCGCCGACCGCTTCCATCCTGCCGCGCAGCATCTGGCACGAATGCTCGCGGCTGCCATGCGCATCCTGAACGGCATCCGGATGCTCGGCCTGGCAGCGATCGGGGCGACCTGCCTGATCGCCACCGACAGCGTCCAGGCTGCCCCCGATCGCCAGGCTGTTCTGGTGCTGAACTCATACCACCAGGGCTTCGGCTGGACCGACGCGCAGGTCGAGGGAATCACGGCGGTGCTCAAGGCGAGCCACCCGCGTCCCGAGATTTTCCTGGAGTACATGGATGTCCTGCGGCTGCCGGCCCCCGACGACCAGCGTGGCTTCGCCGAATACCTCGGGCGCCATTACCGCTCGCAGCACTTCGACCTGATCATCGCCACCGACGACGCAGCGCTTTCCTTCCTCGCCAGGCATCAGCCATCGCTCTTCGCCGGCACGCCGGTCGTCTTCAGCGATGCAGCGGCCTTCGACGTGCAGGCGTTTCCGCCGGAAATCGCCATCACGGGCGTGAGCGAGCGGATCGACGTCCCGTCGACCCTGCAGGCGGCGCAGCGCCTGCGACCCAGGGCCACGCAGGTCGTCGTGTACGCCAATCGGGCCGATTCCGGTTCCGGTCTCGACCATGCGCGCGACGCACTCGCCAGCCTGCAGACGGACATTCCGATCCGGATCAAGCACGATCTCGATCTCGAGGAGATCGTCGCCAGCGCCGCCGCGCTGTCGGCCGAGGACATCGTCTTCGTCCTCGCCTCCGCCAGGGACGCCGGGGGCCACCACCATGGTCCGGCGGAAGTCGTCGAACGGGTCAGCGCCGTGTCGCCGGCGCCACTCTTCGACATCACCAGCCAGCGCGTCCGTGGCGGCCTGACCCTCGGCGGCAAGGTCGCGGACGGCACCGAGGTCGGTCGGCTGGCGGCGGCGATGGCGGTGCGCATCCTGGCGGGCGAGGACGCGCGGAGCATTCCGGTGCAAGCGGCGCCGCTCGCCTACCTCTTCAACCATGGCCGGATGCAGCGCCACGGCATCGGCGAACACGAACTGCCCGCAGGCAGCGTCGTCGTCGGCAAGCCGCCGACGTTGTACGACCAGTATCGCGGTGCCGTCTGGCTGACGACGGCGGTGGTCCTCGCCCTGGCGCTCGCCGTGCTCGTGCTGGTCAACAACATCCGGCGGCGCAAGGGCGCGGAACAGTCGTTGCGCCGCTCCAATGCCCTGAGCCATGCCGTCAGCCAGACGCAGGCCCTGTACATCGCTGGCGCCGATACCCGTGACGTCTTCGAGCGCATGTTGTCCTCACTGCTGGCACTGACCGAGAGCGAGTACGGCTTCATCGGCGAGGTTCACCGCAACGACGACGGCTCGCCCTTCCTGCGCACCCAGGCGATCAGCAACATCGCCTGGAACGACGAGACACGGGCGTTCTACGCGCAGCACGCGCCAAAGGGATTGGAGTTCCGCAACCTGAACTCGCTCTTCGGCGCCGTCATGACCAGCGCCAGGCCGGTGATCGCCAACGATCCCGACAGCGATCCACGGCGACATGGCCGTCCGCCCGGCCATCCGCCGCTGAACGCGTTCATGGGACTGCCCTTCTTCCGTGGCGACGAACTGGTCGGAATGATCGGCGTCGCCAACCGTCAAGGCGGCTACAGCGAGGCCATGGCGACCCAGCTCGCACCCTTCCTGAACAACTGCGCGAGTCTCACCGAGGCCGTGCGCGAAAACAGGAGGCGTCGCGATGCCGAAGCGGCATTGAGGAGCAACGAGGAACGACTGCGCCTCGCCCTGGTCGCGGGGAAGCTCGGCTTCTATGACCTCGACCTCGGCAGCGGCAAAGCGCTGGTCAGCACCGAGTATGCCGGCATGCTGGGCTACGCAGACGGCGAACTGGAGTTGAATGCGGCGAACTGGCTCGAGCGCGTGCACCCGGAAGACCGCGACCTCGCCGGACGCACCCTGCACGAGTGCATCGCCGGCACGCGCACCGAGTATCAGCTGGAGTACCGGCTGCAGACCAAGTCGGGCGAATGGCGGTGGATCCAATCGGTCGGCAGGGTGGTCGCCTGCGACGCGCAGGGGCGGCCGCTCAGGCTGCTCGGCACGCACGCCGACATCAGCAGCCGCAAGCAGTCGGAAGAGATGCTCGAGCTGACCAGCCTCTCGGTCGAGCACGCGTCCGACGCCATCTTCTGGCTCGACCGGGACGGCCGTTTCGTCCATGCCAACGAGCAAGCCTGCCGTTCGCTCGGCTACACGCGCGAAGAGCTGCTGCGGCTGCACCTCTGGGATGTCGACACGGACAGCAGCGAAGCGGGCTGGCGCGAATCGGCGCCCGGCTCCGGACTGGCGGGCTCGCTGCGCGAGGGCACGCGGCACCGGCGCAAGGACGGCAGCAGCTTTCCGGTCGAAGTATCGTCGCGAGTCATCGCTTTCGGCGGACGGGTCTACGGCTTCGCCTTCGTGCGCGACGTCTCCGAGCGCAGGCGCGCCGAAGAAGCGGTGCGCCAGAGCGAGCAACGCCTGCTGCAGGCGATCCGCGTCTCCGGGATCGGCATCTTCGACCGCGATCACCGGGCCGACACGATCTACTGGTCGCCCGAGTTGCGTGCGATGTTCGGCTGGGGAGCCGACGAGCCGCGCAGTGTCGATTCGTTCATCGAGGTCGTTCATGCCGATGACCGCGAGCACGTCCTGGCGGCCATCCGCCGCGCCCACGACGCGAACGGCGACGGTCAGTACGAGGCCGAGTACCGCATCGTCGGCCGCTCGGGCGTCGTCCGCTGGGTGCTGGCGATGGGGCAGACGTCTTTCGCCGGCGACGGCGACTCGCGTCAGCCACTGCGCACGGTCGGCGCCGCCCTCGAGATCACCGCCCGCAAGCAGGCCGAGGAGGCCCTCCGGCGGGCGAACGAGGAACTCGACGAGCGCGTCCGGCTGCGTACCGAGGAACTCGCCGCGTCCAACGCGCAGCTGCGGGAAACGCTCGACACCTTGCGGCGCGCCCAGGAAGAACTGATCCGCAGCGAGAAGCTGGCCTCGCTGGGCTCGCTGGTGGCCGGCGTGGCGCACGAGATGGGAACGCCGCTGGGCAACAGCCTGCTGGTGGCCACCACCCTGTCCGGAAAGACGCGCCAGTTCTCGCAACTGGCGGAGGGCGCCAGCCTGTCGCGCACGGCGCTGCGGGACTTCGTCGCCGCTGCGATGCAGGCCACCGGCCTCATCGAGCGCAGCCTGCTGCAGGCGAACGACCTGATCGGACACTTCAAGCAGGTCGCCGTCGACCAGACCAGCGCGCAGCGCCGACGGTTCGACCTGGCGGCGACGATCGACGAGATCGTCGCCACCCTGCGACCACAGTACAGGAAGACGCCACACCGCATCCAGGTCGACATTCCGGACGGCATCGTCATGGACAGCTTCCCCGGGCCGCTGGGCCAGATCATCGGCAACCTGGCCACCAACGCGCTCGTGCATGGCTTCGCGAATGCCGCAGCGGGCGTCATCGAGATCGTCGCGAGTCAGCCCGACAACGGACGCGTGACGCTGCGGATCAGCGACAACGGTTGCGGCATTGCAGCCGCGCACCTGCCGCGCATCTTCGATCCGTTCTTCACCACCCGCCTCGGCCAGGGCGGCAGCGGTCTCGGCCTGCACATCGTCTACAGTATCGCCACCCGCGTGCTCGGTGGCCGCATCGAGGCGCGCAGCGCGCCCGGCGAAGGAAGCACCTTCATCCTCCAGTTGCCACTGCAGGCCCCCGACACATCTCCGGCGGCAGCGAACTGGGGCGCCGTGCCGCCTTGAGGTGGCGCTCGCCACGGCCTTCGCCATGCCCACCTCGACGACCACACGAGTGCAGCGCGACGATTGCTATGATCCCACGATGGATGTTCAGTCGGCCGGCAAGCCTCCAGCGCGGCTCGAGTGAACCCGAGGAGAAACCAGTGGCGAGCAGGTCGAAGCGTGTGCGCGGAGGGCAGCGAGCCGGGGAACCCGACAGTCCCCTTGGGCGACACAGAGGCTGAGTCGAAGCAGGCGACGGGGACTCTTCCGCAGCGGTCGACTCGCCGCAAGCCCGCGGCGCGTCCGCGATGACTCCCCTGATCCGCGTCGCGGGTATCGAGATTGCGTGGGATGCGCTCGCCGGCACCTGCACCTTCGAGCGCTTGCCCGTCGCCATGTTGTGGATCGACACGACGCTGGCCGGCTTGATGGCTGGCCTGCAGGCGATGGTCGGCGCCGAGCGCTTCGGCCTGGCGCTGCAGAGCGAGGGGCGCAAGAGCGTCGACGCCGACTGGCAGGTGATCGACTCCGCTGCCGATTTCGCCACCGGCTTTGCGGCCATCGCGAAGATTGCGGCGGTGGCGGGATGGGGCGACTGGCGTCTGGTCGAAATCGACCTGCCCGGACAGGTTGCCCGTTTTCGCGTGTGGAACGGCTGAGAAGGCCGTTATCAGAGCGCCCTGCGGGTCTGCTGGGGCAGCGGCATGCTGGCGGGCAAGCTTGCCGGCTATTGCTCGCGGCTGTTTGGCACCAACTGCTGGGCGGAGCAGACCCGCTTCCTCGCCCGCGGCGACGATTGCGACGAGTTCCGCGTCGCGCCGTCGCCGCGCACGCTCGAGGAGGAAATCGAGCGCCTCCTGCAGAGCGATCGCGCAACGCGCGCCGACATGGCGGTCGCCCTGCAGCAACTGCGCCGGGAGAGCGCCGAACGGCAGCGCGCCGAGGAGCGGGTGAAGCTGCTCAGCCAGCCGCTCGAAAGCATCCTCGGCAATGCCCGCGTGTGGATCGAGGTACGCGATGAAGACGGTCGGGTCCTGATCTGGAACCGGGCGGCAGCGGAGATTAGCGGTCATGCCAGTGAGCAGGTGGTCGGCCACGGCGACGTCGACGGCTGGCTGTACCCCGATCGCGCGCGGCTCGACGCGGCCCGCGCCCGGCTCGACGCTGCGCAAGCGGGCGAAACGGCAGCGGGCGTGAAAACGACGATACGTTGCCGCAGTGGCGATAGCAGGGTAATGCTCTGGTACACCGGCAAGCTGCCGGCGGACGGCAGCGCCACCGGCAACCTGCTGATACTCGGTCTCGACGTCACGGCGCAGGAGCGGGCCGAGGCCGCCCTGCAGCAGAGCGAGGAGAACTACCGGCTTCTCGTCGAGAACCAGAGCGACCTGGTGGTCAAGGTGGACACCGAGAATCGCTTCCTGTTCGTCAGCCCGTCGTACTGCCAGGTTTTCGGCAAGACGGAATCGGAGCTTCTCGGGCACACCTTCATGCCGCTGGTGCATGAGGATGACCAGGCGTCGACGGCGAAAGCGATGGAGGAATTGTTCCCGCCACCCTACCGGGATTATCACGAACAACGAGCCTGCACGGCCTCGGGCTGGCGCTGGTTCGGCTGGGCGGACACCGCGGTGCTCGACGATGACGGACAGGTGGTGGCGATCATCGGCGTCGGGCGCGACATCACCGACCGCAAGCTGGCCGAGGAGGCCTTGTTCGAAGCCAAGGAACGGGCCCAGGTGACACTCGATTCGATCGGCGACGCGGTGATCACGACCGACGGGCGGGCAATCGTCGAGTACCTCAATCCGGTGGCCGAGACGCTGACCGGCTGGAGTGCGGCCGATGCGAACGGTCGCCCGCTGCAGGAAGTCTTTCGCATCGTCGACGAGCGGACGCGCCAGCCGGCGCCCGACCCGGTCGAGCGCTGCCTGCGTGAAGGCAAGGTCGTCGGCCTGGCCAACCATTCGATCCTGCTCGGCCGGCATGGGCGCGAGCATCACATCGACGACTCGGCGGCGCCGATCCGCGGCCGCGACGGCCAGGTGCTCGGCTCGGTGCTGGTCTTCCACGACGTGACCGAGAACCGTCAGCTGGCGCGCCGGATGGAGTACGACGCCACACACGACGCCCTCACCGGCCTGATCAACCGGCAGAAGTTCGAACGGCGGCTCGAGCGGGTGGTGAACAGCGCACGCCAGTACGACGCGCGGCATGCGCTCTGCTACCTCGATCTCGACCGCGAATCGGTGCGCGAATCGGTGCGCGAATCGGTGACAGTATACTCAATTGCCGCTTCCACCAGCAAAGACAGAAAGTCCCCCGGGGAGCCTGCATGCGGATCGGCGATCGGCGTGCAGCGCTGCCAGCCGAAAAAAATGCGCGAAGGCGCCGACCCAGTGCGCCCGGAGGACCACCAGCAGCAGCGCCACGATGCGAGCGATCATCCCGCCTGCTGCCGGTGGCTCGGGCGTCTCCCGCAGCAGCCGCCCGTCGGCGGGCAGCAGGCGTCACGGCGATGTTGGCTTGCCCCGAAGCGCCCGGATGTCGGGCGCGCCGCTGCTGCCGGCTGCCTCTCACGCTTCGTCCGCTTCGCCCTCGTCTTCCAGCTTGCGGCGCACAGCCCGGATCACGCAATGCGTTGTCTCGATGTCGCCGGCCG
>JFAX01000003.1:3318-5359 GCA_000585015.1 Candidatus Accumulibacter adjunctus | reverse complement strand
ATGCGTTGTCTCGATGTCGCCGGCCGCAAGTCCTTCGGCGAGCCGGTTGATCCACGGCGCCTGCAGGCACATGGCCGCATCGAAGGCCTGCTGGCCCCTGTCCGTCAGCACGACCAGCGATGCCCGCCGATGATGCGGATTCGGCGCGAGGCCGACCAGGCCTTCGTTCACCAAGTCATTGACGATCCGCTGCACGTTCTGCCGCTTTGCCCCCATGTCGCGTGCCAACCAGGCAACCGGCTGTGGTCGCGGGGCCGCAACGATGGTGCCGAGAATCTGCCAGCGGGCGCTGGTCAGGCCGAGCTCGGCAACCAGCCGGTCGCCCGCGGCGAGCATCCGGCTGCTGAGCTTGAAGAGGTCGAGAACCAGCGCGGACAACGCCGCTCCGCCAGCTGTCCGCTGTGTTTCGGGAAGGCCCGGGCCGGTCGCTTTCATGTCGTGATCGTGCCGTGTTGACCTCATGATGTCAATCCGTCAATATCCCGTCCGTGCAGCGTGTCGTGCCGAAGGGAAGCAGCCGATCATGAAGACCACCATCCACGCCGCCGCTGGTGCCATTGCCCTGCTCCGTATCCTGGGCTTCTGGAGTCGACGGCGCCTGCCGAGTTGCTCCTTTCCCCGCAGACCGTGGTCGCAGTCAAGCAGGCCGTCCTGCACGGCATGGGTGTGCCGGTGCCGGCGCTGGTGGTCAGCGGTGGCAGCGGCTTCGCGCTCGCCGGCCGCATGCGGTAGGCCCCGGCCGTGAATGCGAGGAGCGCGCCATGACCTACAACCTGCTCAAGTTTGCCCACATTCTCGGTGCCATCCTCATGGGTGCCGGGCTGGTGGGCGTCTGGATGGCCGATCTGCGCTCGCGCCAGTTGCGCGATCTCTCCCGGTTTGCCGAGGCCGTGCGCAACATCGCCGTCTTCTATGACGGACTCGTCGTCCCCGGGGCGCTCCTCTTGCTCGCGTCGGGAAGCTGGATGATCGGTGGGTTCTACGGCGGCTGGGCTTTCCTCGACATCCCCTGGCTCACCGGCATGGTCGTCCTGTTTGTTGCCGAGTTCATCGAAGGCAACACGGTCACCCGCCTCTATTTCATGAAACTCCGCCGCCTCACCCATCAGGCTCTGGCCGAAGGCCGTTTCACCCGCGAGCTCGAAGCGGAACGGGGAAAGCTCGTGCCGTCCTTCACGCATTTCCTCGACCTGCCCATGCTCACCCTGATCATCGCCCTCGGCGCGCTGAAGCCCGACTCATGGAGCCTCTTCCTCGCCGGCTCAGCCATCGCCATCGTCGTCGCCAGCCTGCTCACCTACTGCATCCCGCGCCTGTACCCTTGGGGCGCTGAGGAGCCCAGCGGCTGAGAAGCGGACCGATCGCGGCCATCGGGCGACGAAGCCAACATGCAGTACACGAAGTATCGCCCGTATCCATATGATTTCCAATGCGTCATGGGTGCTTTCCCGGCATCGCCCGTGGAAGCGCCCGAAGACCTGGTGCAAACGCCGCGCTACGTGTCCGTCGGCATCACCGGCAGAAACACACCACCGCAGTCAGGGCAGGACACGCCGAGTCGCGACGCGTCGCTGACATCGACGTTCGTCGTCGCGAAGTGCAGCAGGTCGAGAAACAGGTAGGCACCCAACGGCAGTCGGTCGATCTCCTCCGGCGTCGCCTGCCGGCCATCGGCCCAGGCGAGACCCTGGCTCAGGCGCAGAATCGCGCGAAAGCCCGTGTTGCGCCGCGTCCAGTGCCAGTGGTCGTCGTCACGCTCGATCGCGGCCAATGCCCGCCAGGCGGACTCCTCCCTCGCCAGGCTGTCGCGCCCGACGAGTGGCCGGAGCCAGCCGCGCAATGGCTGCTCCGCCGGATACGAGAAGCCGATCGCCCGTGCCAGGGTCAGGTCCGCCGGGCGGCTGCCGCCGGGCAAGGGATCGGCGAGCGTCGGGTGCCCCATGAGCACACCCTGGTCGAACAGCCGATACGGCGGCAGGCGCAGCGTCAGCCAGTAGAACAGCAGATCGAGTTCCACCTCGCCCGCCGGGCAATGCGGACA
>JFAX01000003.1:0-3272 GCA_000585015.1 Candidatus Accumulibacter adjunctus | reverse complement strand
TTGCGCGCCTGGCAGACCGCCGCCAGCGCCGCCGGCGAGGCGACGATGGCCTGCGCCTGCTCCTCGGCAGGCACCTCGCCGTCGATGGTGTCGATCAGCGCCGCCATCTCCAGCGCCAGGCGCCCCTCGACGACCGCCGGAAAGCGCTTCTCCGGATCGACGAGCAGGGGCAGGATCTCGGCGGTCTCGGCCTCGCGCAGCACCAGCTCGCGGTGACGGCCCGCCAGCTCGACGCGCAGCCGGGGTCGCGGCACGATGTCCATCACAGACGCACCTCGGCGGCCGACCCGGCTGGCGCCGACGGCGCGGGCGCCAGCGTGACCGCGGGCGCGGCAAGGTCGCGCAGGCGCACCGCGCGCAGGCTGTAGTCCGGAAGACTGCGGACACCCGCGCCACCCAGTCGACTGACCGCCGCCGCGTTCAAAGGCACGACCCGCACCATCTCGAAATGCCCCCTGGGGGAGACCGCTCCGGTCGATGCGCCTGCCCTGCCGACGAGCACGTTCTCGTCTTCCCGGATCGTCGTCAGCGGGATTTCCGTGATCAGCAACGGCAGCGATTCGATCGTCCCGACGACGCGGAAGACGCCGCCGATGTTTTCGTCTTCCGACGCCGGGATGCGCAGGCCCTGCACCTGGTCGAGCCGGTTGCTGACGGTGCTGATGCCGGCCGCGTGCTCCTCCAGGCGGCCGCCGGACAACGCCGCGAGTTCCTCGGCGGTCAGCGGCCGGGTTCCCGCTGCCTCGCCCAAGCGTGGCGCGAGGCGGCGGGTCTCGGTGGCACGGACCCGTGCCGCCACGGGATCGATCTCATCGAGGAAGAGCAGCCCGTCGCGATCCCGCCGTTCGCTCACCGCGGCGCGCACACGCAGCGCGAGATCCCGCGCCGTTCCGGCGGCCGCACCGCCGCTGCCGCTCAGCGCCCGCTCGGCGAGCCGCAGCAAGGACGCCTCGACGGTCTGCAGCCGCTGCAGGTAGGCGGCGTAGTCGCCGTGCTCGGCAACGAAGCGGCGATAGCTCACCGCCACCGCCTCGGAATCGCGGTGCAACAGGGCCGCGTCCGGATGCCCCGGCGCGCGCGCCAGCAGCGTCCGGTAAGCGCGCAGGGCGTCCTCCACCGCCATGAGGGTGACATCGGCACTCGGCGCCGGCGCCGCACCCGGCGGCCGCGACGGCATGGTCATCGTCGCCGCTGGCCGGCCCACCGAAGCCGACAGCGCCGCACGCGGCGACTCGGCGATCAGGGCAAACTCGTCGCGGTTGAGCCGCGCCTCGGCGGTGGCGAGCAGACGGTCGTAAGTGGCCCGTCCCGGGGCGGCGGCCGCCATCAGTGGCGCGGCGCGCAGGCCGAAGGCGGCGGGATCGACCCGATAGCGCGCGTTGCGCAGCATCTGCTGCACCTCGACGTGCTTCTCGCGCACCTCCTGCCAATCGATCTCCTCGGCGCGCAGCAGGCTCTCCAGCTCATCGAAGCCCTCGTCAAGGTGCGACCACTGCGGCATCTCCCGCACCTGCTGCTCGCTCATCGTTGCGGTCGCCTCGCGGAGCTGGCGGTCGATCTCGTCGAAGCGGCGAGTGACCGTGGTGGCCGCTTCCGCGCCACCCTCCTCGCCGCGATGGACCTGCTCGCGCAACTGGAGGAACTGGGCGCGCAGCGTATCCAGCTCGAACAGCCCGGCGTATTCCGTGCGGGCTCGCCCGTAGCCGCGCTCGAACGCCGCCAGCAGCTCGCGCTCCTTCGCGCGCGCGGACGCGCGGTTGCTGTCGATATCCATCGCCGCGCTGCGGCGCAGCGCTTCCGGGTCGCTGACGCCGACCGCGTGCAACTGCGCGTCGCTGCGCTGGCCAAGCTGGATGGCGCCGACGATGGCGCGGTACTCGGTCATCAGGTCCCGGAGCTCCTGGTTGGCCGCAGTGACCTCGGAAGGCAGGAAGGCGGAGGCACGCTCGATGGCGTCGAACAGCCCCAGGTAGTCGAGGAAGGAAACGATCGGGCCGCCGAGGAGCATGATGCCGAAGCCGGCGGCGACGACATAGGGGTTGCCCGAGCGCATCATCGCCTGGCTCAGGACCATCAGGAAGAGGTTGATTCCCTCGGTGATGGCGACGCGGCTGATCGCGACGGCGGCCTCCTCGCGGCTGGCATAGTCGGCCGAGACCGCCTGGGTGAAGCTGAGCGCCGACATGAGGACGAACTCGCCGGGGTGCACGTGGATGCCGGACATCATCCGCAGACCGATCGTCAGCCCCTGGACATTGTGCGTCGTGCCCGCCAGCCCCTCGACGACGGTGGTACGGCCGCTGCGCGCCCTTTCCTCCAGTTCCTGCTGCTCGCGGATGGTCTGGATGACCATCACCGCACCGAGGACGCGCCCCGCCCGCTCGGCGCCGGTGCGGACCCGATCGGCGGCCGTCCGCTCGACCGCCGGCTCGTAGACCACGCGGTTCTCGATCAGCCGCCCGGTGCCCGGCTCGCGACTGAAGAGGACCTGCCCTTCCTCGGAGCGCACCAGCGACTCCAGCTCGCGCTGGGTATGGACCAGTTCCTCGGCGAGCACCGTGCGGCTCGCCTCGGGTACCGTCGCCAGCTGCTCGCTGATGGCGGCGCGCAGTTCGTTGAGTGCCGCCGTAAGCTCGACGCGCGTCTGCGCCGGCCGCTCACCCGCGAGCAGGCGCTGGCGCAGCAGGTCGGCCTGCTGGTTCGCCTCCATCACCCGGCGCGCCGCCGGGTCGAGCGGCGCCTCGCCGCTGCGGCGCAGCAAGACCAGTGCGGTATCGGTGATCACCGGTACCCTGCCCGGCTCGGGCGCCGTGAAATCGCCCAGCTCCGGCGCGCGCAGGGCGTTGCGCAAGGCCTGCTCGGCGCTCGCCATCGTCGCCGGCAGCGGCCGCGAGGCATCGGGAGCCACGGCCGGCCGGCCCGATTCGTGCGTGCCGCGCCAGATCTCGTCGCTGACCGTGCGCACATAGGCCTCGCGCGCGGCCCGGACGGCGTCCCGGGCACGGGTGAAAGCCTCTTCGCGCGTCCGTGAATCCGCCGCCAGGGCGTCGTACTCGGCGCGCGTCCGGCCGCGCCGCGCTGACCGCGAACGGCGTCCCTGCTGCGTCTCGATCTGCGATTCGAGATAGCGCAACGCCGCCTCGGACTGGCTCAGCAGCGGGTCGGCCGGGCGCAGCCCTTCGGCCGGCAGCCCGGCGACGCCTTCGACGCGAGTGCCCGCCGCGGTGGTCGCCTCGATCAGGCGCACATCGCGCCCGGAGGCGGCGAGGAAG
>JFAX01000002.1:267234-351001 GCA_000585015.1 Candidatus Accumulibacter adjunctus | reverse complement strand
CCGACGCGCGAGTCGGCGACGAGGGTGATGCCGCCGGTGTACGCGGCCGTGCCCGTGCCCGTCAGCGCGCCGGCGTCGCCGACTCCGGTCCCGGAGAGGTCGAGGCCGTTGGCCAGAGCCANCGTGACGCCGTCGATGTTCAGCGTGGCGCCACTCGCCACGGTGACCTTGCCCTGGTTCAGGGCCTGGGCGTGCTTGGCGCTCAGCGTGCCTTGCTGGATCGTCGTGCCGCCCGTGTAGGTGTTGGTCGTGGTAAGCGTGACTTTGCCGGCGCCCGTCTTCTCGAGCTTGCGCGTCGCGCCGCTGATCACGCCGCTCAGCGTCAGTTGGTCGCCGGTGGCGGCCCCACCGACGCGGGAGTCGGCGACGAGGGTGACGCCGCCAGTGTAGGCGGCGCTGCCAGTGCCGGTCAGCGCGCCGGCGTCGCCGACTCCGGTTCCGGAGAGCTCGAGGCCGTTGGCCAGAGCCAGCGTGACGCCGTCGATATTCAGCGTCGCGCCATCCGCGACCGTCACCTTGCCCTGGCTCAGCGCCTGGGTGTTTTGGGCACTCAGCGTGCCCGCCTGGATCGTCGTCTCGCCCGTGTAGGTATTCGCCTGCGACAGCACCAGACTGCCAGCGCCCTGCTTGGTCAGGTGGCCCCCGCTGAAAACCCCGCTCTGCGTCGCGCTCTGGCCGACGCCGGTCACGTTGATCCCGATCGCTCCGACTCCCGTCGAGACGGCTCCGAGCGTCATCGACTGCGCCGTCAGATTGAGGTCTGCGCCAGCAGTGGTAATGGAGAAGTTGTTCGACTGGATGGTGTTGCCTGCAGTGATCGTGACTGTCTGGTTCGCAACGCTGCCAAAACTGGCGTTGGCATTCAGAATGAAGTTCCCGCTCGCCTCCAGCGAGTAGGAAGCTGCAGACGTAAAGCTGCTCGGATTGACGTAGTAGTTGCCTGAGCCTGAGCCAGTAGCGGTGAAGGGAGCCTGCGGGATCAGTGTTGCCGTCGCCGGAGGCGGTGGCGCCGCGAAATGGAGGTCCTCGGGATCAAGCAGCAGCATCCCCGCCTTGCCCTTCGCCGCCGAGGTGACGACGTCGCCGTCAAAGGTCAGGTTCCGCTTGCCGGAAACCTCGACGAAGCCGCCGTCGCCGCCCTGCTCGCCACCCTTGGCCGAGATCGTTCCGTGGTAGCGCGTCCAGTCGTCGGCCCAGACGATCACCTTGCCGCCGTCGCCGGTCGTGGCGGCATCGGCGGTGATGGCGACTTCGGGGCCGACAAAGGTCTGCGTCGCGTTGCGTTCGCTGCCCTGCCCTTGGTAATCGCCGCCGATCAGGATCGTACCGCCGCCCGCTTCACCGGAGGCGTCGAGCCGCGCCTGCCCGAACAGCCCGACGCGATCGCCGAGGACGCGAATCTCGCCGCCCGAGCGGGCGACATCGGGCGTCGATGCGTCGAGCTGGCCGCTGACGCTGACGACGCCGCTGCCACCACCGTCGAGGTGGATCTCGCCATTGCGCACGGCGACGCCGCGCGCCCGGACGACGCCTTCGACGTTGAGGACGGTGTCGAGCAAGGCATCACGCGCCCGGGCCTGCATGACGACGCGGCCGCCGTCGGCGTCGATCCGCCCGCTGTGTTCGACGAGGGCGCGCGCCATCGCGCCATCGACCTGGTAGCGGATGAGGCCGTCGCCGTCGAAGTCGATGGCGACTTTCTCGCCGGCAATCAGGCCGGTGGTGCCGCCGGGGGTGCTGATGTGGCCGCTGTTGATGACCCGCGCGCCGATCAGCGAGACGCTGCCGCCCGCCGGCGTGCTGATCTGGCCTTCGTTGCGCACGACGCCGGCGCCGGCGGGATCGGCGGTGAACACCATGCGACCGGCGAGCAGGTCGTGCGGGTTGGCGTTGAGGGTGCTGGCGACGAGGTTGCCGACATGGACGACGGCGCTCTTGCCGAACATGACGCCCGCCGGGTTGATCAGGTAGACCGAGCCCGGGGCGCTGATGCGACCGAGGATCTGCGAGGGATCGTTGCTGGTGACGCGGTTGACGGTCATCGCGCTCGCCGAGGGTTGCGCGAAGCGCACCGATTCGTGGCCGGCGACGCTGAAGGTCCGCCAGTCGATCGCGGCCTTGCCGCTGCTCTGGTTGATCACCATGCTCGACGGGCTGCTGGTGCTGACGGTGGCCTGCCCGGCGATGACTTTGGGGTCGGTCGGCAGGCCGTGGGCGATGCTGCCGAAGGCGGCCATGAGGGCAAAGACGATCGGCCGCAAGGTGGCGCGGCACGGTGCTTCGTGATGATTGCGGTTCTGTTCCCGATTCACTTTGCTGGCCATGGCGGACTTCCTCGGACTGCGGGTGAAAGCTGATGCGAGGGGTTCAGAAATAGCGACTGAGCTGGAAGTACACGCGCGGTCGCCGGTCGACTTCGTCGTTCACGAGGGTGCCCTGCTGTCGCCAGGCGACGCTGCCCTGCGCCGACCAGCTCTTGGCGGTCGCCCAGTTGAGGGCGATGCCGTAGCCGGAGAGGGTGCGCTGGTTGGGCGGGTCGTCGATCTTCGTCGGCGGGTCGATGTCGAGCCGCGATCGTCCCCAGTCGTAGAACAGGGCGCCGATCAGCGCGCCGGGGATCTTGCCGTCCCAGTTGGGCAGCGGGTAGCGCAGTTCGGCGGTGACGATCTGCGCTTCGTCGCCCGGGGCTTCGCCGACCGGGTAGGCGCGCACGCCGAAGGGGCCGCCGAGGCTGAATTTCTGGTAGCTGTCGAGCCGGTCGTGGGTGAACTGGCCGGCGTAGCGGAAGAAGAAGAGGAACTTGCTGTCGCCGACGGCCTGCAGGCGCGAGTAGAAGGGGTTGATCTTCTGGAAACGGCCGACCGGGGTGGTGACTTCGGCAGTGGGGTTGTCGAGCGTGCCGTTGACGTAGCCGAGCGAGAAGTTGTTGATGCCGCCGCCAAAGAGTCCGTCGCGCAGGTCGCCACTGAGGGTGAGCAGAACGGAGCGGGAGGTGCGGTGGATCGACAGTCCGGCGTCGGGGTTGTCGGTGAATTTCTGGTAGTCGTAGCCGGCCTGGACGAAGACGTTGAGGTTGCGTGAGCGGACGATCGGGTAGAGGGCGAAGGCCATCATGTCGCGGGCGAGGCCGTTGCCCTCCGGGATGCCCTGCTTTTCGAGCAGGGTGTAGCCAAGGTAGGAGTAGGAGACGCCGAGTCGCAGGCCGTCGCTGCCCACCGGGACGACGTAGCTGGCGGAGCCGTAGCCGGTGCCGCCGTCCTGCGAGAAGAGGGCGCGCAGCGACAGGGAGTCGCCGAGACCGAGCGGCGAGCCGAAGACGAGGCTGCCGGTGATGCGGTTGGTGCCGGTGTAGCGTGATCCCATGTCGTCGATCTGGACCTGCCCGGAGAGCCGCTGGTCGGGTTCGACGTCGAGCACGAGGTCGGCGGTTCCGGGTTCGCTGCCCGGACGGACGGTGGACCTGGCGCTGACGCCGTGCAGGTCGTTGATCAGGAAGAGGACACGTTCCATGTCGCTCGTCTGCAGGACGCTGCCGGCCTGCAGCCGGTCGAGGTAGCCCTGGATGCGCGCGCGCGAGACGGGCGTCTGCTCGTTGTAGTTGAGCTCGATCTTGCCCAGGCGACCAAGGAGGACGACGATGCGGACGATGCCGTCGCTGATCTTCTGTTCGGGGATGTAGGCCTGCGCGAGCAGGTAGCCCTGCGCATTGAAATGGTTCTTGACCACGCCGGCGGCGTCGAGCAGGTCCTGGAACGTCTTGTCCTTGCCGGTGAAGGACCCCAGCTTGTCGCGCACGGCGGCGGCTTCGTCCGCGCTGACGCCAACGATCTCGAAACCGGCGACGTCAAGCCGCAGTTCCGGGACGTCGGCAATCTCGCGCTTCGGCAGCGGCAGTTCGCTGCCGACCTCGGCGTCGTCGAGCTTCGGCAGACCCGGCGTGCCCTGGATGTCGCGCAACAGACCCCCCGCGTCGACCTGCGCGTACGCCGCTTCGCCAACCAGCAGCCACAGCACCGCCAAGACCACGCCGCGAACAGGGCACCCGCGGCCGCGAGTGTCGCCCAGCATCCCGCTCTCCCCCAAGAAAGCCGATCAACCCGACAGGTCGATCATCCCGACCCCGCCCTCCCCCGCCAGGATCACGCCGCGCCATCGCATGTTCTTCAAACAATGATCGCGACGTGAGTATAGACGAAGTCGACAGCGGAGGGATGCAACTTTCTTGCCCGCAAGCTCATGTGGCGACTCCTGAAGCCGATAGCGGCGCGAAAACACGCAAGCGGGCGCAAGCACCTCGCGCCAAGTGCCTCTCATGGCGATCAAGCATGTTTTTTCAAAAAATGATCGCGACACAAGCATAGACGAAGCCGCCACCATTTTTATGCCAGCATTGCGTCGAGGACGATGCCGGCAGCGCCGCGTGCTGCCGTGTTCGGCAGAGGCACGCCGGGAGCCGCTACCTGCCCTGGCAAGAGCCAGGCGCAGCGACCCGTGGTGCTCCCGCTGCGCGCCAATTCAGGCTATTCTTGCGGCTCGTTGCACATCGCTTCTGGTCGAGATGAGATGAGGGCTCCCGCTTCAATACACGGTAGATCGCTCCGCGCTTCGCCGTCCCGACGACGCTTTCTCGCCCGCGCCGCCGGCATCCTGTTGTCCAGCCAGATCGGTCTGGCGACGCGTTGCGCGGTCGCCGCCGGCGAAGCGGACGCGGCTGCGCAGACGGGCGGGCGTGATGCGGGCCACACGCCCGGTCATCGGATCGCGCTGTTGATCTGTTGTGGCAGCTATCCGGATGGCAAGAGCATCCAGCCGGCACGCAAGAACGGCCGCGACCTCGAGGCGGCGCTGCGCCTCCACGGCTTCGACGTGCAGGTGGAGAACGATGTCGACCGCGCCCGCTTTGCGGCGGCGGTCGACCGCTTCGGCAAGCGAATGGGAGGCCTGCCCGATGATGGCCGGGGAATCGGCATCGTTTACTTCTGCGGCCACGGCATGCAGTACGAAGGGCGCAACTATCTGCTGCCTTCCGGCGTCGCCAGCGACGATCCGAAAGCCAAGGAGAAGTCGGTCAACCTGCAGGACGAGGTCCTCGCTGCGTTTCCGCAGCGCTACCCGGGGCTTGGCGTGGCCGTCATCGATGCCTGCCGGGATGGCATTTCGGAAGACGAGAAAACCGGAGCGTTCAACTATTCAACGGCGCCGACGGGCTGCATCGTCGCCTTTTCGGCCAGTGCCGGCCAGGTCTCGCTGTCGCCGAGCGATCCGAACCAGAACAGCTTCTACACGCGTGAACTGGTGCATGTGCTCACCAACGTCGATCAGGAAATCTCGTTCGCCGACATCTTCGAGTTCACCCGCCTGCGCGTGGCGCGAACGATGTCGAACCATTCGCTGGCGATCATTCGCAAGCTGGCGCAACGGCCACACATCACCACCGGCCGCACCGGCGTGTTCCGGCTGGGCAAGGCGCGTGCCACGAGCGGGCCGCGCACCGCCGAGGACGATGCCTTTGAGGCCGTTCTCGCCGCGCCAACGCCGGCCGACATCAAGAAGGCTGCCGAGAGCTTCCTCCGATCCTACCCCGAGGGCCGCTACGAGCCGCAGACGCGGGTCGCACTGGCTGGCGCCGAGGACGCGCTGCGGGCACTCTCGAGCCGCTTCGTTCGCCTGTCCCTGAGCGCCTTTCGCGTCAGCAGCAGCGATGAACGCTTTGCCGAGGACATGCGCAAGGCGCTGCGCGGCGACAAGGACGCGGCGGCGCGGATTGCGGACAGCTACCGCCTCGGCAGCGGCGATCTCGCAGCGAATCCGGCGCGCAGCGAGCAGTGGTTGCGCTACTCCGGGCTGCTCGGCAACGCCATCGCCTGCTACCAGCTGTACCGGCAACTGGCGCAGAAGGGGGATCCCGACGCCGAGTTCTTCGGACCGGAAGCAGTCCGCCTCGGCTACCAGCCGCCGAAGGGTCTGTGCGGATCGCGCAAGTCGGACGTCTGTTGATCGACCGCCGGTGACGGCTCGCCTGCCCGGGCGCTTCGCTGCGCAGTGAAGCGCGGGTTGCCGAGCGGCCGGCAAGTCGCTGCCGGCGATGAACGTCCTGCCCCGGCCGGCGCCACGCTGCGCCCAAAACCGCGCCAGCAGCAGTGAAAGAACCTGCGCATAGCCGGTACAGTGATTATAATCAAGGGGGTCGAGGCGCAAACAATGCGCCGGGTCCTATCGGGTTCTTTCGGAGGGAGGTATCACGCCATGCATCGTTCTTCATTCCTTTCTTTGCTCCTTTGCAGCGCTCTCGGGCTGTTCTTCCCGGCAGTGGCCACGGCTGCAGGGCCGGCCGGCAATGTCGTCGAGCTGACCGGGCAGGTCACGGCCGAGTCCATCGAGGAGGGGCTTTTCCCCAAGTCGGCGACCGCGAGCGACTGCGCTGAAGCGGCGAAAGCCGGTTTCACCTGCGGGCAGATCGTGTCGCGGAAGACCTACTCGCTGCCTGTCGATGTCTCTTTCGCTGTCGGGTCGGCGCAGATCTCGGCCGCTGCCATGAGCCTGCTTGCCCAGTTTGGCCCGGTGCTGAAGCGTAACGAGCAGTCGGGGAACAAGGTCGTCTTTGTCGGTCATACGGATGCATCCGGCTCGCAGCAGCTGAACCAGCGTCTGTCGCAGCAGCGTGCGGAAGCCGTTCGCCAGTACTTCATCAAGGATTTCGGCGTTACGCCGTCGTTCCTTGCCGCGACGGGCGTCGGGTCGGCACAGCTCAAGGACAAGGACAGCCCCAACAGCGCGGTCAACCGCCGCGTCGAGATCACGACCAAACCGGCCAAGTAGTCTCCGGCAACGGTTCGGCGTCCGCGGGCACGTCGGGGGTCGCCCGTACCGGGCGGCCCCCGGACTCCGGCAGCCGACAGCCGAGCGGCAGGGAAACATGCTGCCCGAGCGGCCGTTTGCTCTGCCCCGTCATGGCAGCGAGCAGCGAATGGCTTGTTCCCACAGTGACCGGAACGTGATGGCTCGGCAGTCGCCTGCCGGCCCTCGCTGCGCCCTGCCGGCAGTCCCCAGCCGCCCGCCTGCAGCTGCCCGCGTGCCACCGCCAAGGCGCGGTCAGGCGCAGCCCTCGTGTCGCCGGCATGGGGTTGCGCCCGGCCTCGATGTCGACAATAATCGCCACGTAGCGCAAGACCCACCTGAACAGGGCATGGCTTGATGAATACAAGAAAATACGCTCTTGTCGTTGCCGTGGCCGCATGGGTCGTGCTCCTCGCTGCATGTGCTTCCCCGCCGCCACCGCCGAAGCCGACGATCGTCCGCATCGATCTGACGGCTGCCGATTCGGTCAACGCCGATGTCACGGGCCGGGGGATGCCGGTGGTGGTCCGCTACTATCTTCTTCAGAGTACCGGCGCTTTTGACAGTGCCGACTACTTCTCGCTTTTCGAGCGCGACGACACCGTGCTTGCTGCCAGCAAGGTGCTGCGCGAGGAACTGACGCTCAGGCCGGGCCAACGCCACTCGGTGGAGTTGCGGCCGCTCGGCGATGCCCATGCACTTGGCGTTTTTGTCGCCTTTCGTGATTTCAACCAGACGCTTTGGCGCGCAACCGCTCCAGTTCCCCAGAACATGACGACCAGCTATTCGATCCGGGTCGACAGGAACAGCGTTTCGATCACGCCGCGCGCGTACTGATGCTGACGGGGCGGCGCGCGGGGGCGCCCGTCCCGCTTTTCGCTCCCGGGGGAGACGCATGTCCTGGTTCAGTAAGGTCGTGTGGTCGGAGGGCCTCTTTCTTCGCCCACAGCATTTCCAGCAGCAGGACCGCTACGCGGAGTGGTTCGTCGAGAGCCGCGCGCGGGCGCTGGGGGGGCTCTTCTGGGGATTCAGCCAGCTCGAACTCGATGAGGGCGCGCTGAGCACGGGCAAGGTGGCCCTGCTCGCGGCCCGCGGCGTCCTGCCGGACGGCACGCCATTCGACTTTCCGGCGGCGCATCCGGCGCCGCTCGCGCTCGATTTCCCGCCGGACGCCCGCAATGCCATCGTCTATCTGGCTCTGCCCTTGCGCCGACCGGAAAGCCTCGAGGACGCACTGCCGTCGGACACGGCTGCCGATCTGGCGCGTTTCACCCAGGCCGATGAGGAGTTCAGCGATTCGACGACGGCCGACTCCAGCGCGCAGCCGGTCAAGGTCGGCTACCCGCGGCTGCGCCTCGTGGTAGCGGAACAGATCTCGGATGCCTTTCTCCGCATCGGTGTCCTGCGCGTCAGTGAGCGACGCCCCGACAACAGCCTGCTGGTCGACCGCAGCTATATCCCGCCGGTACTCTCGTGCCGGACCTCGCCGGTTCTCGCCAGCATCGTGCGCGAAATCTGCGGGCAGCTCAAGCAGCGCTCGGATGCGCTGGCGGCGAGAGTCGTCCAGCCAGCTGCGGGCGGGGTGGCGGAGATTGCCCACTTCATCTTCCTTTTGACGGTGAATCGCCACCTGCCGGTTTTCAACCATCTCGTCGAGCAGTCACAACTCCATCCCGAGCGTCTGTTCGCTCGCCTGCTGGAACTCGCCGGCGAACTGGCGACGCTGGTGCGCAGCGAAAGATGCCCGACCGCCATGCCGGCCTACAACCATGATGCGCTCGAACTCTGCTTCGGCCCGCTGATGACCGAGATCAGGCGGTTCCTGGGGACCGTCATCGAGGAAAACGCGATGCAGATCGAACTGCAGGATCACAAGCAGGGGCGCTATGTCGGCGTGATCGCCGATCGCAGCCTGCTGCGCAACGCCGGTTTCGTTCTGGCGGTGAACGCGCAGATGCCCAGCGAGACACTGCGGACACGCTTTCCGGCCCAGGCGAAGCTGGGGCCGCTGGAGAAGATCCGCGAACTGGTCAATCTGCAACTGCCCGGAATCGCCCTGCGCCCGCTGGCCGTCGCGCCGCGGCAGATTCCCTACCACGCCGGGTTCAGCTACTTCGAACTGGAGAACTCGGGGGATCTGTGGAAACAGCTCAACGATTCGGGTGGGCTGGGCATTTACGTCTCGGGCAACTTCCCGTCGCTCGAGCTCGCGCTGTGGGCCATCCGCGCCTGACCACAGCCGCTGTCGCGCTGCCGCATGACTGGAGATGGGCCACATGGTGCACGATGATCCTTTCTTGCCCCCGTCGGACAAGACCCTGCTCGTACCCTCGCCCGGAGCGAGATCGAGTCGCCCGGCAGCAGCCAGCTCGAGCGAAGGATCGCCTGCCGGGTCCCGCTTCGAGCGGGTCGAACTATCCTCCCTCGACTGGAACACCGGGCTGAACCCGCTGGTTGCGGCCGCCAATCCACTGCTCAATCTTGCCCCGCAGTTGCGCCAGGTCCACCACGCCGATCCGGGTGGTCTGCGCGAGGCGCTGGCACGTGCGGTGAGCATTTTCGAGCGCCAGGCAAAGGAACGCGGGGTTCTGCACGAGCAGGTGATGGCGGGCCGCTATGCCCTGTGCACATTCCTCGACGAAGCGGCCGCCAACACGCCCTGGGGCGAGAAGGTGTGGGCGCAGCGCAGCCTGCTCGTGCAGTTCCATGGCGAGGCCTGGGGCGGCGAGAAATTTTTCGAGCTTCTGGGCCGGGTTGCCCAACAGCCGGGCACCCATCGCGACTTGCTCGAACTGTTCTACCTGATTCTCAGCCTCGGCTTCGAGGGACGCTACCGGGTGCTGCAGAATGGTCACGCACAACTGGCTTCGATTCGTGAGCGCCTGGCGCAGATGCTGCTCAAGGAGCGCGGGGAGATCAGCCGCGAACTCTCGCCGGCCTGGCAAAGCACCGCCGGGGCAACGCGCCCCCTGCGCGAAAATCTTCCGTTGTGGGCCGTCGCCGCGCTCTCGACGCTCGTGCTGGCACTGCTCTACCTGTTGGCCTCGTTCGCCTTGAACCGCCATTCCGACCCGGCGTTTTCCGCGATCCTCGCCCTCAAGGCAGGCGCACCGCCAGCCGCCGCCAGCCCGCAGCCGCCGCCGGCGAAGGCGCCGGCCCGACTGGCGCACTTTCTGGTCAGCGATATCGAGGCCGGCCGCGTCATCGTCCGCGACCTGCCCGACCACAGCATCGTCCTGGCGCAGGGGGATGGCCTCTTCGAGGCGGGCAGCGCGACGCTCTCGCCCACCTTCACGCAACTGCTGGCACGCGTGGGTGATGCCATACGGCAGGTACAGGGCAGCGTGCTGGTCAAGGGCCATACCGACAACCGCCCGATCCGGTCGGCCCGATTCCCCTCGAACTGGCATCTGTCGCAGGCACGCGCCGACGCCGTCGCGGCAACGCTGTCGCCCCATCTCGGCGCACGCCCGGCGATCAGAACGGAAGGACGCGCCGAGACCGACCCGGTGACGAGCAATGACACAGCCGAAGGCCGCGCCCGCAACCGCCGGGTCGAGATCATCGTGTATCCCGCTGCGCCCGGCCCCGACGTGAACGCCGCTGCATCGACAAGGGGAGACAGATGAAAAGGATCCTGCGCGCGCTGCTCCACCCGATCGTGCTCGGAACGCTGGGTCTGATCGCGCTGTCGCTGCTGATCTGGTTCGTCAGTCCGCTGTTGGCCATCGCGGGCCATGAGCCGTTCGCATCGGAAACCGTCCGCTGGCTGATGATCGGCCTGCTGGTCCTGTTGGTCATCCTGCGCCTGGCGATCCGCCGCTGGCGAGCACGCAGCAGCAATGCCAGGCTGCTTGACGGGCTGCTCGGCAAGACCAGCGAGCAAGCGGTCGAGTCGCCTGAGGTGGCGACCCTGCGGCAGCGGTTCGAAGAGGCGGTGAAGGTGCTGCGCCAGAGCCAGGCGCAGCCGGTCAAGGGCGGCGCGCTGGCGCGCCTGCGCGGCCTCGGCTCGGCGCGTTACCTCTACCAGCTGCCGTGGTACGTCTTCATCGGTGCGCCCGGCGCCGGCAAGACGACCGCCCTGGTCAACTCCGGCCTGCGCTTTCCGCTTGCCGACAAGCTCGGCAGACAGGAGCTGAAGGGAGTCGGCGGCACACGCAACTGCGACTGGTGGTTTACCGACGAAGCCGTCCTCATCGACACCGCCGGTCGCTATACGACGCAGGATTCCGATCATGACGCGGACCGCGAGGCGTGGCTGGGCTTTCTTGCCCTGCTGCGCAAGCATCGTCCGCGCCAGCCGTTGAACGGCGTGCTGCTGACCGTCAGTCTCGGCGACCTGCTCGCACAGTCGGAAGCCGCAGCCACTCGCCATGCCGAGGCGCTGCGGGCGCGGGTCCAGGAACTGTATTCCCGGCTCGGCGTGCGCCTGCCGATCTACGTCCTGGTCACCAAGTCGGACCTGATGGCCGGCTTCAACGAGTTCTTCTCCAACCTCGGCAAGGAGGCGCGGGACCAGGTCTGGGGCTTTACCTTCCCGCTCGACGAGACCGGCGTCGAGGCTCTGAAGGCACTGCCCGGACAACTAGCGGCGCTGCTGGAGCGTCTGCACGCGCTGCTCGTGCCGCGCCTGCAGGAAGAAACCGACCTGCGGCGCCGGAGCGCGATCAGCGCCTTCGACCAACAGTTCGGCGCCGTCAGCCGACTGCTCGAGGCCTTTCTCGCCCAAGTCCTTGCCCCGTCCGGCTACGATCATCCATTGATGGTGCGCGGCGTCTATTTCACCAGCGGGACGCAGGAGGGAAATCCGATCGACCGCGTCATGGCGAGCCTCGGTGGCGCCTTCGGTGTCGAGCGGCGCCTGCTGCGTCCCGAGGCCGGCAGCGGCAAGAGTTTCTTCCTGACTCGCCTGCTGCGCGAGGTGGTGTTCGCGGAATCGCGACTCGGTGGCGCCAACCTCAAGTGGGAACGACGGCGAAGCCTGATCCATGCCGCCGCACTGCTCTCCATGGCCCTGCTCTCGCTGCTGCTGCTGTTCGGCTGGACGCTCAGCTATCTGCGCAACCGGACCTACGTCGACGAGGTGCAAGCGAGTACGGCGGCGGCGAGGACGATCGTCGCGCAGATTGCCGGCGCACCGCAGGGCGATCCGCTGGCCATCCTGGCCGCCCTCGATGGCGTGCGCAACGTCACATCAACCGCCAGCCGCGCGCGCGACGACGCACCCTTCGGCATGGGACTCGGGCTCTTCCAGGGCGAGAAACTCGATGCGGCGGCCGAGCAGGCGTACCGCGGCCTGCTGCGCGATGCGTTCTTCCCGCGGATCTCGAAGCGCATCGAGAGCCAGCTGCGCGCGCTCGACGGGAGCAATCTGGAATTGGCGTATGAAACCCTCAAGGCCTACCAGATGCTCAACGATCCGAAGCATTTTGATGCCGAGGCTTTGAAGGCCTGGATCAGCTTCGACTGGGAGCGCAACCTGCCGCGCGATGCGACCACCGATCAACGGGCGGCGCTGGCCATGCACCTCAACAATCTCTTCGCCGATGGCCCGGTCGCTTCGCCGGTCGTGCCGGACGCGGCGCTGGTCGCGCGAACGCGCGAGATGCTGCTCCGGTACACGCTGCCGAACCGCATCTACAGTCGCCTGAAGCGGCAGGGAGTCGGCAGCGCCTTTCCCGAGTTCAGCATCGAACAGGCCGCTGGCGGTGGCGCCTCGCTCGTTTTCGTCCGCAAGAGCGGCGCGCCGCTGACTCGCGGCGTGCCCGGCCTGTACACCTACGACGGCTATCACAAGGGCTTCGACAAGGAAGTCAGCGCCGTGGCCCGGAAGCTGGCCGATGAGGAAACGTGGGTCCTGGGAACGGCGGGCAAGACGAGCTTCGCCCTGCGCGACACCAGCAGCATCGCCAATGACGTGCGCAAGCTCTACCTCGCCGATTACGTCCGGGTGTGGGAGGATTATCTCGCCGACATCACGCTGATCCGATCGACCAGCCTCAGCCAGAGCATCCAGATGGCGAGAGTCCTGGCCGCCCCGGACTCGCCCCTGCCACGGTTTCTCAGGGCAGTGGCGCGGGAGACCACGCTGACGCCGAAGGAGGGACAGAAGTCGGTCCTCGACCAGGCCGAGGAAAAGCTGGCCGGAGCGAAGCAGGAACTGGGCAAGGTTCTCGGTCTCGGCGGCAGCGATCCCGCTGCCGCAGCCGCACCGAGACAACGCCTGGAGAGCATCGTCGACGACCGCTTCGTCAAGATCCGGCAGCTCGTCACCGGCGACGGCAAGACGGCACCGATCGATGGCGTCATGCAACTGCTCAACGATGTCTACGTGCAGCTCTCGGCAACGGAGACGGCGATCCGGGACAAGGTTGCGGCGCCACCAGCCACCTCGACGGCACGCGTCAAGGCGGAAAGCGCGAACATGCCGGAACCACTTCGCTCGATGCTGCAGCAACTGTCCAGCGCGGGCACGAGCCAGTCGCTCGTCGCCACGCGCGAGACCCTGTCCTCTGCCGTCGGCACGCAGATCGGGCAGTTCTGCAAGCTCGCCATCGATGGTCGCTATCCTTTCGACCGCAACAGCATCCGCGACGTCACCCGCGATGATTTCGCCCGGCTGTTCGGGCCCGGCGGCCTGATGGACGATTTCTTCCAGAAGAATCTGGCGCCCTACGTCGATACCTCGACCCGCCCGTGGAGCTTCAGGAAGGTTCAGGAACACTCGCTCGGCAATCCTGGAAATCTTGCCCAGTTCCAGCGTGCGGCAACGATCCGCGACGTTTTCTTCCGCGGCGGCGGCTCGATGCAGCTCGCCTTCAAACCGATCGAGATGGATGCAGCGATCAGCCAGTTCACGCTCGACCTCGATGGGCAGCTGGTCCGCTATGCGCACGGACCACAGGTACCGCAGTCGATCCAATGGCCAGGCAGCAAGGGGGGTCTGTCGGCGCGCATCCAGATCACTCCTCCCGGACCCGGCGGCACCTCGAGCAAGGCGACGGAGGGCGTCTGGTCGCTGTTCCGGCTCTTCGACAGGTCGCGGGTCGAGGATTTTGGCTCGCCGGAGACTTTCCGCGTCACCTTCGACATCGATGGCCGGTCCGCGACCTTCGAGGTGACCGCCAGCAGCGTGCAGAATCCGTTCCGCTTGCGCGAACTCTCCGAGTTCCGCTGCCCAAGCGACCTCTAGCAGCCTGTCGGCCTTGACCAAGTCGGCGGCGAAAAGTGGCAAAACGGATCTTTTCTCCGATATTTCTGCACGACTAGAACAACCATGCGCTTGCAATCCGTGAAGAACTGCGCTCGTCTCCCACTTTTTTCGCTTCGGACCATCAAGTCCGGCAGGCTGCTGGCCACCAACGCATGACCGCCGCTGCCGGGTGGTATGGCAAGCTGCCGCAGCTGGGCGATTTCTCGCAGCGCCGACTACCAGCGGAATTCGTCGAGCGATGGGACGCATGGCTGCAGGAAGGGATCACGCACAGCCGCACGGAACTCGGCGGCGAGTGGCTGGAGAGCTTCCTGACTGCGCATGTCTGGCATTTCTTCCTGACGCCGGGTGTGCTCGGGCCGCAGGCATGGACGGGCGTCTGGATGCCGTCGGTGGACCGGGTCGGTCGCTACTTTCCCATCACCCTGGCGACCGCGCTGCCGCCCGCAACCTTGCTGCTGGCGGCGGCCCCTGCGCTTGACCTCTGGTTGAAGCGACTCGAGCGATGCGCGCGGGCGGTACTCGATCCCGACCACGGAATCGACGCCCTCGAAGAGTCGCTGAGCGAACTCGGCCTGCCGACACTCGACGAGCAGCCCGCGCTGCCGTGGGCTGCGGCGGCGGAGCGGCTGGCGCAACAAGAACAGTTGATCGGCCTGCAGTCGACGGACAACGAGGGCTTTCCCGCGAACTGCCTCGCTGCCATCGCCGGCATGCGGCTGCAGGAGTCCCTTGCTGGCTACTCGTTGTGGTGGTGTCATGGATGTGCAGGGGCGAGTGGTGGATTTGCGCTCAGGGGCTTGCCGACCGCCTCGTTTCTGACGAAGATGCTTGTCTATTCTCCTGCCAGTGACGCGACGCCAGGAATCGGAGGTGCTTGAGGTGCCAGAGTCGGACAATGACAAGACGCTCGTCCTCGGTGCAGGTGTTGCACCCGCGCCGAGGACTTTTTCCGGTACCCGCATCGGCAAGTCGAACAACGCCTTACCCATCGGCACGCATCTGTCGGAGTTCGAGATCGTCGACCTGGTCGGCGAAGGCGGCTTCGGCATCGTCTATCTCGCAGCCGATCATTCGCTGGGCAGGCAGGTCGCGATCAAGGAGTACATGCCGTCGAGCCTCGCCACACGCGCTGACGACCTGACGGTCGTCGTGCGCTCGGAGCGGCACAGCGAGACCTTCGACGTCGGCCGCCGCAGCTTCGTCAATGAGGCACGCCTGCTGGCCCAGTTCGACCATCCCGCACTGGTCAAGGTGTTCCGTTTCTGGGAGGCGAACGGTACCGCCTACATGGCGATGCCCTTCTACGCCGGCAGGACGCTGCGCGACGTCGTGCAGGGGATGCCCGAAAGACCCGACGAGCGCTGGATCCGCAAGATCCTCCAGCCGATCATGGACGCTCTCGAACTGATCCACAACGCAGACTGCTTTCACCGCGACATTGCGCCGGACAACATCATGCTCCTGAAGGACGATCGCCCCGTCCTGCTGGACTTTGGCGCCGCCCGCCGCGTGATCAGCGGCATGACGCAGGCGCTGACGGTCATTCTCAAGCCCGGCTTTGCGCCGATCGAACAGTACGCGGACATGCCGGGAGTCAGGCAGGGGCCATGGACCGACATCTACGCGCTGGCGGCTGTGGTCCACTCGATGATCACCGGGCAAGTTCCTCCACCGTCGGTAAACCGGGTCATGAAGGACAATTACCAGCCCCTGAGCGAGGTCGCTGCCGGTCGCTACAGCGACCAATTCCTGCAGGCAATCGATCGCTGCCTCGCGGTCAGGAGTGAAGACCGACCGCAATCGATCGCCGAGATGGCCCAGCTGCTGGGACCCGACGCGGCTGCATCGACCGCGACCACGCTCCTTGCGAGCGAAGAAACAACCATACTGCCGCGCAGCGATGCCACGCATGCGCCCACCCAACGGCGAACCGAGCCACCCCGTCCCATCCCGTCGCCACCAGTCGCGGAGGGGCCGGCCATTGCACGCGATGCAGCAGCAGACCGGCCACGACGCGCCGGACTCATCGCTGCCGTCGGCGCCATCGCCGCAATCGGCGTCGTCGCCGCGGCGGGCGCGTACTTCTTCCTGACCGGCAAAGACACAGCGACCGCGCCGGCGCCACCGGCGGCAACAGCGCCCCCTCCGGAGCAGCCGGTCGCCGCCACTCCGGCAGCAACGCCGGTTTCACTCGGCGAAGCGTTCGCGATCGCGCTCGAGCGCTCGGACAAGGACTTCGAGCTGCGGGTCGAGGTACCGAACACGCCACTGGCCGTCGGCCGTGACGTGCTTTCGTTCAGCCTGTCGAGCAAGCGACGTGGCTACCTCTACGTTCTCCTCTGGGACCAGGCGACCGGCCAGCTGAACGAGATCTTTCCCAACCAGCTCGATCGCGACAATCAAATCGCGCCGGGAAAACCGTTCAAGTTTCCGAGACCAAAGTGGGGTTACGAAGCGGATCAACCAGTCGGCAACTGGGATGTCCTGGCCATCGTCTCGGAGTCGCCGCGGCGGTTCCCGTACTTCTCGGGCGCAGGCGCGAATGGATCGGTTGGCGTCACCGTCGCGACGCTCGAGAGGGAGCTTCGCGAATCGTCAGCGGGAGGCACGGCGCTGACGGGAGAAGTGAGCTGTGACCCCGGTCGGGAATGCTCGCCAGCGTACGCTGCCGCCCGCTTCGTCGTCACCGAGGTGGAACGTGCCGCGAGCGAGGCCCCCCCCGGCCGCAAGACAAGGGTTGATCAACCTGTCAGCGCGAAGGAGAAACCGGGCAAGAGCGGCGGGCAGAGGCTCGACAAGGTGCTCGAAGAGATGCTGCAGGCACGTTGATGTGAAAGTCGCGTCCGCGACTCGCGAATCTCCCTCGCCCATCCCTCTGATCTGTCTCGTCGTTCGCTCGCTCGCGCCTGGCATCCCGGCCTGCTCGCGACGATTTCTTCACAACCTCTCAGGGGAGGATGACGGTGGTTTCGTCTTCTTCGCTCTCGGCGATGGTGACGCACAGCGCCGTGTAGTTGTCGCCTTCGCTCGGCGCCCGCTGGCGGATGAGTTCTTCCATTTCCGACAACCATGCCTCCGCGCCAGCCGATGTGCCCAGCATTCCCTCCATCTCGCGCTCCTCGATGTGCTCCCACCAGCCATCGGTGCACAGGAGGAAAACGTCGCCCGGCAACAACTGCATCGCCTCGGCCGAGACCGAAAGCTCGATCGCCTGGGATGAACCGATCGCCGAGGTCAGAAGGCTACGCTGCGGGTGGCTGCGAATCATCTCGCTGCTGGCGTAGCCGGCGTCGACCATCGTCTGGACGATGCTGTGATCGCGGGTCTGATAGAGCACACGCCCGGAGCGGAACAGGTAGATCCGGGTGTCACCGACATGGCCCCAAACGGCCAGGCGGCTGCCCCGGTCAACCAGAAGCAGGACAACCGTTGCGTGCATGTCACGTGCCGCCCCTCCGTCCGCCTTGCGGCTGACGACGGCTGCGTTGACTTCCTGCAGGAGCGCCACCACCTTGTCGGGCGCCAGCACCGGATCCTCCACGTACGCCGCGAGGACGGTGCTGACCACCAATCGGGAAGCGACGTCGCCGCCGCCATGCCCACCAGCACCGTCCGACACAACCCAGCAGCCGCAGCCATCCGATGTCCAGTAGCCACAGGCGTCCTCGTTGCGGCTACGGCCGCCAACCCTGGACCGGAAGCAGGTCTGGGGATCGAGCATCACTCTCTCCTCGGCGGTAAGGTGCCGCGTCACGGAACGGAGTCACGCTCCGCTTCCAGGCGCTGCACCTGTTCTTCATAGGCCTTGAGAAACTCGCGGCCAAACAGGTTGTGGAAGTCATCTGCCGCCTCGCGGGATATCTCACCGTACATCTCTTCAAACAGATCCCACAACCGGGCCTTGCGGCTTGCCGGCAGGATGTTGTCGAGCAGCCTCTTGCCAACCACTCGCCGCTCGAGCGCTGCCGGCTCGAAGCGCCGCAGGACGCCGGCAAGCGCGGCGTTCATGCCGGCCATGAAACCGAACTGGTGCGCGCGCAGATCTTCGTAGGCATCACGCATGGCATCCGCCGGCGGCATGAAACCTCGGCCTTGAGGAACCAGCAACTGCGTCAGCGCAAAGCCGACATCGGGACAGAACTTCAGCGGGTTGTTGTCCTTGCCGACGATCATCGTCACCTGCGCATGAACTTCGCGCTTGGTTTCGGCGCGCGCCATCAGGAGGTGGATCGTCCCCTGGACGGCCTCACGCAGCATGATACCGATCTGCTCCATCAACTCGACGCTCATCCCGTCGGGCAGTGCAACCTGCACGCCAAGCCCGCGCCGGAAAGCCTCGGCGAGGTCGGCAGCGCTGGCGTCACCCGGCGCAGCAGCCGCTGGAGCCTGTTTCGCTTGCGGTCTGGCGACGGGGGAAACTCGCTCGCCAGGCGGAGTCCTTGGCTGCCGCGCAGGCGCCGGCTGGACGATCCGTGTCGGCTCGTCGCGGAAACTCCTTGCCTGCTCTCTTCCTGCTGGCGGCTCCTCCTCCCAGGAGGTGAACATGACGCCCGGGCTTGCCAGCGGCCGCTCGCTTGCAGCCGTCGGCGCCGGCGGCCTGACGGACGACGCGGCGACGTCGGCCTTCGGGGGGGTGGCCGCGCGTGGCAGGGAAACGGCCTGGTTCAGAATCGGCGAATCGTCCCGCTGCGGCAACGACCCTTGCCGAGCCGGCACCCCACCAAAGAGTGCCAATGGATCCGTTCCGAACCCGGTTGCGCCTGCCGATGGCCCGCCGGCATCAGCCAGCGGGCTTCCCGCCAGCGGGTCGGCAGTACCCGTACCGAGCCCAAACAGGGCATCGATCGAGTTTTCGCCGCAGACCTGCCCGAGACCAAGTGGGTCCATTGCCGGCTTGACCACGACCGGCTCCGGCGCCAGGAAGGGATCATGGGGCGGGCGGCGAGCCCCTTGCTCCTCTGCCGGTGCAGTTTTCGCCACCCGCGGCGCAAAAACGGAAAACGGGTCATCGCCGGCAGGAGCGAACGGGTCCGCCGCGGACGCTCTGCCGCCCAGTACCGAGTTGCCGAACGGACCGCCCACCGCCTTGGCCGGCGACAAGACCGCGCCCTGCTGCGCCGCGAACAATCCCAGCGGGTCAGACGCCTGCACCGGGGCCGCCGAACGCGACGAAAACTCGGGACGTGCGCTGGCGAATTCCACGTGCAGGACGTAGTTCGCGATGACGATCTCCTCGCCACCCATCAGCGCCACCCGATTGCCCTTGCCGAGTGGTCGACCATTGACCAGTGACGGATTGGCGCCCATGTCGACGAGGAAGAACTGCTGTCCTTGACATTCGACCCTCGCCTGAACCCGCGAGATGTGCCGGTCCGGATCCGGCAAACGAAGCTCATTGCTTTCGTCCCGGCCGATCGACCCGCCACGCTCGCCGAAGTCGAAAGCAAGCGGGTGGATTGGCGGTGAACCGGAGCAGCTCCTGACTGAAATGCGCATGTTGGCTCGCCTCGATGGTTGCGATCAGCGGTGAACACGGGGAACGACGCCAGCGGCAACGGCCGCCTGACAGCCCTTCCCTCGCCGTAGCTTGCGCGTGTCTCCACTCGACTATGATACCCCGCCGTGGCCTCGACTTTGCTCGAAACATCACTTGCACAACCGGCACACTGGCCTGTCGGCCCCGTCCAGACCGGCTGCCAGCCTGCCAACGCCGACACCGCCGCCGTCCTGTCGATGCCTGCGGGCAAAGGGCGACCCGTCGCGGGTTCAGCTCGTCAGAGGCTGATGTCCGCCGGTGCTTCGCCGCGCCAGCAGCGCTCCCACATCACCCGCATACCCGAGCCAGCTGACCTGAACCGGCGCCGGCCGTCGGGCAACGATGCCCGTGCGGGCGTCGAGCGTGTGGCGACCCAGGTCGACCAGGATGTCGATCTCGAGTGCGCGCAACCTGCTTGCTGCCTCGTCGTCGGACAGCCGCGCGATGTCGAGGAAGTTGTCGAAGGCCGTGCGCAATCGGCGATACGTGGCATCAACGTTGAGCAGCGGACCGGAAAGGACGGCAAAGCACTCGAAGTTGCTGTGGTCATGCGTTTCGATCAGTTCGCCGATCTGCAAACCGACCGGACGCTCCCGCAAGTCGGCCGAGAGCCAGGCGACCCGGGTAGGCTGGCGGGGACTTCAGCCCGCCACGAGCAACCTGCGCCTTGCCCGCGCACGGGCGCGTCCGGAAGGCGCTGGAACTACCGGCGGCTGCCGCCGCTGTGATGGTCAGCGGGGCGCCCGTCTGCCGCCTCGTCATCGCCAACGAGATCGATGCGATCGCTAAACACGGCAGCGACGCCACGCACGAACAGCGACGACGCCAGAACCGGATCATCGACCGTGTAGCAGAGCAGTGGAATGTCGCAGGCCCGTGCCTCGGCGATGACCCCATCGTCAACCAGCCCGGCATCGCAGTGCAGCGTCGCGGCCCCGAGTCGGCGCAGGCGTTCGCGCCAGTCGGTGGGGACGCGCTCGAAGAGGCAGCCCAGCGTCAAGGTCGGAGCCACCGCGCGTGCTGCCTGCAGCGCAGCCTCGGAGAAGGAAGAGACGAGTGGCTGCGCCGTGCCGGCCCACAGTTGCTGCACCTGCCGCGCGACGACGCTGCCGGTCAGCTCCTCGCAGCCGGCCGCCGGCTTGATCTCGACGTTCGCATGCAGCCCGAGCTGACGACAGGCGGCCGCTGCCGCCGCCAGGGTCGGCACCCTTTCGCCGACAAAAGCCGGGTGACGGCGAATGCCTGCGTCGAGCGCGCGCAGTTGCGCATCGCTGCTGGAGCCGACACGGCCGACACCGTTGGTGGTCCTCTCGAGGGTCTCGTCGTGGATCAGCCACGGCGAGCCGTCGGCCGACAGCATGACGTCGAATTCGACCGCCGTGATGCCGAGACGGGCGGCGATGCGCAGGCCGGCGAGGGTATTCTCGGGTGCCAGCGCACCGCCGCAGCGGTGCGCAAACACGCGCGGCAGGCGCCAGCCGAACCGCGCCGTGCTCACTTCTTCCTGGCTGGCGCCTTTGCCGCTGCCGCAGGCACTTTGTTCATGACCAGGTTGCCCCGCTGCACGGCGATGTCGAGCGCCTCCTTGGCCGGCGTCTTGCCGGACCAGGCTGCCTCGAGTTCCTCCTCGACGATGATGCGCACCTTCTCGATCTCGGAAACGCGGATCGTGCGCAGCGCCGCGGGGCCCTGCAACTGGCGATAGGCGATGTTGAGACCGGCGACATCGGCCTGCAGCAGCTTGCTGCCAGCGGCGGCGCGCGCGGCGGCGGTCATCGGCAGGAAGCCCGATGCGGCGGTGAACTCGACCTGCAGACTGGGTTCCATCAGGAAGCGGACGAACTGCGCGATTCCCTTGTACTCGGCCGGCTTCCTGCCGCCAGCCGCCCATAAGGAGGCCCCACCGGCGAGCGTCTGCTGCGGCGCTCCCTGGATGTCGTCGTGATAGGGCAGCGGCGACACTCCGGTGTCAACCTTGCGACTCTCGTGCAAGGCACCGAAAAGCGACGATGAGGAGGTCAGCATGCCGCACTCGCCTTCGGCGAAGCGCCTGTCCGCCTCGTCGCGGCGGCCGAAATAGACGAAGAAGCGCGCTTTCGCCCAGGTCGTCAGGAGCGCCGTATGCTTCACCTGCGGCAGGCCGTTGAAGACCAGGGTACCCTTGGCATCGGCCACCTCGACACCGTTCCAGGCACTGAGGTTGTCGATATGCACCCATGCCGGCCAGGATGTGGTGTATGGACACTTGCTGCCGGCGTCGAACAGTTTGTCTGCCGCCTTCTGCACTTCGGCCCAGGTCCGCGGGGGCTTCTCCGGATCGAGCCCTGCCTTGCGGAACGCCCCCTTGTTGATGAACAGGATGGGGGTGGCGAGAGCGAGCGGCAGCGCTGCCAGGTTGCCTCTTGCATCGGTCAGTCCGACGCGCAGTTCGGGCGCGATACTGCTGCCGTCGAAGGGTATTCCGGCCTCGCTCATGATCTGCTGGATCGGCTTGAAGGCCGCCTTGGCTGCGACGTAGTGCCCCTGCTCCTCACGCGTGGCAAGGTTGAGATCCGTCGCCGGCTCACCCTGCACACGGCGCACCAGCTTGACCTGGTAATCCTTCTGGCTGCCGTTGAAACGTTCGATCACCTTCTCGACGCGCTCGGCGCGCTCCTCGTCGAGCTGGTGCGACAACAGGATCTCGGCCGGCGCGGCCGCCGTCACGCCGGGCATGGAAGCGGCAAGGGCAAGAGCCAGTGCCGTCGGGAGGAATTTGCGCAAGAGCATGGCAGTCCTTCGGTAGCGGGAAAAAGAACGCGATTATAGCGGCAGGTGGCGACGCCTTGGACGACGATGCGACCTGCCCGCCAGCGGACCCTCTGTGCCGCCGCGCCTTCCCGTCGATCGTCGTCAACGACCGCACCCGCTCGCGGTGCTTGCACCGCTGGCGGACGGCTTGCGCAATTGAGTGTGGAAGCGCAACGGGACGCGCGTTTCCGCCGATCAGCGCCGCGAGTCGCAGGTAGCGATCCGTCGATTGTGGTTACAATGCGTGACTGACCTTCAGCTTCCCGGGAAGCACCGTGTTCGATCGTGCGCGCCTGCCATTCCGTACCCTCCTGATCGCCTGCTGGCTGCTGCCCGGCCTGAGCGCCTGCGACTCGGCGCAGCAGGCGGTCGGCATCGAGCCGGCCGGCGCCAAGCTCGCGCGCCTGGACGCCGAGGGCAAGGCAGTTGGCGGCGCGTGCCGACAATCGGGGCGGGCGATCGAGGACTGCTATTCGATCTACTCCTGGCTGCCGAAGGCCTCGATCTACGAGGGGTGGCGCGACATGGACATCTACATGCGCGAGAACAAGCTCGAAACCGTCGAGCCACAACTGCCACCACCGCAACCACCCGGCAGCAAAAAGAAGAGGGCTGCCGCCAGTGAGCCCGCGGAAGGCGAAGGCAAGTCGGCGCCGAAGCCGACAGCGAAGGAATAGAAACCCCGCGGCGTCGTCCCGCATGCGGTCAGCGGCGCTCGCGCACTGCCCGCTGGGCCGCTGACCATCGACCCCGAAGCGGCGCGCGACCGCGGATTCAGCCTGCTGGCGACGCCCTCACCGACCCGTGTTCACGGGGCCGGATTGCCGTGGCGCAGGTGGATCCCGTCGACCTCAGCCAACAGCGCGGGCGACACGGGCAGAGCCAACGCCGCCAGGTTCTCGTCGAGCTGCGCGACGCTGGTGGCGCCGATGATCGTGCTGGCGACGAACCAGCGTGAGTAGACGAAGGCCAGTGCCAGTTGCGTCGGCGTCAGCCCGTGCCGGGCCGCCAGTTCGACGTAGGCGCCTACCGCCGGCGCGACGCCGGCCTTGCCGTAGCGCTGGCCGAAACCCGGGAATTCGTTGATGCGACCTGCCGCCTGCGGATCGCGCAGGTACTTGCCGCTCAGGACGCCGAAGGCGAGCGGCGAGTAGGGCAACAGGCTGAGCCCCTCGCAGTGGCAGACCTCGGCGAGCCCGTTCTCGTACACCCGGTTCAGCAGGTTGTAGGCATTCTGCAGCGAGACCGGTCGCGGCAGACCGTTCTCGCGGGCAAGGCGGACGAACTCCATGACGCCCCAGGGATGCTCGTTCGACAGGCCATAGTGGCGGATCTTGCCCTCGCGCATCAGCCGCGCCAGAGCCTCGATCGTTTCCAGGATCGGCGTCGCCGCGTGCTCCTTGGCCGGATCGAATTGCCACTGGCCGAACATCGGCTGATTGCGCGCCGGCCAGTGCAGTTGATAGAGGTCGATGTGGTCGATCTGCAGTCGCCGCAGCGAGCCCTCGACCGCGCTGCGCAGGCTGCCGTAGTCGAATGCGTGTGCGCCGCCGCGTATCCAGTGGAGGCCGCGCGACGGTCCGGCAGCCTTGCTGGCAATCACCAGGCGATCGCGCGCCTGCCCGCGCAGCCAGCTGCCGATGATCTCCTCGGTGCGGCCGCAGCTTGCCGCCCGCGGTGGCACCGGGTACATCTCGGCGGTGTCGATGAAGTTGATGCCGGCTGCCAGCGCCCGGTCGAGCTGTGCGTGGCCTTCCGCTGCGCTGTTCTGTTGGCCGAAGGTCATCGTGCCGAGGCAGATCTCCGACACCTGCAGGTCGCTGTTGCCAAGAAATCTCCGCTGCATCTCTTCTCCCACCGTCGCCCGGCGACGGCCAACAAGAGCCTCGGCACGCCCGTGCGCGAGGCGAAAAGCCCATTGTGATCGTGCAAAGGCGTACGTGGCGACGGCGGTCGTCGTCTATAATCGGCACGACGATCCCGCCGCCTCTGCAACGCGGTCTGCAGCGGCCAACCAAGCCCTATTACGATACAACAAACGAGACCACCCGAGATCTGCGCGAGCAACCCGAAGGCTTGACCGATGCCTCCTCACGAACCGCCAAGCAGTCGCCCCGGCGAGCGGCAGCTCGCTCTGACCCGCGCCAGCAGGGAGATTCTCCAGCGCCGGCTGGGTGATGTCGTCAGGATCTGCGCCGCACATTCGCCGGCGGCCGCCGAGGCTTTCGAGCGCGAGGTCGGCGAAGCGCATGACGAGCTGTTGTCCACCCACTCGGACGACGACTTCGGGCAGGCCAGCGAGTTGACGGCTTCGCGCCTTACCCTGATGGGCGACGACGATCTCGAACTCGACATCCGCATCCGCAACGTCGGCAGCCGCCTGCGTGAGGCTGGCGGGCGCGCTCTGTCCCGCTGCCAGTCGCGCTACCGGACCCTGCTCGGCTGGGCGGCGGGCAACGACGGCGACGAACCACTGGGTCCTGAGGTGATCTGCCTCGGACTCTGGGCGCTGTCTCGCGAGGCGGCCCGCAGCCTCGAAGAGGCGCTGACCCTGCTCGATCGGATCGAACAGCGGCTGCTGCAGCAACTTCCCCTGATCTACGGCGAGATCGACGACTTCCTCGCCAGCCAGGGGGTCGAAGCCGCGCCGACCGAGAGACGGCAGAAGGCGGACACGGGAACGGTGACGGCGCCATCGCCACGGAGCCCGGCCAGCCTTGGCCAGACCTCGAGTTCGGCACTGCAGGACTTCGTCCGGCAGCAGACCGCCGGCACGCCAACGGCCAGCGCAGCCCCGTTGGCCGGCGATGACAGCCTGCAGGCCTGCAGGCCGGCGCTCGACACGGCAGCACTCGTCATGCTCCAGCACCTGCTCGCCCGCCTGACGGCACTCGAGACCCACGCCTCGGCAGCAGAAGCCACGGCCACCGGCACTGCCGCGCCGCGATCGCAGGATCTCGACCTGCCGGCGGGGCGACCGGAAGCGGTCATCATCGACACCATGGCGCTGATCTTCGAGGCCATGTTCGAGTCGGATGAGCTGCCGGATGTCATCCGTGCGGCGGTCGGGAACCTGCAGATTCCGTTGCTGAAAGTGGCGCTCGTCGATCCGGCGCTGCTCGCCAGCGAGACTCATCCCGCCCGCCTGCTGCTCAACCGGATTGGCCATGCGGCGCTGGGCCTGCCGCGCGATGCGCCATCGGGGCACCCGCTGTGCGCGCGGCTGTGCCGGCTGGCGGCAACGGCGCGGGCAGCGCTCGGACGGCAGCCGATCGATCTCGACAGCCTGCTCGCCGATCTCGCAGCGCTGATCGACGAACGCGAGCGGGCGATCCGGGCGTCTGCCGCACCGTACGAGCAGATGGTGCGCGCACACGAGAGCAGACGCTACGCCAGCCAATTGGCTGCGACCTGGCTGCGAACCAGCCTGGCACGAACGCACGCAGCCGAGATCGCCGCCTTTCTCGAGACGTACTGGCTGCGCGTGATGATCGCTGCCGGCGCCGACGGGGGCCCAAACGGCGAGCGCTGGCAGCAACACAGCCGGACCGCCGACGATCTGATCTGGAGCGTGCTGCCGAAACAGGGCCCCGACGAGCGCAAGCGGCTGGCCGGCATGGCTTCCTCGCTGCTCAAACGGATCGCCGATGGCCTCGATGGGATCGGCATCAGCGCGGCCGAGCGCAAGCCCTTCCTCGAACGGCTGTTCGACCTGCAGACGGCAGCCCTGCGCAACCAGTCGGCTGCTGCCCCGGCAGGCGAGAGGACGGCAGGCGTGCGGCCCACGGGCAGGTTTGCAGAAGCGCTCAAGGACGTTGCTGGAAGCGGAGCGCAACTGCTCGAGGACGACGGGCGGCAGGTACGCTATCTGGCCGGTGCGAACAGCGAGCGTCCGCCGCAGGCAGGCGCCGCGGCCGGTTTGCAGGTAGGGGAATGGCTGCGCTTCAGTCTGCCGGATGCCGCAACACTGTGCGGTCTGAGCTGCTGGCTGGACCCGGCCGGGGCGACGATCCTCCTGTTCAACCCGGACTGGATTTGGGCGGTGGCGGCGCATCGCTCGTTCTTCGACCGGCAGATTGCCATCGGTGAGGCACGCATCGTGTCACGCGTCTGCCTCTTCGACGCCGCCGCCGAACGTGCCCTTCGCCGTCTGGGCGGAGGTTGATCCGGTCGCGCTCGGACAACGCGCGCGGCGCAGCCGACTGCCCTTTGACAAGCGATGTATAATTAGTCTTATATGAGACTGATGATGACCCGATTCCGAGGTTCCGCGCATGCGTTTCGATGAACTGGACCTGGCACCTGATCTGCTGCAGGCGGTTGCCGACCAGGGTTACGCCGAACCGACGCCGATTCAGGCGCAGGCGATCCCGCTCGTTCTCGCCGGCCGCGACCTGATGGGCGGCGCGCAGACCGGCACGGGCAAGACGGCAGCGTTCACCCTGCCGCTGCTGCAACGTATCCTCGGCTTTGCCAACGCCAGCCCGTCGCCGGCGCGGCATCCGGTACGGGTGCTGATGCTGGCGCCGACCCGCGAACTGGCGATCCAGGTGCATGAGTCGGTCAAGACCTATAGCCGACACGTTCCGCTGCGCAGCGCCTGCGTGTACGGCGGCGTCGACATCAAGCCGCAGATCGCCGAGATCCGCTGTGGCGTCGAGGTTCTGGTGGCGACGCCCGGACGTCTGCTCGACCTCTTCGAGCAGAAGTGCCTCAACTTTGCCAGCGTCCAGGCGCTGGTCCTCGACGAGGCCGACCGCATGCTCGACATGGGGTTCATCCCCGACGTCACGCGCATCATCAACCTGCTGCCGACACAGCGGCAGAGCCTGCTGTTCTCGGCGACCTTTTCCGAGGAGATCAAGAAGCTTGCCGACCGCATGCTCAAGTCACCGGTGCTGATCGAGGTCGCCCGCCGCAACACGGTCTCGGAGACCATCACGCACCGTGTGCACCCGGTTGCCGCGGTGGCAAAACGGGCGCTGCTGGTCAAGCTGCTGAAGTCGGCCGACTTCAATCAGGTGCTGGTGTTCACCCGCACCAAGATCGAAACCAACCGCTTGGCGCGCGACCTGCAACGGGCTGGCATCGCGGCCGACTCGATCCACGGCGACAAGAGCCAGCAGGACCGGTTGAAGGCCCTCGAGGCCTTCAAGGATGGTTCGATCCTCGTCCTGGTCGCCACCGATGTCGCCGCCCGCGGTCTCGACATCGACGAACTGCCGCATGTGATCAACTACGAGCTGCCGCACACACCCGAGGACTACATCCATCGCATCGGCCGCACCGGCCGCGCCGGCAAGCCGGGAACCGCAGTCTCACTGGTCTCCGCCAGCGAGGTGCCGTACCTCGCCGACATCGAGAAGCTGATCCGGCTGCAGGTGGAGCAGATCGTCGTCCCCGGCTTCGAGCCGGAATACGATTACAGCTATCCGCCGAGCGGCAAACGTGGCCATCTGCGGCGACCGGCGTCGGCCTCCCCAGCGGCCGCGGCCGCGCCAGGCGGGCTGCGCGACGAGCAGCGCCGGTCGGGCCACAACGGCGAGCGCCGGGACGGTCGTGACCGGCACGGCAGCGAGCGCCCGTCGTACATCGCCGCCGACGGCTTCGACTTCAGCAAGCCTTACGAGAGTACCGTCCCGCCGCCGCTTGCGACCACCGCTGGCGGCGAGGGGGCCCGGCTGCCGGTGCACGGCGACCAGCCGCACAAGACCCGCCGTCCGGTCGCAGCCTTACTGGGCGGACTGGGACGCAAGTGACGCCGTTTCGGCTGCGGGCCGGGCGACCTGCTCGGCTGTCGCCGCATCGACGACTTTCAGGATGGCGAGCGAAATGTTGTCGCCATCGCCGTTGCCCAGTGCGCGCGCGCGCCCGATCAGCAGTTCCGATGCCTCGCGTGCGGACGAGCAGCCGTTGATCACCCACGCCAGCTCCTGATCGGTGAAATAGGCCCAGAGGCCGTCGGAACAGAGGAGGAAAGTGTCTCCGGGCTGCAGGCTGGCGCTCTCGCCGAAAGCGATCTTCGGCAGCTCGATGCCACCGAGCGAAGTCAGCAGAATGTTGCGGTTGGGATGCACCAGCGCCTGCTCCGCCGTCAGGCGCCCCTGCACCACGAGCTGCTCGACGTAGGAATGATCGGTGCTGCGAAAGACCAGGCTGTCGCCGCGAAAGTGGTAGAGGCGGCTGTCGCCGCAGTGTGCCCAACTCACCTTGCCGGGCTGCAGGAGCAGCATGACCGCCGTGCTGTGCGGGTCCTTCTCGTTGATGAAACGCGACGCCTTGATCAGCATGTGCGCCTCATTGAGGCTCGACTCGAGCAGCGTCCGGGCCGAATCGTTGCGTGCCGAAAATCCCTCGAGATTGTTGCGTGCGGTGTGCACCACCTGCTTGGCGGCGATCACGCCGCCGGTATGCCCGCCCATCCCGTCCGCCACCACGGCGAGGACGACGCCACCGCCACGCGGATGCGGCACGATGGCGGCACGGTCCTGCTGTTCTCGGCGATCGCCCTGATGCTGGGCAACGCAGGCATCAACTGAAATCCCCATGTCCCTCGTCCATTCGCCCCTTCCTCCGGCATCGCCCAACCCGCACCGCGGCGCCTGCCCCCACGGCCCCTGCCGCAGGACCGCGACGACCGTCTCACACAAGCATCGTGACGATCAATTCTATCGCTTTCGGCGAACGACCGGTGCGACGAAAATGCGCGCGGCTTCAGACATCGCGCGCGCGCCCGCGGTACCAGAAATTGCCCTGGGCATCGGCTTCCGCCAAAGCGCCGGTGCGGAACCAGCCATCAGCGAGCAGCCTGGCATCGGTTGCCGCGGGACCCTGCCAGAAACCGAGCGGCACCGCCGGGTCCTCCTCATCGTTGCACAGCCGATGCACCGCCAGTGCGCCGACGACGCCTGCACCGAGCACCGCGCCCCGATGATCCAGGACCGCGACCCGGTGACCGGGATACGGCCGCCCGAGCGAGCCCGGGCTGGTCGGCGAGCGCGCTGCGCAGGGGCCGACAACGCCGCTGATCCCGGTGCCGCACCAGATCTCACTGATCGTCACGCCGAGCTTGTCCTGCGACCAGTTGCGGATCGCCTCGCCCAGCGGCTGGCCGCTGCTCGCCAGCGTGCGCAAATCGAGGTCGCAGCTCGCCCGTGGATCCGGCAGCGTCTGCTGCAGCATCTGCAGCGCCGACGGTTCGAGAAGACAGTTGCGCACGGCGTAGTGCTGCAGCAGGGCGAAAGCCTTGCCAGCGTCGAAGGGTCCGTTGTACGCCAGCAACGGTCGGCCGAAATGCCAGGTCGCGAGCAGACCCTGCAAGAGGCCGCCGGTGCACGCCCAGTCGAGGGGTGACCAGAAGAGGTCCGCGTCCTGCGGGAAGCACTCGTGCGCGCTGGCGTAGGCGCCCACATTGCCAAGCAGGGCCCGCTGCGCCAGCAGAACCCCCTGCGCCCCGCGGGCAGGGACATCCGGGTAGAGGATCAGCGCCGGGTCGCCGGCCGCCGTGTTCGTCGGCGTGTAGCGCGGTGAGGCATGCTCGACGACGGCTGCCCAGGGTCTGACTGCCCTGCCGACCGCCGCGCCGATACCGATCACATGCCGCAATGCCGGCAGCCGGTGGCGAACCTGCTCCAGGCTCGGCCAAGCCGTCTCGTCGACGATGGCCAGGTGTGCGCCCGAATCGCGAAGCCGGTGGGCAAGCGCATCGGGCCCGAGCCGAGGCGCAAGCGGCACGGCGATGGCGCCCATCTGGAGGATCGAGACCTGCGCGATGGCGGCTTCGGGGCGCTGTGGCAAGACGACGGCAACGCGGTCCCCGGCGACCGTCGCCAGAGCGGCGAGAACGTTGGACAGGCGATTGGCCTCGCGCTGGATATCCCAGAAGGTGTGCGCCGAGCTGAAGCCGCTGGCATCCTCGTAGTACAGCGCGAAACGACCGCGATCGGCGGCCCAGCGGCCGCAGACATCGTCGGCAATGTTGAACCGCGCGGGAACCCGCCAGCGAAAGCTGCGGCTGAGTTGCTGCTGATCAGCGGCCTGACTGTCGCTTGCCATCGTCTGCTCGCCGTTCCCCGCCCCTGCGCCGACGCTCAGGAAGCCTTTCCCAATCGCTCGTCGATGAGCTCGATCCAGTGCCGTACCGGCGTCGCACTGCCACTCTGCAGGTGCGTCTGGCAGCCGATGTTGGCGGTCACCAGGAACGCCGGCCGGCCGGCATTCATTGCCGCCAGCTTGTTGTCCCGCAGTTGCGTCGCCAACACCGGCTGGCTGATCGAATAGGTACCCGCGGATCCACAGCACAGGTGTGCGTCGGCAACCGGCGACAACTGGTAGCCGGCGGCTGCGAGCAGGCCCTCGACGACGCCGCGGATCTTCTGCGCGTGCTGCAGCGTGCACGGCGAATGGAAGGCAACCCGCTCACCGCTGCCGCCGCCTGCCGCGCGCAGCAGTTCGACGAGGCGATCCTGCTCGCCGGCCAGGATCTCCGAAACGTCCCGCGTCATCTGCGCGATGCGCGCCGCTTTGGCCGCATAGGCCGGGTCGTGCTGCAGAAGTTCGCCGTAGACCCGGACGTGCTCGCCACACCCTGAAGCGGTCATGACGAACGCCTCGACGCGGCCGCTTTCGACCTCCGGCCACCAGGCGTCGATGACCTGCCGCATGTCGTCGAGCGCCTTCTCCTGCGCCTGCAGGTGGTAGCGCAAGGCGCCACAGCAAGCGGCCGCGGGTACCTCGGCCAGCTCGATGCCGAGGCGGTCGAGGACGCGGGCGGTCGCGGCATTGGTGGCGGGGGTCAGGGTCGGCTGCACGCAACCGGCCAACGCGATCATGCGTCGCCGGTGCCCGGCGGCTCGCGGCCACGGTCGCGCAGCGCGAGCCGCTGCGGGCGGCACCTTGTCGGCCAGCGCGCGCGGCAACAGCGGTCGCATCGCCTGGCCGACCCGCACCGCCGGCCGGAAGATCCAGTTGCGCGGCAGCGCCTCGCAGAGCAGGAAGCGCATCACCCGCGCCGCCAGCGGCCGCGGCACCTTGCGCTCGACGACTTCGCGCCCGATCTCGAGCAGTCGGTGATAGCGGACTCCCGACGGGCAGGTCGTCTCGCAGGAACGGCAGCTCAGGCAGCGGTCGAGGTGCAACTGCGTCGTCTCGCTGACCAGTCCACCTTCGAGCATCTGCTTGATCAGGTAGATGCGGCCGCGCGGCCCGTCGAGTTCGTCGCCGAGCAACTGGAAGGTCGGACAGGTGGCCGTGCAGAAGCCGCAATGGACGCAGCTGCGCAGAATGGCGTCGGCCTCGCGGCCAACCGGCGTGTCGCGGATGAAATCGGCTAGATTGGTCTGCATGGTCGGCGAACTCTCACAGGTCCGGGTACATCCGGCCGGGATTGAAGATCCGTTGCGGATCGAAGGCCAGCTTCAGGTTGCGGTGAATCCTCGCCAGCGCATCGGGCAGCGGCTGGAAGACCCCGACGGCGGCCTTCAGCCTCGCGTCGGCGCGGAACAGGGTGGCATGGCCGCCGGCCTTGGCGGCTGCCGCCCGGACGGCGTCCGCTTCGCCTCCGCGCAGCCAGCGTTGCGCGCCGCCCCATTCGATCAGCGTCGGGCCCAGTCCCAGCGGTGGAGCCACCGTAGGCAGACCGAGCCGCCACAATGGCGCGTCACCGGCGAAGAAGGTGTGCTGCTGCTCGCGCAGCGACTGCCAGAAGGCGTCTGCCACCGGCTCATCGAGCAACTCGCCGGCCAGCGTCCGCTGCGCCGCCGCCACTGCCGCTGCCGCTCCCGACAGTCGCAGCGTCAGGACGCCGTCGTGCCAGGCCGACGCGGAGATCGGCAGCGGCCGCCCCCCCCACTGGTTGAGTCGCTGCAGTGCCGCCACCTCGTCGATGGCAAAACGCAGGCTGCACTCGGCAACCGGCCGCGGCAACACCTTCAGCGACACCTCGATGATCACGCCGAGGGTACCCAGGCTGCCGGCGAGCAGGCGCGGCACATCGTAGCCGGCAACATTCTTCATCACCTGACCACCGAAGGTAAGTACCTCGCCACGCCCGTCGAGCAGGCGGACGCCGAGGACGAAGTCACGCACCGCGCCCATTGCCTGCCGTCGCGGGCCCGACAGTCCGCAGGCCAGCATGCCGCCGACCGTCGCCTGCGGCCCGAAGACCGGCGGCTCGAAGGGCAGCCATTGACCCTTCTCGGCCAGCGCCGCCGCCAGATCGACGAGGCGGGTACCGGCACGCGCGGTCACCACCAGCTCGGTCGGCTCGTGGGCGACGATGCCCCGGTAGTCGCCGACTGCGAAGGGCTCGCCGCTTTCGGCGCCACCGTAGAACGACTTGCTTCCCCCGCCGCGAATCGCCAGTTTGCCGCCGTGGCCGGCAGCCTCCCTGATCCGTCCGGCCCACTCGTCGAGCAGCGCGTCCATCACGGCCTCGCCGAGGCGGTCGCGGTACCGGCGCGCGCTTGCCGGTACTCACGGCAGCGCGCCAGCGTCGGCACACCCTTGCCCGGATTGAGCAGGCCATGCTCGTCAAAGGCCGTCTTGAGCCGGTGAAAGGCATCGATCTCCGGCAGACCGAACTGCTCGGCCATGAGCATGATCTTCTCGACGCCGACACCATGCTCGCCGGTGATGGTGCCACCGAAGCGAACCGAGAGTTCGAGGATCTCGGCCCCGAAGGCGGCCGCCCGATCGAGCTCGCCCGGCTGGTTGGCGTCGTACATGATCAGCGGGTGCAGATTGCCATCGCCGGCGTGGAAGACATTGGCACAGCGCAGGCCGAACCTCTCGGAAAGAGCGTTGATCGCTTCCAGCATCTCGGCCAGCCGTCGGCGCGGAATCGTGCCATCCATGCACAGGTAGTCCGGCGTCAGCCGACCGACCGCAGGAAAGGCCGCCTTGCGCCCGGCCCAGAAGCGCAGCCGCTCGGCTTCGTTCTGCGACACGCGGATGCCCGCGGCACCACTTCTCTCGATCACCGCCTGCATGCGGCCGATCTCCTCCGCCACCTCCTCCGGCGTGCCATCGGATTCGCACAGCAGGATCGCCTCCGCCTGCAGGTCATAGCCGGCGTTGACGTAGGGTTCGACGGCATGCGTCGCCTTCCTGTCCATCATCTCGAGCCCGGCCGGGATGATGCCGGCAGCGATGATGCTGGCGACGGCGTCGCCGGCCTTGCGAACATCGTCGAAGGAGGCAATGACGACCTGCGCCAGCTCCGGTTTCGGCGTCAGCCTGACGGTGACCTCGGTGATCATCGCCAACAGTCCCTCCGAGCCATTGAGCAGCGCCAGCAGGTCGTAGCCCGGTGCATCGAGCGCCGCGCTGCCGAACTCGACGATGTCGCCGGCGATCGTCAATCCGCGCACGCGCAGCACATTGTGGACCGTCAGTCCGTATTTCAGGCAGTGCACGCCGCCCGCATTCTCGGCGACGTTGCCGCCGATCGTGCACGCGATCTGCGACGACGGGTCGGGCGCATAGTAAAGGCCATACGGGGCGGCAGCCTCGGAGACCGCCAGATTGCGCACCCCGGGCTGGACGATCGCGGTACGCGACAGCGGGTCGACGGCGATGATCTTCTTCAGCTTCGCCAGCGACACCAGCACCCCGTCCGGATGCGGCGTCGCGCCGCCCGAGAGGCCGGTCGCGGCACCGCGTGGCACGACCGGCGCGCGCAACTCATGGCAGATGCGCAGGATCGCCTGCACCTGTTCCTCGTTCTCCGGCAGCGCGACCAGCAGCGGCAACTGACGGATGGCCGTCAGACCGTCGCAGTCGTACGGCCGCATCTCCTCCTCCTCGGCCAGCAGGGCGCTGGCCGGCAGGACCGCGCGCAGGCGCCTGATCAGCTGTGCCCGGTCGACGTTGCGGCGGTGCTCGGCCAGCGTGTTTTCCATTCTCGTGCTCCCTCCTCTCTCAGGCGCCGCTGACGAAACCAGAGTAACCGGGCAGACCCGCTGCCTCGGGTGACCTGGCGAGGGCGATGGCCTGCTCGACGATCCGGTTGCGGTCCTCATCCTTCATCTCGGAGAGCAGCACTTCCGTGCTCCGGGTCTCATTGCGCAGGATGTCGTTGTCGAGAATCATGCGCATGCGGAAGTACTGCGCCCACTGGAACTCGGCAAAGTCCGCCGGTCTCTTGGAGTAGCCAAAATGCGATCGCACGTACCAAGCCAGCCCGCGATAGGGATCGTTGCGCAGTTCCTTGATGTGCGTCGGCAGTTGCGACGGCTGAATGGGCCCGCCACCGGCATGATCGAAGAGGTAGACCCAGGCGGCGTCGTGCATGGCTTTCCAGAAATTGTAGTCCTTGAGGACGCTCCAGTTGTAGAGGACCTCGACGACCACCCGCGCGTCGTCCGTCGTGATGCCGGCGTCGTTCTTTCCTTTGGCCGTCTCCCAGACCGCACGCGCCAGGTGGTGATGATCGGTCAGGCAGAACTTGTTGCCGCGACCGATGACGACCGGCACCGGCCGCGTGATCAGGTAGGCGGTCAGCTCGTCACGGCTCTTCTTGCGCATCGACTCGACTCGCGCGTAGACCTCGTCGAGGCCGACGGCGCATTGCGTCGGATGCAGGTCGGAGACCTTGATCTGGTAGAGCTCGCCGCTGCGATGCGACTTGCCCGAGCACTCCTCATAATTGAAATCCATCGTCTTCCTCCTTGCCTGCGGTTTGTGTTGACTCCGTTGGATGGCCAGATGGAAATGCTGCGCCCCGGGGATTCTCCACCACCGGTGCCAGCAGCCGCCAACGGCCACCGAGCAAGGATGCCGATGGCGGCAGCATCCGTCAACACAAGTTCGCATCGCAGACGTGCGACAATCTCGACGCCCAATTCGAGCTTTCAGCATGAACGAACAGCGAACACCCTGTCTGATGGTCCAGGGATGCACTTCCGACGCCGGCAAGAGCGTTCTGGTGACCGCCCTCTGCCGCATCCTGCACCGCCGCGGTGTCCGCGTCGCACCGTTCAAGCCACAGAACATGGCGCTCAACTCGGCAGTGACCGTCGATGGCGGCGAGATCGGCCGCGCGCAGGCACTGCAGGCGCTTGCCGCCGGCCTGCCGGCGCACACCGACTTCAACCCGGTGCTGCTCAAGCCGGCCACCGACAGGCGGGCGCAGGTGATCATCCACGGCAAGGCGATCAGCGACCTCGACGCACGCGACTATCACGCCTACAAGCCGCTGGCGATGCAGGCGGTTCTCGCTTCCTGGCAACGCCTCTGCGAACAGTACGAGTGCCTGCTCGTCGAGGGAGCCGGCAGCCCGGCGGAAATCAATCTGCGCGCTCGCGACATCGCCAACATGGGCTTCGCCGAGGCGGTCGACTGTCCGGTGATCCTGATCGCCGACATCGACCGCGGTGGCGTCTTCGCCCACCTCTGCGGCACGCTCGAGCTGCTCGCCGCATCCGAGCAGGCGCGCGTCAAGGGCTTCGTCATCAACCGCTTTCGCGGCGACATCGGCCTCCTCGAAAGCGGCCTGCGCTGGCTCGAAGGACGCACCGGCAAACCGGTGCTCGGCGTTCTGCCGTATCTGCACGGCCTCTATCTCGACGCCGAGGACGCCGTGCCGCGGCAGAAGGAACGCAAGACCGCGCCCGCGCTGCGGGTCATCGCGCCGGCCTATCCGCGCATCTCGAACCACAACGATCTCGACCCGCTGCGCTTTCACCCGGAAGTCGACTTCCGCTTCGTCGGCGCGAACGAACGGCCGCCGCCGTGCGAGCTGGTCGTCCTGCCGGGATCGAAGGCGGTGCAGTCGGACCTCGCCTGGCTGCGCGCGCAGGGCTGGGAAGAGGCGCTGCGCCGGCACCTGCGCTACGGGGGCAAGCTCATCGGCATCTGCGGCGGCCTGCAGATGCTCGGCCGCCAGCTGCACGACCCGCTCGGACTCGAGGGACCCAGCGGCAGTACGCCGGGATTCGGCTGGCTGAACTACGAAACGACGCTGGCCAGCGAGAAGCGGCTCGAGAATGTCAGCGGCAATCTCGTGCTGCTGAGCTCAGGCTCACCACCGCTCAGCGGCTATCGCATCCACATGGGCGTCACCAGCGGTGAAGGCCTGGCGCAGCCGGCGGCGATACTCGGCGGCCAGCCTGACGGCGCGATTTCGCAAGACGACCAGGTGCTCGCCACCTATTGCCACGGCCTCTTCGACTCGCCGCCAGCTCTGGCTGCGCTGCTCGCCTGGTCCGGCCATCGACCGGCGCAGGAATTCGACGCGCGACAGCGGCGGGAGAACGACATCGAGCGGCTTGCCGATGCCGTCGAGCAGAACGTCGATCTGCAGCGGCTGGCCGCGTGGCTGCCGCTCTAGGCTTCCTCCTGCTCGCCGCGCACCAGCAGCAATGAGGTGGATCCCTTGCGCACCAGGCGCTCGGCGACACTGCCGACGAAGAAACGTTCGATCCCCCGCCGCCCGTGCGTGCCGACAACCAGCAGATCAGCCTGCCAGTCGCTCGCCGCTTCGATCAGCATGTCGGAAACATGCTTCTCTTCCGACTCGACGATCCGGATCTCGGCGTCGATGCCGGCAGCACGCGCTTCCTGCTGCAGGCCAGCAAGGAAGCCCTGGGCACCCAGCCGCATGCGGGCCTCCGTCTTGCCGACGCTGTTCGGCAGCATCATTGCCACCTCGCGCTGCGCCAGCAACGTCTCGTCGATCGCGTGGCAGATCGCCAGCCGTGCGTCGCTGACCCGCGCCAGTGCGATCGCGGCCCGCATCACCTGGCTGGTCATGAAACTCTGGTCCACACCCACCATGATCTTCCTGTACATAGTCCGGCTTCCTCGTTCGACAAGGTTGTCCCACACGCGGAACAATAACACCGATGGATCGCGAACAGCAGATCCTACTTGAGCGTCAGCGGCAACCCCGCCGCAACCAGAGTCACCCGCTCGCAGACCGCCGCCACGCGCTGGTTCAGGCGACCCTGCTCATCGGCAAACAGTCGCGACACGGGCACCATCGGTACCATACCGCAGCCGACCTCGTTCGACACCAGGATGATTCGCCCGGGCAACTCCGGCAGCAGTTCGACGAGCGCCTGTGTCGCCTCGGCAAGACGCGGGCAACGGATGGCCTCGCCGGCTTCGGCCTGGCTCGCGGCGTCGCCGGCGAACAGCAGGTTCGACAACCACAGCGTCAGGCAGTCGACCAGCAGGCAGACACCCGGCGCCGCCTGCCGCCGCAGCGCCGCAGCCAAGTCGAGCGGCTCGACGACCAGACCCCACTCCGGGCTGCGTCGAGCCTTGTGCTGTTCGATGCGGCGCGACATCTCGGCGTCGAGGGCGAGCGCCGTCGCGACGTAGACCACCTGCAATCCGCACTCGCCGGCCCGACGCTCGGCCAGCAGACTCTTGCCCGAACGGGCGCCACCAATGATCAGCTCTCGCATGGCAGCGAGCTTATCACGGGCGCGGGACGAGTATAATCCGGCGCTTCCCTGCCGCCACTCGTCGCCCCATGAAGCTCACCATCGAAGCGATCGCGCCCCTTCCCGGCCTGCAGGCGCGAATCGACGGCAAGACCAAGCCGCCGGGATCGCTCGGAGAACTCGAGCGCCTCGCGCTGCAGATCGGCATGATCCAGCAGTCACTGACGCCAAGCCTCGGCCAGCCACACCTGCTGGTCTTTGCCGGTGACCACGGAGCGGCCCCTGCCGGCATCTCCGCCTACCCGCAGGAAGTGACCTGGCAGATGGTCGAGAACTTCCTCGCCGGCGGAGCCGCGATCAGCGTCTTCGCCCGCCACAACGGCCTGCGACTGCAGGTCGTGGACGCTGGCGTGGCGCACGACTTCGGCCCCCGCGACGGACTGATCGACGCCAAGGTCGCCAGCGGCACGCGCAACTATCTGGTGCAGGCTGCGATGAGTCCTGCGCAACGGGATCAGGCACTGGCCCATGGCGCAGCGATCGTCGACGGCCTCGCGGGCCAGGGCTGCCGGGTGATCGGCTTCGGTGAGATGGGAATCGGCAACACCGCCTCGGCATCGCTGCTCACGCATCAACTCACCGGCACGCCACTCACCGACTGCGTCGGCCGCGGCACCGGACTCGACGACGCCGGCCTGGCTCGCAAACAGGCGCTGCTGGCACAGGCGGCGAAGCGCGCCAACCTGCCAGCGGATGCCGATGCGCTCGACGTTCTGGCCGAGTTCGGCGGTTTCGAAATCGCCATGATGAGTGGCGCCATGCTCGCTGCGGCAGCCCACCGGATGTTGCTTCTGATCGACGGCTTCATCGTCACCGCCGCCCTGCTCGTCGCCGCGCGCCACGTACCGGCCGTTCGCGATTACTGCGTCTTCTGTCACCGCTCTGCCGAAGCGGGTCATCAGGCGCAACTGCGCAGCCTCGCCGCCGAGCCGCTGCTCGACCTCGGTCTGCGCCTCGGCGAGGGAACCGGCGCTGCGCTGGCGTGGCCACTGGTCCGCGCGGCTGCCGCCTTTGTCAACGAAATGGCGAGCTTCGCCAGCGCAGGTGTCAGCGAACAGCTCTAGAGCTGGCGCGGAATCCGCCGCCGCCAGCGGCAGGATCGTGCTTGTCGGCCCGGCGGGCAGCGGCCGATCACAGCAGCATGGCGACGACGCTGCCGCAGGATAGCGTCGCCAGAGTGCCCGAAAGCAGGGTCCACGGAGCAAGCTCGACGATCTCGGCGCGGCGCTCGGGCGCCATCGACGACATGCCACCGAGCAGAATCCCGAGACTGCCGAGATTGGCGAAACCGCACAGGGCATAGGTCATGATGATCCGGCTGCGCGCCGACAAAGCTTCGGGCGGCAGACTGGCCAGATCGAGGTAGGCGAGCAACTCGTTGAGCACCGTCTTCGTCCCCAGCAGTTCGCCGGCAATCGCGGACTCGGACCAGGGGATTCCGGCCATCCAGGCGAGCGGCGCCATCAACCAGCCGAGCACGCGCTGCAGCGAGATGGCTGCACCGGCGACACTCGGCAGCATGCCGAGAAGCTGATTGGCCAGACTGACCAGCGCCACCAGGACGATCAGCATCGCGGCAATGTTGATCAGCAAGCTCACACCTTCGCCAGTCCCGCGGGTGATCGCCTCCATGCTCGAGCGGTCGGTCGGCGGCAGTGCGAGATGGCGCCCGCTGGGAGCCCCTGCAGGCGGCACGAGGATGACGGCGAAGACGATCGCGGCCGGCGCGCCGATGAACGATGCGGCCAGGATGTGACCGAGCGCGTCCGGGACGACAGGCCCGAGGATGCCGGCGTAGAGCGCCATCACCGTACCCGCGACGCCGGCCATGCCGCTGCTCATGATGATGAACAGCTCGCCGCGGCTGACCACTGCCAGGTAGGGCCGGATCAACAGCGGCGCCTCGATCATGCCGACGAAGACGTTCGCCGCGCTGGACATGCCGACCGCGCCGCCGACACCGAGGGTCCTCTCGAGCACGAGCGAAAAGCCGCGCACCAGCAGCGGCAAAACGCGCCAGTGGTAGAGCAGCGCCGACAGGGCGCTCATCACCAGCACCACCGGCAGGGCCTGGAAGGCGAGAACGAAGCTGCTCCCCGAAAGCGCCTCGTCGTACGGCAACGGCGCCCCGCCAAGGAAGCCGAAGACCAGCGCGGTTCCCGCGCGTGTCGCCGCGGCGACCGCCAGCAGTGCATCATTGCAGCCCGCGAAGAAGGCCCGCGCCGCCGGCAAGCGGAAGATCAGCAGCGCCAGCAAGCCCTGCAACAGGATGCCGCCGCAGACGGTGCGCCAAGGAACCGCTGACCGCTGTACCGACATCACCCAAGCCAGGGCGAGCAGCAGCAGGTAACCGAGGATGGCCTGCAGCAGCGGATTCAAGGCCGCCCCCCAATCTGGCCCAGCGGCCCCCTCCTGCGCAGACAGGGACAGCGGAAGGAGCGACTCGGTTGGCCGCTGCCGCCGGTGACCGCCACCCGGCTCAACGACCGGACGCCGGCAAGCCCGGCACCCCTAGCGGCTCGCCGCCGGCGGTACCGGCGACACCGCTGCGGGCGCAAACTCGGGACGGACCTGGCTGGCATTGCGGTACGCCGGCTGGATCTGGTCTGCCGGCGTCGGCGGAACGTCGCGCTGTGGCCAGCGCGGCGGCGAAGGCGGCACGTCGGGAGCAAAGCGTGCGCCATAGTTGCGCTGATAGCGATCGAGAAAGCGCCGCATCTGTTCATAGTCCGCACAGTTCCAGGGAGCCAGACAGCGGCCGTAGGCATCCATGGCACCCGGCGCTGGCCAAGGGTAGCCGTAAGGTGAGAGCCACGGCCCATAGGGAGCTGGCCCTCCACCAGCGACCCACTCGCCACCCACGATGACCGACGTTGCTGCGGCATCAGCCATCAGACCAAGCACCACGACAGCAAGCAAAGCACGAGTTCGCATTGCAGCGAGTGTAGCACCTGTGGTCACGGGCGGCAGTGACAACCGCCCGCCTTCTTGCCGTGCCGTGGTGGCGGGTCGGTTGCGGCTCGACGACCACTTCGGCACGATCGAGCGCCTGCTGCGGCCTTCACCGCGGGGCACGACGGTCATGACTGCTACGACACCCGGAACCATGCAAGTCATGACCGTCTACCCTTGCATGCTCATCCCCGACCTTCCCCCGCGCCCGGCGAAAGAAAAGACTGCTGCGTCGCGGACGCGACTCTGCCGGCAGGCCGGGGCAACGAGCGATTCCCGGCCCACCGTGAGAAACCGCACAGCGCGTTCCGCCACCCGCTGTAGACTTTCTTCGGCCATCACTGGCAACAGACCGCAGTCTGCGGCCCTCTTGTCGAACTGGCTGGAGCCCTGACGCCGCCATGAAATGTCCCAAGTGCCACTCGGCAGAACTCCACCGATCTCGTCGCCGCGGCCTGAAGGAGGGCTGGAGCCTGCGCCGCAAACAACTGGCGCCCTATCGCTGCTCCGCCTGCGGCAACCGTTTCATCGCAGCCGAGGCACGGCCAGACGGAGAACAGCGCTCGCTGTCGATCGCCGACTATCTGGGCCTGAACGACAGGGCACGGCAGCAGTGCAGTGGGCCCGTGATCATCGCCGGGCTGACCTCGCTGTTGATCCTGTTGAGTATCCTGCTTTTCGTGTCCCTGGCTTTCGGCTGGCTCGATCCGCCGTCACTGCCGCGGCAAGCACTCTGAGAGCAGCCGAAGACTGTTGCTTGCTCCTGCTTTCTCGCCAATCAGGGTTCCCGGCGGCGATAAGGTGCTAGAATCGCGAGTTGATCGACGCTTGCCGGTCAACCTTCAAGCTTCTGGCTCGTTTTATCCGTTTTCCAACGTCCATAAGGAACCCCCCCATGAAGAACTCCCTCCTCGTTGCTGCGCTGCTTGCTCTGGCCGTCACCGCTTGTGGCAAGAAAGAAGAAGCCAAGCCGGCTGCCGCTCCCGCCGCCGCCCCGGCCGCAGCCGCTCCGGCTGCAGCTCCGGCTGCAGCTCCTGCCGCTGCTCCGGCTGCTGCTCCTGCCGCCGACGCGGCCAAGCCGGCCGACGCCGCCGCCAAGCCAGCCGACGCCGCAGCGACGGCTGGTGCCGCTGCCGGTGCCGCTGCTGCCGATGCCGCCAAGGCCGCCGGTGCCGCTGCTGGCGCCGCTGCCGATGCCGCCAAGGCTGCCGGTGCCGCTGCTGCCGACGCCGCCAAGAAATAAGCTCGGGACGGCGACAGGAAAAAGCCGGCGCAAGCCGGCTTTTTCTTTGCCCTCTCGTGTGCCGCACGACTCGCCCCGGCAGGAGCGCAGCGCCGTCGCCGCGTCACCGGCCTCGGATGCGCGAGCCGGCTGGCGCGGGTTTCCAGTCCAGCCTGCAGCGGTTGTCAATCAACCGGACGCCTGACCCGCCCGCCACACTGCCCGCTCGCATCGGACAGCACCGTCAGCCGATGGCTGCCACGCGCACAAGATCTCAGCCGAGTTGGCGCCAGCCAAAGCCTCCCTCCTGGTCGGCAACACCGATCCACTCCTCGCCACAGTCGAGCGCCAGTGCCAGCGCCCGCGCCGCCAGATGTGGCCGGTTGTTCTCCTGGCTCAGGTGGGCCGCAAGCACATGCTGCAGGCGACGCGTGTCGATCTGCCGCAACAGCTCCGCTGCCTGCCCATTCTCGAGGTGGCCAAAGGGCCCACCGATGCGTCGCCTGAGCGGCGCCGGATAGCGCGATGCGGCGAGCAATCCCTGATCATGGTTGCACTCCAGGACGAGTCCATCGCAGAGGCGCAGCACGTCCACGATGTGCGACGTGATCGAACCGCTGTCGGTGAGGACGCCAAGGCAGCGATCGCCATCGCTGAAGACGTACTGCACCGGCTCGCGGGCGTCGTGCGGCACCGGAAAGGGACGCAGTTCGATGTCGTCGATGGCGAAAACCGCATGCCCGTCGATCAGGTGGCAATCGGTCAGGACGCTCCTGCCGCGCGCCGCCATCTTGTACGTGCCATGGGTCAGATAGACGGCCAATCGATGGCGGCGCGCGAACGCGAAAACGCCGCCGACGTGGTCGGCATGTTCGTGCGTCACGAGGATCGCCGCCAGCCCGCCGGGGTCGATGCCGAGGCGAGCCAGCCGCAGAGTCACTTCGCGGATCGAAAAACCACAGTCGAGCAACAGCCGGGTCCCGCCCGCCTCGACAATCAGTCCGTTGCCCTGACTGCCGCTGCCCAGCGAGGCAAAACGCATCACTTCAACTGATCGTAGAGCAGATTGAGGATCTTTTTCGCCGTTTCCGACTGGTCGACGGCACCATCGGACAGGACCACCTGCACGGTCGACCGGGAACTGGCCGTCGCGCGCACGAAAATGCGGTACTGGGTCTGTGGCTTGGCAGTCGAACTTCCCTTGAACGGGTTGAGCTTCGCCAGGAAGCCCTCCTCTTTCTTCTCGTTGTCGCTCTCCGGATCGACATAGCGGACGAAGTACAGGCCACGACTTCGATCGCGATCCTCCACCGTGAAGGCAACGCGGTCGAGAGCCAGACCCACCCGTCGCCAGGCACGATCGAAGGACTCCTCGACTTCGAGTGCGCCCGAGCCATCGGCACCGCGCGTCAGCCTCGCCCGCTCGAAGGGCTTCTCCTGCGCCGCCTTGAGCGCTGCGCTCGCACGCTTCTCTTCACTGCCCAGATGAATCATCAGGCGGCGCAGCATTTCGGCTTCGAGTTCGGGATCCGCCGGGCGCGGTTGCCACTTCGTCTGATCCTTGCCTTCGGAGACGAAGATCTCGTACATGCCGCGGTGACTGATGAAGATGTCGGTCGTCCCCGGCGTGCTGCCCGCTTCCATGCGGGTACGGAACTTGTCGCGTTCGGCCGTCGAGTAGACCGAATCGATCACCTTGCCAAGGACATTGCGGATGAAATCCTGCGGGATTTTCGCGCGGTTCTCGGCCCAGTCCGTCTCCATCACACCGGCATCGGGCAGGTCGAGCTTGATCAGGAAACCGGTCTCCTGCCAGAATTCCTTGACGGTCCCCCAGAGCTTGTCCGGAGTCCCGGATGCGACCAGCCAGCGCTGTGTTCCCGAACGTTCGATGCGCGCCTGGTCGACCTCGGGCAAGACCTCACCCTTCTGTTGCGCCCTCGCCTGTGGTGAACGTTCGGCCGCGTACTGCGAGTAGGTCGCGCTGCCCTTGCCAGCGGCATCAGGAACCGCATAGCGATCATCACGCGTCGGCGAGGTGAGATCCGGCGGGATCTCGAGCGGCGGCACGTTGCTCGACCCTGCGGTCTTGTATTCGATCCGCTTCGGCTCGAGAAGCGAACTGCTGCAGCCCGCGAGCAACAACAGCAAGACGATCTGCAGACGCGTGGCGACGGGTCTCATCGGCTGACGCAATACTGCTAGACGAGCACGCCGGCCTGCGACAGCGCGGCTGCGATACGGGCGTGATTCTCCGGCGACAGCGGCGTCAGGGGCAGACGCAAGCCGTCGCCGATGAGGCCCAGTTGCTGGCAAGCCCACTTGACCGGAATCGGGTTCGCCTCGCAGAACAGTTGCCGGTGCAGACCGATCAGCCGCGCGTTCAGCGCCCGTGCCTCGGCCACATTGCCGGCCACCGCCGCGCGGCACATCTCGTGCATCAGCCGTGGCGCGACGTTGGCGACGACCGAGATGTCTCCCTGGGCGCCCATCAACATCAGCGCACAGGCGCTGGCATCGTCACCGCTATAGACCGCGAAACCCGGGGGCGACCGGACGATCAGCTCGACGCCGCGGTCCATGTTGCCGGTCGCGTCCTTGATACCGACGATGTTCGGCACTTCGGCCAGACGCAGGGTCGTCTCGTTGCTCAGGTCGGCCACCGTGCGACCCGGTACGTTGTAGAGGATCAGCGGGATATCGACCGCCTCGGCGATGGTGCGAAAGTGGCGATACAAGCCCTCCTGCCCAGGCTTGTTGTAGTAGGGAACGACCGACAGCGCCGCATCGGCCCCCGCCCGGTGCGCGAAGCGGGTCAGCTCGATGGCCTCGGCCGTCGAATTGGCACCCGTGCCGGCAATCACCGGCAGGCGTCCCGCTGCCTGCTCGACGACGGTCCGGATCAGCTCGCAGTGCTCGGCGAGGTTGACTGTCGGCGACTCGCCGGTGGTGCCGACGACGACGATGGCGTCGGTGTTCTGCTGCACATGGAAATCGACGAGGCGGCGCATCGCCGGCAGGTCGAGGCTGCCGTCTGCCTGCATCGGGGTGACAATCGCTACGATCGAGCCAGTGATCATGGGTTTGCGCGCAAGCCAGTCAGGGCCTCGGGGAAATCCCGGGCGGGGAAATCGGAAGCCCGCATTCTAACCGAAGGCACCCGCCTTGGCGACGAAAAACGCGTGCCGGGGGCCGCCGCGAAACGCTGCCGCCAGTCGGCGGCAATCAGAGCTGGGCGAGGACGCGGATATGCGCGGCAACGCTGCGCGCCAGAGCCGACAGCGAGTACCCTCCCTCGAGTATCGACACGATCCGCCCCTGCGCACATTCGTCGGCGAGATCCTTGAGCTGCCCGGTGACCCAGGCGTAATCCTGCTCGAGCAGCCGCAAGCCGCCCATCTCGTCCTCGTAGTGGGCATCGAAACCCGCCGATATGAACAACATTTCCGGTTGGAACTCGCGCAGTCTCGGCATCCAGAGATCGCTCACCACGCGCCGGAACTCCTCGCCATCGGTGCCGCGCGGCAACGGAATGTTCACCATGTTTGCCGCCGGGGTCTCGGTCCCGCTGTAGGGGTAGAACGGATGCTGGAAGGTGCTGACCATCAAGACCCGCTGGTCGCCGCGAAAACAGTCCTCGGTACCGTTGCCGTGGTGAACGTCGAAGTCGATCACGGCCACACGCTCCAGGTTGTGTGCCGCCAGGGCATGTGCCGCGGCAACCGCGATGTTGTTGAAGAAACAGAAACCCATCGCCGTCGCCCGCTCGGCGTGATGACCGGGCGGCCGCACGGCGCAGAAGGCATTCTCGGCCTGCCCGGAAAGCACCAGATCGACCGCCAGGACGCCCGCCCCGGCGGCGCGCATCGCCGCCTGCCAGGTATGGCGGTTCATCGCCGTGTCGGGGTCGAGGTGGACGATCCCGAGATCCGGCGAGGCGCGCTTCAGCCGCTCGAGATGCGCCGCGGTATGCACCCGCTTGAGCTGCTGAAAAGTGGCCAGGGGCGCATCGTGATAGACGAAGTAGGAATCCAGCCCCTGCGCGATCAGGTGATCACTGATTGCGCTCAGACGCTCGGGCGCTTCCGGATGGTACGAACCCATGTCATGCAGATGGCAATCGCGATGGGTGATGAAAGCCGTGACACTCACTGTAATCCTTCGGTCGCGACAGTGACGCCGCCAGCGGCGCCCTGCCCAGCGATGGAACGGGTTGGGAACTGATGGTTTATTATCATCCCAATTGCTTCCCGACGACAAGCCATGCCAACCGCCAACCACCACTCCCCGGTCAGCCGAATCCTTGCCGCCGCCGACTCGGTGATCCTCGGCAAGAGCAACCAGACCCGCCTCGCGCTCTGCTGCCTCCTGGCCAGGGGCCATCTGCTGATCGAGGATCTGCCCGGGGTCGGCAAGACGACGCTGGCGCACACACTGGCTCGGCTGCTCGGTCTGCAATTCGCGCGCATCCAGTTCACCAGCGACATGCTGCCGGCGGACATACTCGGCGTCTCGATCTTCGACCGCGAGCGGAACGGTTTCAGGTTCCTGCCCGGCCCGGTCTTCTCGCAGGTGCTGCTGGCCGACGAGATCAACCGTGCGACACCAAGAACCCAGAGCGCGTTGCTCGAGGCGATGGAAGAGGGGCAGGTGACCACCGAGGGCGAGACGCGACCGCTGCCGGAACCCTTCTTCGTCATTGCCACGCAGAACCCCTCGCACCAGATCGGCACCTTTCCCCTGCCCGAATCGCAGCTCGACCGCTTCCTCCTGCGTCTCGACCTCGGCTACCCGGATCGGCAAGCCGAGCGCGCACTGCTCGAGACTGGCGGCAGCCGCGAGCGACTGCCCGCGCTTCCCGCCTGCCTTGGCAACGGCGAATTCGCTCCCCTGCAGCGACAGGCGGCCGCGGTGTACGCATCAGCGGCGCTGCTCGACTACGTGCAATTGCTGATCGAGGCGAGTCGTCGCGAGCAGCGATTCGTGCACGGCCTGAGCCCGCGCGCCGCTCTCGCCCTGCTCGCAGCCGCTCGCGCCTGGGCCTTCAGCGACGGCCGCGAGATGGTCCTGCCGGAGGATGTACAGGCCGTGCTGCCGGCAGTGGCCCGCCACCGCCTGCGCCTGGTCAGTGGCAGCCAGGCCGACGGCGAGGACATCGCCGCCCTGATCCGCTCGGTCAGACTGCCCTGATGCGTCAGCTGAACGTCCTGCAGCAATGGCTCTTCGGCCACCGGCGCGACCAGCAATGGCCGCTCATCCTCGGCCAGCGGCGCATTTTCATCGTCCCGAGCGCCGCCGGGATACTCTTTGCCGTGGTTCTCCTGGTGATGCTGGTCGGCGCCATCAACTACGACCTCAGCCTCGGACACGCCCTGATCTTTCTTCTCGCCGGCCTCGGTCTGGTGGCGATGGTGCACAGCTTCCACAACCTCTTCGGACTGCGCCTGACGCCCGGACGCGCCGACGCAACGTTCGTCGGCGACCTGGCGCGCTTTCCGCTGCAACTCGAGAACCCGCGCCGGCAGCAGCGACGAGCCCTCGAGCTCTCGTTCAGCGCACAGCCGGTGGTGGCGGTCGATCTGCCGGCCGAAGGCAGTGCGTCGATCACCCTGCCCTGTCTGGCCCAGCGTCGCGGCCGACTCGATCCCGGCCGCATCACGCTCGTCACCCGCTATCCGCTGGGCCTGTTCCGTGCCTGGAGCTACATCCATCCTTCCTGGTCATGCCTCGTCTACCCGAAACCATTGCGCACGCCGCTGCCGCCGGCGTCAACCGCCACTGTCGCCGAGTATCGCCGCGGGGACGGTGGCCAGGAGGATTTCGCCGGTCTTCGCGCACGACAGCACAGCGACCCGACCCGGCACATCGCCTGGAAGGCGGTTGCCCGCCGCACGGACGAGCAGGCGCTGCTGGTCAAGCAGTTCGCCGGCGGTGCGAGTGACGAGCTCTGGCTCGACTGGTCGCTGACTCCGGCCGATCGCGACAGCGAGGAGCGGCTGTCGATCCTCGCCGGCTGGATCATGCTCGCCGACGAACAACAGGCATGCTATGGCCTGCGCCTGCCCGACCAGCAGATCGCACCCGCCACCGGCAGCGCCCACCGCGCCGCCTGTCTGCAGACCCTCGCTCTATACCAGACGGAAGAGACACGCGATGCGGCCTAGTTCGCCGCAAGCCATCGACCAGGCTGCGGTGCCCTGGCTCCTGGCCGTCGCCCTGGCCACCGCCAGTCCGCATGGCGAACACCTGCCACCCTGGCTGAGCGTACTGTTCGCTGCCGCCCTGCTCTGGCGCCTCTGGCTGTGGTGGCAAAGGCAACCGCTGCCACCGCGCTGGCTTCTCGCGCTGCTCGTCCTGGCCGCACTGGCGGGCATCGCCTGGCAGTATCGCAGCCTGCTCGGACGAGATTCCGGAGTCGCAATGCTGGTCATGTTCATGGCGCTCAAACCACTCGAGATGAAGACCCGGCGGGATGCCATGGTGGTCGTCATGCTCGGCTTCTTTCTCCTGCTGACGCACTACTTCTATTCGCAGAGCATCCCGACCGGCCTCTGGTTGCTGGCCAGTTGCACGCTGCTGACGGCAGCGCTGATCCGCCTGCATGGCGGTTCGCAGCCGCCTGCCGCGATCATCCGCCAGGCCGGCCTGCTGCTGTTGCAGGCGCTGCCTTTCATGCTCATCCTCTATCTGCTCTTTCCGCGTGTCTCCGGCCCGCTCTGGGGCCTGCCGCAGGACGCGCACGCGGGTCGCAGCGGCCTTTCCAACGAAATGGCACCGGGGTCGATCAGCAACCTCATCCTGTCCGGAGCGATCGCCTTCCGCAGCCATTTCGCCAGCGGAATACCCGAGAAGTCGGATCTCTACTGGCGTGGCCCGGTGCTCGACGCCTACGACGGTCTGACCTGGCGCGCCAGCACACCAGCGGCCGGCCGAGCACGGATGGTGCCGGTCGTCGAGGCCAGGGGGACGCCGTACAGCTACAGCAGCATCATCGAAGCGCACGGTCAGCGCTGGCTGCTCGCGCTCGACGTGGCGACCAGCCTGCCGGCAGGCGCCGTGCAGGCGCCGACGCTGGAAGTCCTGGCACGCGAGCCGCTGCGTGCCCGCTCCCGCTTCGTCTTCACGTCGTCGGTTGACTACCATGCCAACCGCAACGAGACGGCGGCGGCGCTGCAGCAGGCACTGGCGCTGCCACCGACGATCAATCCGCGGGCGCGGGCACTGGCCGACCAGTGGAAGTCGCGACCACCGGCGCGGATCGCCGACGCGGTTCTCAGCCTGTTCCGCAACGAGGACTTCCATTACACGCTGCGGCCGCCCCTGCTCGGCGCCGATGCCGTCGACGAGTTCCTCTTCGGCACGCGGCGTGGCTTCTGCGAGCACTACGCCTCGGCCTTCGTCTTCCTGCTGCGTGCTGCCGGCGTGCCGGCACGCGTCGTCGCGGGCTACCAGGGCGGCGAGGTGAACCCCGTCGATGGCTACCTCATCGTCCGCCAGTCCGACGCGCACGCCTGGGCCGAAGTCTGGCTCGCGGGCGAGGGCTGGGTGCGCTACGACCCGACGGCAGCGGTCGCTCCTTCACGCATCGAACAGGGAATCGTCGCCGCACTGCCGCAAGACGAACCACTGCCCGCCATCGTCGGCCTCGACGCCGATTGGCTGCGTCAACTGCGTTATCGCTGGGAGGCCGCAAACAACGCCTGGAATCAATGGGTCCTCGGTTACAATCCGCAACGCCAGCGCGACATCCTTTCCCGCTTCGGCATGGCCAACCCGGACTGGCAAGGCATGAGCGCGGCGCTGGCCGTGCTCTCCGGCGTCGCTCTGTTGCTCGTCACCGTTTGGACGCTGCCCCGTCGTCGTCGCGCCGATCCGGCGCAGCGGGCGTGGCAGCGGTACTGCAAGGCGCTCGCGCGGCGCGGCGTGACGCGCGCCGCTTGGGAGGGGCCGCTCGCTTTCGCCCGTCGGGTCGCCGTCGAAAGGCCGCAGCTGGCGGCACTCACCAGCGATGCGGCACGCTGCTACGCGGCACTGCGCTACGGCCGCGGCGACAGCGAGCAGTTGCTCGTCCTGCAGGAATGTGTGCACCGCCTACCGGCCAGATGGAGAAACAGTCCGTGAAACACCTCGCCAGCAGCCTGCTCGTCGCCCTGCCCCTCAGTCTCGCGGCACTGCCCGCAAGCGCCGAGCCGGCCGCCGGCTTGAGTCAGAACCCTGAAGTGCAGGCGTTCATCGCCAGCATGCACGAGCAGCACGGCTTCGACATCGCCCATCTGACGCGCCAGTTCGCCGTCCTGCGACCGAATGCGACGGTCCTCAAGGCGATTCGCCCACCGGCGGTGCCCGAGAAGCAGCGTTCGTGGGAGCGCTATCGCGAGCGCTTCGTCAACCAACAGCGACTGGCGGGGGGATTGTCGTTCTGGCAGAAGCATGCCGCGACGCTGCAGCGCGCAGAGGCGATCCACGGCGTGCCGGCCGAGGTCATCGTCGCCATCATTGGCGTCGAAACGATCTATGGCCAGCACATGGGCAGCTTCGGCGTCCTCGAGGCACTGGCCTCGCTCGCTTTCTTCTACCCGCCTCGGTCCGAGTTCTTTCGCGGCGAACTCGAGCAGTTCCTCCTCCTCGCGCGCGAGAATGGCATCAGTCCACTCAGCGTCAAGGGCTCCTACGCAGGTGCCATCGGCATCCCGCAGTTCATGCCCAGCAGCCATCGCCGCTTTGCCGTCGACTTCGACGGCGATGACCGAATCGATCTGCGCCAGAGCCATGCGGACGCGATCGGCAGCGTTGGCCGCTTCCTGCAGCAGCACGGCTGGCAGACGGGCGAGCCGGTCGCGGTACCGGCAGCGGTCAGCGGCAATCCCGCCGCCCTTCTCGCCCTCGGCATCAAGCCGTCGCTGAGCGTCAACGAGTTCGCCGCGCAGGGAGTTGGCGCGGTGGCCGACGGCGACCGCGCAGCCGCCCTGATCGACCTCGTCACACCCGGCGCGGCGACCGAATACTGGCTCGGCTTCAACAATTTCTACGTCATCACGCGCTACAACCGCTCGAGCTTCTACGCGATGGCGGTCTTCCAACTGGCGGAGGCTCTGCGGCAGGCACACGCGGCGCGCGCCGCGGGCAATCATTCGCCGCCGGCGACGAGGGCGAGCAACTCGTCGCCGTAGCGCTGCACCTTGGCAAGACCGATCCCGGGTACCGCAAGCAGAGCCTGCGGCGAGGCCGGCAACGCTGCCGCAATCTCGAACAGCGTCCGGTCGTGCAGGATCAGGTAGGCGGGAACACCCTGCTCGCGCGCCTTGGCGCTGCGCCACTGGCGCAGACTGGCCACCAGAGCCGACTCCTCCTGTTGCGGACGCGGCCGCGGAAGATCGGCGGCGCCACGGGCGGCGCTCCTGCCGCGGGCAGCACGGCTTGTGGCACGCTCGGACCGCCGGCGCAGCATCAGCGCCACTTCCCCGCGCAGGACGGGGCGGGCGCTTTCGCTCAGCTTGAGCGCTCCGTAGGCCGCGGCATCCGCTTCGAGGACGCCGGCGGCGAGCAGCTGTCGGAAGACGGAGCGCCAGCCCATCTCGTCGAGTTCGCTGCCGACGCCGAAGGTCGGCAGGCGATCATGCCCGAACTGCCGCACCTTGTCGGTGCTCTTGCCGCGCAGGATGTCGATCAGGTGGCCGGCACCGAAGCGCTGGCCGGTGCGCAGGGCGGCCGAGAGGACCTTCTGCGCCACAACCGTGCCATCCCAGACCTGCGGCGGATCGAGGCAGACGTCGCAGTTGCCGCAGGGCAGAGCGTCTTCCCCGAAGTAGTTGAGCAGGATGACGCGGCGACAGGTCGCCGACTCGCAGTAAGCCAGCATGCTCTCCAGCTTCTGTCTTTCGACCCTCTTCTGCTCGACCGGCGCCGCCGAATCCTCGATCATCTGGCGATGAATCACGACATCGTTCAGCCCGTAAGTCATCCACGCCTCCGCGGCATCACCGTCACGCCCGGCGCGACCGGTTTCCTGATAGTAGGCCTCGAGACTCTTCGGCAGGTCGAGATGGGCGACGAAACGGACGTCCGGCTTGTCGATGCCCATGCCGAAAGCGATCGTCGCCACCATCACGAAACCCTCTTCGCGCAGGAACGTCTGCTGGTGCCGCTGCCGGTCGCCGGTACTGAGTCCGGCGTGATAGGGCAGCGCATCGATTCCCTGCGCGAGCAGCCAGGCTGCCGTCTCGTCGACCTTGCGCCGCGACAGGCAGTAGACGATGCCGGCCTCGCCGCGGTGCTGGCCGAGAAAATCCAGCAACTGCTTGCGCGGATTGTCGCGCTCGACGATCTGGTAGCGGATGTTCGGGCGGTCGAAGCTCGCGACGAACAAGCGCGCCCGCTCGAGATGCAGGCGGGTGATGATCTCCTGCCGGGTCAGCTGATCGGCCGTCGCCGTCAGCGCGATGCGCGGCACCTCCGGGAAGCGCTGATGCAGCTCGCTGAGCTGGATGTACTCGGGGCGGAAGTCATGCCCCCATTGCGACACGCAGTGCGCCTCATCGATGGCGAACAGGGCGACCCCCTGCCGCGCGACCAGTTCCGCAAGGAGCCCGAGGAAGCGCTCGCCGAGCAACCGCTCGGGAGCGACGTAGACCAGATCGAGCTCGCCGGCCATCAGTCGGCGTTCGGTGTCAAGCAGCGAACGGAAGTCCAGTGACGAATTGATGAAGGCTGCGTTGACGCCAACCTGGCACAGGGCCTCGACCTGGTCCTGCATGAGCGCGATCAGCGGCGAGACGACGACACCGACGCCGCTGCGCAGCAGTGCCGGAATCTGGTAGCAGAGCGACTTGCCGCCACCGGTCGGCATCAGCACCAGCGCGTCACCACCGGCAAGGAGTTGGTCGACCACCTCCTCCTGCTGCCCGCGGAAGGCCGGATAGCCGAAGACCCGCGACAGGACTTCGTGCGCCGCGGCACTCATCGCCCGGCTGCCCGGCCAGACTGCAGGTGCCGACAGCGCGCCGGACGCGCGGCAGCCGCCAGACTGGCGCGGCGCCCGCGCCACTCGAGGTCCCGGCTCAGTCCAGGCACTCGCGCGTCAAACGCTCGCCATCCCAGCACAGACATTCACCACGGCTTGCATGCCAATCGGCCAACACCCAGCGCTGAACGTGGATGCCATCGACGAGGTGATCGTGCACCGCCGGACGATGCGTGTGGCCGTGGATCAGCCCGACGTAGCCGTGGGCGCGCAGGAAATCGTCGGTCTCGACCGGATTGACATCCATCAGGTACTGCGCCTTGTCGCGCTTGGCCGTCTCGCTCTGCTGCCGCAGAGCCGCGGCGACTGCCTTGCGCTCGCTCAACGGCCGCGCGAGGAAGGCCTGCTGCCAGTCGCGACGGCGAACCAGCGCGCGAAACGACTGGTACTCGCGGTCATCCGTACAAAGTGCATCACCATGCGCCAGGACGAACTCGCCGCCGGGCAGCGCCAGCAGCCACGGATCGGGCAACAGGCGCGCACCACTGGCAGCGGCAAAACGCTCGCCGAGCAGGAAATCGCGATTGCCGTGCATCACCGCCAGCCCGACTCCGGCGGTGACCAACTCATGCAGGGCGGCGACGACCGCGGCGGCCAGACCGTCGGCGGGGTCGTCCAGGCAGTCGTCGCCCGGCCAGGCCTCGAAGAGGTCGCCGAGGATGAACAGGCTCTCCGCCGCCCGCGCCCGCCCGCGCAGAAAGTCGAGAAAAATCCGCGTCACGGCCGGCGCCTGTGGCGCCAGGTGCAGGTCGGAGATGAACAGGGTCGGTCGCAAGCCTTACCTGCAGCGCTCGTCTACGGACGCGGCATCAGCAGACTTCCGCCCGCTCGATCAACACGTCCTCGACCGGCACGTCCGAATGAAAGCCCGAGGTTCCGGTGCGCACGGCCTTGATCCGGTCGACCACCTCGCGTCCCTCGACCACCCTGCCGAAGACGCAGTAGCCCCAGCCCTGCGCATTCGGCGCACGGAAGTTGAGGAAGTCGTTGTTGACGACGTTGATGAAGAATTGCGCCGTCGCCGAGTGCGGCTCCGCCGTGCGCGCCATGGCGACCGTGTAGGCCTCATTCTTCAGCCCATTGTCGGCTTCGTTGCGGATCGGCTGCCGGCAGGCCTTCTGCTTCATGCCCGGCTCGAAGCCGCCACCCTGCACCATGAAGCCTGGGATCACGCGATGGAACATGGTGTTGTCGTAGTGGCCGGCGGCGACATAGTCGATGAAGTTCTGTGCCGACAGCGGTGCCTTCTCGGCGTCGAGCTCGATGGCGATGACGCCGAGGCTGGTATGCAGCTTGATCATGGTTTTCCTTTCTCGGAGATGATCCTGACCGACTGGATGGTGACCGGCTCAAGAGGAACGTTCTGATGCATTGCGCGGTTGCCGGTTGCCACGCCGGCGATCCGGTCCACGACCTCGATACCCTGCGTGACGCGACCAAAGACCGTGTAGCCCCAGCCATCGGGAGACGGATGGTTGAGCGACGCGTTGTCCCGATGGTTGATGAAGAACTGCGCACTCGCCGAATGCGGATCGGCGGTACGCGCCATGGCGATCGTCCCACGGTCGTTGCGCAGCCCGTTCTTCGCCTCATTCTCCACCCTGCGTGGCGCCGCCTTCTGCTCGAGCTCGACAGTGAAACCACCGCCCTGGATCATGAAGCCGGGGATGACGCGATGAAAAACGGTGCCGTTGTAGAAGCCCTCATTGACGTACTGGAGGAAGTTGCGCACGGTCTTCGGCGCCTTCTCGGAATCGAGTTCGATGACGATACGCCCCATGCTCGTCTGCATCTCGACGCTGGGCGCGGCGACGACCGCGACCGACAGCAGGGCGCCGGCAAGCGCGAAAAGGATCTTTCTCAACATCGGGCAACTCCTTGGCAAGCGATTCCCGGCGGGCGGGCGAAAGCTGACGGGACGCAGCAGCCATCCGTCGGCCGCCAGCCGCCGCCGCGACCGGCGGCAACGAACTGATCGGAGGCGGTGCCGCATGGCCGGTGCGGCACGCCCCGATCAACCGACACGTTCCTCCTGGATCAACCAGCGGCTGCCGGACCTGACGAGAACCAGCGTCTTGGCCACCGTCGAGGTGAGCGCCGGCGAAGTGAAGGTCTGCCGGAAACGCACGGTGGCCTTGCCATCAGCGAAAGCGACGCGGATGTCCTCGACCTCGACGAGCAGTCGGCCGGGCTTGCGCATCGGCCGCAGGCGCCCCTCTTCCCAAGCCTTGCGCGTCATGCCGCGCGGCGGGCGGAAGTCGGCGGCATAGTGCGCGAAGTAAGCCTTCGCGTCCTTGCGCGACCAGGCCCTTGCCCAGCCCTCGATCATCTTCGCCACTTCCTTCTCGTCGGCAGTACCAGCCGCCGCCGACGCCCTGTCGGCCACGCCGGCAGCCGGCGAATCCGGGGCCGCAGACAGCCGCGCGGCGCTCGCGCCGGCATCGCCCAGGCCACCGCTCCCAACCTCCCGCACGCGCGCGAGTTTCCGCTGCGCAGCCTTCTTCGCCGGGTCGATCTGCAAAGCCTTCTCATAGGCCTGACCAGCCAGCCGGGCATGAATGTCACCGAGGTTCTCGTAGGCGGTGGCGTAAGTCGGCTGGATCCGGATCGCCATTTCGAGCGCCGTCCGCGCCTTGTCGTACTGTTTCTGCTGCGCGTAGAGAACGGCCAGGTTGTTGTACGGTTCGGGCAGTTCCGGATAGTCCTCGATCAGCTTGCTGAAGACGGTCATGGCATCGGCGGGACGACCCATCTCGACAAGGATCAGGCCCTTGCTGAAGCGTCCGCGCGCATCCGCCGGATTGCTTGCCAGGTGCTCCTCGATCTTGTCGAGCGCTGCCGCCTGCTGGCCCTGCTTGAGCAGCCGCTGGGCATCGGCGAGGTTGTCGGCAAAGGCCGCGGACGCCGCGCCGCCGAGCACCCAGACGAGGAGCGCAAAGCGGAGGGCTGGCAAAAGGCTGGCAAGCATCGGTGTGGTATACTGGGCCAAGCGCGGTCGGAGGGCAGCAAGAACAGGAAAGCGGCCGATTCTAGCAAGAACTCCCGCCAAACCAAAATCCTCCGCCGCTGGCAGCCGCTCACGGCACATTCCCGCAGACCCGAACATGCTGAAGATCTACAACTCGCTGACCAGAGACAAGCAGGAATTCGTCCCCATCGTACCCGGCGAGGTACGGATGTACGTTTGCGGCATGACCGTCTATGACTACTGTCACCTCGGTCACGCCCGCGTCCTGGTGGTCTTCGACATCGTGCAGCGCTGGCTGCGGGCGAGCGGACTGCAGGTCTGCTACGTGCGCAACATCANNGACATCGACGACAAGATCATCCGCCGGGCAGCGGAAAATGGCGAGACCATCGGCGAGCTGACCGAGCGCTTCATCCGTTTCATGGATGAGGATGCGGCGGCGCTCGGCGTCGCCAAGCCGGACCATGAACCGCGCGCGACGGCCTACGTGCCACAGATGCTGAGCCTGATCCGGCGACTCGAGGAGAACGGCCTGGCCTATCGTGCGGCGGCCGGCGACGTCAATTTCTCGGTGCGTCGGTTTCCCGGTTACGGCAAGCTCTCCGGCAAGTCACTCGACGACCTGCGAGCCGGCGAGCGCGTCGACATCGACAGCGCGAAGGAAGACCCGCTCGACTTCGTGCTCTGGAAACACGCCCGTGCGGGCGAGCCCGCCTGGGCTTCACCGTGGGGTGACGGCCGCCCGGGATGGCACATCGAGTGTTCGGCGATGAGTTCGGACCTGCTCGGGGCGCACTTCGACATCCACGGTGGCGGCCAGGATCTCCAGTTCCCGCATCACGAGAACGAGATCGCCCAGTCCGAGGGGGCGCACGGCTGCCGCTTCGTCAACTACTGGATGCACAACGGTTTCGTCCGCGTCGATGACGAGAAGATGTCGAAGTCGCTCGGCAATTTCTTCACCATCCGCGAAATCCTGCGCGAGTACGATGCCGAAGTCCTGCGCTTCTTCATCCTGCGGGCGCACTATCGCAGCCCGCTGAACTACTCCGACGCGCACCTCGACGACGCCCGGCAGGCGTTGAGCAGACTGTATACCGCGCTCAAGGCGGTGCCGGCTGCAGCGGCGACTGCGATCGACTGGGACGAGCCGCACGCGCAGCGTTTTGCTGCGGCGATGAACGACGACTTCAACACGCCGGAAGCCTGCGCCGTCCTCTTCGACCTCGCCGCCGAAGTGAATCGCAGCAGGTCGGCGCAGGCCGCGTCCCAGTTGCGCGCACTGGCCGGACTGCTTGGGCTGCTCGGACGCGAACCACAGGATTTCCTGCAGGCGGCCCCGGCGCGCGGCACCGAGGTCTCGGGAGAAGCGATCGAGACGCTGATCGGCGAACGTACGGCCGCCAAGAAGCGCCACGACTTCGCCGAGGCGGACCGCATACGCGCCGAGCTGCTGGCTGCCGGAATCATCCTCGAGGATGGCGCCAAGGGAACGAGCTGGCGTCGCGCCTGACCCACGGCCAAGGCGCCTGCGCGCTGGCCCGGTCAGCGCCTGCTGTCCGACAGGCTGCCAGGCATCAACTGACGACAGGATCCTTGGCCCTCAAGAAATCCCGGCTCTACAGCAAGCTCTGGCAGTCGTGCGACGAACTGCGCGGCGGCATGGATGCCAGGCAGTACACACCGCGGACGCCCGACGCCGGCGAGATCCTCGGCTTGTGGACGCGCCATGCGTCAGCGCAGCACCCGCCCGCCGCTGCCAATGACCGTCAGGTCGACGAACCGTGAGCCCGCCCGGTCAGTTGGCGAGAAACTCACCCGGTAACCGCCGAGGTCGTGATTCTGCATGCTCTCGAGCGCGGCCACCAGCTTCTCGCGCGTCGGCTCCTTGCCCGCCTTGCGCAACGCCTCGACGAGCACTTTCGCCATGGCGTAGGCTTCGATCCCGTAATAGGAGGGCTTCGCCTGCTTGCCAAGCAGTTTGTGGTACTCGCGCACCATCGGCAGGGTGTCGTTCCACGGATAGGGCATGACCTGCGAAATGCCGATGCCACGGGCCTCGTCCGCCAGTTCCTGCACGAGCAGATCCGCGCCCACCGGCGACAGGGTCATGAACTGCGGATTCTGTCTCGCCTTCCTCATCTCGCGCACGAAGGCGGCGCTGGCCTTGTACAGCGTCACCATGATCACCGCCTGTGGATTGGCCCTGGCGATGGTCTGTACGGCACTGCTGACATCGACGGAATTGCGCTCCACCGTGGCCACTGCAACCGGCACCTGATTGTGCTTCCTGAGCGCTGCCAGGACGCCCTCGAGCCCCGACTTCCCGAAGCCGTCGTTCTGATAGAAGACGGCGATGTTCTTGAAACCGAGCGAGGTGAGCTGGTTGACGATCGCCTCGGTCTCGTCGGCGTAGCTCGCGCGGACGTTGAACATGTAGCGATTGGCGGGATGATCGCGTGGCGACTGGCGCAGCGAGTCGGCGCCTGAGATCGTCCCCACCAGCGGCACCTTGGCGACACCGAAGACCTCGTTCATCGCCGCCGTCGTCGGACTCGATCCGTAGAACGCCAACAGCGCGAAAACCTGTTCCTGCGCGATCAGCGTCCTCGTGTTGGCGACCGTGCGCTCGGTCTCGTAGCCGTCATCGAGGCTGCGCAGGTCGAGTCTCCTGCCATGCACGCCACCGGCGTCGTTGAGCTGACGGAAATAGGCGTTGATGACGGTTTTCATGTCCAGCCCGTAAGGTCCGCTGGGGCCGGAAAACGGTGCCGTCATACCGATCAGGATGCTCCTGTCGGTGACTCCGACCTCGCTCGCAGCAACTCCACCAGCCCAGATCAGGGCAACCAACAACAATGCTCTGGCAAGCTTCATGCCGCACTCCTCGCGTGGCGCGCCGGCCGCCGCCGAGCTGCGACGACCTCGACCACCTGCCGAGCATGGCGAAGCCAGCTGACACGACGCTTACAAACGGCGAAGCGAGGCAATCCGGTCTGCGCCGTTGCGCAGCCGCTCAGTCCTGCTGCCCCGGCCTGTTCGCGAGGCGTCCTTCACAAGCTCTCAGGTCGCGGCAAAGAAGTCGCGCACGCGATCCATCCACGATTTCGCGCGCGGATTGTGATGGCCGGCGTTGTCCCGGCTGGAATCCTCTAGCTCGCGCAGGAGTTCCTTCTGGCGTTCGGTGAGATGAACCGGCGTCTCGACGACCACGTGGCAAAGCAGATCGCCATGCGCGTTGCTGCGCACGCCCTTGATGCCCTTGCCACGCAGGCGGAACACCTTGCCCGACTGCGTCTCGGCGGGAACGCGGATCTTCGCCGCACCGTCGAGAGTCGGAATGTCGATCTCGCCACCGAGCGCCGCGGTCGTGAAGCTGATCGGCATCTCGCAGTGCAGATCGTTCTGCTCGCGCTGAAAGACGGCGTGCGACTTGAGGTGGATCTGGACGTAGAGGTCACCGGCGGGACCGCCATTGATGCCGTGCTCACCCTCACCCGACAGGCGGATGCGATCGCCCTCGTCGACGCCTGCCGGGATCTTCACCGCCAGGGTCTTGTGCTGCTTGACGCGACCGGCGCCATGACAGGCGCCACAGGGATCGGCGATGTAGCGCCCGGTACCGTGACACTTGGGACAGGTCTGCTGGATCGAGAAGAATCCCTGCTGCAGGCGAACCTGGCCGCTGCCCTGACAGGTCGGGCAGGTCTTCGGCTGCGTTCCGGCCTTGGCGCCACTGCCGTGGCACGCTTCGCAGACTTCCATGGTCGGGATGCGAATCTTGGTTTCGGTGCCGAAGGCCGCCTGTTCGAGGCTGATCTCGAGGTTGTAGCGCAGGTCGGCACCGCGATAGACGTTCGAGCGCCCACCGCCACCGCGCCGGCCGCCGAAGATCTCGTCGAAGATGCCACCGAAGGCATCCGAGAAACCGCCGGGACCGGCAGCACCCATGCCTGCCTGCGGGTCCACTCCGGCGTGTCCGTACTGGTCGTACGCCGCCCGCTTGTCGGGTTCGGAGAGGATCTCGTAGGCTTCCTTGACCTCCTTGAAGTGTTCCTCCGCCCTGGGATTGTCCGGATTGCGGTCCGGGTGGTACTTCATCGCCAGTTTGCGGTAGGCCTTCTTGATGTCCTCATCGGCAGCGTCACGGTTGACGCCGAGAATGTCGTAAAAATCGCGTTTTGCCATCGGTTCGTGAGCACGTTGGGGGGACGGAGGGGGGCGCGGTCATGCGCCCCCCTCCAGGCAACAGCCTACTTCTTGTCCTTGACTTCGGTGAACTCGGCGTCGACGACGTCGCTGTCGTCTTTCCTCGCTTCGCCGCTCGAACCTCCAGCGCCACCTGCACCAGCGGCTCCCGGCGCGTGCTCCTGCTGCTTGGCATACATCTTCTCGCCAAGCTTCTGGGCGGCCGTCCCCAAGGCCTCGCTTTTCGCCCTGATGGCATCGATGTCGCTGCCACGAATCGCCTCTTCCGCCTCCTTGACGGCTTTCTCGATCGACGCCTTCTCGCTGTCGGCGAGTTCCTTGCCATACTCGGCAAGTGACTTCCTCACCGTATGGATCATGGCATCACACTGGTTGCGCGCCTCCGCCAGTTCATGCGCCTTGCGGTCTTCTTCGGCATGCACTTCGGCATCGCGCACCATACGCTGCACTTCCTCTTCGCTGAGGCCGGAAGAGGCCTGGATCTTGATCTTGTTCTCCTTGCCAGTCGCCTTGTCCTTTGCCGAAACATGCAGGATGCCGTTGGCGTCGATATCGAAGGTGACCTCGATCTGCGGCATGCCGCGCGGTGCCGGCGGAATGTCCGACAGGTTGAACTGGCCAAGACTCTTGTTGCCGCCAGCCATCTCGCGCTCGCCCTGCAGCACGTGGATGGTGACTGCCGACTGGTTGTCGTCGGCGGTCGAGAAGACCTGCGTCGCCTTCGTCGGAATCGTCGTGTTCTTTTTGATCAGCTTGGTCATCACGCCACCGAGCGTCTCGATCCCGAGCGACAGCGGCGTCACGTCGAGCAGCAACACGTCCTTGACCTCACCCTGCAGGACACCGCCCTGGATCGCCGCACCGACGGCGACCGCCTCGTCGGCGTTGACGTCGCGCCGTGGCTCGCGGCCAAAGAACTCCTTGACTTTCTCCTGCACCTTCGGCATGCGCGTCTGGCCGCCGACCAGGATGACGTCGTTGATGTCGCCGATGCGGCAGCCGGCATCCTTCAGCGCGATGCGGCAGGGCTCGATGGTCCGCTCGACGAGATCATCGACCAACGACTCGAACTTGGCGCGCGTGATCTTCTGCGTCAGGTGCTTCGGCCCGGAGGCATCGGCGGTGATGTACGGCAGGTTGATTTCGGTTTGCTGGCCCGACGACAACTCGATCTTGGCCTTTTCCGCAGCATCCTTCAGACGCTGCAGCGCCAGCACGTCCGCTTTCAGGTTGACGCCCGACTCTTTCTTGAACTCCTCGATGATGTAGTCGATCAGCCTCTGATCGAAGTCCTCGCCACCGAGGAAGGTGTCGCCGTTGGTCGACAGCACTTCGAACTGGTGCTCGCCCTCGACCTCGGCAATCTCGATGATCGAGATGTCGAAAGTACCGCCGCCGAGATCATAGACGGCGATCTTCTTGTCGCCCTGCTTCTTGTCCAGACCGAAAGCCAGGGCCGCCGCCGTCGGCTCGTTGATGATCCGCTTCACCTCGAGACCGGCGATGCGGCCGGCGTCCTTGGTGGCCTGCCGCTGGCTGTCGTTGAAGTACGCGGGAACGGTGATCACTGCCTCGCTGACTTCCTCGCCGAGGTAATCCTCGGCGGTCTTCTTCATCTTGCGCAACACCTCGGCCGATACCTGTGGCGGGGCGATCTTCTTGCCGCGCACCTCCACCCAGGCATCGCCGTTGTCGGCCTTGAGAATGCGGAACGGCATCAGCGAGATGTCCTTCTGCACCTCCTTTTCCTCGAAGCGCCGACCGATCAACCGCTTGATCGCATAGAGCGTGTTCTTCGGGTTGGTTACCGCCTGCCGCTTGGCAGGGGCACCGCAAAGCACCTCGTCGTCTTCGGCGTAGGCGACGATCGACGGTGTCGTGCGCGCACCTTCGGAGTTTTCGATCACCTTCGGCTTGCCGTTCTCCATCACGGCGACGCAGGAGTTGGTCGTCCCGAGATCGATGCCGATGATTTTTCCCATTGTTGAATCCTTTCAATATGCTCTTGTTGCCAGATTGCACCGTCGCCCGCAGACGAAATGCCCGGAATGATGCCTCAAGTGGGGGTCAGGCAGCGTATTTCAAGACGCCGCCTTGGCGACGATGACCAGCGCCGGTCGCAGCACGCGCTCGGCGAGCAGGTAGCCCTTCTGCAGAACGGTGACGACCGTGTTGGCTTCCTTAGCAGATTCGACGACACTGATGGCCTGATGCCGGTTCGGGTCGAACTTCTCGCCGACAGGGTTGATCTCGGTCAGCGCTGATTTCTCGAATGCCGCAACGAGTTGTTTCAGGGTCAGCTCACTGCCTGCGCGCAGGCTCTCGACGGTCGCCGCTTCAGTCGCCAGCGCCGCCTCGAGACTGTCCTTCACCGGCAACAACTCGCGGGCGAAGCGATCGACCGCGAACCTCGCCGCCTTGGCGATGTCCTCCTGCGCCCGCCGCCGCACGTTCTCCGTTTCTGCCTTGGCACGCAGCCACAGATCCTGGTACTCGTCGGCCTTCAGGCGCGCCTGCTGCAGCTCCTCGTGCATCGTGGCGCCACCTTCCTCAGCCAGAGGCTGCTCGGCGATGGGCATCTCGCCGCTGGCGGGCGGCTCGACCGCAGCGTCCGCTGCGGCAACAACTGTTGGTTCCTGAGGTGCTGAATCGTTGCTTTGCATGGATGGTGGTCTCCGGAAAAACGATTTCCTATTTGGGGGGGTGCCGCCGGATTTCAAGTCCCGTGCCAAAGCACCGCGGTGACTACATGCAATCGGCCCGCATTTTTTTGCTGCACGAACAGCTTCTGCTGCTAGCATTCCTCCTTTGTCGGTCGTAGCTGGAATCGGGCTCCGCATGCTGCAGAAAATCGGAAGATACGAAGTCATTCGCTCCCTCGGCAAGGGAGCGACTGCCGTCGTCTATCTGGCGCGCGATCCCCGTCTCGAGCGCCAGGTCGCCATCAAGCTGATCCGCTTCGATGAAGACAACGCGGCCATGTCGAGGCGTCTGCGCAAACTGTTCCAGACCGAGGATTCGATCGCTCGGCGGCTCAATCATCCGAACATCGTCAAGATCTTCGATGCGGTGATCGAGCCTGATCAGGCCTATCTGGTGATGGAATACGTCGACGGGGTCGCGCTGGACCAGTTCTGCAAGATCAACAGGCTGCTGCCGATGCACCGGGTGATCGGCATCATCTTCAAGTGCTGTCTCGCCCTCGACCATGCGCTTCACCAGGGGGTGGTGCATCGCGACATCAAACCGGCGAACATCCTGATCGACGCCAACGACAATCCGAAGATCACCGATTTCGGGCTCGGCCTCAATCTCCTGAAGGACATGGGACGCGACTCGACCTTCGTCATGGGCGTCGGCTCGCCAGCCTACATGTCGCCGGAGCAGGTCAAGAACTACCCGCTCAACCACAAGACCGACCTCTACTCGCTCGGTGTCCTGCTCTTCCAGCTGCTGACGGGACGCCTGCCCTTTCGCGCCAACAACCCGGCGACCCTGGTGTACAAGATCGTCAACATGGACGCCCCGTCGGTCTGTGCGCTGAACCCGAATCTGCCTCCGGGCCTCGATCCGATCATTCGCAAGGCACTCGAGAAGGACCTTTACAGCCGCTATCGCAACGGCGCCGAGTTCGCCAAGGATCTGTCGGCAGTGCGTTACCAGATGCAGGAAGAGGATCAGACGCAACAGGATCTGGCACACTTCGACCGCCTGCGCAAGGTGGATTTCTTCGCCGAGTTTGAAGACATCGAGTTGTGGGAGGTGCTGCGCATCAGCGTCTGGCGCGAAGTGTCGGAAAAGGTGACCCTGATTCGCGAAGGCGACACCCACCGCAAGTTCGGCATCATCGTCGACGGTTTCGTCGAGGTTTCCGCCAGCGGCCGGGTAATCTGCCGCCTCGGACCGGGCGAGGTCGTCGGCGAGATGGCTTTCCTCCACCCGACCGACGACCGTCGCCAGGCAACGGTGGTCACCCTCGAAGCGACCCGCTTCCTGGAAGTCAACAGCTCGGCCCTGGGCCTGAGTTCGGACGAAGTGCGCGAACGCTTCAACAAGGTGCTTCTCGTCAAGCTTCTCGGGCGCCTGCGAGAGGCCAACAAGGTTCTCGCCAAACTGGGCCAGACGGCCGTCCAGGGCAGCGCTTCCAGCTACGCCGGCGGCTCGCCGCCGCTCGAGCTGCTCTGAGGCAAGGTTTCCGCATGCCCGATCTCGCATCGCCCGCCTTCTGGATTTCCGTCCTGCAGATCATCGCCATCGACATCCTGCTCGGCGGCGACAATGCGGTGGTCATCGCGCTTGCCTGCCGCCGGTTGCCTGAGACGCAACGCAACAAGGGGATCTTCTGGGGCGTGTTCGGCGCCATCGCGCTGCGCGTCATCCTGATCTATTTCGCGCTGCAGCTGCTCGCCGTCCCCTACCTGAAGATGGTCGGCGGCTTGCTGCTGTTCTGGATCGGCATCAAGCTGATCCTGCCCGAGCATGAGGAAACACACGGCAACGTGCAGGGGAGCAGCACGCTGCTCGGAGCGATCCGGACGATCATCGTCGCCGACGCCGTCATGAGTGTGGACAACGTCATCGCCGTCGCCGGCGCAGCACACGGATCGATCGTCCTCGTCGTCTTCGGCATCGCGGTATCGATCCCGATCGTCGTCTGGGGGAGCAAACTGGTGCTCGCGCTGATGGATCGTTTTCCCATCGTCATCACCGCCGGCGGTGCCCTGCTCGGCTGGATCGGCGGCGGCATGCTGCTGACCGACCCGGCATTGCCTGCCGCGTGGCGGGAGATCGTCCCGCACAGTCACTACATCGCATCCGGCTTCGGCGCCCTGCTGGTGGTCGCGCTCGGCAAGTGGCAGGCTTCGCGCCAGACCGCCCGCGCCAACGAGGTGTCGCCGGCTGCCGGCAGGGCGCAAGCCCTGCAACCAGGAGATCCGAAATGAACCCGAGATGGTTGCTTCCCGTGGATGGATCGCTGCCCGCGTTGCGGGCGGTCGATCATGTCATCGCCGAAGCGCTGGCTACGCCGCTGGAAGCGGAAGTCCTGCTGCTGAACGTGCAGCACCCGCTGCCTTCGGATATCAGCCGCTTCGTCAGCACGGACGTCGTTCATGACTATCATCGCGAGACGGGTGACGCCGCTCTCGCCTCTGCGCGCGCCCGGCTGCACGCAGCCGGAATCGGCCACGGCGAGCACGTCGTGGTCGGTGAGATCGCACCGACGATCGTCGATTTCGCGCGCGAGCACGACTGCAGCCTGATCATCATGGGAGCGCGCGGCCTCGGAACCGTGTCCGGCCTGCTGCTCGGATCGGTGACGCAACGCGTCATCCATCTCAGCGACCTGCCGGTGGTCGTGGTCAAGTAGTTCGCGGCAGCGGTACCGGCTTGCCAAGCTGCTCAGAGGACGTAGCGGGAGAGGTCCTCGTTCTGGGCGAGTTCGACCAGGCGATGGTCGACGTACGCGGCGTCGATCGTGAGGCGCTCGCCCGGTCCCTTGCCAGCAGTGAATGAAATCTCCTCGAGCAGGCGCTCCATCACTGTATACAGGCGGCGAGCGCCGATGTTCTCCGTCCGCTCGTTGACCGACCAGGCAATCTCGGCCAGGCGCCTGATGCCTTCGGCAGAAAAATCGAGCGCCACCCCTTCGGTCGCCAGCAGCGCCTGGTACTGCTTGGTCAGGCAGGCATCCGTCTGCGTCAGGATGCACTCGAAGTCGGCCACCGACAGCGACTCCAGCTCGACGCGGATCGGCAACCTGCCCTGCAGTTCGGGAATCAGATCCGAGGGCTTGGCAAGATGGAAAGCGCCGCTGGCAATGAACAGGATGTGGTCGGTGCGGATCATTCCGTACTTGGTCGATACCGTCGTCCCTTCGACCAGCGGCAACAGGTCACGCTGCACCCCCTGGCGCGAAACGTCCACGCCGTGCGTATCGCTGCGCGAAGCGATCTTGTCGATCTCGTCGAGAAAGACGATGCCGTTCTGCTCGACGTTGCGCACCGCGTCGAGCTTGACTTCCTCATCATTGACCAGCTTGGCCGCTTCCTCGTCGATCAGCAGCCGGCGCGCCTCGCAAATCTTGAGCTTGCGCGATTTCCTCCGGCCACCGCCGATGTTCTGGAACATGCCCTGGATCTGCGCCGTCAGCTCCTCCATTCCGGGCGGAGCGAAGATCTCCGCCTGCATCGATGGCGCCGCGACATCCACCTCGACCTCCTTCTCGTCGAGTTCGCCCTCACGCAGCTTCTTGCGAAACTTCTGCCGCGTGGCCCCTTCCTCGCCGCCTGCCTGCCCGTCATTGTAGAAACCGGCGCGCGCCGGCGGCAGCAAGGCGTCGAGAAGGCGCTCCTCGGCAGCATCCTCGGCACGCAGCCTGACGCCCTTCATCGCCCTTTCGCGACCGCTCTTGACGGCGATCTCGACGAGGTCGCGGATGATGGTTTCGACATCGCGACCGACGTACCCGACTTCGGTGAACTTGGTCGCCTCGACCTTGATGAACGGCGCGTTCGCCAGCCGTGCGAGACGGCGAGCGATCTCGGTCTTGCCGACGCCGGTCGGACCGATCATCAGGATGTTCTTCGGCGTGATCTCCTGCCGCAGCGGCTCGGCCACCTGCGCTCGCCGCCAGCGGTTGCGCAGGGCGATGGCCACCGCCTTCTTCGCTTTCCCCTGGCCGACGATGTGCTTGTCGAGCTCGTGAACGATTTCCTGCGGCGTCATCGACGACATGCTCACTCCAGCACTTCGATGGTGAAATTCTGATTGGTGTAGATGCACAGATCGCCGGCGATCTGCAGCGACTTGCGCACCACTTCCGGCGCCGTGAGGGAGCTGTTCTCCACCAGCGCCCTCGCCGCCGAATGGGCGAATGCGCCACCCGAACCAATCGCGACGATACCGTACTCCGGCTCAAGCACATCGCCGTTGCCGGTGATGATCAGCGACGCCTCGCGGCTCGCCACCGCCAGCATCGCGTCCAGTCGGCGCAGCGCGCGGTCGCTCCGCCAGTCCTTCGCCAGTTCCACCGCCGAACGCAGCAGATTGCCCTGATGCTTGTCGAGCTTCGCCTCGAATCGTTCGAAAAGGGTGAAGGCGTCGGCGGTTCCGCCGGCAAAGCCGGCCAGGATCTTCCCCTGGTGGATGCGGCGAACCTTGCGCGCGCTCGCCTTGACGACGATGTTGCCGAGCGTCACCTGTCCGTCACCGCCCATGGCCACACTCTCGCCGCGGCGCACCGACAGGATCGTCGTGCCGTGGTACTGATCCATATGCTGCTCTCCTCCGGGAGATTCTAGTTCCGTGCGAGAACGACCTCCGCCACGGCCCTGAGGCCGACGACACGGAACAACTCGGCCACCAGGTGATTCGGGTGGCGAAAGACGATCTGCCGGCCGCTTCCCTTGATCGTCGTCAACACGTTGAGCAGGGCACCGGCGCTGAGAAAATCCATTCGCGTCACCCGCGAACAGTCGATCAACACCGGATCGTTCGCCGCCGAGTAAGCCAGCAGGTCGCCGAAACGCGACGACTTGACCTCGCCCTTGATGACGTAAGCCTCGGCCATCAAATCTTCCGTTGCCGCCAGGACGAGTGGTCCGGGGCCGCTCGCCGCCACCCGTTGTGGTTCCCACGAAGGCGGCGAAATCTCGAAGTTCACCGCGTACTGGATGGCCAGATCCTCGAAGACATCGATTCGATCATACAACTGGCAGAACTCCAGCTTCAGCAGCCAGCAGGCGCGGTCACTCTGTTGACCGGGCACGACGCGACTGTCCAGCAGGCCAGCGACACGGTCACGGTTGAGCAGTTCGACCTCGCGCCGGCTCTTGTGCGCCTGTTGCAGCAGTCCGAGAAGGCGCTCGCAACCCGCCTCGTCCAGCCGACGGACCTTGCCCAGATCGAGACGCAGGTGCTGGTTGGTCGCAAGCGCCTGCCGCACGGCAGCGAATCCGGCCTCGTTGTCGCCCGTCAACTCACCCTTGAACAGGATGGTACCCGCCTTGATCAAGACCGGTGCGCTGCGAACGGTCTCCTGCCAGCCTGGCGGCGATTTCTCGAAGACCTGTGCGTACTCGATGCCGAGTGCCTCGAACGGGCCCTTGTCGCCACCAACGCGGAACAGGTCGAAAAGCATCAGCCACAGGCGCTCGCCGGCGCCACTGCGATACTGGCGCGTCGCATTTTCGAGCCGTGAGCGCACGGCGGCATCCTGCCCATTCGCGTACAGCATCGCGGCTTCTTCCGCTTCGGCGTCGACCGGGTCAAGCTCGACCTCCGGCTGAAAGTTGGGCTCCATCACGCTGAACACGAACTCGCTCAGGTCGAGTGGCGGCGCATCGCTCTTGGCGACCGGCGTCGCAAACGGCAGCTCGGCCCGGCTCAAACCCACCGGACCTGTCGGCGCGTGCCGCAACCTGTCCTCCGGCGGACCATCGTCAACGCGGCCGCGTTCCTCGCTGGTGCGCGGAGTGGCGGGTGGCCGGACGCCCATCTTCCTCTCCGGCTGCTTCTTGAAGAACGAGAAAACCATGGCTGGCAAGAAGTGGCTGATCCCGTGGCGACAAAGCGATCTTGTAACACATCGTTTCGCGGACTGCAATTTCAATCCGCAGCATTGAGCCGCTCGTCGCGAGCCGTCGGCTGCCCCGGGGCATTGGCCGCGGATTCCCCGTGTTCCTGAGCAGCCGGACAACGGCCTGAGGCCCGCTGCGCTGCCGTGCCGGCACGGTTGCGACACGCTGCGACTTTGGTTGATGCCGACTTCTTGCTAGAATCCGACGCTCGCGCGACAGCCATCCGCTGCCTGGCCAGGAAGACATCCCCTATGCACCCGATCTTGCCAAGGCTCTTGCCGGCAACCCTGCCGGCAATGCTCCTCGTCCTGCTCTTCGCCTTCAGCGCGCCGAGCGCCGTCGCCAACGAGCTGGCCGAAGCCCAGCGCCTGTTGCAGCAGGGCCAGGCCGAACAGGCGCTGGCGAAGGTCGACGCCTACGTCGCGGGCAAGTCGCGAGAACTGCAGGGGCGCTTCCTCAAGGGACTGATCCTGATGGAGATGAGTCGTTCCGACGATGCCATCACCGTGTTCACGCAGATCAGCGACGACTACCCCGAATTGCCCGAGCCCTACAACAACCTCGCCGTCCTGTACGCCCGGCAACAGCAGCTCGAGCGAGCGCGCATGCTGCTGGAGATGGCGATCCGGACGCACCCCGGCTACGCGCTGGCGCGCGAGAACCTTGGTGACGTCCTGCTGCGACAGGCCAGCCAGTCCTACGATGAAGCGCTGCGGCTCGATCCGGCCAACAAGGCGCTGCAGGCCAAGCAGGCCCGCCTGCGTGAATTGAAGGTCGCGCCGTCGCCCGGCGCCATCCGCTGAGGGCCGCACGACAGTCCGGCGTGCCGCCAATGCTCAGCGCAGAGACCGCAACAGTGAGCTGCCGCCTGCGACCATGGCAGGCTCACCGCCACGGCGCCTGCCGATGACGGTTTTGCGCCAGGCGGCCAGCACACCGGCAGTCGCGGCGACGCGCGATGTGCGTCGCTGACGCTGCCCCAGCCCCAGCCCCATTGCCGAAAACGCGCATGTCAGCCCCCCTGCTCCGCCGCCTGTTCATCGTCCTCCTGCTCGCGGCGCTGCTCGCTGCCGGCGTCTGGTGGCTGGGCCGGCCGCAGGCGGTGGCTGTCGTACTGCGCGAGATCGACCGCGGAGTGGTCGAGTCCACGATCTCGAACACGCGCGCGGGAACGGTGGAGGCCTGCCAGCGCACCCGCCTGTCGACGATCAGTGGCGGCCGGATCGAAGTCCTGGCGGTGAAGGAAGGAGACCGCGTGCGCCAGGGCCAGCTGCTGATGAAGCTCTGGAACGACGATCAGCAGGCGCAGAGCGCGTGGCATCTCAGCCAGGTCGCGACCGCCCGGCAGCGCGTCGACGAGGCCTGCGTCGTCGCCGCCAACGCCGAACGCGAAGCGACGCGGCAGGCCGCGCTGCGGGCGCGGGGTTTCGTCTCCGGGGCGAGCGAGGAAAAGGCGCGCAGCGAAGCCCTGGCCCGGCAGGCCGGCTGCCAGGCGGCCAGGGCCGACCTCAAGCAGGCCGAGGCGCGGGTCCGGCTGAGCCGGGTAGAGCAGGGAAGGACCGTCCTCTACGCACCCTTCGCCGGCACCATCGCCAAGATCGTCGGCGAGGTCGGCGAGTACTCGACGCCCTCGCCACCCGGCGTGCCGACGCCGCCGGCGATCGACCTGATCGACGACTCCTGCCTCTACATCAAGGCGCCGATGGATGAGGTGGACGCGCCGAAGATCAGCGCCGGACAGCCGGTGCGGATCAGCCTGGACGCCCTGCCCGGGCGCTCGTTCCCGGGAACGGTGCGGCGTGTCGCGCCCTACGTTGCGGCAGTCGAGAAGCAGGCACGCACCGTCGACATCGAGGCGACGTTCGACGACCCGGCCGCTGCCGGCAGACTGCTGGTGGGCTACAGCGCCGACGTCGAGGTGATCCTGGCGGTCCGCGACGCGGTCCTGCGCGTTCCGACCTCGGCACTGCTCGAAGGCAACCGGGTGCTGGTCGCACAGGCCGATGGCCGGCTCGCCGAGCGCCGCATCGGGACCGGCCTCGCCAACTGGGAGTACACCGAGGTCAGCGAAGGGCTGCAGGCTGGCGAACGGGTGGTCACCTCGCTCGAGCGGGCGGGTGTCAAGGCGGGCGTGCCGTACCTCGCCGAGCGTGCCGCCGCGGCGGGCGGGAAGTGAGCGATGGGCGCCCCACTGATCGAGCTGTCGGCCATCGAAAGGGTCTTCCATCTCGGTGACAGCCGGGTCCACGCGCTGCAGTCGATCGGCCTGTGCATCAACGCCGGCGAATATGTGTCGGTGATGGGGCCGTCCGGGTCGGGCAAGTCGACGCTGCTCAACCTGCTCGGCCTGCTCGACCGGCCGGACAGCGGCCGCTACCGCCTCGCCGGCCGCGACGTCACCACCCTCTCGGCCGACGAGCAGGCGCGCGTGCGCAGCGAGCGGATCGGCTTCGTCTTCCAGAGTTTCCACCTCGTCCCGCGCCTGACGGCGGCCGAGAACATTGCCCTGCCGATGGTGCTCGCCGGCATCCCGCCAGCGCAACGTGGCGAACGCGTGCGGCAGGCGCTGCGCGACTACGGTCTGGAGAACCGCGCCGACCATCGACCCGATCAGCTCTCGGGTGGACAGCGCCAGCGGGTGGCGATCGCGCGCGCAACGATCATGCAGCCGGCGCTGGTGCTCGCCGACGAGCCGACCGGCAACCTCGACCGGACCACCGGTGAGGAGGTCATGCGCCTGCTCGAGGCGCTCAATGGCACCGGCGTGACCCTGATCGTCGTCACCCATGACGGCGCCCTGGGCGCGCGCGCGCGCCGGCAACTGCTGATGGCGGACGGCACGCTGCAGCACGACCGCGAACGCAGCGTCGACTGGCCGGGCAAAGCATGCGCGCTGCCGACCTGATCCGTTTCGCGCGCGACGCGGCAACCGGCAGTCCGCTGCGCACCAGCCTGCTGATCCTCGCCATGGCGATCGGCGTCGCTGCCGTCGTCGTCCTCACCGCGCTCGCCGACGGCGCCCGGCGCTACGTCCTCAACCAGTTCTCGGCGATCGGCAGCAACCTGGTGATCGTCCTCCCCGGGCGCTCGCAGACCGGCGGCTTCAACCCGGGCAACGCCATCACCAGTACGCCACGCGACCTGACGATCGACGACGCACAGGCGCTGCTGCGCGCCAGCGCCGTCCACCGGGTGGCGCCACTGGCCGTCGGCACCTCGGAGATCAGCGTCGGCGGCAGATTGCGCGAGGTGATGGTCGCCGGGACGACGGCCGAGTTCATCGCCGTGCGCCGCCTCAGCCTGGCCCAGGGGCGCTTCCTGCCGCCAGGGGACTGGCGCCGCGGCGCCTCGGAAGCCGTCATCGGCGCGCGCATCCGTGACGAGCTGTTCGGCCGTGATGAGGCGCTCGGGCAGCTCGTCCGCGTCGGCGATCGACGTGTCCGCATCGTCGGTGTCCTCGCCGCGACTGGCCAGGGACTGGGCATGAACACCGACGAACTGGTGATCGTGCCGGTGGCTCTGGCGCAGGCGATGTTCAACAGCAACACCCTCTTCCGCATCCTCGTCGAGGCCAACAGCCGCGAGGCGATCGCGCCCGCGAAGGCGCAGGTGAGCGAGATCATCAGGCTGCGCCACGAGGGCGAACAGGACGTGACCGTCATCACGCAGGATGCCGTGCTCGCCACCTTCGACCGCATCCTCGGCACGCTGACCGTCGCCGTCGCCGGCATTGCCGCGATCAGCCTGGCCGTCGCCGGCATTCTGGTGATGAACGTGATGCTCGTCTCGGTCACCCAGCGGACGGCCGAGATCGGCCTGCTGAAGGCGCTCGGCGCGACGCGCACGGCGATCCGCAACGTCTTCCTCACCGAGGCAGCGATGCTCTCGCTCGCCGGTGCCCTGCTCGGCTTCGCCCTCGGGCACGCCGCTGCCGCGTTGATCCGCCAGTTGTACCCGGCCTTTCCGGCGCTGCCGCCGGATTGGGCGGTGTTCGCCGGAGTGGCCACCGCACTCGCTACCGGCCTCGCCTTCGGCGTCCTGCCGGCGCGCCGCGCGGCGCTTCTCGATCCCGTGCAGTCGTTGGCCCGGCGCTGAGGCGAACGAGCGAGAAAGGGGGAAGGAGGCGATGATCCGCAGCCAGGACATGCTCCAGTTCGCCCTGCGCGCACTGCGCGCACACCGGCTGCGCAGTTTCCTGACCCTGCTCGGCATCGCCGTCGGCGTCGCCGCGGTGATCCTGCTGACATCGATCGGCGAGGGGATCCATCGCTTCGTCCTCGCCGAGTTCACCCAGTTCGGCACCAACGTCATCAGCGTCGCTCCTGGCAAGATCAAGACCAGCGGCCCGGCGCCGACCGGCATCCCGACCTCGGTACGACCGCTGACGCTCGACGATGCGCGCGCGCTCGAGCGCCTGCCGCATGTAACCGGCATGACCGCCACCGTCTGGGGCAACAGCGAGGTCGCCGCCAACGGCCGCCTGCGGCGAACGACGGTCAACGGCGTCGGTGCAGCGATGCTGCGGGTGTTCAGCATCGGCGTCCGCAGCGGCCAGTTCCTGCCCGCCGATGAAGCGGACTCCGCCCGCGCCTTCGTCGTCCTCGGCGCACGCCTCAAGGAGGAACTGTTCGGAGCGGCGAACCCGCTGGGCGCGAAACTGCGTATCGGCGGCATGCAGTTTCGCGTCATCGGCGTCCTCGAGGCGAAAGGCCAGATTCTCGGCATCGACCTCGACGACGCCGCCTACATCCCAACGGCGCGTGCGCTCGAACTGTACAACCGCGATGGCATCATGAAGATCGACCTGTCGTACGAGGAGGGCGTACCGGTGGCCGCGGTCAGTGCGCTGGTCACGGCAACGCTGAAGGCCCGCCACGGACGTGAGGATTTCACCATCACGACGCAGGAAGACATGCTGCGCACGCTGTCGAACATCCTCGATGTCCTGACCATGGCCGTCGGCGCGCTGGGCAGCATCTCGCTGCTCGTCGGTGCCGTCGGCATCGCCACGATCATGACCATCGCCGTCGCCGAGCGGACGGGAGAAATCGGCCTGCTGGTTGCCCTTGGCGCCCCGCGGCGCAGCATCCTCGGTCTCTTTCTCGGCGAAGCGGTTGCCCTCTCCGCGCTCGGTGGGCTGCTCGGCCTGCTGCTCGGCATCGGCGTCGCGCAGCTTCTCCACCTGTTGCTGCCGGCGCTGCCGGTACACACCCCGTTCAGCTTCGTCGCCCTGGCTGAAGCGCTGACCATCGTCATCGGACTGCTGGCGGGCGTCCTGCCGGCACGACGCGCCGCCCGCCTGAACGCCGTCGACGCCCTGCGTGCCGAGTGATTCCTTTCCCGGCAACGGCTGCCGGCAGTTGCGGCAGGACGGAGTGCTGCCCCCCCGCCGCATGGCGGGCGATACCGGTCGCCGACGTGCCGCCTGCTGCCGGGTGAACGCAAGCTGTCGAAAAGCTTTACAGTAGCGGACCACGTGGTCCGGCACCACACGCCACAAGGCTGCTAAATCAGGACGCTTCGCTTGATGGTACGTTTCCTGCTTGATACTGGAAAAGCAACAATCCGGAGTACTGCGGCAGCACGCTGCCGACAGCTTGGCCGGCCGCGCTCGCGCGGTCGGCCCTTTTCTCGCCTGGTCTTCGACGCTTTTTCACCAGAGGAGGGAGTCAGGGTGGAGGACCAGAGCAAGCCGCGAGGAGCCCGCGGGCGGCGCCTGCCAGCGTCGTCCGCGGGCACGACCGGGAAAGGTCGCTGGCGCGCCGTGCGGCAGATTCGCTCACGCCGCATGAGGCTGCAATGTTTGCCGTATACGGCCTGAGCGGCCCCATCTTCCGTGGCACGTTCGAGAGACTCGGCGAGGTGGCAGCGGTCGCGCGCAGTCGTCCGGTGCAGCCGGTCGCCGGCGAAGAAGCGCGCGCCGCGTCGGGCACGCCGAGCGCGCAGGCGATCAGCGCCTACCGCCAGATGCTGCGCGTCGATGGCGATCGTGGCCCGCTCTACCATGCCTACCAGGTCATGCAGCGGCCGGTTGTTTCGCTTTTCAGTGAGGATACCGTCGAGCGCGCCTGGCGCCTTCTGCTCGCACGGCGCATCCACCAGGCACCGGTGCTCGATGCCGGCTACCGACTGGTCGGCATCGTCAGCGAACGTGATCTGCTGACCACGCTCAACCTCGATGCGGACGGCCCGCGTGACATCATGGCGCGTCAGGTCGGCGACGTGATGACCACGCCGGTCGTCACCGCCGATCCGGTCACCGACATCCGCCGCATCGCTCAGGTCATGCTCGAACACGGAGTCGATGGCGTGCCGATCGTCAATGAGAGCGACGCACTGGTCGGTTTCGTCTCGCGCAGCGACGTGCTGCGCGCGGTCATCACCGACCCACCTTTGAGTCTCTGGCGTTAGCAGGTGCAACCGGCACCAGCGACCGCCTCTCGATCCACCCTCCCGAGGAGCAAGCGAATGAGCCAGATCCCCGTGCGCATCTATCACAACCGGCGCTGCTCGAAGAGCCGCGCCGCCTGCCAATTGCTCTCGCAAAGCGGCGTTCCCGTCGAGATCATCGACTATCTGGAGACGCCGCCAAAGCGCGACGAACTGCACCTGCTGCTGCGCCAGCTCGACATGCCGGCAGCCGGACTGGTCCGCCGCGGAGAGGCCGTCTTCCGGGAGTTCTACGCCGGCCGGACGCTGAGCGAAGACGAGTGGCTCGACGCGCTGGTTGCCCACCCGATCCTGATCGAACGACCGATCGTCGTCCGCGGAGATCGGGCCGTCGTCGGCCGCCCGCCGGAGAAGGTGCTCGAACTGCTGCAGGCGGACTGAGCGCGGGGCAGGCCGCGCGCCGCGCTGGCCGTGAACGCGGCGTTCCTGATCCAGTGCGATGCGGTGGGCTCGCTGGAGCTATCCGAAAAACTGCGGCAACCGCGTTTTCCAGTCGGGCATCAGGACCAATTCGCATTCGACGCTGGTTCCGTCTTCAATCACCAGCTCCAGCTCTCCGACATGTGAGGATCGCTCGACCGCGAACGCATCGCTCATCAGTTGCAATACTGCCTTCTTGTATTCGGTGTCGTCGTTCCCGGACAGATGCTTTCCCTTCATTTCGAGCACGACTAGCCGGTTACCAGGGGTGCCCTGCGGACCGCTTGCAAGGGAAGAAGAAATGAAATCGGGGTAGATTTTCTCGCGCCGCCACCCCTGCACGGCGTAGTTCGAGCGGGCAATGTTGCGATGCCACCAGTTGAGGGCAGATTCGCCATCCAGGTAGACAGCGACTTCCCGCTCCTCCTGACTCGAAAAGTCGCCGCGATGGATTGGGAAAAACAGGCTTTTCTCGGCCGAGAGCCTCTCCGCTGCCGGCGGTTCGAAGGTTTCAGTTTCGAAAGGCATCCGCCAGTTGTGCCGGTCGGTGCGCAGGCGAAACTGGATTCGCCCGGCTGCGACCTCGGCGCGGAAATGCGCCTCGGCCCGCCGATTGCGCAGCGCGTCTAGCCAAGTGCGCAACTCTTCAACGATCAGCCCTGTGTGTTCTCCCAGATCCTCCGGTGTGAAACCCCGAGCCGTCAGTCCCGTACAGAGGTCGCCGACAATCGCTCGCGCGATCCAGGCGTTCGGCACGATGTCACCGATCATCCGGGTCGCATGGGCGTGGTCGAACACGGCTTGCTCCTGCGACTCCTCGCCCAAATCGGCGACGATCAGCTCGTCACCGGCATCCGCCAAGCGAATTCGGCGCATCTGATGCTCAGGCCGCGAAAGATGTGTGGGGAAGCGCCTGACCAACGGCGACACGTCCACATCGGACCAGTCCAGCGCGAACAGCACATCCTCCTCGCAATCGAGAGGGCGGACTTGGCCAGCGCTGACGTGCAGCACCAGCGGCAAGTAGATCTCCACGCCGGCAAAACGCGGGCGACGCTGCACGGCGCGAGGTCCGCTTGAGACACTGGGGTCGAAGGTCCGGATTTCCCTGACCAGATCGCCGATGCCGTCGTCTTCCAGCCCTTTCTTGATGGCGGATACGGCTTCCGCCGTGTCCAAGTGGTGGGTAATGACATGGCTCTCGTCGAGCGCGGCAATGCCGGTCTTTCTGGCGTTTGGCTGACGCAGGATTCGGCCGACCAGTTGCGTCATGGCCGGCAGATTGGCGCTGGCGGCGAGCACGCACAGCACATGGGCGGAGGGGCAATCCCAGCCTTCCTGCAAGGCCTGCTTGGTGATGACGATGCGCACCCGGTTGGTCGCGCTCATCAGGTCCTGGTTTTCGGGTGCTGCCAGGTCGTTGGTGTCGGCTGACTTGATGGCGATCTCCGCCGCATCCAGCCCGCCGGCATTGATCAGCCATTCCTTGACATCGAGCGCGTGAATACGACTGCCGTCCCGCTGATCGCCGCCGGTCCGCTCCACTTGCACCAACAGGATCGGTCGAATGGTGGTGCCCGTATTGGCGTGCAAAGTTCGCGCCGAGGCGCCCAGGTCGCGAAGGCGGCCCAGCGCGGCGGCCAAGGCGGTGCGCCAGTCGCTGCCGCTGCGCGGATCGAGGTTCAACGGCATCTTGATCATCCCTTCCCGATCCAGGTCGATGCCTTTGACCTCGACCAGCACATTGGCGTGACGACCCGGTTTCGGGTTCTTGCCGCCGCTCGGCGCGACGTCCTTCGGTGTGGCGGTCAATTCGAGGACAAAGCTGGGGTTGAAACCGTAGAGCGTCGAAAACGCCAGGTCGGAGACCGCCTTGTGCCCTTCGTCCATGACCACCACCGGCCGAATGAGGCGCAGCGCATTGCCCAGCGAATCCTTCACCTGCGGCATGGGTAGGCGGATGCTGCCAGATCGTGGATGTCGAGGTTGGGGTTTGCCGCGAGCGCTGCCGCGTGGGCCTCCTGTTCGCCTTCCGGCGGGAAGAATCCATGTACATCGCCCCGGTCACGGAACATCTTGAGCGAGTCCTTGTTCTCGCGGTTGCCCGCTTGCAGCATCAACAACATCAGGCACAGGTGACTGTCGACATCGCGTGCATCGAGCTGACCGGTCTTCTCCAACAGGAGAACCGCGTTGCCGGACACCACGTCGAGCATTTGCCTGTACGGGCGGAATACGGAACGGCGAGGCGCGACTCTGGCAGCTTGCCGCTGGCGCGCAGTGTCTCCCAAGTCTTCAGGGGGAAATCCGGCAGCGGGCGGATCAGGTCCGGATCGGTCTCCCCCGCGTTGGCGGCGACGACTTTGTCCGCCTTCAGCTTCTGGCTGGAAAGTTCGGTCAGATAGTCGCCCAGCCGCGCCAACACGTGGCCCTGATAGTCGAGATCGCGCAACACGTCGTCAGCAGCTGGTCAAATCGGCAAGCAACAGAACCTCGATGTCATTGCCACAGACCGCAAGTTGCCTGTCTGCGGTCAGAAAGGCATCGCAGCCGCTTTCCATGGCCGAAGCAACATGCAGTGCGTCCGCCAGACGAAGGCCCAAGCGTGCGCGCAGACGCGCCGCCTGGTCGATCATTGCGCCAGAAATCGCGTCAACCGCCAGAAAGGCGTTTCCGTAAAGCAATTCCTGATAGAGCTGCAACAGCGCCGCATTGCCATCCCGCAGGGGGCGCACCATGACTTCGGCACGCTGTCGAGGTGCAGGCGGACTGAGCGCGGCGCGCCACCCGCTCAGCGACGCGGACCGGCCTGCGCCGCCCACGAATCGCGCAGCGTCACCGTGCGGTTGAAGACCAGTGCCCCCGGCTTCGAGTCGACCCTGTCGGCGACGAAGTAGCCGTGCCTTTCGAACTGGAAGCACTCCTCGGCGCGGGTGTCGCGCAGCGAGGGCTCGACCCATGCCTCGATGACGCGCATGCTGTCCGGATTGATGTCATCGCGAAAGTCGCGCTCGACTCCCTCGGGGTCGCCCTCACGCCGTGCGCCGGGAGCGGCAACCGCGAACAGCCGGTCGTAGAGTCGCACCTCGGCGCGGCAGGCGGCGGCAATCGACACCCAGTGCAGGTTGCCCTTCACCTTGTACTGGTCGGCACCGGCAGTCCCGCTGCGGGAATCCGGCAGGTATTCGCAATGCACTGCGCTTACGGCACCGCTCGCATCGTGCTCGCAACCGGTGCAGCGAACGACATAGGCGTGGCGCAGGCGGACCAGATTGCCCGGATGGAGGCGGTGGTAACCCTTGCTTGGCTGCAGCATGAAATCGTCGCGCTCGATCCACAGCTCGCGGCCGAAAGGCAGCACGCGCCTGCCGCGCTCCGGCTGCAGCGGATGATTCGCGGCCAGGCACTCCTCGCTCTCGCCCGCCGGATAGTTGTCGATGATCAGGCGCAACGGATCGAGCACCGCCATGCGCCGCTCGGCCGACTCGTTGAGCACCTCGCGCATCGTGTCCTCGAGCTGCGAGTACTCGATCAGCGAATCCGAGCGCGACGCACCGACCCGCTCGGCGAAACGGCGGAATCCCTCGGCGGGGTAGCCGCGCCGGCGCGCGCCGACGAGTGTCGGCAGGCGCGGATCGTCCCAGCCCGCCACATGCCCCTCGTCGACGAGCTGGATCAGCTTGCGTTTGGAAAGGACGATGTAGCTCAGGTTGAGGCGCGAGAACTCGATCTGTTGCGGCAACGGACGCTGCAGCAGGCCGCCTTCGGCGAGACGCTCGAGCAGCCAGTCGTAGAACGGCCGCTGGTCGGCGAACTCGAGCGTGCAGATCGAATGGCTGATGTTCTCGAGCGCATCCTCGATCGGATGCGCGTAGGTGTACATCGGATAGACGCACCAGCGGTCGCCGGTGTTGTGGTGACTNCCCCTGCTGCATGCGCCGGAACAGATTCATGTTCTCGGCGACGCTGCGCTGACGATAGGGCGAGTCCCTGCCGGGCTCGGTCAGCGTGCCGCGGCTGGCACGCATCTCCTCCGCGCTCTGGCTGTCGACATAGGCATGGCCGCTGTCGATCAGGTACTCGGCGAAAGCGATCATCCAGTCGAAGTAATCCGAGGCGTAATAGAGGTTGCACTCCGCCTGCGCCGCCCCGTCCGCGCCGGCCTCCCAGGAGTAACCAAGCCAGCGGACCGATTCGATGATCGAATCGACGTACTCCTGCTCCTCCTTTTCCGGATTCGTGTCGTCGAAACGCAGGTGGCAACGACCGCCGTAATCCTGCGCCAGACCGAAGTTGAGGCAGATCGACTTGGCATGGCCGAAGTGCAGGTAGCCATTCGGTTCGGGCGGGAAACGCGTGCGGATGCGCGCCGGATCGAGCGGCCCGGCAAGCTGCTGGGCTCCCGGACCGGGCCGGCCCGACCAGCGACGCTGCGCGTGCGTGCCGGCGGCGAGGTCGGCCTCGATGATGTTGCGGATGAAGTTGGTACTGACGAGTGCGGACGAACTCGCCGCCCTGCTGCTGGACTCCTGGCTCACGTGGCAACCCCCGTTTCGACAAGAGCGGCATTTTACCCGCCCGCGGGCTCAAGATCTCGACAAGCTGCGTGCTGCCTGCCGTTCAGTCCAGTCGCCGGTCGTCGGCCGGCAGGCTGCCGGGCGACGGCGAGACACGACGCGCCGCCTGCGCCGCGAGCAGATGCGCCCGCCGCTCGAAGGCGCTCACCATGCCGCCCGCCATCGGCAGGATCAGGACCTGCAGCACCGGCATCAGGAACAGCGAGCGCAACTCGCAGTCGAGGGCAAAGTCCACCTGGCAGCGATCGTCTGCCAGTGGCGCGAAGTTCCAGCGGATGTCGAAGCGGCAGAACGAGCGGTCCTGCGAAACGATGCTGATCGCCTGCGGCCGCGACAGCTCGGTCCGCGTGCGGAAACGATGCTCGAGCAAGCCGACGGCCAGCGTCTGTTCTGTTTCGTAGGCCGCTGCGTCGCGCCGCAGCACGTGCGCGGCACGGATCAGCGGCACGAAGTCCGGATAACTCTCGACGTCGGCAACGACGTCGAACAGACTGTCCACCGGCAGCCCGATGGCTCGGGTCTCGCGATGGGTCGCCATTCGCCGCCCGCCGTTCAGCCCCGCGGCCGGCTGAAGCGGCTCAGGTTGTTCATCATCTCGACCGTTTCGCGACGGATCTCGCTCTTGGCGCGCTCACGATCGTCGACCGGCCGGTCGTCGGCATCCAGCACCTCCATGCGGACAGCCCCCCTGGCGTTGATCGGAAAGGCCACCTTGTACTTCTCGCCGATGTAAGCCACGCGATGCCAGTCGGCAGCAACCGCGTAATCACGCCGGAAGTCGGGTGCCAGCAGGTTCTGCCCCTGCGAGTAGTCCTGCGGCGGATTGCGCACGCCGAGCAGCGGCATGAGCGTCGCCGGGATGTCGAGATGGCTGGTGATGCCGCTGATCACGCGTGGTTCGGCTCCCGGGATCCGGATGACGGCCACCGTGCCCGTCTGGTAGCGGTTGAACTCGGCCGCGTGCCCCCAGCGCTCGCTGCGCTCCATGAACTCCTCGCCGTGGTCGCCGAGAACGATGACGATCGTGTCCTCGAGCAGCCCCTTCTCGCGCAGATGGGCCGTCACCCGGCCGATCTGGCGGTCGACGTGATGCGCGGCGTTGAGGTAGCGGTTCTTGATCCGGCTCATCTGCCCCTTGAAGTCGGCCGACAGATAGTTGAAGTCGTCGATGTAGGGCTCGGCGATGACGCAGTCGGGCGGAAAGTTGTAGTTGGCGTGCGTCCCCTCGAAGAACATGTAGGCCATGAACGGTCTGCCCGGATCGCGGCGATCCAGGAAGCCGAGCAGGCGGTCGATGTTCATCCGGTCCCGGTCCCAGGGTGGTGCGCCGTCGGAGATCGGCTGCATGTCGGCCGGGTCCATCTTCAGGAAGACCGTCCTGTCGAACTGCGGGTAGGTGAAGACGGTGCTGGTATGCAGGCTGAACTGGTAGTTCTGCTGCTGCAGCACGTCCATCAGCAAAGGCGAGCGGGCCGCCTTGATCATCGGGAACCAGTAGTTGCCGTACAGTCCGTAGAACATCGAGAAGATGCCCATCTGGGTGCCGTTGCCGCCACTGTAGTGCTGCTCGAGACGCAGCGCCTGGTTCGAGAACCGCCACAGATTGGGCATGATTTCAGGGTCGAGCAGGTCGAAGCGCAACGACTCGACGACCATCCAGACGATGTTCGGCGGACGCGCCGGCGCTTCGACGTGCAACGGGACGAGCGGGTAACTCAGGCCACCATGCCTGAGCTGCACACCCTCGGCCGTCTCGTCGCCCATCTCGACGCCGAGTCGGGCAGCGAGCTTGCGGAACGTCGTCGGCACATAGAACGGATAGCGCTCACTGGCAAAGAGGATCGGCTGATAGTTGGTGGCCGCGCTGTAACCGTAAGCGAGCCGCTCGCCCAGCGCCAAACCCAGGATGACGAGAAGCACCCAGCGTGCCCGCAGGCGCCACTGCGGCGGCCTTGCCTGCCCGCTCTGCCGCATGACCGTCCACCACCATGTTGCCGCCTGCAGCGCCAGCAACGCGAGGACGATCAGCGCCGCCGTCAGCTCGGTACTGCGACTGGCGCCAAGCGAATCGATGCCGCCGGGCGAGAAGACGAGATCGACGACGAAGCCGTTGATGTGAAAACCGTACATGTCATGGATCACGCGGTCGGCAAACAGCAGCACCTGGACCATTCCCGTCAGCCCGACCAGGACGGCGGCGAGCAGCAGCCGTGCGCCAGGCGTGGCGGGGCGCCGACGCAACCAGTGATGGACGACATAACCGGGGACGACAGCCGGCAGGAGGTAGAGAAAGGCATAGCTGATCGTCGTCGCCATCGTCGCCAGCGTCCACGCGACCAGTGCCGGCGTGGCGTATGCACTGCCGGTGGTGAAGGCGCTCACGTGCAGGACAACCCAGAGTCCGCTGAGCAGGAAGAAGCAGTCGATCTGGTGGCGCGATGGGAGAACGGTCATGGTGGCTTTCCGATTGTCGATCAACAGTCTAGCCCAGGAATGATGGCGGCGAAACCTTATGCGTGGCTGAAGCGTGGCAGCCGGGCGCGTGCGCAGTCGAGGCAGCGAGGCCGCGGCGGCGGCACCCGGCCGCAGCCACGGCCGCGCGCTGGCGTCCAAGCCGAGAGATAATCAGCATTCTCTGACCGACAGGAAACTCGAGCCATGGCCGCAGCCCATTCGCCGACGACCACCCTTGCCGATGTCGTGCGCCACTTCGCTCCCGGCTGGTTCGCTGCGGTCATGGGCAGTGGTGTGTTGAGCCTCGACACGCTGGCTCTCGCCCCGCGCTGGCCGGTCCTCGAGGCACCGGCCTGGGCACTGCACTACTTCAATCTGGCACTCTTTGCAACGCTGCTGCTTCCCTGGTTTGCCCGCTGCCTCCTGCACCCGCAGCTCGCACTGGCAACGCTGCGGCATCCGGTGCAGGCCAGTTTCTATCCGACCCTGCCGATCGCCATGCTGGTCATCGCCGCGCAGTTTCTCGCCTTCGGCCCGCACGTCGGCCTGGCGCTCGCGTTCTGGTGGACGGGGGCGGTGCTGACCTTCGCTTTCGGCCTGGCGGTGCTTTACACAGCGTTCGCCGGCGAGCAACTCGGCCTCGAACACGTGACGCCGGCCAACTTCATTCCGGCGGTCGGCCTGGTCGTCATTCCCATCGCTGGTGCGCCGCTGGTCGGTCAGCTCACGGGCGCGGCACGCGACCTCGCCCTGCTGCTCAACATCGTCGCCCTCGGCGCCGGGACGTTGATGTACCTGGCTCTGCTGGCGCTGACCCTGCAGCGCAAGTACCTGGCCAAGCCGGCTTTCGGCATGCTGACGCCGACAGTCTGGATCCACCTGGCACCGATCGGCGCCATTCCCGTCAGCCTGCTCAATCTCGCCGAGCAGCTGCCGTTCGCCCTGCCGCAAGGCGTGCTCCTCCTCGTCAGCCTGCTCTTCTGGGGCTCCGGTGTCTGGTGGCTGCTGATGGCGACGCTGTTGACCGCTGCCGCCCAGCGTCGCGGCCTGCTGCCATTCGCACTGTCCTGGTGGGGGTTCACCTTTCC
>JFAX01000002.1:265258-266934 GCA_000585015.1 Candidatus Accumulibacter adjunctus | reverse complement strand
CTGTCCTGGTGGGGGTTCACCTTTCCACTCGGTGCCTTCGCCGCCGCCAGCCTGCGGCTCGGCGGCGCCACGGGACTGGCGGGCGTCGACTGGATCGGCATCGCCTGCTGGGGTCTGCTGATCGTCGTCTGGCTGGCAACGCTGGTTGGAACCATGCGCGGCGTTGCCAGCGGCGGCCTCTTCCGCCCGCATCCCTGAGCCGGAGCGGACGGCGATGTCGGTTATAATTCCACCACCATGAGCGGACCACAGCTGCAGCAACACGACGCGCACGTGCACGAGAACTGCGAGCACGGGCACGCGAACGACCACGACGGCCACGACGGCCACGGACATGCGCACCGGCACGCAGCGGACGCCGGCCCACGCCTGCTCTGGGCGTTGCTGCTGACGCTCGGTTTTGCCGGCGTCGAGGCTGCCGCCGGTTTCTGGTCGGGTTCGCTCGCCCTGCTCGGTGATGCCGGCCACATGGTCACCGACAGCGCCTCGCTCGCCCTCGCCGCCTTCGCCGCCTGGCTCGCGCAGCGGCCGCCGACGCAACAGCACACCTATGGCTACGGCCGCGTCGAGACGCTGGCGGCACTCCTCAACGTCCTCTTCATGGTCGTCGTCGTCGTCGGCATCTCGGTGGCGGCTGTCGAGCGCATCCTGACGCCGGTCGCCGTCCAGGGTGAAACCGTGGCGCTGGTGGCTGCCCTCGGCCTGCTGCTCAACATCGCCGTCGCCTGGCTGCTGATGCATGGCGAACAGACGATGAACACCCGCGGCGCGCTGCTGCACGTGCTCGGTGACCTGCTTGGCTCGGTCGCCGCGCTGGTCTCCGGTGCGGTCGTCATGTGGACCGGCTGGACCACCGCCGACCCGCTGCTCTCGCTGCTGATCTGTGCGCTGATGCTGGCCTCCAGCCTGCGCCTGCTGCGCGAGGTATTGCAGGCGCTGATGGAGGGCGTACCGGCCAGTCTGTCGACCGAAGAGGTGGCGCACGTGCTGGCGGCGATTGCCGGCGTCGCTTCGGTCCATGATCTGCACATCTGGACCCTTTCCTCCAGTCGCGTCGCGCTGTCGGCCCACCTCGTCGTCGAATCGCTGGAACAATGGCCGACGGTGCTGGCCGCCAGCCGGGAAGCCCTGGCCGCCAGCGGCATCACGCACGTGACGCTGCAGCCGGAACCACTCTCGGCGCCGGTGCGCTGGCTGCCGCGCGCCGCTGGCTGGCAGCCCGGCGCAGCGCGACCGTCATGAGCGCTCTGTTGCCGGAACCGGCGCTGGCCAGCGATCTGCCCGATCTGCTGGCCCTGCTCAGCGCCTGTTCCCTGCCAACGGCCGATCTTGGGCAGCGCCACCTGGCCGATTTTCTGGTCTGCCGTGACGGTGGGCGAATCGTCGCCAGCGGCGGCCTCGAGTTTCACGCTGCGGCAGCGCTGCTGCGGTCGCTGGCGGTAGCAGCCAGTCACCGCCAGCGCGGACTCGCGACCCGGCTGGTCGATGAACTCGTACAGCGCGCGCAAGACCACGGCAAGCGCGAAATCCTTCTCCTGACGACGAGCGCCGCCGGTTTTTTTGCCGCCCGCGGCTTTCAACCCTTCGATCGCCGCCAGGTGCCGCCCGAACTCGCGCTGTGCAGCGAGTTCCGCGACCTGTGTCCGGCGTCGGCGGTCTGCATGCGGCGAACGCTG
>JFAX01000002.1:263529-264128 GCA_000585015.1 Candidatus Accumulibacter adjunctus | reverse complement strand
CCTGTCGCCTGGTCGAGAAGCGGGCAGACGAGCGGACCCTGCGACCGACCGTCGAGGATCGCGACGTCGGCGGCGATCGGCCGCAGCCGCTCTGCCGGCAGCGCGGCCAGCCCTGCGCGCAGCAGATCCCATTCCGCTGCCGTCAGCCGCGGCTCGGCGGCGAGCCGCCGGCAGCAAGCGTCGCAACCCCGCGCGCACTGCCAATCGGGACGCGCCGAACGGATCGCCAGCACGCGCGCGTCGATCTGCCCATGCAGTTCGGATAGAAGCCTCATTGCGCTGCGGGCACGGACGTTAGCACTGGCTCGACGGCCCAGTTCGCGGTCAGACAGGTCCGTTCGCCATTCGTCTTCCAGCCGTCACGGCGACCCCTGGCCCGCCCACGTTGCTCAGCACGCAATCGCGTCGCCAGCTGGTCCATGGCCTTCGTTGCCACTGCCTTGTATTCCCTGCATCGCCGCTCTCCGCCCCGGGTCGATTGCCGAGCCAATCGAACCTTACTGGACATTGACTGGGGAGTGGTCGCACTGCGGCACTGCCGGCGCATCCGCCCGGATCGCGAAGGCCGCGATCGGCTGGCGTCCCCACGGGGATTCGAA
>JFAX01000002.1:263426-263514 GCA_000585015.1 Candidatus Accumulibacter adjunctus | reverse complement strand
TGAAAGGGTAGTGTCCTGGGCCTCTAGACGATGGGGACCCGGAACTTCTTTCGGCTTGTGGTGGAGGTACGCGGGATCGAACCGCGGA
>JFAX01000002.1:249684-263403 GCA_000585015.1 Candidatus Accumulibacter adjunctus | reverse complement strand
TCTCCCAGCTGAGCTATACCCCCGCCCGAAAGAAGCGGCGATTATAGGCAGTCGACCCGCCGCTGTAAAGCGCGAATCGCTGCCCTGCCCGCACCGGGCGCTTCAAGGTCCTGCCCTGCCGGCGCCGCAAGCCGCGCGCAATCACACGCTGCGCGGCGCCGAGGACGCGACGCACCTGGCGCGCGCCAGCCGCTCGAGCGCAGTGGTGCGCGGAAAGAGCGCCATCAGCGCGTCGACCGAAGGCGTCTGCTCGAGACCGGTCAGGAGGACGCGTACCGGCATCGCCAGCTTCGGCATCTTCACACCGTGGCGGGCGACGCACTCCTTGATCAGCGCGGCGATTGCCGCCGCCTGCCAGGGCACTTCGGCGAGCCGGGCGGCGAAGTCGTCGAGCAGCGGCAGCGCCTCGGGCGTCAGGTGGCGGGCCAGCAGTTCGCTCCTCGGCTGCAGGTCGATGTAGAACACTTCGGCGACATCGGCCAGCTCGTTGAGGTTGCTGACGCGCTCCTTGTGCAGCTCGATGATCGCCGCCAGCGACGGCGTCTCGCCGACGACGACGCCGCGCGCTGCCAGCCGCGGGCGGACCAGGGCAGCCAGGCGACCGGCATCGCAGCGGCGCAGGTGTTGCGCATTCAGCCAGTTGAGCTTCTCGCTGTTGAACTGGGCCGCCGACGGGGTGATGTGGTCGAGATCGAACCACTCGCAGAACTGCTGCATCGAGAAGATCTCGTCGTCACCGTGCGACCAGCCGAGACGGGCGAGGTAGTTGAGCACCGCCTCCGGCAGGTAGCCGGCATCGTCGTACTGCATGACGCTCACCGCACCATGTCGTTTCGACAGCTTCTGCCCGTCGTCGCCAAGGATCATCGACAAGTGGGCGTAGAGCGGCACCGGCGCACCGAGCGCCTGCAGGATGTTGATCTGGCGCGGCGTGTTGTTGACGTGGTCGTCGCCGCGGATGACGTGCGTGATGCCCATGTCCCGGTCATCGACGACGACGCAGAAATTGTAGGTTGGCGAACCGTCGGCGCGGGCGATCACCAGGTCGTCGAGCTCGCTGTTGGCGACCTCGATGCGCCCCTTGACGAGGTCGTCCCAGGCGACGACTCCGTCCACCGGATTGCGGAAACGGACAACCGGCTCGATCCCGGCCGGCGGCTCCGGCAGGCGCTTGCCCGGCTGCGGCCGCCAGCGGCCGTCGTAACGCGGCTTGCGACCCTGTTCGCGCTGCTCCGCGCGCAGGCGGTCGAGCTCGTCGGGCTGCATGTAGCAATGGTAGGCGGTGCCGGCGGCGAGCATTTCGGCGATCACCTCCCGATAACGCGGCATGCGCTGTGTCTGGTAGAACGGGCCCTCGTCGTGCGCGAGCCCGAGCCATTGCATGCCGTCGAGGATCGCCTGCACGGCCTCGGGAGTTGATCGGACGAGATCGGTGTCCTCGACGCGCAGGATGAAGCGGCCACCGTGGCGACGCGCGTAGGCCCACGAGAAGAGAGCGGTACGCGCACCGCCGACATGCAGGAAACCGGTTGGCGAGGGAGCAAAGCGGGTGCGGATCATGGTCGCTGGTCGCAGTCGGAAAAGCGCCCATTCTAGTGGAAGCGCAGTCCCGACACGCTGTGCATGCGCCATCGGCGACCCGCGCCGCGTCGTCGCATCCGCCGCCAGCCATGGTCGCCGGTCGCCGCAGTCGGCAGCAGCAGCCGTCTTTCCGCCGACGACGGCATGGCGTATCCTTGGCCGATGGGAACTCGTGGCGTGATCGCGGCATCGGAGCCGCACACGGCGGCCGCCGGTGTCCGGGTGCTGCAGCGCGGCGGCAACGCAGTCGATGCGATCGTCGCCGCCAAGCTTGCGGCGACGGTCACCGAACTGCCGCTGACCTCGCTCGGCGGCGGCGGCGCCTGCGTCTGGGGTGACGCGCGCGACGGCTACGAGGTGCTCGACTTCTTCGGCGCCGCGCCGGGGCTCGGACTGGCCGGCTGGCCGATCCTCGACTTCGCACCGATCACCGTGGACTTCGGTGAGACCAGCCAGGTCTTCCATATCGGCAAGGGAGCGGCTGCGGTGCCGGGCCAGCTCGTCGGCCTGCTCGCCCTGCACCGGCGCGCCGGCCGCCTGCCGCTGCACGAGGTCGTCGCGCCGGCCGTGGCTTGGGCGCGCGACGGTTTTCGGGTCAGTCCGCAGATCGCCGCGATCGCCGGCCTGATTGCGCCGATCGCCAGCAACTCGGCGACGGTGCGCCGCCTCTTCCAGCCTGACGGGCGTCTGCCACGGGCGGGTGATCGGCTGGCCAACCCGGATCTCGGGGATTTCCTGCAAGGACTCGCGGACGGCAGTCCCGCTGCCCAGGTTGCGACCTTCCACCGTTCGCTCGTCGAGCACTTCGCGCCGACGCAAGGCGGACTGATCGGCGAGCAGGATGTGGCGAGCTATGCGCCGCTGGCACGCGAACCGCTGCGCATTCCCTTCGGGCCCTTCACGGTGCTGAGCAACCCACCACCGTCCGCCGGCGGTGGCCTGATCGGCGTCGGCCTGCGCATCGCCGAGGAACTCGGCCTCGGCGGCGAGGAATTCCGCTCGCCGGCGCATCAACTGGCCGTCGCGGCGGTACTGGCGACGGTCTCGGAAGTGCGCGGTGCCGGCTACGATCACCGCCTGCACGCGGACCCGGAAGCGATCCGGCAGCTCGTGGCGGGCGGCAGCCTGCCACAGTGGGCCCGGCTCGCACGCACCCTCTGCCGGGAGAACGGCCTGGGTGCGACGACGCACATCTCGGTGATCGACGCCGAAGGCATGGCGGCGGCGATGACCACCAGCAACGGCGAGGGCTGCGGGCATTCCCTGCCGGGGCTGGGCATCCACGTCAATAACTTCCTCGGCGAGGACGACATCAACCCGGCCGGCTTCCACCGCCTGGCGGCAGGCAGCCGGATGAGCACGATGATGTCGCCGACGATCGTCCTCGCCGGCGACCGGCCCCGCCTCGCGCTCGGCAGCGGCGGATCGAACCGCATCCGCAGCGCCATCCTGCAGACCCTGCTCAACGTGCTGGCCTATGGACGTCCGCTCGACGAAGCGGTGAACGCCTCGCGGCAGCACATCGAAGGCCGGCAGCTGTGGTTCGAGACCGCCGGTCTGGCCGCTGGCGCCGCCGACGCCCTGCAGGCGCGCTGGCCGGGCGCGACCCGCTTCGCGTCGGCGAGCATGTTCTTCGGCGGCGTGAACTGCGTCGCCAGCATCGACGGACGACTCGCCGGCGCCGGCGACCAGCGGCGTGGCGGCATCGTCATGTTCGCCGACGACCGCACTGCGACAGCCCTGCCGGACTGACGCCGGAAAACCCGGCAGCCGCACACCTTTCGCCTACCCCCCGTTGCGGGCAGGCGACGCGCAGCGGGGAGGATCTTGGCCGCCGGCGCCGCGCTGGGCGCCGACTCAGGCGCCGGGCGGTGGCGGCAGCTTCAGGACATCACGGATCTCGTCGAGGCTGGCCGGAACCCGGTTGACGATCGCGTCGGTGGCCTGCTGATTGGCCTTGGCGACGATCTCGGCCAGCTCGCGCATCTTGCTGACTGCCGTCTCGAAGGCCTTCTTCGCCAGTTCGGTCTCGGCTGCCACGAGCTGCTGCGGCGAGCCCGCCCTGGCGAGGCCACCGACGGCCGTCGTCATTCCCTGGACGGTTTCCTGCAGGATCTTCAACTGCCACTCGCCGACCGCCTTGACTCCTTCCATCGCAGCGCGGTTGGCAGCGTTCAGCGCCTCGAGATTGTCGCGCTGGCTCGCCAGCAGCGCGTCCATGTTGATGCCCGGAACCTCGAGCCGCGCAAGCGCGTTCAGCAACTGCTCGCTGGCCTTGCTCGGGTCCAGGCTGCTCAGTCCCTGCAGCCAGTCGCCCATCTGTTTCGACACGTCGATCATGCTCGTTCTCCCACTGTGGTGAACACCCCAAGATTGGTTGCCATGCGCTACCGGCAGCCGCCGTTCGCGTCGCATGACTGCCTGCGCACCACCCTCACCTGGTCGGCACCGGCAGCAGCTCACGCCCGCCGGCAAGGATGTTGATCATCTGGGCCACCGCCCGGATCTGCTTGCCGGCCTGCGTATGATACCCCGCGTGCGTGTAGTACTGGCCCCACCAGTCCCAGCATCCGCGCGGGTTGACCGGTGGGCTCGCCAGAGTGCCGTTGCGCACCTGCACCTGCGGATAGACGACGACGATGTCGTTGGCTTGCGCCCATTCGTTGTAGCCGGCGAACTTGGCAAAGAGGTTGCCAGAATGACCCGGCCTGTGGTCGGTGAGACCGCCTTGCCGGCACCCATGGAAAGCGACGTGCAAGCGGCACTGTCGGCCATCCCGGCACGCCGGGGGCACGAACACGTAGCCTTCCCTGGCCATCGAAGCGTTCTGCAGCTCATTGTAGGGGATGTCGGAGAACTTGCCGAAAACCAGCCTCTGGTCGAAGGCCTTGACGTCGCTTTCCGCAATCTCCACCCGACCACCCTTGAGTGCTTGCGCACCATAGATGCGCCTGAGGATGGCACCCGCCAGATCGACGTCCTGCAGGTCCCTGCACACCGCATGCTTGCCGGGCGGCGGGCAGACCGTCGCCGCGCCCGCTCTGGCAGCCGGCGGACAGGCGCAACGCTCGCGCAACTGACGTTGCTTGGCGACGGCCTCGCAATCGTCGATGAACGCGTCGCCGTCGACCGGCGGGGGTGGCGCCGGCGGCAGCGGACAGCTGCCCACCACATCGCCCGCAGGCTTGTTGAAGGTATCGCGGACCATCGTGTGACGGGCCGGAAAGCTCCGGTTGTAATCGATGTTGCCGGTCTCGATGGCGGCCTTGTCGGCGTCGACGTAGAAATGGAAGACGGCATCCATGACACCGTGCGGAACGATGGCATCGTACTCGGCGCTGATCAGGTACACCTGATCGCCCTGGAGCCCGGCGAGCTTGCCGATGCGGCCAGCCGCTTCCTGCCTCTTCGCCTCGGCGAATGACGCCGCGGCCACTCGCCGAGCCTCTTGCGCGTTCTTCGGCGCCAGATCGGTCTTGCTGCACCACTTTGCGTCGAGTCCGAGTTGGCGGCATTCGAGCATGACGAACTGGCTGCATTTCGTCACCGCGTCCAGGATGCTGCCCGCCGAACAGTAATAGGGACCGCCGGCGACCACACCAACCCCCATGATGTGCTCCGAATGGGCGACATGGAACTGGTGCGCCATGAAACCGCCCGACGAGATGCCGGAAACCGAGATCTGGGCCGGGTCGATATGGACGCCGGCCACGACATCATCCAGAGATGGTGCAGCAGTCGCCCACTGCACAACGGCCAGCATGGCTGCCGCAACAGTCGCCAGAAAGGGCGGCCTGCGTGTGTTGATCGGAAGCCGTGACATCATGATCCTCCCGTTCGTCTTCGCCGCGAAAACCCACGACGCCTGTTTCTTCCCCAGCCCGTGCAAGCAGGCCAGCGAGCTCCGCTGATCCCCGCGGAGCTCGCAGCGGCTGCGTGCAACACACCGCTTCGGCGCCAGGACTGCTGTTAAAGCATGCCCATGGTGCAGCGCACTATTCAGGATAGGCGGCGGATACCGGAAGTCAAGGCGCGCGTTCGCCGCCATGCGGCAACAGCCAACGGCCGCCGAAGATCAGCGGTAGCTGCGCAGGCGGCAGGCACTCCGCCGTCAAGGGTGGCGGGCGCAGGTGCTGCCGCTGCAGCCATATCAATGACCGGGGAAGGAACTCAGGACGGCCATGTCGAGCCCGGTCGTGTGCTCGAGCACCGGCGCATCGGTCACCATCAGCGTCGTTCCGGGCCGGATCTCGGCTGCCAGAAGCGCCTGGAAATCTGCCGGAACCGTGACCTCGTCCACCACCCTGGGGTCCGGCCGTGTGTCGGCATCGCCCATGTGCCCGACCAGAGCGACGCCAACCCACCGATGCTGCAACAGCCCGCCGGGTTGCGCCCCTTCCTTGGCGACGAAGACGTGGCTGCCAACGGGCTGCTTCGGCTTGTGGAATGCCGCCTTGGCGCGGCCGATCTCGACGCCGCTGCGCAACACCAGGATGCGTTCGTCGTAGCGGCTCAGGAGGATCGACAGCGGGCCAGACGGCGACTTCTCCGGTTCCCAGCGATGGCTTGTGGCCACCGGCAGGCGGCGATGCTCCGCCCGACCCCCGGCCTCGGTGAGCGGACTGAGGAATGCCGGATGCCGGAACTCCTCCGGCGCCGAGCCGGCCTTGGCGATCACCACCGTCATCCCCTTCGGTGCGGCGTCGAACAACAAGCGAGCAAACTCGCTCGGCAGATGCACGCAGCCGTGCGACTCCGGATATCCGGGAACGCCACCGGCATGCAGCGCCACACCGTCCTGGGTGAACTTCTGCGTGTAGGGCATGGCGGCGTTGTGATACTTCGTCGAATGGTGATCCTTGTCCTTGAGGAAGGTCTGGAAGACGCCGCTCGGAGTCTCGTAGCCGGGCTTGCCGGTGCTGACCGAGGCGACGCCGGTCAGCAGGCCGTTGCGGTAGGTGTAGGCACGCTGCTCTTCGAGGCTGACCAGCACCAGGATCGGTCCAGCCGGTGCGAGCGGCGGCGCCCAAGTGAATTCCCCGTTGCGCAACTGGTCCGCCGGTGTCTCGAACGGCACGGGCTCCCTGGCGCCCCAAAAGGGTGTGCGCTCTGCCTGGACGCTGCCGGCCAAGCCAAGGAACAGGGCGACCGCCATCATATAGAGTTTCGTCATCTGCCTGTAGAATCCTTCATTCGTTGCGGCCGTACATTCCCGGGCACGCCGCCCGGAAGAGCCAACTGTGCATTCGCGCCCCGCCATGGACAACCCCGGCCGGGATGGGTTCCTCCGACGGAGAGCACGCGCGGGCCGCGGGTGCTGCTGCCCCCCCGCTTGCCCGGATCGTCACCCTACCACGATTGATGGCACGGCTGTTGCTTGGACTTCCGGGCGGTGTGGCGTGAAGACGGCAGCTGCGGCAAGTGCTGCCGTCGGCTGTAAGGTACGATGCCGGCTGACGGGGCGATTGGCGGCCGGCGCGGGTTAGCGGTTGCCGACCGCAAGAGGCTGGACGGTTGCTGCCTGCACCGCGGGAATCGGCTGCGTGACGGCGGCAAACTGTGACGACAACGGGAGGGGGACAATGGACTTGGCGCTCTTGATCAGGGAAATCGGACGCGGCGCGACCGGCGCGCGCGACCTGTCGGGAAACGAGGCACGGCAGCTCTATGGGGCGATGCTCGACGGCATGATTGCCGATCTCGAACTCGGTGCGATCGTCATCGCGCTGCGCATGAAGACCGAGTCGGTCGACGAGATGGTCGGCTTTCTCACCGCCGCCAATGAGCGCCTGCCGACCCTGCACCCACCGCGTGGCCGCGCCCGGCCGGTCGTCATCGCGAGCTACAACGGCGCCCGCCGTGGTGCCAACCTGACGCCGCTGCTGGCACTGCTCCTGCGCCGCCATGGCGTGCCGGTTCTGGTGCACGGCCTGAGCCAGGACTACGGACGCGTCACCAGCGAGCAGGTGTTCTGTGAATACGGACTGGCGCCATGTGACAGCTTGCGCGAAGCGCAGGAGCGCCTGGACGACAACGGCCTCGCCTACCTGCCGCTGCCGCGGCTTGCGCCCGGTCTGGCATCGCAGCTGGCCCTGCGCGATCGGCTCGGCCTGCGCAACAGCGCCCACAGCCTGGTCAAGATGCTCGACCCCTTTCAGGGCGACTCACTGCTCCTGGCCGCGGCAACGCACCCCGACTACCTCGACAGCATGCGCGCCGTGCTCCGCGCGGTCGGCGCCAACGCGCTTCTGCTGCGCGGCACCGAGGGTGAGCCCTTCGCCAACCCGAAACGCCGTCCGGCGATCGAGCATGTACATGATGGGGAGAGCGCGATCCTCTTCGAGGCGGAACACGACAGCCTGCGAAACCTGCCGCAGCTGCCGGTCAGTCCGGCGGCGCGGGAAACGGTCGACTGGATGCGCCGCGTCCTGGTCGGCGACCTGCCGCTGCCGCTGCCGATCGCCAACCAGCTGGCCTGTTGCCTGTACGCCTGCGGCCGGGCCACCGACCTCAATCAGGCGAAGGCGCTGGTGGCCGTGGATGGCAACCGGCTGTCGCTGGTCTGAGCGATCCTCGGCCAGTTTCCGGCGATGTTTGCGCCGCGTCGCGGCAACGGCATCGCGACCCCGACCCGCATGCATCGACCCCTGCGCCACCGTCACCGGGCCAGGCATGGCCGGCGAGAAGCTGGCGATCCCGCGCGTCGGCTAGCCCGGCGTGCCCGGCGGGTCAGGCGCTGCGAGCTCGCGGATCAGCTGCAGATCGTTGTCCTCGGCGAAGTGGAGAACGAAACGGTAAGCCATCGGCTCGATTTCGTACAATCGCCCATCGACATGAACCGCCTTCTCTCCCTTGTAGGTCCGCGGACCGACGTAGGGCGAATAGCGCATCCTCTTCTCGGCGCCGAAGACCGAGAGAACGCCACACAGCCTTTCGGCCCAGTCGCTCGGACGAAACTTCCTGCCGCCAGTGGTCAGACCGACGATGATGAAGGAGGGATGCGGCGTCGTGCTCATGTCTCGGTGATGTCGTGGCGAAGAGGACCGGGGAATGCTCCTGCAGCTCGTTGCCCACCTGCCTGTGCGGCTGTGGCAGCGATTCTAACAGAAAGACTGGCAAGCTGCCGGCTCATGCGCTGACTGGAGCGCCGCGCCAGCAACGCCAGAATCACGGCGCCCTTCCCACGGGCGGTGTTCGTCGCGCAATGCAAGCCGTCTGCGAATGGTGGGCGATAGTGGGTTCGAACCACTGACTTCCACCGTGTGAAGGTGGCACTCTACCGCTGAGTTAATCGCCCGACCGCCTGCAGCCCCGCTGCGCGGGTGAGACATCGCCGCTCGGCTGCCGTCTGCCCGTCGACCTGCGCGCGGCGTCTGCCGCACGCTCTGCGGCACTCGCGCCGGCGACGGAGGCGCGATTAGAGCACAAGTCAGCTTGCCGGTCAATGAGCTGCAAGCGGCAGGCAGCCCGGGGGGCAGAACCGTCGGACGGTTGCCAGCGGCAAAGCCGCTGCCGACCACGGCCGGCCTCGTCGCATCGCCAGGCACGCCATCAGGCAGCAATCAGGAAGTCGCGGCTGATGCCGTCACCGAGCTCGTAGATGCGATCCATGAAGTCGGTCAGGTATTCGTGCAGACCGCCTGCAAGCACATCATCGATGCGGGCAAAATGGAGCCGCGCATGCAGCACGCCGGCCTGGCGCTGGGTCTCGGCCGAAGCGTCGTTGGCGATCAGCTGCAGCATGCGGACGATCCCGTCGGCGCAGGCGTGCAGTGAGCGCGGCAGGTCCATGCGCAGGATCAGCAACTCGGCGACACGGGCGGGGGTGATCGCATCGCGGTACACCTTGCGATACACCTGGAATGCCGACAGCGAGCGCAGCAGCGCTCCCCAGCGGTAGAAGTCGCTGGCCCCCTCGTCGTCGCTCTGGCGAAGGATGTGGTACTGCATGTCGAGAATCCGTGCCGTGTTGTCACCGCGTTCGAGCAGACCTCCCAGGCGGATGAAGTGCAGTGCATCGTCCTTGAGCATGGTGCCGAAGGTGACGCCGCGCGTCACCGCCGAACGCAGCTTGACCCAGTCGAAGAACTCGCTGATGCCGCGCGCGAGGATCTGCTCGAAGGTCTGCTGGCGCACTTCGATCCAGGTGGCGTTGATGCTCTCCCACATTTCCGCCGTCAGCGTCCCGCGCACGGCATGCGCGTTCTCGCGCGCGGCGCGCAGGCAACTGTAGATCGAAGACGGATTCGTCGCGTCGGCGACCATGAATCGCAACACGTTGTCGACATTGACCGCGGGGTAGCTCCCGGCGAAAGCCGACTCGAGGCTGTTCAGGGCCAGAATCGCGCGCCAGTTCTCGTTCTGCGCAGCGATCGACTGCGGCACCAGCGACATCTGGTACGAGACGTCGAGCAGTCGTGCCAGATTCTCCGCCCTTTCGGTATAGCGCGCCAGCCAGTACAGGTGGTCCGCCGTGCGACTCAGCATCTCGATCCTCCGTCCATCTCAGTTCTCCAGCACCCAGGTGTCCTTGGTTCCCCCGCCCTGCGACGAGTTGACCACCAGCGAACCGGCGCGCAGCGCCACCCGCGTCAGGCCGCCCGGCACCATGCCGACACCGCGCTTGCCGGAAAGGACGAAGGGGCGCAGGTCGAGGTGGCGCGGCGCAATGCCGGAGTCGACGAAGGTCGGGCAGTTCGAAAGCGCCAGCGTCGGCTGCGCGATGTACTTCTCGGGAGCGGCGATGATGCGGGCACGAAACGCCTCGATCTCCGCCCGGCTCGCCGCCGGCCCGACGAGCATGCCGTAACCGCCGGCGCCATGCACCTCCTTGACCACGAGTTCCGGCAGGTGCGCCAGGACGTAGCGCAGGTCTTCCGGCTTGCGCAGCATCCAGGTCGGCACATTGTTCAGCTGCGGCTCCTCGCCGAGATAGAAGCGGATCATCTCGGGAACGTAGGGATAGACCGACTTGTCATCGGCAACGCCGGTGCCGATGGCATTCGCCAGGGTGACGTGCCCGGCGCGGTAGGCCGACAGCAGACCGGGAACGCCGAGCATCGAGTCCTTGTTGAACACCAGTGGATCGAGAAAGTCGTCGTCGAGACGGCGATAGATCACATCGACCCGCTGCGGCCCCTGCGTCGTGCGCATGAACACCGTCTCGTCGCGAACGAACAGGTCCCGCCCCTCGACGAGTTCGATTCCCATCTGCTGCGCCAGGAAGGTGTGCTCGAAGTAGGCGCTGTTGTAGGCTCCTGGTGTCAGCAGGACGACCGTCGGATTGGCGACGCCCTTTGGCGCCACCGTGCGCAGGTTGTCGAGCAACAGGTCCGGGTAGTGCTGGACCGGCGCGATCATGTGCCGCGAAAAGAGCTCGGGGAAGAGCCGCATCATCATCTTGCGGTCCTCGATCATGTACGACACCCCCGAGGGCACCCGCAGATTGTCTTCCAGGACGTAAGACTCACCGGCACCCGCGCGGACGATGTCGACGCCGGCGATATGCGCATAGATCCCGGAGGGAACGTCCACTCCAATCATCTCGCGGCGAAACTGCGCGTTGTTCAGCACCTGCTCGGCGGGAACGCAACCGGCCTTGAGAATCGCCTGCTCGTGATAGATGTCGTGCAGGAAGGCGTTCAGCGCCTGCACCCGTTGCCGCAGGCCTGCCTCGAGTTGCGCCCACTCGGCCGCCGGGATGATGCGCGGAATGATGTCGAAGGGAATCAGGCGCTCGGTCCCCGCTTCCTCGCCGTACACGGCAAAGGTGATGCCGACGCGATGGAAAGCCGTGTCCGCCTCGGCCCGCTTGCGCTCGAGGCGCTCCGCCGGCGTGCCGGCCAGCCATTCGGCAAAGGCGCGATAGTGCGGCCGCAGGCCGGCATCCGAATCGTACATCTCGTTGTAGAACGCTGTGCTCATGAGTCTCACCGCGACAATAGGACTTGCCGTGCTCAAGCAGAAAATGTGCCAGCCCGGATCAGCCCGGATCAGCCCGTGCCAGCCGATGACAGCATGCCGCCACCCGGCGGCCAACGCAAGCGGATGGTGCGCCAAGGAGGCAAGGCGCACGCTTTCGGTGCATCACGGCAGTGGCCGTGCCGGCCATGGTCTCGCCAGTCGGCAGCCGAAGAGCGCGACGATGCCCCTTCGGAAACCGCCACGGCGCCGGCGGCAGTGCTATACTGCGCGCCGCGTTCGGCAGTGGAACTGCCGAACGCCCCGAGCATCGCGAACCTGGCCGTAAGTCTCAAGCCCCCTGCCCTCTGGTGTCGATCACAGCCCCGCCCTCCCGGCACCAGGCTGCAATGCCGACGGGCGCCGGATCCTGTTGATCCGACAGAGTCTGTCTCGCAGCCTTTCGTTGGTTGGCGTTGCCCCTCCTGCTTCATCCGCATCCCGCGCCCGCCTTGTGGCGAGGGGCCGCGCACCCACACGAAAGACGACATGAGCTTTTCAGAACTCGGGCTGAACCCCGCCCTCCTCGCAGCACTCGCCGATTCCGGCTACACCGTGCCGACCCCGGTACAGGCGCAAGCCATTCCCGCCGCCATCGCCGGCCGGGATCTGATCACCTGCGCGCAGACCGGCTCCGGCAAGACCGCCGCCTTCATGCTGCCCGCCCTGCACCGGCTCTCCCTGCAGGAGCGGCCGGCGACGGCGGCGCCCAGGGCCAGCCGGCAAGGCGGCCGCACGCCACCGCGCGGCCGTGAGCAGGAACGCTGGCAGCCGGCACGGCCACGCATGCTGGTCCTCACGCCGACGCGCGAGCTCGCCCTGCAGGTCACTGCCGCCAGCGAGAAGTACGCTCGCCGCATGCACCAGGTGCGGGCCGTCGCCATTCTCGGCGGCATGCCCTACCCGAAGCAGCTGGAATTGCTCGCTCGCAACCCGGAGATCCTGGTCGCCACGCCGGGCCGCCTGATCGACCACATGGCTTCGGGCCGGATCGATTTCTCGCAACTGCAGATGCTGGTTCTCGACGAAGCCGACCGCATGCTCGACATGGGATTCATCGACGACATCGAGCGGATCGTCGCGGCAACGCCCGCATCACGTCAGACGATGCTCTTCTCGGCGACACTCGACGGCACGGTCGGCGCAATGGCCCAGCGCATCACACACGACGCGTTGCGCATCGAGGTCGACGCGCCGTCGGCCCGACACGGGAACATCGAGCAGCGGATGCACTTCGTCGACGATCTGGCGCACAAGAACCGCCTGCTCGACCACCTGCTGCGCGACGCGTCGATCGACCAGGCGCTCGTCTTCACCGCGACCAGGCGCGATGCGGACAGCGTCAGCGATCGCCTCAACATCGCCGGCCTGAATGCGGCGGCGCTGCACGGCGACATGCACCAGGGTGCGCGCAACCGTACGCTCGCCGCGATGCGCCGTGGCCAGGTGCGAATCCTCGTCGCCACCGACGTCGCCGCGCGCGGCCTCGACGTGCCGACGATCACGCACGTCTTCAACTACGACCTGCCGAAGGCCGCCGAGGACTACGTGCACCGCATCGGCCGCACCGGACGCGCCGGCCGCAGCGGTCTGGCGATCTCGCTGGTGCATCACGCCGAGCAGTTCAACCTCAGACGAATCGAGCGTTTCACGCGGCAGAGCATCCCGGTCGAGATCGTCGCCGGGCACGAGCCGACGCGCCGCCCGCAGGCGGCGAAGCCCCGCCCGCAGGGCCGTCCGGGGGGGCCGGCGGCCGACAGGCGGAATGCCACGCACACCGACCAGCGCCCGGACAAGGCGGCTGCGAACTGGCGCGCCGGTCTGCCGCGCTCTGCCCACCGCGATCCGACGCAAGGCAAGCAGGCCGGCAACGCGAGGCATCGAAGCTCGGCCGGCAGTCGCTGAGCACACGCTGGGCCGCGGCCGGGCCCAGGACGGGGAAACTGCCGTCCATGCCCGGCGCCCGGAGAACTGCGACGGGCACGCCCCCCTGTCCGTAGACGCGCGACCCGGTGCGGGCATCACCGCGGTCACGCGCGGCCGGCACGCTCAAGCTGCCATTGCCGTCCGCCGCACCCTTTCGATTGCCGCCAGCAGCTCGTCCACCTGCGGGGAGTCGAAGAGTCCATCCGGCCCGTGCGCAGTCAGGTCGGTGAACGGCGACTCGTAAAGCATCGC
>JFAX01000002.1:249069-249562 GCA_000585015.1 Candidatus Accumulibacter adjunctus | reverse complement strand
GCCGCTCTCGCCGAGCATGCGCTCGAGCTCCGCAAGATCGGCCACCGTCAACGCCTTGTTCATCCGCAGCTTGTGGATCGCGACGTGGTCCTGATGTGCCCGCAGGAACGCTCGCGCCTTGGCGCGGAACTTCGCATCGTCGGTGCCGTGGCCGAAGCCGGGTAGCTCGACCCCCGTCCCGACGCCCATCTCGTCCTCGAAGTCGGTGTAGATGGGCTTGCGCTTCCGCTTCTCGATGAGCTTGATCAGATCACGCAGGCGCCGACGCATCCCTTCGAGCATCGGGACGTTCACGTCCTGCCACCACTCGTCGGTCTGCACGTCCTGGATCAGCAGCATCTGCTCGCGCACCATCGGAACCGCCGACTTCTCTTCCAGCAGTCCGGCAAGCTCCTTGAGCTGATCACGCAAACGAGCGAAGCCCGGCTCCGATCGCAGCATCGCGAGCTGGAGGTTCAGTACCAGCAGGTCGAAGCGCTTTGCCTCCTCGTTC
>JFAX01000002.1:236265-248798 GCA_000585015.1 Candidatus Accumulibacter adjunctus | reverse complement strand
GGTCGAAGCGCTTTGCCTCCTCGTTCTCCGGGTCGAGTTCCGACGGCAGACCCGCGACCTGCTGCGACAGGTTCGAGAGCGCTTCCGGCGACAGCACAGTCCAGGCCTCGGGCATGGCGTACTGCTCAACGATGCGCCGCCGCGGCCGCACGATGAAGTTGTCGAGGTTCATGCTGGCCACTTCCCTGTGCAGCAACGCTGCGACTTGCGCCCGCACCTCGTCCTCGGATTCCGGATGTCCATGCGGCGGCGCCCGTGTCTCGCGCACCGACTGGCGGTCTGCTTCGGCCAACTTCCCGTCCAGCTCGCCGATCAGGGCGAGCCGGGCATCGAACAGCCGCTTGCCGAGCGATTCACCCAGCGCACCGTCGGTGGCGGGGATGTTCTGGCTGAAGTACTCCAAGTTCTGGCAGTAGTCGAAGGCGCCGAAGAACTCCTTGTCCTTGCCCGGCCCGAACAGGTCCGAACACAGCCGCGTGCCACGGCCGAGCATCTGCCAGAACTTGGTCTTCGAGCGCACCAGCTTGAAGAAGACCAGGTTCACGACCTCGGGAATGTCGATTCCAGTGTCGAGCATGTCCACCGAGATGGCGATGTGCGGCGGCTTCTCCTTGGACCAGCGCCACGCGGTCGGCGAGGAACAGCACGCGCTTGACCCAATTGCAGCGCATCAGCAGATCACACAACGCGATGACCGTGCGCGTCTTGCCGGCGCCGGTGGCCATCACCACCAGCGCCTTGCGGTCGTGGTCGCGCTCGAAGGCCTCGGCGATGCGTCGGATGCCGCGCGTCTGGTAGTAGCGCTCGACGATGGCAGGGCTGATCGCCCCCGCCGCCAGTGGCTTGCGCGTACTGCGCCGCCGGATCGCGAGCTCCAGCTCCGCCTTCTTGTAGAAACCCTGCACGGCGCGCGGCGGGTAGCGCCTGTCGTCCCAGAGCCAGTGCTCGTAGCCGTTGGAGTAGAAGATCAGCGGGCGCTGGCCGAACTGGCGCTCCAGGCAGTCGGCGTAGAGCTTGGCCTGCTGCTGGCCGACGCGCGCGTCGCGCCGGGTGCGCTTGGCCTCGACCAGGGCCAATGGCTTGCCGTCGTCGCCCCAGAGCACGTAGTCGACGAAGCCCTTGCCTTGGTTGTTGGGCATCCCGCTGACCTCGAATTCCCGGTCACGCGGCTGGTCGAGCGGCCAGCCAGACTCCTTCAGAAGCAGGTCGATGAAGTAGTCGCAGGTTTCGGCCTCCGAGTAGTCGTGCGTGTCGGGCTGCGCGGCCGCGGCCTGCTTGGCCGCCGCCACCTCGGCGCGCAGGCGCTTCAGCTCCTCGTCGAGCGTGCTCTTGTCGGCCAGCAGGGCGGCGAGCTTGTCGTCGCGCTCGCGCAGACCCGCTTCGAGCTGTTGCAGCTGCTCGGCGGTCTGCCCGCGCACCGGTGCCGCCTTCGGCAGCGCGCTCGCGTCGAAGGCCAAGCCCGGCGGCGGCCGCGCCGCGCGGCCGTAGGTGCGGGCAAGCCAGTACGTCACGTGGAACAGCTCGCGCAGCGCGACCATCGCGTCGTCGAGCGGAATCGCTCGATGGCCGTGCACGGCGCGGTTGCCGAGCGTGTTGATGACCCGCGTCTTGCTGAACACCGCCTCGCCTGCCGCTTCCCTGAAACTGGGGTCGTGGATCAGCGCCGACAGGTTGTCCTGGTACGGCAGCTTCAGCGAAGCATCGTGCTTGTACGCCCAGCCCACTGCCAGTTCGAGCGCGCGCCGTGCATAGAAGCAAGCCGTGCGGGGATCGGCGTGCACGGCCGTCTCGGCCCGCGCGGCGGACTCGAACACGGCCGCCCACTCACCCTGCAGGAAGGCGAACTGGCTCACGCCGGCGCATCGAGTTCGGCAGCCAGTTCCTCGACGTACCTGCGATAGCTGAACACGCGGCCGCGCTGCCGGTTCGTGACTTCACCCACGATGCCGATGCGCTCCAGATGCGCCAGCGACTTGTTGACCGTCGCCGGCGTGAGCCGCGTCGCCTTGACCAGCGCGGCCGAGGTGGCGATCGGCTGGCGCTGCAGCGCCTGGTGTACCGCCAACGCCGACGCCGCCGCGCGGCCCAGGCGGGCGATGCGGTCGCGATCCGCGTTGACCAGCGCGAGCAGCGCATTCGCCGTCGACACGCCCTGCGTCGCGCTCGCCTCGATGCCCTCGGCGAAGAAGTCGAGCCAGCGCTCCCAGTCGCCGCGCAGGCGCACCTCGTTGAGCAACTCGTAGTACAGCGCCCGATGCGTCTTGAAGAAAAGGCTCGGGTAGAGCATCGGCTCGCGCAGTACGCCGTCGGCCACCAGCTGCAGCACGATCAGCAGACGCCCGATGCGCCCGTTGCCGTCGAGAAACGGGTGGATGGTCTCGAACTGCACGTGCACCAGCGCCGCCTTGATCAGCGGCGGCACGGGCTCGGGCTCGTCGTTGAGGAAGCGCTCGAGCGCCGCCAGGCACGCCGGCACCGCATCGGCCGGCGGCGGCACGAAGACGGCGTTGCCGGGCCGGGTGCCGCCGATCCAGACCTGCGAGCGGCGCACTTCACCGGGCGTCTTGCCCCGGCCGCCGGGATGGGTCAGCAACACCTCGTGCATCTCGCACAGCAGACGGGTGCACAACGGCAGCCCGCCGCGCAGCTTCTTCAGGCCACGTTCGAGCGCTGCCACGCAGCGGCTGACCTCGCGCGCATCGTCCACCGGCACACCCGGCTGCTCGTCGATCTCGTAGAGCAGCAGGTCCGCCAGTGACGACTGCGTGCCCTCGATCTGCGAGGACAGCACCGCCTCCTTGCGCACGAAGCTGTAGAGCAGCAGCGCCGCGTTGGGCAGCAGTGCGGTGACCGCGTCCAGCCGCCCCAGGGCGACCAGCGCCGCGTCGAAGCGCCAGCGCAGTGCGGCCGACCAGACGACCGGCGGCTCGGGCGGCAGCGGCACGGGCACGAAGGCCGAGAACGGCTCGCCCGCGGTCGTGACGGTGACGTAGCGGCCGGGAGCGGATCGGTGCATGGGTAGCGAACCTAAAACAAGGGTCGGCGCTATTTTAGATTGTGGCGCCAACGTCAAACAAGCGCGGAGGCTCCTGTCGAAATCGATGTCGTTCAACTTGACGAGACGTCTCCGGCATTCTCGGCAGCCAGGATACTTCCTCCTGCAGCGCAAACTCCAACATCCCTCCTCAGTCCACTCGCCAAACTCGCGCAGTGAGTCAGGTCCCGCAAACAAAAACGGGTCACTTCTGGCGAGCGCCAAGGCGGATCGCGCATCACGGCTGCAAAGCACCCTGCTTGCCTGACGGGTTGCCGTCGCGCTCGACAGCCTCGGCAATCAGAGGTGCTACCGTCCGAAGCCCCTCGATCGACAGATCGCCGTGCTGGTAAAGCTCAAACCAGCTTCGTCGCCAGCGGATGACGCGCTCCCCGTCCGCCAAGCCCAGTCGGTCCAGGGTATGCTCGGCCTTGGAGCGCAGGCGGGCCGGAACTCTGTCGGTCGCCCGCATCTGCAGTGACGGCAGCAGGATCTCGAACCACCCCGCCCGAACCTCCTCTGGGTCCAGCACGCGCTCGTCCGCCGCGCGCTTCTTCGAGTTCATCGTAGCCGAGGCGAAGCGATAGTTCCGCCACTCGTAGGCCAACGCTCGATGATTGGTAAAGCTGCGGTAGTGATCGACCGTGCCGCCGGTGAAGTCGGCCATCGCAGCGTATCCGCAAAGGCGTTCGTACCCGGCTTCAAGCACCGGCGTGTAGCGCGTCCAGAGGGCTCGGGGTCGCAGGGCAGTCGGGTTTGCCGCCAGCCACTGCGTGCCCGGCTGTCGGACTTGGGCATCGAAGTCCGCGGGCTCCGGTAGCATTGGTGCCTGAATCATCGACGCTCCTCCCGCTTGCTAGGCAATTGCCTAGTGGTAACGATCCAGCGTGGCCAGAAGTGGTCATGTGCAGGCAACAGGCGCGTAAGCGCCTTGTGGATTGCCGCCCTGCAATCGAGTCCTTTCGGTAACGCGGCCCTGTCCCCTCGCATGAAGGCTTCGGCAGCCTCGATGGCCTGTTCGGCCTCGAGCGAACGTGCCTGCTCCAGTCCGAAGGTCTCGGAGACCAGCCAGTTCGCTGCGTCACCTTGTGGTGCCCAGACGCCTTGATCGATCGCCACAACCCCGTCGCGCACATCGAGCCGCGCCACGTCATCTTGGGCGCTGTCGAACAGTGGCTCCAGCGATGCGGCAATCAGCGGTGCGTGCGACGCCAAGAGCACTTGCGGCGGCGCATCGGACGGGCCCCTGAGCGCGTCCACCGCCGCCAGGACGCTGGGCACGATCGTGCGTTGCCAGCGTGGATGCAGGTGGGTTTCTGGCTCGTCGAACAGGATCACGACGCGCGTCTCGGGTCGCTTGCCCAGAAGTCCTGCAGCCACATGGTGTTCGTTCCACGCCCACACGAGAAAGTAAGCCAGCGCGAGTACCCGCCGAACGCCGGCCGATGCCAGGGCGACTGGCACCGTTTGGCTGCCGATCAGCAACGTCGGACGATCGCGCCCCTCTCCGATGAACAGGCGTTGCGGCGGGCCGGCACGCAACGTCTCGGCGACCGGCGACAGTACGCGCAACACCTCCGCCAGCGCCTTGAACTGGGGCTTGCGGCCTTCCTGCCAGTTGATCCAGTCGCGCTCAAGTCCTTCGCATACGCGTTGGCCGCGGACGTCGAGCCCTTCCCACACTTCGTCGGCTGCGAAATGGTAAGCAGCAGGGCGGCCAGGGTCGCTGCGCCAGTAGTTGCGCGCCGGGTCCCAAACCGAAAAGCCGCCGTCGATGCGAATGTAGACCACGATTCCCGGCATCGGCGGGCGCTTGGCATCGACGGGCCAGGTCTCGTCGCTGCGGCGGAACTTCGAAACGACAGGCTTGGCATCTCCCGCCTTGCCCTGGATGACGTACTCGATTTGCGGGTTCCTTGCGGACAGCGGTGGCAGCGCAACCGCACCCGCCCAGGTTCGTGTCAGAGCCCACCATGCCAAGTCGAGCAGGAAGCTCTTGCCGAGCCCGTTGTCGCCGGTAATCAGGTTGAGGCGCGGCGCCCACTCGACCCGCAGATCGGGGGCCAAACCGACGTTCTTGAGATGTAGGTGTTTCAGCATACTGGGTGAGTCTCCATGTTGCTGCAATAAGCGCTTTGGGTACGCATGGCTGTAGCTCGCCGCGAAAGGCGCGGTGCAGGAGCGCGGCGAAGAGCGAGTCCACCGCAGTTGCGCAGGAACGGGAAGACGTGTTCGCCGAGCACCGTGTACAGATCGCCCGGCGCGAAGTGCTTGAAGCGCGACCAGCGCAGGTCGTCGTAGGGACGGCCCCTGGGATCATTGCCCGCGGGGAAGACCCGGCGCTCCAGCGGCCTCTTGAGCTTGGCGGACTTGTTCTCCTCCAGCGTGTGCAGGTCGTCCAGCCGGCGCAGGAAGAGCAGGTAGGTGATCTGCTCGATGACCTCCAGCGGGTTGGAGATGCCGTCGGACCAGAAGGCGTTCCAGATCTGGTCGACTTGGCTCTTGATGGCGCCGGTGATCATCCGTTCAGACTCCCTGGTCCGGTGTCATCCTGTGTCGGCTCGTCGCGCTTGCCGCGGGGCAGCGCTCATTCGCCATCGGCTGCCGCCGAGGTGGCAGCAACGAACCGCGCGAGCGTGACGAATCGATGCCTTGGCGAATCGCCCGCATGCGCCGCCGCTTCGCTCAAAAGCTTCCCGGGCGGCGCGCCGGCAGCGCATCGCCGGCCCGTTCGAGCCGGTCCTCGAGTTCGCCCACACAGGCGGCGACGCTGTTCGCAGACTGTTCGAGCGCCTTGAGCATCTCCCTTTCCAGCCGATCGAGCCGATCGAGGATCGCCGCGTCACTCGCCGCCGGAGCGCCGGCGCCGCGGCCGCCGAGCTTCTGCAACTCGGCTTCGAGAAAGCTGCGCAGCTCGGTGAAGCGCGACGCTTCGGCCTTGTCCGCCAGTTCGCGGTTGAGCTGCAGTTCCTGTGCGTGCCGGCGCGAGTCGAGAAGGGCCGAAGCCTGCACATAGACGACGAAGACCAGGAAGACGGCGGTCAGAACGCCGATGATACCGAGCATCACCACCCCGAGTGGCGCTTCCACCTCGGTCACCGCCAGCGACAAGGTCGTCGGGGTGGTGAAGGCGCGCCAGTTGATCACCGCGAAGATGCCAACAAGGCTGCAGACGAGCAGCAGGAAAACGGTACGAAGCTTCATGAGGCGATGACTCCCGGAAGAATGCGGAAACGACGGCCGTGGCCGCCGCGAAAGGCCGATAGTATCGCAGGCTTGCCGATCACCGGCCAGCGCGCGCACCACCGACGACCGGATTCCGCCGTTCAGGGCAGGTCGGCAGACGGCATCCGGGCGAGAATGATCGCGGTCTTCCTCGCCAGCCCCGGCGCGTTGCGGTTGCGGTCGTAGAAGCGCGGGCTGGGAACCATTCCGGCGAGACGCGCCGCCTGCTCGCGCGAAAGCTGGGCGGCAGCGACGCCGTAGTAATGCCGGGCTGCCGCTTCGGCGCCGAAGACCCCGTTGCCCCATTCGATGACGTTGAGGTAGACCTCGAAAATCCGCTCCTTGCTCCACACCGCTTCGAGCATCAGCGTGATGACGGCTTCCTCGGCCTTGCGCCACGGCGTCCGCGCTGGCGTCAGGAAGAGGTTCTTGGCGAGTTGCTGCGAGATCGTCGAGCCGCCGGCAACGACCCGTCCCTTCTTCTGGTTCTTCTCGATCGCCTGCTGGATGCCCTCCCAGTCGAAGCCTTCGTGATCGACGAAGCGGGCGTCCTCGGCAGCGACGATCGCCCGCTTGAGATGGAGCGAGATGCGGTCGTAGGGCACCCATTGCTTCCTGAGTTGCGCCTCGGGCTGCTGTCGCCGCAGTTCCTCGATGCGGATCTCCATGAAACGGGTGAGATCGGGGTTGCTCCACTTCCACCAGAGGACCCAGCCGAACAACCAGAACTGGTAGATCAGCAGCAGGGCGACGCCGGCAAGCAGCAGGCGCTTGGCCCAGAGCAGCGGCTTCATCTGCCGTCGCGCAGCACCGTCAGCACGGACGCCGTCTCCGGCCGGACGCCACGCCAGAGATGAAAGGCCTCGGCTGCCTGCTCGACGAGCATGCCGAGGCCGTCCGCCAGCCGCGTCGCGCCGCGACTGCCGGCGAGCCGCAGGAAAGGCGTCTGCCCCTGCCCGTACATCATGTCGTAGGCCAGGCTGCCGGCGGCGAAGAGGCCGTCCGGCAGAGGCAAGGCGTCGCCGGCAAGGCTGGCCGAAGTGGCGTTGATCACCAGATCGAAGCACTCACCGGCGAGTTGTGCGTACGTGCAGGCGCCGAGATTGCCAACACCCGCCATCCGCCCTGCCAGTTCGTGCGCCGTCGCCGGGCTGCGGTTGGCGATCAGCAATCGGCTCGGCGCCGCGTCGAGCAGCGGACCGAGAACACCGCGCGCGGCACCACCGGCACCGAGCAGCAGGACACGCATGCCGGCGATCGGGCAGCCCAGGTTGTGCGTCAGGTCATGCAGCAGCCCGGCGCCGTCGGTATTGTCGCCAAGCCAGTCGCCGCCATCGAAGGACAGGGTGTTGACCGCACCAGCCAGCCGCGCGCGCTGCGTCAGTCGCGTCGCCAGCCGGCAGGCCTCCTGCTTGAACGGTACGGTGACGTTGGCGCCACGACCGCCGGTCGCGACAAAGGCGCGCACGCAAGCGGCAAAGCCTTCCAGGGGTGCGAGGATCGCCTCGTAGACCAGATCCTGGTGGCACGCGGCGGCGAAGGCCGCGTGGATCGCCGGCGACCTGCTGTGCCCCACCGGGTTTCCGAAGACGCAGTAGCGGTCGCTCATCGCTTCGCGGCCTTGGTCTCCAGACTGTCGCGCTGGGTGAAATTCCACGTCCGGGTGATCACCAGAGTATCGGTATCGTGCCGGATGGCCGGCGGAAAGGCGGCAAACGGCGAGGCCATGACGACGATGCGGCGCGCTGCGTCGTCGAGGATCCGGTGGCCGGAAGAGCGGTTGATCTCGACCGAGTCGACGCTGCCGTCACTGCGCACCGTCACCGTCAGGACGAGGCTGCCGTAGAGCTTGCCACGCGCCTCGGCCGGGTAGTTGAGCGTGCCGACGCGCTCGACCTTCTGTCGCCACTCCTCGAAGTACTGTGCAAAGCGGTATTCCATCGCACTGCTGCCGATGAACTGCTTGCGCGGCCGCTTGCTGTATTCATCGAGTTCCTTGGCGATCTCGCCTTCGAGACGCGCCATCGCCAGCGCACTCTGTGCCAGGTCACGGCCACTGAGGTTCGCCACGGGATCCGGCTGCGCCTCGCGGGCGGCGGTCGCCGGCACCGAATCGTGGCTCCGAGCCTGCGTCGCCAGCCGTTGCTGATGCGCCTCGAGCGCCTGCACCCGCTTCTGCGAGTGCTCGAGCTCGTCACCCTGCTGCTGCCGGGGCGCGGCCGGCATCGGCGTCTTCGCCCGGCGCTCGTGCTCGGTATTGCCGCCATTGTCGAGGTTGGCCTGTGCCTGCACCGTCGCTTCCTCCGGTGCGCGCGCAGAACGACGATTGACCAGGACGACGTCGAGCGCCCGCTCGCGGGCGGCACGCGACGCTTCCGGGAAACGAAAATGCAGCGACAACAGCAGGCCATGCAGCAGCAGTGAAAAACCGACCGCCAGCGCCAACCGGTGGTTGGCCGACCATCGCTCGAACCGATGCACCGATCGCTGCCTCACCTCAATCGACGGCCTCCGGCAGGGTGTCCACCACGTCCTCTTCCGTCGACGACGACAGGGTCTCGACATAGCGACAGCCGAGGCCCAGGGTCAGGTAGTCCACCGATTCGACCTGCAGCAGCACTCGTTGCCCCGGCTTGAGCTCCGGCACCGAGGGCAGACGCTGTACCAACGGCAGGTCGTCGAGCCGCGCCAGGTTCTCGCGGCCGATGGTCGCCGCAATGCGCTCGATTCCCTGCTGCCGCAACCAGCGCAGGCACCAGTAACGTTCCATGCCGCGCTGAAATTCGGCGTAGGCGGCATAGGTCAGTTCGAAGTCGCGCAGGGCGGCAAACAGCGCGTCCGAGCGGGCGGCAAAAGGCGGCGTCGTGGACTGCAGGCAGGCAAGCAGCTGCCACTGGTTGAGCAGGTCCACATAGCGCCGCAGCGGTGACGACAACCAGGCATACTGCTTCACCCCGAGTCCCTCGTGAGCCTGCGGCACCGTGCTCATGCGCACCTTGCCACCGCCCTGCACGCGGTAGATCGCCGCCACCCCTCGGCTGGCGAGCAAGGCGCCCCAGGTACTGTTGGCAACGATCATCAGTTCGGCCACCAACTTGTCGAGCGGGCTGCCGCGACGGCGCGCGGAAATCTCGACGCGACAGCCTTCGGCGTCGGCGAGATCGCCCTCGATGCGGAAGTTGAAGTCCTTGTTGTCCGCCGTCGCCGACGGCTTGCCACGCCGGCCCTCGCAGGCGTTGGCCAGTTGCCAGAGCGTCAGCAGCTCGTCGCGGAAGGGAAAGTCCGCCAGCCCGGCAGCCAGAGTCCGCTCGTTGAACAACGGCTCGATGTCGTGATGGCGCAGGTTCGCGGCGACCGGAACGAGCTCCAGCCGTGACTCCTCGCCGATGATCTCCATTTCGGGTGTCACCGTCAGATAGAGCGAAACGGCCGGAATTGCTCGCCCACTCGCCAGAGTGTAGCGATCCACTACCGCTTCCGGCAGCATCGTGAACTTGCTTCCGGGCATGTAGACGGTGGACAGACGGGCACGCGCAATCCCGTCGAGCGCCGAGCCGGGCGCGATGCCGAGCCCCGGAGCCGCAATGTGGATGCCGACCCGCCAGCCGACACCGGGCAGTGACTGCACCGAAAACGCGTCGTCGATCTCGGTCGTCGTCGCATCGTCGATCGAAAAGGCCTGCACGGCAGCATGCGGCAGCTCAACCGGCAGAGACGGCAGCTCGACGGCGGGAAAAGCCGTCCCGCGCGGGAACTGCTCCAGCAGAAAACGCTGCAGATGATAGTCGTACGGCGAACGGATGGCGCCACAGCGGTACAGCAGGTGGACAGCCGTGAGGCCCGTCTCACTGCACGCAGCTTCGAGAGCCTTGCTCTCGGCGCGACTGCGATCCGGCTTGTAGAGCAGCTGCGCGAGCAGCGGCGGGAACTCCGGCGGCAGGGTGAACGACGTCAGTTGCGCCACCATGCGCTCGATCGTCAGCGCCTGCTGACGCTTCTTCTCGAGACCGGCGAGAGCCGCCTGCAGGATTTCCGGCGGCGCCTTGCGGAAGCGGCCGCGACCCTTGCGGTGAAAATAGATCGGCGCTGCGTGCAGCGCCAGCAGCAGCGCCGCCGCTTCAGCCGCAGTCGCGGTGTGCCCGAAGTATTCGTTGGCGATGTCGGCGAAATGGAATTCTCCATCAGCGACACACTCCCAGAGAAAGTCCGCTTCGATGCCCGGCAACAGCGATTCGGCCTGCTCAAGCAGGACGGCAGGCGCCGGCTCGCCGTAACGCAACAGGACGCTGGCCGCCTTGATCTTGCTGCGCTTGCCCGATGCGCTCTCGACCTGCAACGAGCTGTCGTTGTCGGTCAGAATGGTGGCCGCGCGAAAGGCGCCCTCCTCTTCGAACAGTACGTACATCGCGGCCATTATAACCCGCAGAATTCAATGATTTGCGGCAGCAGACGGGGAAAGCTGAGGAAGCTGTGGTCGCCACCCTCGATGACGATCTGCCGGCTGCCGGCATAGCGTGCCAGCGCCTGGCGGTAGTCGAGAACCTCGTCGCCGGTCTCGACCAAGAGCAGGTAGCGCTGCACGCTCACCTGCGGTGCCTCCAGCCGACGCAGCTCGGCAACATGCTCGTCAGTGAAGTCGAAACTTTCGCCGCTATGGAAATTGCTGTGTCTGCCGACAAGACCACAGAGAAGTTCCGCTGCCATCACTGCCGGATTGATCAGGACCGCCCGCAGACCGTGCTTCTCCGCCAGCCAGCTCGCGTAGTAACCACCGAGCGAACTGCCGACCAGCGTCGTCTCGCCCGTGGCGCCAGACAGCGCCGCCTCGGCGCTGGCGATGGCGGCCAACGGGGCGGGTGGCAGGGCAGGACAGCTGAAACGATCGCCGAGGCCGCGTGCCACCATGCAATCGCCGAGCAGCCGTGCCTTCCATGATGCCGGCGACGAACAGAAGCCGTGCAGGTAGAGAATGCGCGATCCGGCCGCCATCTCAGCCAGCGGTCCACGCGATCAGATCGTAGTGCCAGGTGAGCAGGACGACTATGCCGAAAGCGATGCGGTACCAGGCGAAGATCGAAAAGTCGTGCGTGCTGATGTAGCGCAGCAGGCCACGCACCGCCCAGAACGCCGAGATGAACGAGGCGACGAAACCGACCACCCACATCCCCAGGTCGTCGAAGGAGAGCAGCGCACGTTCCTTGTAGAGCTGGTAGATGCTGGCGCCGATCAGCGTCGGCATCGCCAGGAAGAAGGAAAACTCGGTCGCGGCCCGCCGCGACAGGCCGAAAAACAGGCCGCCGATGATCGTCGCCCCCGAGCGGGAGGTGCCCGGAATCAGCGCCAGCGCCTGCGCCAGGCCAAGCTTGAGGGCATCGGCAAGCGACAGATCGTCGATCGATTCGATGCGGATGCGATGCTCACGACGCTCGGCCCAGAGAATGACCAGGCCGCCGATGATGAACGCCGCCGCCACCACCGGCGCGTTGAACAGGTGCGCCTTGATCGCCTTGCCGAAGAGCAGGCCAATGACCGCCAGCGGCAGGAAGGCGACCAGGATGTTGAGCGCGAAGCGCTGCGCGGCGGGCTCGCTCGGCAGTCCGCGGACGACGCTGCCGATCTTCGCCCGGTACTCCCAGCAGACGGCGAGCATCGCCCCCGACTGGATGACGATCTCGAACAGCTTGCCGCGCTCGTCGTTGAAACCGAGCAGATCGCCCGCAAGGATCAAGTGACCGGTCGAGGAGATCGGCAGGAATTCGGTGATCCCTTCGACGATACCGAGAATCAGGGCCTTCAGCAGCAGCAGGAAATCCACAGCAGACTTTCAAAAAGCCGCCATTCTAGCATTCAGGGCCGGGTTGCCCGCTCGAGCGCGTCGAGCCAGGCGATCGCCTGCTCGCGATCGCTACCGCACATCTCGTCCGACGGCTGCAACCCGGCACAGCAGGGCGGACGTTCCGCTCTGCCCCAGAGCAGACAGCGATGATCGGCAGCCAGACTGGCGCAAGGCTCGCCGGCTGCCTTGCCATGCGGGTGGCCGGGCATCGGCGTGCTGATCGAGGGCGCGATGCAACAGGCACCGCAGCCCGGGCGACAGTCAGGTCTGCGACCCACCACCGCCTGGTGCTGCGTCGCCGTGGCCCGCCGGAGCTTCGCACTCCGCCGCCTCGCCACCACCGTATCCGAGCCGGCGCGACAGGTTCGCCGCGGCTTCCTTCGTCAGCCGTGCCGTCGGGCTGTCCCAGTCGAGGTCGAAACTGCCGATGATGCCGAG
>JFAX01000002.1:225151-236087 GCA_000585015.1 Candidatus Accumulibacter adjunctus | reverse complement strand
AGGTCGAAACTGCCGATGATGCCGAGCAGGGTCAGCGCCGCCACCATGCGGCCGGCGTGGTTGAAGACCGGTGCACTGAAGCCGTTGACCCCGGGCGTGACGCTGCCGGCGGCGCGGGCGATACCGTGCCGCCGGACCTCGTCGAGCTGCACCGCCAGCGCCGCGCGCAACGCTGCCGGCGTCGCCTGCCTCGCCGCCGCCGCCGCCTCGATCTCCACATCGAGCATCCGGCGCAGATAGGGCGAACGAAAGAAGGCAGCAAAGGCCAATCCGGTGGCCGACGAGAGCAGCGGCAGCACGACGCCGGTACGCAGGGTCACGGTGACCGGGCCGCCCGCCTCGAGCCAGCGTACGCAGGTCGCACCGCGGTTGCCCCACATGGCGAGGGCGACGGTCTCGCCCGTACGCTCGCAGAGATCGTCGAGCACGGGGCCGGCCAGACGCACCGGGTCGAGCCGTGCCAGGCTGGCGAGCCCGAGATCGAGCGCAAAGCCGCCCAGGTCGTAGCGCCCGGTGTTGGCATCCTGCTCGACCAGCCCCATGCGGATGAAGCTGACCAGGTAGCGACGCGCCTTGGCCGCCGGCATGCCGGCACTGCGCGACAGGTCGCGCAGCAGCATCGAGCGACCACTGCTCGCCAGTGCCTGCAGCAGGCGGGTGCCGATCTCGACCGACTGGATCCCCTGACGCTGCCCGACGGGATCGCTGACCTCGCCTTCCGGCACCGCGCCGACGACCACCTCAGGCCAGAGCCTGCAGGACTGCCGGGTAGTCCGGTTCGTCCTTGATCTCGGCGACGAGCTGGCTGTGGAGCACGCGATCGTCGGCATCGAGAACGAGCACCGCACGCGCCGCCAGACCGGCCAATGGTCCCTCGCTCAACGCGACGCCATAATCGGTGAGGAATTCCCGACCACGCATGGTCGACAGCGTCACCACACGGTCGAGTCCTTCGGCGCCACAGAAGCGGCTCTGCGCAAAGGGCAGATCGGCAGAGATGCAGAGCACGACGACTCCCGGCAGCGCACTCGCCTGCTCGTTGAACTTGCGTACCGAGGTGGCGCAGGTCGGAGTGTCGATACTGGGAAAGATGTTGAGAATCTTGCGCTGGCCAGCAAAGCTGCTCAGCGTGACGTCGGCAAGGTTCTTGCCAACCAGCGAGAAGGCTGGCGCCACTTGGCCTGGTTGCGGGAAACTGCCACTGAGCTGAAAGGGCTTGCCACCGAGAGTCACTGTGCTTGTCATGTCGGGTCCTGGTCGGTAATGGGGGTTGGAGGGACCGAAGAAGGCCGGTTGCCACCGGCCGCGGTGCCCCTTAGTCATTATGGCATGACCGGAGTTCAGCGCTGCAGACGAACAGGCGAGTCAACGACGCGCGCGCAGCTGCTTCTCGACGCCGACCACGAGGTAGGCGAGGACGCCAACGGCGCCGATCTCGAGCCATTCCCGCCCGCCGATCGGCGCCGTGGCAAACAGGCGGTTCATCAGCGGCAGGTAGGTCAGTGCAGCCTGCAGCAGGGCCATCACCAGAATCCCGTACCAGATCGCCGGGTTGGAGAAGAGCCTCAGCCGCAGCGCCGAGACCTTCAGCGAGCGGCAGTTGAAAAGGTACATGCCCTCGACGACGACAAAGACGTTCACCGCGACCGTACGCGCCTCGGCGAGCGAATGGCCCTGCGCCAGCTCGCGCAGGAACAGCCCGAAGGAACCGGCAAGCAACAACAGGCTGACGAGAACGATCCGCCAGACCAGCGCTGCGTCGAGAATCGGCGTTCCCGGCGGTCGCGGCGGACGGCGCATGACCGCGTGCTCGATCGGCTCGAAGGCCAGCATGAGGCCGAGAAAGACCGCCGTCGTCATGTTGATCCAGAGAATCTGCAGCGGCGTGATCGGCAGCGTCGCCCCGGCAAGGATCGCTGCGACGATCACGAGACCCTCGCCGAAGTTGGTCGGCAAGGTCCAGGTGATGAACTTCACCAGGTTGTCGTAAACCCCTCTGCCCTCCTCGACGGCAGCCTCGATGGCGGCAAAATCGTCATCGGTGAGGACCATCTCGGCGGCGTCCTTGGCCACTTCGGTCCCGCCCAGTCCCATGGCGATGCCAATGTCGGCCTGCTTCAGCGCTGGCGCATCGTTGACCCCGTCACCGGTCATCGCCACCACCTCGCCATTCGCCTGCAGCGCCCGCACCAGGCGCAGCTTCTGCGCCGGCTCGACACGCGCGAAGACGTTGACTCGGCGCACCACTTCGCACAACGCCGCATCATCGAGCGCCGCCAGCTCGCGGCCACCGATCGCCGTCTCACCGGCGCGGGCGATCCCCATCTGGCGGGCGATCGAAAGTGCCGTGGCGGCGTGATCGCCGGTGATCATCTTGACCGTGATGCCGGCTGCGTGACAGGTCCTGACCGCGGCGATCGCCTTCGGTCGCGGTGGGTCGACCATCCCCACCAATCCGACGAACTCCAGACCGGCTTCGGCACTGCTGGCGCTCAGCGAGACGGCGGCGCCAGCGGCGAGACGAGCGACCGCCAGCACCCGTAGACCTGCCGCCGCCATCGTCGCGGCAGCGCTCTCGATCTCCTCGCGGCGCAGCGCGACGCTCCGCCCGTTGCCATCCAGCATGCTCAGCGAACGCGACAGCAACTGCTCGAGCGCCCCCTTGAAGTAGGCAACCCGGGCTCCGTCGATGTCATGCAGGGTCGCCATGTATTGCCGTGCGGAATCGAAGGGAATTTCGTCCAGACGCGGAAACAGCTTCTGCAGCGTCCGCTCGTCGAGCCCCGCCTTGCGCGCAACGACCAGCAGCGCTCCCTCGGTCGGATCGCCGACGATCTCCCAGTGGCGGTTGCTCCTGCTAAGGCCGGCATCGTTGCACAGCGCCCCGGCGACCAGGCACTCACGCAGCGCGCCGGTCACGTCGCCACCATCGCCGACCTTGCCGTTTGGCGAATAGCCACTGCCGCTGACCACCGTCCGGACGCCACCGGCGTGGATTTCACGCACGGTCATCTGGTTCTCCGTCAGGGTCCCGGTCTTGTCCGAACAGATCACCGTCGTGCTGCCGAGGGTCTCGACCGCCGGCAGCTTGCGAATGATCGCTCGCCGCCTGGCCATGCGGGACACACCGATGGCCAGGGTGATGGTCATCGCCGCCGGCAGCCCTTCCGGAATCGCGCCAACCGCCAGCGCCACCGCCGCCATGAACATGGCAAAAGCCGATTCGCCGCGCCAGATGCCGACGGCGAAGGTCAGCGCGGCGAGCAGGCCGATGGCGAGCAGCAACCAGTTGCTGAATACCGCCATGCGGCGCGTCAACGGCGTCGTCAGATCGGGCGCCTCGGCGATCAGCCGCGAGATGCGACCGGTTTCGGTATGGTCGCCAGTCGCCACGACGACGCCGGCCCCCTGACCGCTGATCATCACGGTCCCGGCGTAGGCCATGTTGCAACGCTCGCCGAGCAGGGTGTTCTCCGGCAAGGTATCGCCGCTCTTGGCAACGGCCGTCGACTCGCCGGTCAGCGCCGCCTCGATCGCCTGCAGATCCCGGCTGCGGAACAGCCGCAGGTCGGCTGGCACCTTGTCGCCCGCGGCCAGCAGGACGACGTCGCCGGGAACGAGCTCGGTCGATGACAGGCGCTGCTTGCCACCCCCCCGCAGGACCGTGACCTCACTGATGACCGAGCGCGCAAGCGCCGCCAGGGCGCTCTCGGCGCGACCTTCCTGGATGAAGCCGATGATCGCGTTGACCAGCGTGACGCCAAAGATCACGGCGGCGTCGACCCATTCGCCGAGAACGGCGGTGACCAGCCCGGCCAGCACCAGCACCAGCACCAGCGGCTGCACGAACTGCAGCGCGAAGCGCAGGAGCGGTCCCCGGCTCGGGGCTGGCGTCAGCCGGTTCTCGCCGTGTTGCGAACGGCGGCAGCTCACCTCCGCATCGTCGAGCCCCTGCTCGAAACTGGCAGCCAGGCGGGCCGCCGCTTCCTCTGCCGGCAGCGAGTGCCAAGCGACATCCTGCAGCGATGAGGTGCTCATTGGAACGGTCTTCTCCACGGGCAACGCCCGGCGCCGAGGTTGCTGTAGTATTCTAGCATTGGTGCCCGACGGCCGGCCGCAGCAGTGGAACGAGCCGCGCCGGCCGTGGCGTGAGGAGGAAACCTGGGGACAGATATCGCGCTTCTGAACGGCGGGATCGGCGGGCGCTCGCGACCGCCTGAAGGCGCTCGACCGTACCGCCGCTGGCGAACGCCGATATTCGTGGTGGCGTACGTGCTGCTCAACGGAGATGCGCTGGCCCACGGCATCGCCGACAATGACGCCGGGACATTGCCGCCGACCGCGGCCGCACGGTTGGCCGAACCGAGCGCGACGAACTGGTCGGCTTCGCCCGATCTTGCCGGCGCCCTCGACGAGCAAGAGGCGTTGCCGCAATGGCTGTCGCATGGACCGTTGCCGCTGCCGGCAATGCCAGCGCTGGATGCCGACGAAGCCGCGCATCCCTTTGCCCCGGCATCACGACCGTCACCGGGGAGAACGCGCCGACAAGGGCTGTCGGGGCCGGCTGCCGCGCCTGGCGGCTCGCCGCTCCCACCGCCCGCAGGCCTGCTGCCGGGTGTCGAGGACATCCTCGCCGACCTGAACAACCTGCAGCAGGCAGCAACCGACCTCATCGTCGAAACCACCGATGCACGCAGGGGCCCCGGCGGGCGGGTCAGCTTCTCTCTCGCCGGGATTGAAGGCTTTCATTACAGCGCAAGCGACGGTCACGCCTCGATCGGACACGGCGAGCTCTCGCTGACCGTCGGCGACGCGTCGGGCGACCACCGCCCTCCCCTTGCCGGAGGGCGTGCGGCAACGGCGCTGCCCGCCAGCCACGATGCCGGCCCGCCGTTGCACGTCATCGAACTCCTCAGGGAGGTGCTCGCCTATCCGCTGGTCTGGGTCCTCGCCTTCCTGCTGGTCGCCGGCAAGATCGCGCTGCTGGTCGCCACCCGGCGTGCCCGCAAGCACCGCCACAGGAGGCGTCCCGTCAATCGGCAACAGGAAACACCACAACGGGTCCGCAAGCGAGTCCGCATCCGTGTCCGCCGACGGCAGCCGGTGATCGGCCTGCAGCAACCCCGCTAGTTGCCGCGAAGCCTTCGTCGGCCTCGCCACGAGCCCACAAGCGGCCAAGCAAGTTGCGTGCAAGTGATCGTTTTCAAACGGGATTCTTTGTTCGGCGACGGCTTCCGGCTTGCGGTATACTGGCACTGACGCCGCTGCACATCGACCCTCGGCGGCCTGCTTTCCCACACTCAACCTCCCCAGGAATCCATCATGTTGCAGAAATCTGCCTCCTTCCCCGGAATTCAGGGCCCTGTTGTCACGATCATCATGGATGGCTACGGCATCGCCAGGACGGATGTCGGCAGCGCCATCGCCGCGGCCAGGAAACCCACCCTGGACCGCCTTCTCGCCAGTTGCCCGAACATCACCCTGCGTGCCCATGGCACCGCGGTCGGAATGCCCTCCGACGACGACATGGGCAACTCCGAAGTCGGCCACAACGCCATCGGCGCCGGCCAGGTGTACAGCCAGGGTGCCGCGCTGGTCGCCGACGCCATCGCCGTGGGCTCGATCTGGCAAGGCGCAGCCTGGCAGCAGATCGTCGCCGGTGCCAAGGCAGGCCGTGGCGTCATCCACTTCCTCGGCCTCTTTTCGGACGGCAACGTGCACAGCCACATCGACCACCTGCGGGCAATGATCCTGCGCGCGAAGGATGAAGCGGTGCCGAGCGTGCGCGTCCATATCCTGCTGGATGGGCGCGACGTTCCCGAAACCAGTGCCCTCGACTATGTCCTGCCGTTCGAAGCCTTCCTGGCGGAGGTCAGTGGAGCAGGCTTCGACGCCCGCATCGCCTCCGGCGGTGGCCGCATGAGCATCACCATGGACCGCTACGAGGCGAACTGGAACATGGTCGAACGCGGCTGGCAAACGCACGTCCTCGGTCAGGGCGAGCAGTACGCCAGCGCGTCGCAGGCGATCGAAGCACTGCGCGCGCGCTCGCCGGCAACGATCGACCAGGATCTGCCGTCTTTCGTGATCGCCAGCGCCGGCCAGCCGGTGGGCACCATCGAGGATGGTGACTCGGTCGTCTTCTTCAACTTCCGCGGCGACCGCGCGATCGAAATCACCCGTGCCTTCGAGGAGGCAAACTTCGACAAGTTCGACCGCGTCCGCGTACCGCGCGTGACCTACGCCGGAATGTTGCAGTACGACGGCGACCTCAAGCTGCCCAAGCGCTTCCTGGTCGACCCACCGGCGATCCTCGACACCATGGGCGAGTGGTTTGCCAAGTCCGGGATCACCCAGTTCGCCTGTTCCGAAACGCAGAAGTTCGGCCACGTGACCTACTTCTGGAACGGCAACCGCTCGAACAAGTTTGCTGGCGAGACCTACGAAGAGGTGCCGAGCGACGTCGTCCCCTTCGAACAGCGGCCGTGGATGAAGGCTGCTGAGATCGCCGACGCGATGATCGCTGCCCTCAGGAGCGGGCAGTACCGGACACTGCGCTGCAACTTCGCGAACGGCGACATGGTCGGCCACACGGGGCACTTCCGCGCGGCAACGATGGCGATCGAAGCCGTCGACCTGCAGCTGGCACGCATCCTGCCGGTGATCGACGCGATGGGCGGTGTTGCCCTGATCACCGCCGATCATGGCAATGCGGACGAGATGTACGAGATCGACAAGAAGAGCGGACAACCGGCCAGGAATGCGGACGGGTCGTTCAAGAGCAAGACCTCGCACACCTTGAACCCGGTGCCGCTGATCCTCTACGACCAGGTCAGCGGCGGCCGGCTCGGCCTGAAGCAGACCGCCAGCGCAGGCCTGTCGAACATCGCCGCGACGATCGCCAACCTACTCGGCTTCGAGAAGCACGACAAGTGGGATGAGAGCCTGCTGACTGTCAAACAGGCTTAGGAGCAGGTGCGGCCGGCAGGCGGGCGACGCTGCGGTGCGCCGCCCGCCGCGCCCTTGGGCTACTTGCTGAGCGCCTCGCCCGGCGCGATGATGCCGAGGAAGCTGTCTGCCTTCAGCGCCGCACCGCCGATCAGGCCGCCGTCGATGTCCTTCTGCGCCAGCAGGCCGGCAGCGTTCTCGGGTTTCATCGAACCGCCGTACTGAATGCTGATCGACTGGGCGACGCTGTCGCCGTAGAGTTTCGCCAGCAGGCCGCGGACGAAGGCGTGTGCCTCCTGCGCCTCGTCGTCGCTGGCGGTGACGCCGGTGCCGATGGCCCAGACCGGCTCGTAGGCGATCACCGTGGAAAGCGCATCGTCGGCGGAAAGACCGGCGTAGGCGCCGTTGACCTGCGTCGTCAGGACGCTTTCAAGCCGGCCTTCCTTGCGCTCGGTCAGTGTCTCGCCGATGCAGACGATCGGCTTCATGGCGAGCGAGAGGACCTTGCGGACCTTCTTGTTGACCGTCTCGTCGGTCTCGCCGAAGTAGCTGCGCTGCTCGGAGTGGCCAATGATCACGTACTCGACACCGATCTCCTTGAGCATGTCCGCGCTGACCTTGCCGGTGAAGGCACCCTGGTTTTCCCAGTGCACATCCTGCGCGGCAAGCTTGACGTTGCTTCCCTTCACGACTTCGGCGACCTTCGCCAGCGCGAGATGGGTCGGGGCGATGGCGACGACCACGTGCTTGATGTCCCTGGCGGCAGCGACCACTTCACCAGCCAGTTTCACGGATTCGGCAACGGTCTTGTTCATCTTCCAGTTGCCGGCGATTACGATTTTGCGCATGGTATTCCTCGATGTTGTATGGCGGGGATGACTGGCTAAGCCGATGGCCCCGGCCTGGCCGGGGCCGTCGGCATCACTTTTCGGAGAGCGCGGCAACGCCGGGCAGGATCTTTCCTTCCAGATACTCGAGCGACGCGCCGCCGCCGGTGGAACTGTGCGTGACCTTCTTGTCGGCGCCGTATTTCTTCGCCGCGGTGGCGGTGTCACCACCGCCGATGACGGTGATCGCACCCGCCGCCGTCGCTTCGACGACCGCCTGCGCCATCGCCCGCGTGCCGGCCTCGAACTTCGCGAACTCGAAGACGCCCGCCGGACCATTCCAGATGATCGTCCTCGCCTTCCTGATGGCGTCGCTGAAGATGCGCGTCGACTCGGGGCCGCAGTCGAGCCCCAGCCAGCCATCGGGAATCCCATCGACATCGTTGGCCGTGCCGGTGTTGGCGTTGGCATCGAACTTGTCGCCGATGACGAAATCGACCGGCAGGAGGATCTCCTTGCCTTTCTCGCGCGCCTTCTCCATCAGGCCGGTGACGAGCTTGGCGCCCTCTTCGTCAAACAGCGAGTTGCCGATCGGCATTCCCGAGAGCACCTTCTTGAAGGTGAAGGCCATGCCGCCGCCGATGATGATCTGGTCGGCCTTGTCGAGCAGGTTGTTGATCAGCTGGATCTTGTCGGCGACCTTGGCGCCACCGAGGATCGCCAGCAGCGGCCGCTGCGGCGATTCGAGAACGGCCGAGAACGCCGCCAGTTCCTTGTTCATCAGGTAACCGGAGGCGCGCTCGGGAAGCTGCACACCGGTCATCGACGAATGGTCGCGATGCGCCGTCCCGAAGGCATCGTTGATATAGACGTCGGCGAGCCGGGTGAGCGAAGCGCGAAACGCCTTGACGTCGTCCGGGTTCGCCTTCAGCTTGGTGACCGTCCCGTCGGCATTGGTGACGCTGGCCTTGCCCTCCTCCTCGATGTGGAAGCGCAGGTTCTCGAGCAGGATGACCTCGCCCGGCTTGATCTGGGCGCAGGCGGCCTCGACTTCGGGGCCGACGCAGTCGGGCAGGAACTTGACCGGCCGCCCGAGCAGACCTTCGAGCGCGACGGCCACCGGCGCCAGGCTGAACTCGGGCTTCGCCTTGCCGTCCGGACGGCCGAGATGCGACATCAGGATGACCGCAGCCCCCTTGTCGAGCGCATGCTGGATCGTCGGCAGTGCGGCCTCGATGCGCTTGGTGTTGGTGATCGCACCGGTGACCTTGTCCTGGGGAACGTTGAAATCGACCCGGATCAGGGCGCGCTTGCCTTCGAGGGCGAGATCTTCGATGAACAGTTTGGACATGATTTCCTCGAGAGTGAGTTGGTGTTGAGAAAAGCTGGAATCAGGATCGCAAAGGGCATGGTGTCTCCGTAATGGTTGTCGGACGACTTGACGGTCCGCCGTCTCTTGGCCACCGCATTGGCAAGGTGCAACCGGTGGGAAGGCGTTTCAACCACGCAGACGAAGTATCCTTGGCGCCGCTCCTGGAGTCAATCGTCAGTTGTCAGCCGGAGAGATCCGGCGCTCAGTAGTAGATCCTGAACAGCCGCTGGATCTGCTCGAACTCGTGCAGATAGGCCTTCGCCACCTCGCGATGGGTCGCGAGAACGAGCAGGTCGTGCGAGAAGACCGAGGTGTTGTACCAGTTGAAACTGCCCTCGATGACCGTCGCTTCGTCGATGATGCAGTACTTGGAATGGATCGGCGAATAGGGCACCGGGTGATCGGTCTGCCCGTACACCAGACCGACCGCTATGCCGGCGGTGCGCAGGCCCTGTACGGCGGGAAGCAGCGGGCGATTCAGCTCCTCGGCCATGCTTCGCTCGATGCCGACGCGGCCCTGTCGCGCCAGGTGCCCATTGAGCAGGATGTGCACGTGCACGCCGCGGTTCCTGGCGTGGATCAGCGCATCGACGACGCTGTCGCCGTGCTCGCCGAGCAGGTTGCCGATGAGGAACAGGGTCAGCTTGATCGAATGCTTCGCCCGGTGGATTTCCGCCAGGATCGCATGGTGTGGACGGTAATACCTGCCGTCGAGCAGCGCCTGCCGGCCAAAGGTGTAAAGCAGGTTGAACGGGCTCAGCGGATCGACGCCATAGCGCTGATTGACGCCACCGCGTTCGCTCTGGAAGACGTTGTCGAGCAGACGACAGACCCCCTTCGAGTGGAACGTCATGCCCGACTCCCAGTTCGCCCACCAGCGGTCGAAGGTGATGTTGAACGAGCCCAGGATGCAGTCCTCATCGTTGAAGATGATGAACTTGGTATGCATGTCCGGATCGACTTCGATCAGGTGGTGGTGCGGCGTGCAGAAGACGCCCAGCAGCTCGACGCCGGCACGCTTGAGGCGGGCGTAGTTGTCGCTGTTGGTCAGCGTCATTTTCCGCCAGTCGACGATGCACTGCACCCACACGCCCTGCTCGCTGGCGTGCACCAGGTGGCGGGTGAAGTCGTGGTCATCGATGCAGTCCACGCTCACCTTGATCGTGCAGAAGCGGTTCGGGTCCCTGTGCTTGCTGCGGATCACCTTGTCGATGTGATCGTGGATGAAGCGCTTCGGATGGTAGGGATGGTGCTGCTGCCCCTTGGTGAACTTCGGGATCAGGTGCAGCGAGTCGAAGTGGTGGTTGTACCAGTCGACGTCACTCTGCAACTGCCAGGCGTTGCATTCATGGGTGCGGTAGCCATTGTGCGTCGCCCAGTCTGAGCTGATCCTGCGGTACTGCGGCTGCTCGCTGCGCAGCTGCTGCCAGTCCATGAAGATGTACTCGAGCTGCGACGGCAGCGAGTGTTCGTCACGGTGGACGACGAAGGCGAACTTGACGCAGTTCACCCGGCCGAAGCTGCGCGACTCGGGGTGGATGTAGAAGTCGCGCGTCCGCCGCTTGTGGTGGTTCCACTGGATGTCGTAGGGGTCGGTATCGACGATGTAGGTTTCGCAAATGCCGTGGTCCCGATAGACCCGCAGGATCACCTTGAGGTTGAGCTGGGCGCCGAAGAAGACATCGAAGATGATCTTGCCCCAGCGCAGATGGAACTTTTCGTTGAAGTCGTTGCTGCGCACGAAGGAACCACCTAGGTTTGCGTGCACCGGTACTGCGTAGTTCTCTGC
>JFAX01000002.1:212516-224844 GCA_000585015.1 Candidatus Accumulibacter adjunctus | reverse complement strand
CACCGGTACTGCGTAGTTCTCTGCCTTGTCCATGTCGCGAATGACTGCCTGTCGTGTGTGAGGCCGGCCCGCCAGCGGAGCCAGCCGTGAGAATGGGTCCGAATCATGTCGGTTCGAAGGTCATCAGATAGCCGAGATGGTCGGACACCCTGCCGTAATCGTGGTCGGTGAAAACGCTGCGGGCGGAAGTGACGCGCAACCGGCTGCCCTGGCGCAGGAACACGTAATCGATCCGCTGATCGTCGTCGAGATCCTGCGGCCAGCCGGGCTCACCGGCTTCGAAAACCTTGCCGAACACCCGCGGGGAGGTCGCGGCAAGGTACTGGTCGCGATACTCGCGCGACTCGACGACCAACTGGTAGCCCAGTGAGCCGGCCTTGATGTTGAAGTCGCCACAGAGCATGCTGGCCGCGATCCCGTCGCCCGCCTCCTCACCTGCCCAGCGGCGGAGATTGCCGAACTGCTCGGCAAAGCCGTCCTCCCACCAGCTCAGGTGCGACGAGAAGACGTTGAGCAGTCCAAAGCGCGGCACGCGCACCCGCGCCATGACGACCTTGCGCGAATGGATGCTGTAGGGGTCCGTGCTGCGCGAGACGTAGCGCGCCCGGTGGCTCTCGACCGGGTGACGGCTGAGCACCGCCACCCCCTCACGGTAGCGTTCGAAACCGAGATGCGACCAGTCGGTGACCAGTTGATACGGCGCCGCGAGCCGCTCGTTGATGATCCTCGCCGTGTTCGTCTGCCAGTCACCGCGGCCTTCATTCCACAGCTCGGCGACCTCCTGCAGGCAGACGATGTCCACCCCGAGCTCATCGATCGCCCGCGCGATCTGCGACAGCTTGCGATCCTGCTCCTCCTCCTGACAACAGTGCAGGTTGAGGATCATCAGCGTCAGCGGCCGCCGCTCGACGACGTAATCGCGGCCGAACGCATCGTCGCGAAGCACCCCCTGCTGCCTGGTCTCACAGCTGATGCGGTAGCGTACCCGGAAGGCGTCGCCGACCCGCAGCCCGGCCTGCCAGACCTGACAACCGTAGTGGTTGGGGTTGCGGGCGTTGCTGAGGAATTCGCTGTCCCAGTAGTTGCGCCGGTAGCGAGCGTTCGACTGCTGCGTGCTTCGCCAGTCGTCGGTGGTCCATTCGATGCTGACGCGGCGCACGCCGAGACCGCTGTCGACCGCCACGACCACCGGCAGCAGTCGCTGTGGTTCGTCCAGGCGGGGCTCGAAGCCGACGTTCAGCAGCGCGCAGCCGGCACCCGGCATGATCCCCGAGTCGGCCTGGATGCGGTGGTTCGCGCCGTCGTTGTTGTCCCAGTACTCGCCGCCGCCGACGCGGTAGCGAACGGCGAACTCGACGTTCCCGGGCAGTTGTCGATCCTCGCCCAGGGCAACAGCCGTCGTCGCCAGCCAGTATTCCTTCGTCCCGTCGATGGCCGCGTGGTGGGCCGCCGGCAAGCTGTGCCAGACGCCGTCCTCACCAGCCCAGCGCACTTCGACGGTCTTCTCGAAAGCCAGGTTGTGCACCAGCAGCAGGAACGACAGCTCCTGTTGTGCCGACTTTCTGCTGATGATGTTCCTTGCGTAGAGCAGTTTGATCTTGTTCATTCGTCCTGGGCGTCGATCAGCTGTCGCTCGGCTCCGTCCTTGACGACCAGGACGTCCTCCATCACCAGGTACTGCAGGTCGGAGCCGAAGAACATGTTGAGTGCATCGGTTGGCGAGCAGATCATCGGCTCGCCGCGGCGGTTCAGGGAAGTGTTCAGCACGACACCGTTGCCGGTCAGTCTCTCGAGTTCCCGCATCAGGTCGTAGTAGCGCGGATTGAACTCACGTCGCAGAACCTGCGCACGCGAGGTGCCGTCTTCGTGCACGACTTCGGGAACCCGTTCCTTCCAGCCGTTCGCTACCTCGAAAGTGAAGGTCATGAAAGGCGCCGGATGCGCGCTGCCGAGCATCTGCGGGGCGACGGTATCGAGCATGCTCGGGCAGAACGGTCGCCAGCGCTCGCGAAACTTGATCTGCGCGTTGATCCGGTCGGCGACACCGGCAACGCTCGGACAGCCGAGGATCGACCGCCCGCCGAGCGCGCGCGGTCCGAACTCCATCCTGCCCTGGAACCAGGCCACCGGATGGCCGGCCGCGAGCAGGCGGGCGACGCGCAGGGGGACCGCCGTGAGCCGCTGCCATGCCGGCCGGGCCGGATGGCGCGCGCAGGCAGCGATGATGTCCTCGTTGCTGTAGGCCGGGCCGAGATAGACGTGCTCCATCTTCTCGACCGCGACGCCACGCTGCACCGAGACGTAGGCCGCGGCGCCAACCGCCGTGCCGGCGTCGCCGGAAGCCGGCTGGACGAAGAGCTCGCGCACATCCGGGCGGGCAATGATCTTCTGGTTGAGCTTGACGTTGAGTGCCCCGCCGCCGGAGAAGGCAAGGCGACCGGTCTCCCGCAGGATGTCGCCGAGATAGTGGTCGAGCATCTGCAGCGACAGATCCTCGAACAGCTGCTGCATGCTCGCGGCGTAATGGATGTAGGGGTCATCGGCGACGTCCCCCGCGCGCTTCGGCCCCAGCCAGTCCACCAGCTTCGGCGAGAAGTAGTATCCCTTGCCCGCTTCCTTGTAACGGCGGAAACCGATCACGTTCGCGTAGTCGGTATTGACCGTCAGCTCACCGTTCGCGAAGCGGGCCAGGCGAGAGAAGTCGTAGCGCCCCGGATCGCCGTAGGGCGCCATTCCCATCACCTTGTACTCGCCGTCGAGCATCTCGAAGCCGAGGTACTCGGTCAGCGCACCATACAGGCCGCCCAGAGAATCCGGATCGTAGAACTCCTTGATCTTGTGGATCCGGCCATTCTCGCCGTAACCGAAGAAGGTCGTCGCGTACTCGCCCTTGCCGTCGATGCCGAGAATCGCCGTCTTCTCCTCGAAGCCGGCGCAATGGTAGGCACTCGCGGCATGTGCGAGGTGGTGCTCGACCGGTACGATCTCGGTCTTCCGCAGATCGAAACCCAGTTGCTGCAGACACCACTCGATCCGCCTGCGATAACGGTGAAAACGGCGATTGCCGGTGAGGATGGCGTCCAGCGCACGATCCGGGGCGTACCAGTAGCGCCGCGCATAGTGCCAGCGCGCCGGCCCCAACAGGCTGATCGGGGCAAAGGGAATGGCCACCGCATCGACATCGGACGGCCGCATGCCGGCGAAATCGAGGCAGAACTTCGCCGCCTCGTAGGGCATCCGGTTCTTGGCATGCTTGTCGCGCACGAAGCGTTCCTCCTCGGCGGCAGCGACGAGCCTGCCATCGCTGTAGAGAGCCGCCGACGGGTCGTGCGTCAGCGCGCCGGACAATCCGAGTAGGTTCAGTGCCAAGGTAGGGAAGTCTCAGAGGATCAGGTTTCCGGCCCGGCAGCCAATCGCCTTGCGGCGCGATGCTGCAGACGGCGACAGTATACCCGCCACGGCCGCAGTTCTGTTCGCCGACGCGCCGCGGTGGTGCGAAAAGCGCCGGCAAAGACCCTCAGTAGGGTCGCGGTTCGCCTTCCGGCCGCGTCTTGAAGCGGCGGTGCACCCAGTAGTACTGCTCCGGCATGCTGCGGATCGCCTGCTCGATCCAGGCATTCATTCGTGCCGTGTCCGCCGCGACATCACGACTCGGAAAATCCTGCCACGGCTCGCCGACCGTCACCAGGTAACCGGCAGCGTCCGGCAGGATGCGCGTCAGGCAGGGAACGACCGTCGCGCCCGCCAGTCGCGCCAGTCGCGACAGACCGGGAACGGTCGCCGCCGGGACGCCGAAGAAGGGCACGAAGATCGAATCTCGCCGCCCGAAGTCCATGTCCGGCAGGTAGTACAGCGGGCGGCCCGACTTCATCGCCCGGACGCTGGTCCGCACGGGCTCCTGGCGCGACAGCAGCAACTGGTCGCCAAAGCGCTGGCGACCCCGGAGCAACAGGCGATCGAAGACGCGATTCGACTGCACGGCATAGATGCTCGCACAATCGAAGCGCATGGCGATCGCCGCGCCACCGGCGTCGAGTCCGACGAAGTGCGGCGTCAGCATCAGCACCGGCCGCCCCGCCTCGACCAGGGTCCGCAGGTGCTCGTCGCCGACGACGGTGAGCAGGCGCGACAGGCGCTCCGTGCTCGCCCACCAAAGCAGGCTGCGCTCGAGCATGCTGCGGCCGAGCACCCGGAAATGGTCCAGCGCCAGCTGCCGCCGCTGCTCGTCGGCAAGTTCCGGGAAACACAGGCGGAGGTTCACCAGGACGATGTGACGCCGCCGCCGGCCGAGGTGGAAGGAAAGGCTGCCGAGCGCGTTGCCGCAACGCGCCAGCACGGGCAGCGGCAGCCAGTGCAGCAGCCAGAGCAGAGCGACCGCCAGTCGGCTCAGCATGCCGCTTCGCCGACACCCTGCAGACAACGGTCCCGCAGACCGTCTGTCAAGAGACGGCGGCCCCGCCAGACGCGACTTGCGCTGCGCTCTGTCACGATGCTAGAGCAGTTCCTCCAGGCGCAGCCGGATGATGCGCCCGCGCACTGCCGCCAGCGACTCGATGCCGGCAATCGCCGTATCGACCTCCCGTTCGCGCGTCTTGTGGGTCAGCATGATGATGTCCGTCTGCTCCTCGCCCTCGCCCGGTTCGCGCTGGATCATGGCGACGATCGAGATGCCGTTGTCGGCGAGAATGCGCGTCACGTCCGCCAGCACCCCCGGCCGGTCCTCGACCCGCAGGCGCAGGTAGTAGCTGCTGACCACGGCGGAGATCGGCAGGATCGCCAGGTCGACCATCGCGTCGGGCTGGAACGCCAGGTGGGGCACGCGATGTTCGGGGTCGGCGGTGTGCATTCGGGTCACGTCCACAAGATCGGCGATGACTGCCGAAGCCGTGGGTTCGGCACCGGCGCCCTTGCCGTAGTAGAGCGTCGCACCGACCGCATCACCCTTGACCAGGACCGCGTTCATCGCCCCCTCGACGTTGGCGATCAATCGCTTCGACGGGATCAGCGTCGGATGCACGCGCAGCTCGACACCCTCGGCGGTCCGCTTGGTGATGCCGAGCAGCTTGATGCGGTAACCGAGTTGCTCGGCGTAGCGGATGTCGGCCGCATCGAGCCGGCTGATGCCCTCGATGTGTGCCTTGTCGAAGTTCATCGCGTTGCCGAAGGCGATTGCCGACATGATGCTGAGCTTGTGCGCCGCATCCACCCCCTCGACGTCGAAAGTCGGATCAGCCTCGGCGTAACCGAGGCGCTGCGCCTCGGCGAGCACCGTCGCGAAGGACAGCCCCTTGTCGCGCATCTCGGAAAGGATGAAGTTGGTCGTGCCGTTGATGATGCCGGCGATCCATTCGATGCGGTTTGCCGTCAGTCCTTCGCGCAGCGCCTTGATGATCGGGATGCCACCGGCGACCGCCGCCTCGAAGGCCACCATCACCCCCTTCTCACGAGCGGCAGCAAAGATCTCGTTGCCGTGTTTGGCGAGCAGCGCCTTGTTGGCCGTCACCACATGCTTGCCGTTGTCGATGGCCTGCAGCACGAGTTCCCTGGCCACATCACAGCCACCGATGAGTTCGACGACGATATCCACCTCCGGATCGCGGACGACGGCAAAGGCGTCATCGGTCACGCGGCAGGCGCCAGCCGTCAGCTCCTGCGCCCGAGCGGGGTTGCGGTCGGCGACGACGCTGATGCGAATCGGTCGGCCAGCACGGCGGGCAATCTCCTCGCCATTGCGGCTGAGGACCGAGAACGTCCCGCCGCCGACGGTGCCGATGCCAAGTAGTCCAACGTTGATAGCTTTCATGGAGCAGTCAGGATTGAGGGTTGTCGAGGAGAGGCGGCAGCCGCCGGAGCGACCGTCCGCGGTGCCTGTCAAGCCGCCGTTCCGGCGCGCTTGCGGTAGTGGGCGAGAAAGCGGGCGATGCGGGCGATGGCGTCGCGCAGATCGTCTTCATAGGGCAGGAAGACGAGGCGAAAGTGATCGGGCGCAGGCCAGTTGAAACCGCTGCCCTGGACGAGCAGGACACGCTCCTCGGTGAGCAACTCGGCGATGAAGTCCTGGTCGTTGGCAATCGGATAGATCGCCGGGTCGAGGCGGGGAAACATGTACAGCGCCGCCTGCGGCTTGACGCAGCTGACGCCCGGAATGGCGGTGATCAGCGCATGCGCGAGATCGCGCTGACGGCACATGCGGCCACCGGGAGCGACCAGGTCGTCGATGCTCTGGTAGCCACCGAGTGCGGTCTGGATCGCGTGCTGCGCCGGCACGTTGGCGCACAGGCGCATCGACGCGAGCATGTCGAGGCCCTCGACGTAGTCGCGGGCGCCGCGCAGATCTCCGGAAACGACCATCCAGCCAGCCCGATAGCCGCAGGAGCGGTAATTCTTGGAGAGACCGTTGAAGCTCACCGTCAGCACGTCCTCGGACAGCGACGCGATCGCCGTATGCGTCGCGCCGTCGTAGAGCACCTTGTCGTACACCTCGTCGGCGTAGATGATCAGACCGTGTACCCGGGCAATCTCCACCAGCTCACGCAGCACGCTTTCCGGATAGAGGGCGCCGGTCGGGTTGTTCGGGTTGATCACCACCAGTGCCCGCGTCCGCGGCGTGATCTTCGCCCGCAGGTCATCGAGATCCGGCAACCAGCCATTGGCCTCGTCGCAAAGGTAGTGTCGCGGCGTGCCGCTCGACAGGCTCACCGCCGCCGTCCACAACGGGTAATCCGGCGCCGGCACGAGGACTTCGTCGCCGATGTTGAGCAGCGCGTTCATCGCCATCACGATCAGTTCCGAAACGCCGTTGCCGATGTAGATGTCTTCGAGCGTCACGCCCTTGATGTGCTTCTGCTGCGTGTAGTGCATCACCGCCTTGCGCGCCGAGAAGATGCCCTTCGAATCCGCGTAGCCGGCGGCGCTCGGCAGGTTGCGGATCATGTCGAGCTGGATTTCCTCCGGCGCGTCGAAGCCGAAGGCGGCGAGGTTGCCGATGTTCAGCTTGATGATGTGATGCCCATCGTCCTCCATCTGCTTCGCGCGCTGCAGCACGGCGCCACGGATGTCGTAGCAGACGTTGTCGAGCTTGTTCGATTTCAGTACCGTCTTCATCGTCCTGGCCTCAGAGCAGGCCGTCCTTCCTGAACATGTCCTTGATCCCGCGCACCGCCTGCCGCGTCCGTTCCTCGTTCTCGATCAGCGCGAAGCGGACGTGGTCATCGCCGTACTCGCCGAAACCGACGCCCGGCGACACCGCGACGCGCGCCTCGGCGAGCAGCTTCTTGGCAAACTCCAGCGAACCCATCTGGCGATAGGCTTCCGGGATGCGCGCCCAGATGTACATCGAGGCGCGCGGTATTTCGACCATCCAGCCGGCTTCGTGCAGGCCCCTGGCGAGCACGTTGCGACGCCCCTGATAGAGCTGGCGGGCTTCCTCGACGCACTGCTGCGGGCCATCGAGGGCGATCACCGACGCCACCTGGATCGGCGTGAAAGTGCCGTAGTCATGATAACTCTTGATCCGCACCAGCGCGTGACACAGTTCCTGATTGCCCACCATGTAGCCAACCCGCCAGCCGGCCATGTTGTAGCTCTTCGACATGGTGAAGAACTCGACCGCGACCTCACGCGCGCCGTCGACCTGCATGATCGACGGCGCCTGGTAACCGTCGAAGACGATGTCCGCGTAAGCCAGGTCATGCACCACCAGGATGTCGTGCTGCCTGGCGAGAGCGACGATGCGCTCGAAGAACTCGATGTCGACACAGCGCGCCGTCGGGTTGCTCGGAAAGCCGAGGATCATCATTCTCGGCTTCGGGATCGACTCGCGGATCGCCCGCTGCACTTCCTCGACGAAATCCACCTCGGACGTCATCCGCACCGAACGGATGTCCGCGCCGGCGATGATCGCACCGTAAATGTGGATCGGGTATGAGGGGTTGGGGACGAGGACGGTGTCGCCGCGATCGAGCGTCGCCAGCATCAGATGCGCCAGCCCCTCCTTCGAGCCGATCGTCACCACCGCCTCGGTCTCCGGATCCAGACTGACGGCGTAACGCCGCTGGTACCAGTCGCAGATCGCCCGACGCAGGCGCGGGATTCCCTTTGAGACCGAGTAGCCGTGCGTGTTCTCGCGCAGCGCCGCTTCGACCAGCTTGTCGGTGATGTGCTGCGGCGTTGGCCCGTCGGGATTGCCCATGCTCATGTCGATGATGTCCTCGCCACGCCGGCGGGCGGCCATCTTCAGCTCGCTGGTAATGCTGAAGACATAGGGTGGCAGGCGGTTGATGCGGGAGAACTCTCTCATGGTCGAGACTCGGGAAGTGATCGGCAGCAATGGCGCGTGCCGCTCGTTCGACGGACCGCCAACGACATCCGCCGCAAACGGCAAAGCCGGACAGGGTCGGCAAAAAAGCTATAATCCTACTTCAACGACTGCCGTGCCGCAATTTCGATGAAGCTTCAGAGCACCCGGACAGAAAGCCTCAATACCTTTACCGCCTACGGCGACGACCACGTCGTCGTCAACGGCATCCGCCACTCCTGTAACCTCGTCGTGCTGCCCGACCGCCTGCTGCCGGAGTGGACGCGGGCCAGCTTCGAGACCCTGAGCATCACCGACTTCGAGCTGCTCGCCGGGCTCGGCGCCGACATCGTTCTCCTCGGGACCGGCAAGCGGCTGCGCTTCCCCAGACCCGAGCTGCTGCAACCGCTGATACGCGCGCAGCGCGGGCTCGAGGTGATGGATCTGGCGGCCGCCTGCCGCACCTACAACGTCCTCGTCGGCGAGGGACGTCGGGTCGCCGCCGGCCTGCTCCTTGCCTGAGCGCGAGCCGCGCCCGGGTCGCTGCACACGCGCCAGGCCCAGAGGTTGTGAATGAATCTACCGCGCGACCGATCTGCGGCGTTGCCCACGCGCTCACTCCTCGCCTATCCATCTGATATGTCTCGTCGTTCGCTCGCTCGCGCCTGGCATCTCGGCCTGCTCGCGACGATTTCTTCACAACCTCTCAGCCTTCGCCAGACTTGACACGGATCGCCCTCAAGATAGACGTCGATAGTTACCGTGGCACGCTGCACGGCGTCCCGGCGCTGATCGACCTGTTGCAGCGGCACCGGGCGGCTGCCAGCTTCTTCTTCTCGTTCGGTCCCGACCACGGCGGACGCGAGTCGCGGCGGCTGTCGCCGGCCAGGTACCACGATCGCCTCACACGCCTCTACGGCCTGCTGCTGCCGGCACCTCGAATCGGCGTTCGCTGCGTCGACGGCATGCTGCAGGCGCGCGCTGCCGGCTTCGAGGTCGCCGTGCATGCCTGGGACCGCGTAGGCTGGGAAGCCCGCTCGCCGAGCGCCGCGAACGCCTGGATCGAAGCCGAGATGACGCGGGCCTGCCGGCGTTTCACCGACATCTTCGGTGAGCAGCCGCATGCCTGTGCAGCACCCGGCTGGCGGACGAACCGCCATGCGCTGCGCCTGACACAGCGCCTTGGCCTGGGCTACGCCAGTGACTGCCGCGGGACATCGCCGTTCATACCGGTCATCGACGGCGAAATCGTCCTCTGTCCCCAGTTGCCGACGACATTGCCGACGATCGACGAGCTGCTGGCGACCGGATCGACATCGGTCGAGCAGGCGATCGAGCGGCTGGTCGAAGAGCCATCGCGCGTCGCCGGCGACCACGTCTTCACCCTGCGCGCTGAACTCGAGGGAATGTGTTTCCTGCCGGCGTTCGCGCGCCTGCTCGGCGAGTGGCAAGCCCGCGGCCATGCCTCATCGACCCTGCGCGAGCTGATCGGCTCGCGCAACATCGTCACCCTGCCGCGGCATGAAGTCGTCTTCGCCAGCATCCCGGGGCGCATCGGCCAGCGCCTGCTGCAGGGAAAGGCTTTCCTGCCGGCGGAATGAAAAGGGGCAGCCGTGGCTGCCCCTTTTCTGGCGAGCTTCGCCGCTCAGTCGCGATCGCCGCTGAAGACCATCAGCAGGTTCAACAGGCTGACGAACACATTGTAGATGTCGAGATACACCGCCAGCGTCGCCGAGATGTAGTTGTCCTCGCCGCCGGTGACGATGCGGCTGATGTCGTACAGGATGTAGGCCGAGAACACCAACACGGCAACCGCGGAGATGGTCAGCGCAAGCGCCGGAATCTGGAAGAAGATGTTGGCCACCGCTGCCAGCAGGACGACGATCATGCCGATGAACAGGAACTTGCCCATGAAGCTGAAATCCTTCTTCGTCACCGTCGCCACACCGGCGAGCGAGAAGAAGATCACACCCGTGCCACCAGCTGCCATGGCGATCAACGAACCGCCATTGCTGAAACCGAGCGCCACCTGCAGGATGCGTGACAGCATCAGACCCATGAAGAACGTGAAGGCCAGCAGCAGCACGACGCCCATGCCGCTGTTCTTGGTTCTCTCGATGCCCCACATGAAGCCGAAGGCGATGCCGAGAAAGAGCATGAACGACAGGAAGGGGCTGCCGGCGAGGAATGAAAACTGCAGTTGCACACCGACCAAAGCGCCGATGACCGTCGGCACCATGGTCAGCGCAAGCAGCATGAAGGTGTTGCGCAGGACGCGGTTCTGCTGCAGGGACAGGGTCGCAGCCTGCTGCGCGCTCATCTGGTACTGGGGTTGCATGGTCTTCCTCCTGAGTGACGAAATGCGACTACGCGGCTAAGACTAGCGAAAGATTGAGAAAGTTTCAATCGTGACGACCCGGGACTGGCGCAGCGGCCCGCCGTCAACGGCGGTCGTGTGTCGAGGCCAGCAGCCGAGGAAGCGCCTGCCGGGCCGCGCCATGCTATGATCCACGCCATCACAGACGCAAGGCGGCACCCCTTTCGCCCGGGCCAGCCGGCAATGCCTCACAGCGTCGCCCCGGGAAGCGTGGCAGAGTGGTCGATTGCACCGGTCTTGAAAACCGGCAACGGGCAACCGTTCGTGAGTTCGAATCTCACCGCTTCCGCCAGAAGGCCTACGTAGGTAATTGTTTTTATTTTGTTTGAGTCATGGTACTTCAGATTCAATAGCATTGTCAGCTTCGCCTGGGCCTTGACCCCTTTTCGCCGTTGCGTTGCGGGCAAACCTCAAGGCACAATGGCAAGGCCTGCTCTGCCGGAGTCGATATCATGGCCGTGCCAAAAGCCACGGGACACCGCTTCACCTATGCTGACTACCGGCAATGGCCCGGTGACGAGCGCTGGGAACTGATCGACGGCGTGGCTTACGCGATGGCGCCAGCGCCGACGATAGCGCATCAGTCTCTTGTACTCGCCATTGCCGCACAAATCGATGATGCGCTTGATGGCACTCCCTGCCGCACCCTGATCGCTCCGGTCGACGTCCTGTTGCCGGTAGCGGACGAGGCTGATGATCAGGCGACGACCGTCGTCCAACCTGATGTTCTGGTGGTCTGCGACCCGGCCAAGGTCACCGAAAGCAACATCCGCGGCGCCCCGGAGTGGATCATCGAGGTCATCTCCCCTGCCACCGCCCGCCACGACCACCTGACCAAGCGCGCGCTTTACGAACGCGCCGGCGTTCGCGAATATTGGCTCGTTCACCCGGTCGACCGCCTCGTTACCCTTTACAGGCTGCAAGACGGCCGCTACGGCGGCCCGGAAATTGTCGAAATGACCGGCGAACGGTCGCCGGCCGTCTTCCCTGAAGTCGTCATTCGCTGGCAAGCGGTTCTGGACAAGCTGCCGCTTGGCGCAGCTCGCTCCGTCAATCCGCACGCTTGATGAAGACTGTTGAAAAGCGTCGTTCCCGCCAAAACGGGGATGGTAGAGGTGGCGCCGCAAATTCGGACAGCAGGATAAGTGGTAGCCTTGCCCCATTGAACGGCTGCGGAAGCAGCCCCAACAGGAGCGAGAGNNTGACGAGAAGGACGAGGCGGAACCACACGCCGGCATTCAAGGCGCAGGTGGCGCTGGCGGCGCTGAAGAGCGACAAGACGCTGACCGAACTGGCGCAGCAGTACGACATTCACCCGAACCAGATCACGGACTGGAAGCGGCAGCTGACGGAGCGTGCGGTCCAGGTTTTTGGGGATACCGGCGTTCCTGCTAGCAGCGATCCGGACTTGACGAAACTGCACGCCAAGATCGGACAGCTGACGCTGGAGAAGGATTTTTTGGAACATGCGCTCACCAAGGCGGGCTTGCTGAGCGCAAGAAGATGATTGACCGCAAGCACAAGCTCCCTGTCGCGCATCAGTGCTCCCTCCTCGGGGTGGCCCGTTCGAGCGCGTACTACACGCCCCGCGAGGTCTCGGCGGAGGATCTGGCGCTGATGCGCCGGATCGACGAGTTGCATCTGGAGCACCCCTT
>JFAX01000002.1:167149-212291 GCA_000585015.1 Candidatus Accumulibacter adjunctus | reverse complement strand
CCGGTTTGCCTGCTGGCTTTCTCCTGTGGCTCGTCGCACCTCCGCCAAGAACTCCCCCATTCGCGTGAGCAACGCAGCCTGGCGTGCCTCCGACCTTGTCAACGCCTCTGTCAGCCTGTCCGAGAACTCTGCTGCGCTGGTCTGGCCGACTTGGCGCAGGTCGCCTGCCAGATCCTGGAAGCCTTGCTGAACTTCCTGGATCGAGGCGATCGACTGCGTGAACATCTCGTTCAGGCCGCGCATCTGCCCACCGAAGGTTTCCTCGAGTCTTGCCATGAACGCGGTCAGTACGTCCTCCAGCATGCCCTGTACGGCCGTTCCCTGCTGTCCCGCTGCACGCTCGACAACGCTCGCGATCTGCTGCAGGGGCTCCCGCAGGCTCTCCCTCAAGGCATCGCCCACGCCTGCGGCCACCTGTTGACTATGGGAATCGCTGGCCTCGATCTGGCGCTCCGTGAGGTCCGTCAGAATCTGCCGGAGATCCTCGACGAGACTCTGCTTCAGCAGCCTGGTCTGGGTGGCGCTTTCCTCGCCGGCCCTGACCAGCCGGGCGAGATACTCCTCTCCGGCACCAGCCTGGTAGAGCGAGTCGATCGTCTGCGCAAGCTCTTCCACCTGCTTGTAGCGGCGATTCAGCTGCTGCTTCTCGACCAGTGTGATCAGCATCGCCATGGCGATCGCGATGGCCGAAGCCGTGAAAGCCTCCATCACCCCCTGCATCAAGGCACCGAGACTCGCCTTGATTGCTTCACCGCTGCCGGTTGGTTCGAAGCCAGCCAGGCCGAGAATCAGACCGAGAAATGTTCCGATAATCCCGATCCCGGTCAGGAGGCCCGGCAAGTGGCGAAAGAACTCGCTGTTCAAGCACGCGTCGACGACAACATGGCTGCTGAAAAACGCGTCGGCCGGGACGGTGGCCCTGACCTTGCGCAAGCGATTCTCTCCATCCACTGCCTCATACTGGAGGTGGAGTGTCTCCGCGTATTGCCCCCACAGATGCCCCAATACCCTGTCTGCCCCGAGAATGTCGGAGACCCTTTCTCGGAGCACAGGAATATCCTCCTCGCCCGTGCGCAGAAGGCGAATGGCCGGAATCACCCGACGCAGTAGTCTGCCCAAGCGCCAAGACGGCAACCAGTACCCCCAGACAAAAGCGAGAGCGAGAATGGCAACAAGAATTACGACCACGTCCCGGATCACATGCTCGGTGACGATCATTTACGGCCTCCCAACAGTCAGTGGCTCTTGCTCACATCCGATCCGTGGTCCCTTGTGACTCATATCTCCGGCATTATGGCGCAACCACCCACAGCCGCGATCGGAGCCGCACCAAGGACGACTTTTCTTTGTCGCGGGCTCGCTGTGCGAGCCCCCGGAGCCCCGTACCCCTGTTCACGCAAGGCATGGTCGTCAGCGTGATCGCGCCAGGTCGAAGTCGGCTCGGTTGCGCTCGTCGATGAACAGTTGCCCCGCTTGCGGCTCGTCGCCATTGCGACAGGTGACGATGACATTGGCCAGCACCTGCCGCTTCTGCAGCACCTCGACCGCGCAGCGACCGTATACGCTCTCGATCGTCGCCAGCAGGTTGCGCGCATAGGGGGTGGCGAGCGCGCTGTCGAGGATCAGGTTGGCGATCAGCAGACCCTGCGGGTCGAGAACGCGGCGCGTCGCCCGCCAGAACTCGCGCGTCACCAGATGCCCCGGGATCGATGAGTGGGCGCCGTAGACGTCGACGATGACGGCGGCGAAGCGCTGCTCGCTGCGGACGACGAAGCGGCGCGCGTCGTCGGCGACGAAATCGCCGTTTGCCTTCTCGCGCAGGAAGTGCTTCTCGGCGATCTCGCGCACCGCCGGGTCGATATCGACATAGGTGTAGTGATTGGCCGGCTCGCCGTGCGAGACGGTGAAGCCACCGGCACCGAGGACCAGGATCCGGCGCCCGCGAAACCGCAGGTCGTCGAGGAGCATGCCGCGGATATGCCTGATGTAACGCGCGTAGCGCGGCGGCTCGGACTCGTCGATCAGCGAGGCGAATGAGTTGTTGTTGCGCAGCGCACGACCATCGATGGCGCCCTCGTAGGCTGCGGGTTCGACCAGATAGCTGGCGTAGGCGGTCTCGATCTGCGGCCGCAGCCACGCGTTGGCCGTCACCGCCGCGGCACCGACCAGCAGCGCGACGAGCGCTGCCGACCAGGTGCGCGCGCACAGCAGGACGTGCCCGGCGAGCAGCAGCAGCGCGCAGAATGCGACCGCAGCCGAGACGCCCAGCCACTGCATCAACACCAGCGACAACGACAGCGAGCCGAGAAAGGAGCCGAGCGTCGAGTAATAGAGCGCCTCGCCGCTCGCCTCGCCAACGCGCTCGAGCTGCAACAGGTTGCTGAGGATCGGCACGGTCTGCCCAAGCAGCCAGGCCACCGGACAGAGGACGCCAGTGATCAGCAGGAGATAGGCGATCTCCGGCGGGTTGACGGCATTGAAGACGAGATCGACGGCGGCGCCCGACAGGCCGACGCCGATCAGCAGGGCGGCCAGCAGGAAGTTACTCGCGACGACCGCGCGGTAGCTGGCGGCGACACGGCCGCCGGCGTGGTAACCGAGGGCGAGCGCGAGGAGGAAGAAGCCGATCGTCGGCGCGGTGACGACGATCGAACTGCCCATGTGCGGGATGATCTGGCGCAAGGCGATGACTTCGGCGCCGAGCGAGCAGAATCCTTCGATGAAGACGACGGCGAACAGCAGGAAGCGGGGCATCGGCAACTCGTGGCGTTGCCGGACGGAATTCGCCAACTAGAGCCCCGATCCGCGTGGCCCGCGTTCGTCTGCGAGAAAACGCGGCAACACATCCGGTGGCACTTGCAGGCGATGCAGCAGCGCCTCGCGGTTGATGTGCAGCAGATCCTGCACGGCGTCCAGGTCATCCGCGATCGCCGGGTCGCCCCAGCCATCGGCGGTGTGGCGGGCGAGATCGACCGCCAGCTTGACGTTGCGCACGCGCGGCAGGTGCGCGTTGCCGTCGTCCATCATCGTGAGCAGCAACTCCGGCAGCCGCCAGGCGTGACAGAGCGCGAGTTGCAGTTCGGCCAGAGGAAAACCGAGAACGGCCTGCTGCACCGCGCCACTGCGCAGGCTACGGTCGACGTGTTGCCGCTGGCGCATGGCGATCGCCAATTCGGGCGCGGTACACCAGACGAGGATCTCCGCGGTGTCGTGCAGCAGCGCCGCGAGGGCGACCTCCTCGACGTTCATGTCATGGCGGGCGAAAGCCCATTCATGGGCATAGCGCGCCGCCCGCTGTGCGCGCAGGACGACCTGCAGGACGCCGAGCAGGGCAGCCGGCTGCGCGCCAAGCCTGCCCTCGAGCGTCTGCGGTCGGTCGAAGGCGCGAAAGAACGGCTCGATACCGAGCATCATCACCGCGCCGGCAATGTTCGTGATGTCGCCACGCAGGCGGCGGCTGCCGACCGACTGGATGTAGGCGAGAACACGCGCAGCCAGCAGCGGATCCTGCAGCACGATGTCGGTGATTTCGCGACCGCCGACGCGCTCGCGGTTCTGTCGCGCCTCGTCGAGCCGGCGGACGGTCTGCCGCAGGACGGGTATCTCCTGGCTGGCGATCAGGCTAAGCCAGGCTGCGAGATCACGGGGGGGGCGCTTGTCGAGCATCATGGCTGCCTCCAAGTCCTGACGACTTGCTGCAAAAGGGTGCTGCCGAACGGGCGACGGCGCGATGGCCCGGATGGTAGCCGCAGCCGCCGCGGCTCGCAAGCGCGGCGGCGCCGGGAATCGTCGGCGGACCGCTCAGAACCGCTCGTCGGCGCGCAGGTAGCGCCAAGCGAGACGCTGCCGATGCGCACGCAGCGAAGCTCGCGCACGCGCAGTCCGAGCAGCGCGCACATGCGCGGGATCTGCCGCGGCAGGCTCTGGCGCAGGACGATGCGCAGGCGGTTGTCGGCAAGCCAAGAGACGTCAGCCGGCCGCAGGCGGATGCCGTCCAGCACCAGCCCATGCCGCAGTCGCTCGATCCCGCCCGCTGCCAGCACGCCCTCGACGAGGACGTGGTACTCCTTCTCGACGCGGGCATCGCCGCCGGCCAGACGCCGCGCCACGCTGCCCTCCTGAGTGAACACCAGCATGCCGCCAGCGCTCGCGTCGAGCGCGCCAGCCGGCGCCAGCCCGCGCAGGTGGGCAAGGACGAAACGCTGCGCAGGGTCGTCTTCGACCCAGCGATTGTCGCCACGGATGCGGCCAACCGCGGTCTCGCGCCCCGTCGGCGCCGGTGCATCGCCGGCAGGAGTCGGCTTGTGGAACAGGATACTGACGCTCGCGCTGCGGTGCTTGCTCGCCGCATCCCGGATCTCGATCGTCGCTTTCGGGCTGACGCGGGCGCCAAGGCGGCTGATCACCACGCCATCGACGCTGATCCAGCCGTTCTCGATCCATTCGTCGGCCTCGCGGCGTGAACATCCCGTCAGTTCGCTGACCAGCCTGGACAGCCGCGGCGGCTCCTTGGCCAAGCCGGGGCGAACCGATGCCACCGCCGGCTGGCTCGGTGGCAGCTCGGCGGCAGGCTCCGTCAGTCTCGTCCCCGGTTCAGCCATGCCGCCGCTGGCTGCCGCCGCCAAAGCCGCAGGCCGCGACGGTGGGCAGGCGCGTGCGCCGGTGCTGCGCGCCACGCCACGTGGCGGATGCTGCTTCCTGGGCGCCTCCGGCTGCGGTCCGGCCGCCCGCCCGCCAGCCGCCACGCCGCCGCCTGGCTTACTGCCGCTCGCGCCGCGTGCGTCACGCCCTTCTGGCGGCGACGCGCCGGCGCCACGTCCGGCGCTTGGCGGCAACCCGCGGGCGTCCTTTTCCTTGCCGGGGAACGCCACACCTCGCGCCATATCCGGACGCTCCGGCTGCGCCATTGGCGCGCGCCGGTGCGAAGCCGTCACGGGTTCCGGCCGCGGCAGCGGCTGGCTGGCCACGGCCGCCGGTGCCTCGGATTCGGAACGCCGCCGGCCTGCATGTCTGGCCACCGCCCCTTGCCCACGGATCGGCCGCCGGGGACGGCCGCTCGCTTCGCCGGCAGCGACATCGGCGGCAGTCTTTGCGGGCAGCTTGAGGGTCGAGCGGGACATGGCTGGGTCTTTCCTGGCGAAGAGAGCTTCAGTTTACGCCAGAAGTCTCCCAGCGTCGTGCGACTTCAACGTGGCGGGGGTGCCGGTGGCGCGCCGCGCGGCGGCAGTGGCGCGGCTGCCGCTGGCGGAGGCGACGGCGGCGCTCCACGCGGCGGCGGTGGCGGCGGCGGCAGCGCCACGGCCGGCGGGCCGCCAGCGCCGGACCGCAGCGGGTAGCCACCGACGACCGGAACCCTGTGGCCACGACCATACATGCACTGCACATAGCTCTGGTCGTAACGCCGCTGCAACTCGTAGGCCGATGCACTCGCGGCAGCGGTACCGGTGACGCTGCCGGCGAGCAGGCCGACACCCGCGCCAACCGCGGCGCCGCTGGAGCCGTCGATCGCAGCCCCGACGGCGGCGCCGATTGCCGTTCCCAGGACGGCGCTGCCGACCGCCGAGTCGGCAGCCGCGCCTTCCGGTGTCTGCGGACCGATCGAGCGGCCGGCGTAGGCCCGGCAGAGCTGGTCGTCAAGACGGAATTGCTCGAAAGTCCGCCCGGACCCCGGCAGCGCCATGACCGCCGGCCCTTCCGGCGGCAGGCTGACGCAGGCGCCGAGCAGCAGCGCAGGAAGCAGTGGAGCGCAACGGCAGCAATGCATGATGGCGGGCGTGATGGTGGTGATTCAGGGAGCGCTGCCCTTCCTGCTCTCACCGGCATGGCTTGGGCACGCTCGACAACCTGCATAACGCTGGTCGAGTGCAATGGCTGACACGCCTCCCGCAGGGATCGCCGTCCGTCGGCGGACTGCTGCCATGCTCCGGCGGGCGGCTGCGGTCTGCAGCCCGTCGGGTGCCCGCGGGAATGCGGCAGGACGTGCTGCAGACCGTTGCCGCCGGACGGCATGTCGTCGGCGCTTTCTGGTACGCTAGCGGCAGCCGTTCGGACGACAGGCCGTCCACACGGCCGTGCCCCGAACCGCGATGCTCGCGATCGATGAGGCGCTCGTCGTGCACCATCTGCGAAGAATGGCGTGCGGGCAAGCGGCGGCGGGCGGCACCGTGCGTGCAGGAGCAGGCGCCCGCATTGCGGCGCAGCGAATTGACCGGGAGCTGACTGCCAGAATGCCACAACATCCGGAAAGTGCCATTGGCAACCTCGCCGACCTGGAGGCCGGGCAGATCGCCCTGTCGCGCTTCATCGCCCAGCGTGCCGACGGGCTTTACGTGCAGCCGAAGCGACTCGAATCGGCAGCGGACTTTGCCGACTTCGTCAATCGCGTCTTCGACACCGGACTCTATTTCCGTGGCCTCGACTACGCCCATTTCGCGTGGCTGCTCTACGGTACCGCCAGCGACCCCGACCGCGAACCGGCGGCAGAGGTGCTGCTGGCTGCCGACATCACCTTCTTCCGACCGGAACGCCGCGCGCTTTACAGCGCAATGCTGATCGACGGCGACGAGGCGGCCTATCTGTTCGAGCCGCTCTACCGCGACGCGGGCGCCGGCGATACCGCGGCCGAAACCCGCATTCGGCTGGATATTGACGAGTTCATCGCGAGTGCCTGGACGCAGGGCGTGCGTTTCGGCATCGACATCGCCGCGACCCGTGCTGGATTCGAGGTGGACAAGGCCGAGCGCCGGGTGATCGCCCACAGCCTGCCCTTCGTGCCGGGCAAGGACGCAGAGGTGTGCGAGCTGGCGCCCGGACTGCACCGCAACAACGCACCCCGCCGCCTGCTCGGCGACCGGGTCGATCTGCGCCAGTTCGAGACGCGTTATCCGCAGGTCACCGCGGGCCTGCGCCTGGTGCGGAAGAACCCGCGCACTGCGGGCGTCGATGGCCGCAGGCTCGATGGCGAGGTACTGCCGGCGCCAATGCCAAAGGACTTCGATCTCGCGAGCCTGGCCGGCCCGGGCACCCGCATCAGCCACGACGACGGCGCCGAATACCTGCTGGCGACTGTCTGCGGCTTCCTCAGCATCGACCGCCAGAGCAACCAGTTTTCGGTGACCGACAAGATCGTCAGCCATGAGGGCGTCAGCGTCCGCACCACCGGTGACCTTCTGCTGACTGGCGAGGAGTACGAACAGCACGGCGAGATTCAGGAGAAACGCGTCGTCCAGTGTCGCAGCATCACTGCCTACGCCGACGTATACGGCAGCATCATCTCCAGCGGCGGCGTCGTGCGGCTGAAACGCAACCTCGTCGGCGGCAGTGCGAGCAACGAGGACGGGGACATCACCGTCGAGGGCATGGCTTCCGGCGCCACCCTGACCGCGCTTGCCGGCTGCATCAACGTCAAGCGGGCGGACAACTGCGTCCTTGCCGCTCGCCAGGTGGTCGTCGGACAGGCGACGAACTGCCACATCGTCGCCGAAGAACTGACGATCGAGGTCGCCGACGCGAGCGCCCTTGCGGCCCGGACGGCACGCCTCGGCGCTGCGCGGGCACGACGCGAGCTCGATACCGTGCTGCTGATGCTGCTGCCCGACCTGAGCAGCTTCGATGCCACGCTGGCCACCCTGCGCGGCAAGCGGGCGGCGACGGAGAAGGCGATCACCGCACACCGCGCCCGCATGGATGTCCTGCGCAGCGACAAGGAGGTCGCCAATTACCTGGCGCTCGCGCAGCGGCTGCGCAATCACGAGGCGACGCTGACCGCCGAACAGCAGGTGGGCTGGCGCAGGCTGTCGGCACTGGTCGCGCCGACCCTGCGCTCGCTGTCGCAGCTGTCCGATCTGCTGAAGGAACTGACCACCGAGTCGGACGCCTGCGGCAAACAGATCGCTGCCGTGCTGGCCGCCCGGGAAGAGGCGTGCAGCAAGGTCAACTGCACGATCGCCCGCGTCGAGGGGGAAACCCGTGTCAGTGCGCTGCTGTCAAGACCTGCCGAACTGCCCCTGAACGCCCTGCCGGTCAAGGAACTGAAGGCGCGCATGCGGCGCACCGATGCGGCAACCCGGCTGCTGTTCGCCGGCCATGCCGGCCCGTTCTCGTGGAGCTACCGCAGCCGCCCGACCTGAGGCGCAACGGCCCCCTGCGGCAGGCACGGCATGCCTCGCCTGCTAGCCCTCCCGCAACCGCTGCTTGATGTGCTCGAGGGCTTCCTCGATCTGGTCGATCAGGATCAGGCAGAGATCACCGGCGGCAAGCTCGGCCAGTGCGCTGTCGATCGCCAGGAATTCGCCATGAATCTCCCGGATGTGCTTGGTTCGTGTCGCCTGCTGCAGGCCCGCGCGCAACAGCGCCAGCACTTCACCATCGGCACGGCCACGCTGGCACTGGTCCTGGTAGAGAATCACGCGATCGAAGGCACCACCGAGAATCTCCGTCTGCTGGCGAATGTCCTCGTCACGCCGGTCACCAGCACCGCTGATGACGACCGAACGCATGCTGCCCGGCGCTGAGGCCATGTTGTCGACGGCGTCGACGAGGGCCTGGATCGCATCCGGATTGTGCCCGTAGTCGGCTATCAGCCTCGCGCCACGGTAGTCGAAGACGTTGAAGCGTCCGGGAGCGGTCTGCACATCGCTAACGAAACTTGCCAGCCCGCGTTCGATCGTCTGCCAGTCGAGTTCCAGCGCCCAGGCGGCGGCGATCGCCGCCATCGCGTTCTGCACCTGAAAGCCGATGGCTCCGCCCTGCGTCAGCGGGATCCGGGCGAGCGCGATGCGATGTTCGATGCCGCCGCCGGACGCGACCAGTGAGTCACCGTCACGGTAGACCACCCGCTTGCGCTGCGCGCGGTGCATCGCCATCACCGGATGATTGCGGTCGTTGGCGAAGAAACTGACGCTGCCCGGGCAGGAATCGGCCATGCGCGCCACCATCGGGTCGGCGGCATTGAGTACCGCGACCCCGCGTCCCGGTCTGACGTTCTGCACGATCACCCGCTTGACGACCGACAGCTCCTCGACGCTGCTGATGTAGGAGAGGCCGAGGTGGTCGCCCAGCCCGATGTTCGTCACCACCGCCACATCGCAGCGATCGAAGCCGAGACCTTCGCGCAGGACACCACCACGTGCCGTCTCCAGAACCGCTGCATCGACGCGCGGATGGAAGAGCACATTGCGCGCGCTCTTCGGACCGGAGCAGTCGCCGGTGTCGATCCGCCGCCCCTCGACGTAAACGCCGTCGGTCGTCGTCATGCCGATGCGCAGACCCTGCTGCTCGAGAATGTGGGCAATCAGGCGAACGGTGGTCGTCTTGCCATTGGTGCCGGCAACGGCGACCACGGGAATGCGCCCGTCCTCGCCAGGGGCGAACATGTTGGCGATGATCGCCTCGCCAACCGGACGTCCCTTGCCGAAGGACGGCTGCAGGTGCATGCGCAGCCCCGGCGCGGCGTTGACTTCGACGATGCCGCCGCCCTGCTCCTCGAGCGGCCGCAGGACGCTGTCGCAAACGACGTCGACACCGGCGATGTCGAGGCCGATGGTCTGCGCCGCGGCGACCGCCTGCGCGGCAAATTCCGGATGGACGTCGTCGGTGACGTCGGTTGCCGTGCCACCGGTGGACAGGTTGGCATTGTTGCGCAGAACGACGCGCTTGCCGCGCGGCGGGACCGAATCGGGTGTCAGTCCCGCCTTTGTCAGGCGGGCGATCGCCAGGTCGTCGAGGCGGATCCGGGTCAGCGAGGTCGCGTGCCCGTCGCTCCGGCGCGGGTCGCTGTTGACCCGGTCGACCAACTGCCGGACGCTGTGCACACCGTCACCGACGACCAGCGGCGGATCGCGTCGGGCAGCGGCGATCATCCGGTCGCCGACCACCAGCAGGCGGTAGTCATGACCCGGCAGGAAACGCTCGACGAGCACCTCATCGCTGATCGCGCTGGCAATCTCGTAAGCGTCCTCGATCTCCTCGCGGCGCGTCAGGTTGACCGCCACGCCCTTGCCCTGGTTGCCGTCCTGTGGCTTGACGACGACCGGCCCGCCGATCTCGCAGGCGGCGGCCCAGGCATCATCGACGTCGAGAACCGGCCGGCCGACGGGGACCGGAACGCCGGCGGCATGCAGCAGGACCTTGCTCAGTTCCTTGTCCTGGGCGATCGACTCGGCAACGGCGCTGGTCCTGTCGGTTTCCGCCGCCTGAATCCGGCGCTGCCGGCTGCCCCAGCCGAACTGCACCATGCTGCCTTCGGTGAGCCGACGGTACGGTATGTTGCGCGCCACGGCCGCATAGACGATGGCGCCGGTGCTGGGTCCCAGGCGCACATCCTCATCGAGTTCGCGCAGGCGCAGCAGCGCGCTGTCGAGCGCGAAGGGACGGTCCTCGACGGCGGCGCGGCAGAGTTCCTCGGCCAGCTCGAAGGCGAGTCGGCCGACCGCTTCTTCGCTGTACTCGACGACGACCTGATAGGTGCCGGCTTCGACCGTCTCGGTCGTCCGACTGAAGGTGACCGGGCAGCCAGCCTGCGCCTGCAGCCCGAGGGCGGCAAACTCGAGCGCCTGCGCCATCGACACCGCCTCGTCGTGCCCTTGCGGCCGCAGCATGTCCAGCTCGGGAAAGCGCTCGCGCAGGCCGTTTTCGAAGGCCGGCATGTCGTCGATGTTGCGCTCGCTGTCGGCACAACGAACGATCGCCTCGATCGCCGTGTGCCGGCTCCAGAGGTTTGGACCGCGCAGTGCGCGGAGACGCGAGACTTCCATGAATGATTCCCTTGCACAAATTGCCTGTCGGAAATGCTGCGACGGTTCGCCGACGCGCTCCCTTCTCAGCACCGCGGCTCAATCGCTGGTCGCGGTCTCGAGGGCGGTACGGACGATCTCGGGAGCAATGCCGAGAGCCCATGCAGCCGCTGCAGCCGCGAGCACGTTGTCCACCTGCTGCGCGCTGCGCCCACCTTCAGTGAGGCGAATCGCCCGCAGGCTGGTGAGCACGATATCCTGCCCCGGGCTGCCGAGAATCACCTCGCCAGCGCGGACGAACACCGCCCGGCCACCCCGCTCGCGATGATCGACGACGGCCGGCAGGTCACCGTCGGCAGCGAAGAAGATCACCTCGCCGTCGCACAACGGCGCCATGTCGACGAGCATCGGCTGGCTTGCATTGAGAACGGCCACACCGCCCGGCAGGACGACGTCGACCTGCGTGCGCAGGATGGTGAATACCTGCTCGGCCGTGCTCACATCGTGGCTGCCGAAGTGCCGCTCGGGCTCGACGTTGGTGACGATGCCGACCTGACAGCGGTCGTAGGCCAGCCCGTCGTCGAGAATGCTGTCACAGCCATTCTCGATGATCGCGGTCTCGACGGTCCGGTTCATCAGAATGCGGTTGGCCGATCCCCAGTTGGCGGAATCGCCGCGATCGATACAGCGCCGGCCGACGAACAGGCCGTTGCTGCACGCCAGCCCGGTGTTCCTGCCACCGAGGCCGACGATGCCGGCGAGCAGAGTGGCCACCGCGGTCTTGCCGGTGCTGCCACTGACACCGACCACGGGAATGCGACCGTCTTCACCATTCGGGAACAGTTCGTCGACGATCGCCCGCCCGACCGGCCGCGGCTGGCCATTCGCCGGTTTCAGGTGCATCAGCAGACCGGGGCCGGCATTGACCTCGACGATCGCCCCGCGCTGTTCGTCGAGCGGGCGTGAAATATCCTCGCAGACGAGGTCGACGCCGCAGATGTCGAGGCCGACGATGCGCGCGGCGAGGGCGGCGGTCGCCGCCGTCTCGGGATGGACGAGATCGGTGACGTCGTCGGTATGGTTGCCGCTGCGCACGATCAGCACCTCGCGGCCGGCCGCCGGCACCGAGTCGGGGGTGAAGCCCTGGCGCGCCACCTCGAGGCGGGCTACGGGATTCTCGGCGAGCAGGATGACGTCGAGCGGGAATTCCTCGGCGGCACCACGCCGTGGATCGGAATTGATCTGCAGGTCGATCAGTTCGTCGATCGTCGACCGGCCGTCACCGACCACCGTTGCCGTCTCGCCACGCGCGGCGGCGGCGAGCTTGCCGCCGATGACCAGCAGACGGTGCTCGGAACCCCGCACGTAGCGTTCGACGATGACCCCGCTGCCCTCCTCGACAGCCGCCGCGTAGGCCGACTCCACTTCCTCTCGCGCCATCAGGTTGGTGAACACGCCGCGGGCGTGGTTGCCATCAGAAGGCTTCACGACCACCGGCAGACCGATCTCTTCGGCGGCATCCCAGGCGTCAGCGGCGCTCTCGACCAGACGTCCCTCGGGTACCGGCACCCCACAGGCGCCGAGCAGGGTTTTCGCCAAATCCTTGTCACGTGAGATGCCCTCGGCGATGGCGCTCGTCCGGTCGCTCTCCGCCGTCCAGATGCGGCGGCTGCGGGCGCCGTAACCGAGTTGCACCAGGTTGCCCGTCGGCAGCAGGCGGATGAACGGAATCCGCCGGTCCTTGGCCGTTGCCGCCTCGACGATGCAGCCGGTGCTCGGGCCGAGCAGCCGGCGCTCGGCGAGGTCGGCAAGGCGCTCGACGGTGCCGGCGACATCGAAGGCTTCGTCATGGATCGCCGCCAGCAGAAGTTCGCGACCGGCGTACAGGCAGCTGCGCGTCACCTCCTCATGCCAGGCGCGAACGACCACCTTGTACACCCCGCGCGTCGAGGTCTCCCGTGCCTTGCCGAAGCCGCCCGGCATGCCGGCCAGATTCTGCAGCTCGAGCGTCACGTGCTCGAGGATGTGCGCCGGCCAAGTGCCCTCCTGCAGCCGCCGCAGGAAACCGCCCGGCTCGCCGTAGCTGCAGCGGTGGTCGGCGAGGGAAGGCAGAAAGCCCGCCAGGCGCTCCGGAAAGCCGGGGATCCTGTTGGAGGGAAAGTCCTCCAGGTCGCCGATATCGACCAGCGCTTCGATCACCGGACGGTAGGTCCAGATGTTCGGACCGCGCAGATGGCGGATTTCGAGAAACTTGATGTCTTTGCTTTTCATGGCGTCGGTCCAGGGACGAAAGGGTTGGCGCGCACAGGCGCGGACGGGATGGCAAGCCGGCAGACCACACCGTCGCGCCGGTACGATCCGCCGGGCATCGCCGTATCAACGCGGCACGCGCCGATCGGCTGACCCGCTGTGCTGGTGACGCGGATCCCCCGGCTCACAGGAAGCGATCGAGGATGCGCCGGCTGTGCTGGTCGAGTGCATGCCGGTCGCGGATCAGGAACTGGATGCCATGAGTGTCGGCGATCAGCAGGGCCGGCGATGCCAGGCGACGGATGTCCTCCTCGCCCTTGAGGACGAAGCTCGTGCGGCCGCGATCGGTCTCGACCTCCCAGGTGCTCGGTGTCGCAAAGCTGCCGACACCGACGATACGCTGGATCACCGGCATGAATTCACGCCCCGCCAGTTCGTCTGCGAGCAACCGCCGCTGGTCGTCCGGCAGGTCGTCGAGGCGGTCGATCCAGACCAGTTCGTGGCCGTAGGGATCGACCAGGGCAAGGCCGTCGTCGGGCGCCGTGATCGGGAAGGCGCGTACCGGTGCGACGCCTTCATGGATCTGGCCATCGGCGGTACGCAGTTCGAGGCGCCCGAAGGCATTGCGCTGCAGCTGGTAATCAGGGCGCGGCTTCATTCGCGATCTCCCTCGTCCTTGCGGTCGACTTCCAGCCGCCGCAGTTCTTCCTCAGTGTCGACGTTGCGCGCCTGCGCCTGGTAAAGGCGGTAGTAGTGACCCTCGCAGGCCATCAGCTCGTCGTGGCTGCCGACCTCGACGACGCTGCCGCGATCGAGGACCACCAGCCGGTTGGCATCGCGCAGCGTCGACAGACGGTGGGCGATGGCGATCGTCGTCCGGCCGCGTACCAGGTTGTCAAGCGCCTTCTGGATCTCCTTTTCGGTCGTCGTGTCGACCGACGACGTGGCTTCGTCGAGGATCAGGATGCGCGGGTCGATGAGCAGAGCCCGGGCGATCGAGATCCGCTGCCGCTCGCCACCGGAAAGCGCCTGCCCGCGCTCACCGACCAGCGAGTCGTAGCCGTGCGGCAGGCGCAGGATGAACTCGTGCGCGTGCGCCGCGCGCGCAGCGGCGACGATCTCGGCGCGCGTCGCCTCGGGCTTGCCGTAGGCGATGTTCTCGGCGATCGTGCCGAAGAAGAGGAACGGCTCCTGCAGCACCAGTCCGATGTGCCGGCGGTACTCGGCGACCGGCAGCGAGCGGATGTCGACGCCGTCGATCAGGATCGCCCCCTCGCTGACGTCGTAGAAACGGCAGATGAGGTTCACCAGCGTGCTCTTGCCGGAGCCGCTGTGGCCGACCAGGCCGACCATCTCGCCGGGCTCGATGACGATGCTGATGTCGCGGGTGACGCTGCGCGTGCCATAGCGGAAGCCGACACCGCGCAGCTCGATGCGGCCGGAAACCTGCGGCAGGTGCACCGGGTTGGCTGGCTCGGGGACGCTCGATACGTGATCGAGGATGTCGAAGATGCGCTTCGCTCCCACCGCGGCCTTCTGCGTCACCGAGACGATGCGGCTCATCGAGTCGAGGCGCAGATAGAAACGGCTGATGTAGGCAAGGAATGCCGTCAGCACACCAACCGTGATCCGGTCGCCGGCGATCTGCCAGATGCCGAATGCCCAGACGATCAGCAGACCGAACTCGGTCAACAGGGTGACCGTCGGCGAGAAGACCGACCAGACGCGGTTGACGCGGTCGTTGACATCCAGGTTGCGGACGTTGGCGGCGCGGAAGCGCGCCGCCTCGCGCGCCTCCTGGGCAAAGGCCTTGACGACGCGGATGCCGGGGATCGTGTCGGCGAGGACGTTGGTCACCTCCGCCCAGACGCGGTCGACGCGTTCGAAACCGGTACGCAGGCGCTCGCGAACGACGTGGATCAGCCAGGCGATGACCGGCAGCGGCAGCAGGGTCACCGCCGCCAGCCAGGGGTCGATCGAAACCAGGATCACCGTCGTCATGGCGATCATCAGCACATCGGTAGCGAAATCGAGCAGATGCAGCGAAAGGAAGATGTTGATGCGGTCGGTTTCCGAGCCGATGCGCGCCATCAGGTCGCCGGTCCGCTTGCCGCCGAAGTACTCCTGCGACAGCTTCAGCAGGTGCTCATAGGTCGCCGTGCGCAGATCCGAGCCGATGCGCTCGGAGACCAGCGCCAGAATGTAGGTGCGTCCCCAGCCAAGCACCCAGGCGAGGAGCGACGATCCGAGCAGGCCCGAGAGATAGAGCAGCACCAGCCCGGGATCGATCGGCTGCCCGTTCTGGTAGGGGATCAGCACCTTGTCCATCAGCGGCATGGTCAGGTACGGCGCCACCAGCGTCGCGGCGGTGGTCAGCAGCGACAGGATGAAGGCGCCCAGCAACTGCTTGCGGTATGGCCGGGCGAAGCGGCCGAGGCGGAGCAGGGTCCAGGTCGACGGTGGTTCGTGAATCTCGCGGCTGCACGCCGGGCACTCCTCCTGTCCGGCAAGCAGTGGCGTCTCGCACTTCGGACAGAGAGTGACGCTCGCCGGCGGCGGCAGTTCGCCGGTCAGCCGGAAGCTGAGCTGGCGCATGAAACGCTCGACCAGCCGGCCGGCCGCGACGTCGCTACCGAGCGTGTAGCGCCAGTGTGCGAGCCGTCCCGCGGTGTCGCACAACTCGAGCGTGCCGACGCCGGAATGGTCGCGCCGCGAGAGCAGCAGACCGGCCCGATAGACCCAGCTCTGCCAGTCCTGCTCGCCGGCCGGACTGACCAGCAGGCGCTCGCTGCTGACGACGACCAGACCACGGGCAAAATGCAGTGCGCCGTCGAGATCGATCTCGAGCCAAGCGAGCACCTGCTCGCCGGGGGCCAACTGTGTCGCCAGGCGCTGCGACCAGACGGGCGGCAGAACGGGCCCCGACGGGCCGGTCGGCGCCGTGGCATCGGCAGGGAGCGTGCGATTGGCTGCGGACATGACGAAGAGCGGGAGCGGGCAAGGGCGCAAGTATAGCGCCCTTGCCCGCTCCCCGGCCGTGCTCAGAGCAATAGGCGATCGCGCCGCAGCCGGCCTGCCTGACGCAGACGGGCAATCGTCGGCAGCAGGTTGAGGCCACTCGCCGCCTGCCAGTGCTCGGCACGGCGAACGAGTTCGCCGGCGGCGACGTCGACGGGCTCGCCGGCGGTGGCGAAGACGATCGTGTTGCCGCGGTCGCACGACGGGAAGACCAGCGAGCGACCGTCGAAAGCCTGTCGGATACGCTCTGCACTGGCGGCGAAGCCGCGCTCGCGGCCGAGCAGGTTGACCACCAGCAGGCCGCTCTCGCTCAGCCGCGCGCGGCACGCCTGGTAGAACGGCAGCGTATCGAGCACGCCGGCGCGCGCCTGGCCGTCGAATCCATCGACCAGGATGCAGTCATGCCGGCTGTCGCCCTGCAGCATGTGTTCGGCGCCATCGGCGATCAGCACGCGCAGCCGGCGCGGGTCATCCGGCAGCCGGAAATGCAGACGGGCGACCGTCTCGACCTGCGGATTGATCTCGACGACGGTGATGCGCGTCGCCGGCAGCTGATGGTAGATGAACTTCGCCAGCGATCCGGCACCGAGACCGATCAGCAGCGCGTCGCGCGGCCACGGCATGGCGCGCAGCAGCAGCCCGGCCATCATCTCGCGCGTGTAGGACAGCTCGAGGGCGTTGGGGCGCTGGATGCGCATCGCTCCCTGTATCCAGTCCGTGGAAAAGTGGAGGTAGCGGACCCCCGCCTTCTCGCTGACTTCGATCGACTGGCGAGCCATCAGCGGCGGCGACCTGGGGGCAGGCGATCGGCTGCGCTGCGCGGCATGCGGGCGGGCGCCTGCCGCCCGCCGCACATTGCGCGCAAGCCGCTGCTCCCGGCTGGCCAGCGCTGGCTCTGAGCGGCAATGAGACGGAATGACGATTCGCGCAACAGGTCGCGCCGGTCAACCACTGGGAGGCTCGACCAGGTCAACCGACCAGCAGCAACAGGGGCAGAACCGCGACTGCAGTCAGGGCTGTGGCAGCACCAGCACGGTCGGACGCTGACCACGTGCACCGCAACGGCCGAGCTCAGCACCGTAGTTGCCCGGGGAACACTACGCGATGATCGCCGGGCGATCGGGCAACTCGTCGGGATTGGCATCGCCCGCCGGAAAATGCTGCGCGAGCAGCTGAGTGATCTCGCCGACGGCGGCGAGGGTGCCGCCCACGAAGTCGCCGCCACGGAACGCCGCCTCCATGCGACGGCAAATGGCATCCCACTGGGCTTGCGCAACGAGGCGCGCGATGCCGCGGTCGGCCACGATCTCGATCCGGCGGTCCACCAACTGCAGGTAGACGAGGACGCCGCTGTTCTCCTCGGTGTCCCAGACGCGGAGAGCGGCGAAGAGCTGCAGCGCACGATCGCGCGGCGTCATGCCCCGCAGCACGTCCACCGGCTCCATGCCCGCTTCGAGCGCGAATCGCAGCTCGCCGCGATGCGTCCGTTCCGAACATCCGATCGCCTGCTCGATGCGATCGAGCGTGGCCGCAGGAAACGCCTTCAAAGCGACGAAGTCCGGGGTGCAGAGGTGCTTCAACGCTCGCTTGAGCTGCATGGCCGTCACCAGCTTCCCGAGGCGCCGCCGCCCCCGCCCGAACCGCCGCCTCCGGACCAATCGCCGGTCGCATCCGAGGCGCCGCCGCCCCCTCCCAAACCGCCCCCTCCCAAACCGCCCCCTCCCGAACCGCCATCTCCCGAACCGCCACCTCCGGACCAACCGCCGCCTCCCGACCAGCCGCCAGTCGCACGCGAGGCGCCGCCCCCGCCCGAACCGCCACCTCCGGACCAAACGCCGCTTGCCGACCAGACGCCGGTCGCACCCCAGGATTCACCGCCCCAGGAACCGCCATGGCGGCAACCGCGACGCAAAGAGCTTGCACTGCCGAGTCCAATGGCAGCGGCGAAGAAGAACACGATCAGCGCCACCTCCGCGGCCGCGACCGCGGATCCCGCGAAGAGCCACGCCGCGATGCCCCCGATGCCGCCCATGACGAGGGCACGACCGTACCGGCCGAGCATCGATCGCAGCACGACACCGACCCCGAACAACAGGGCCACGCCAACCGCCAACAGCGGTTCGATGATCGACCCGTCCCCCGACGACGCCGCTTCCGGGCGCGAGGCGGCCGACGGCGCTGGCAGCGGCTCGCCCTCGACCACGGCGATCATACGTTCCACGCCAGCCGAAACGCCGCCGTAGAAATCCTGCTGCTTGAAGCGTGGCGCGATGACCTCGTCGACGATGCGTTTCGCCGTCGCATCCGGCAGCGGACCCTCCAGGCCATACTGCACCTCGATGCGCAGCTTGCGGTCCTGTGTCGCAACGACGAGCAGCGCGCCGTCGTCAACGCCCTGGCGGCCGAGCTTCCACTGGTCCAGCACGCGACGGGCATACTGTTCGATCGTCTCGGGCTGGGTGGTCGGCACGATGAGGACCGCGATCTGCGCGCCCTTGCGCGCCTCGAACTGCGCCAGTCGCGTCTCCAGCGCTTGTCGCTGATCGGTCCCGAGCGTGCCGGTGAGGTCAGTGACCCGGGCCGTCAACTTCGGCACCGGCACCTCCGCAATGGCAGCGAAGGCCCAGCCTGCGAGCCACGCAAGCGCGAAGAGTCGCGCCAGCAACGCGCAGCGCGCGGATCGTGTAGCCGACGCTGCCGAGATCGCGCCCAAGCCGGTACCGTTCCGAGGCGGCTGCGCGCTACGTCACTTGGCCGGCGCAGCGGCCGGCGCCGCCGAGCCGAAATCCACCTTCGGCGGCTCGGCGACCATGTGCTCGTCCTCGACCGTAAAGGACGGTTTGGTCTGGTAGCCAAACAGCATCGCCGTCAGGTTGCTCGGGAAGGATCGCACGGTGACGTTGTACTCCTGCACCGCCTTGATATGGCGCTGGCGCGCCACGGTGATGCGGTTCTCGGTTCCCTCGAGCTGCGCTTGCAGGTCGCGGAAGTTCTGATCGGCCTTCAATTGCGGATAGTTCTCGGCCACGACGAGGAGCCTCGAGAGCGCGAACGACATTTCTCGCTGCGCCGCCATGTACTTCGCGAACGACTCGGGATTCTCGCCGAGTGCAGGACTCGCCTGTATGGACCCGACCCTTGCGCGTGCGTTGGTCACGCCGAGGAGCACCTGCTGTTCATGCGCCGCATAGGCCTGCACGGTATTCACGAGGTTCGGGATCAGGTCCGCACGACGCTTGTACTGGTTGAGCACCTCCGCCCAGGATGACTTGATCTGCTCGTCGGTGGTCTGAAGCGTGTTGTAGCCGCATCCCGACAACGTCAACGCGGCAAGCAGGGCCAGCAGGTGCAGGCGGACGGCGTGCATGCTCTTTCTCCGTTCAATGACAAGACGCTGTGCAGGTGAGCGGATTGTAGTCCAATCGAGCGCAGACCGTCGCAGGCGGGACACCGACGGAAGCCGCGCTCGGGCGCCTCCCCGAACGAGGATCGTACTCTGCACAGCCCGCCAGTGACGGCTCACGACAGAAGAAATCGACCGCCAGCATTGTGCGCAAAGGGACGCCTCCGACCAGCTGCGTCAAGCTCATTCCGCCATTCCCGTCGGCAACCGTGGCGCGCCTGCCTCGAGGCGCAGGGCCAGTTCCACCTTGTTGCCGACGCCAAGCTTGCGAAAGCAATGCGCGACGTGGTTGCGCACCGTCGCCGGCGACAGCGACAGCGCGCGGGCAATCGCCGAATGCGTCTCGCCACTGGCGTAGCGCCGGGCAATCTCGCGTTCGCGCACGGACAGTTGCGCCAACGCGCCCGTCGAACGCGCAAGGACGAAGCGATACTCGCCGCAGTCGCTGACGTCCAGGCGCCACGCGCCGACGACATGTGCTTCGCCCGCCTGCACACTGGCCGCCAGCGCTTCAGGCAGGATGCTGCCACTGCCGGCTGGCCAGTGCTGGCGCAGCAAGGCGACGAAGGACGGCGACGCTTCGCGCAGCAGGCCGTGCCGGTCAACCACCGCCCACGCCTGATTGACATGGCCCGGCAGGCGCAGGAAATGCCTCAGCCACGCGGCGCGGTGCGTCGCCGCCAGGTGCGGCATCAGGAGCTCCTTGAGCTGGCGCTCGGTTTCGGAAAACGGCAGCGAGGGGTCGTGCCGCCAGAGCGTCAGGAACTCGTGCAGTGAAGTCGTGCGCTCGATCAGCAGCGTCCCGAGCGCCCACTCGACCCTGAAGCGACGCCCGAACTCGCTGTAGAGAGCGCTGCGCAGATAGGTCTCGCGCGCCACGAGATCGCCGAGGCTGATCGCCGTTCCGGGATCGGCGAGCAGCGCGGCACGGAAGAAGTCTTGCTCGCTGCAAAGCGCGTACGCCTCGACGATGCCGTCGTCGCAGTTGTGCCGGTGCATCTCGTGCAGTACCGGAGGATCGGCCGAAGCACTTCCCCAGCAAGCGGAATCGAAACCGATCACGGTAGCGACCTGCTCCAGCGCCCAGGCGCGATAGCGGCTGAGCGGCACCTCCCGGCCTTCTCGATAAAGGGAAAGAATCACTCCGTTGAGCGCCCGCGCGTCAGCCATTTCCATGGCCGAATTGTGCACCAGCCGCCGCGGTGCCGCCAGTGGTGGCCGCTCCCGGCGTGACATGGTGCAAATGAATCACTCCGGTCCTTTACAGTTCCATTCCGGCGACGGCAGAAAAACCGGCGACGACACCGACCGAGAGCGCCCGGACCCCGACATGCCTAGGATTTAAATGGCCACTGATAACGACTCGATCGCATCGTCCAAATCAGGCATGAAACGTGCTTCTTCTCGTCATCAGAAAAACCGTCGCGACCGGCAGGCTGCCGCGCCGCCGCCCGCCACCACAAGAGGAGAACAAACCATGGCCAGCAAAGCACCCCGTTTCGTCATCAAGCCCAGCCTTCTGGCCATTCTGCTCGCCTTCCCGGCACAGCAGGCGCTGGCCGCCAACTGCACCTGGAATCCGGCGACCGGCAACTGGGCGACCGCCGGTGACTGGAACTGCGGCCTCGTGCCCGGGGCTGCCGACAACGCGACGATCGCGGTCGGCAAGACCGTCACGGTCAACACGGCGCAGTCGGTCCTCAACCTCAGCAATGCGGGCAGCGTCAACCTCGACGCCTTCCTGCTGACGCTGGCCGGCGGCGGCGGCACCACCAACACCGGCACGATCAACGTCGGTGCCGGTGCGATCCCGAACAACGCCGCGCTGCAAGTCTCGGGCGGGCACAACATCAACAACACCGGCGGCGTGATCAACGTCAGCGCCGACAGCGTCATCAACCAGTTCGGCAGCACGATCACCGGCGGCACGATCAACACGACCGGTACCGGCAAGCTGGTCGCCTTCAACAGCGGCGGCAACTTCCTCTCCGGCGTGACCCTCAACGGCACGCTCGATCTCGCATCGGGTACCGGCATCGAGCGTGTCGGCAACGGCCTGACGCTGAACGGCACGATCAACATCGGCAACGGCAGCGCCTTCGCGCCGCAGGGCAACCAGACGATCGGCGGCACGGGCACGATCAATTTTGTCGATGCCAACGGCAGCAACCGGTTCAACGTCGAGGCGGGCAATCTGACGCTGGCCTCGGGGATTACCGTGCGTGGCGGCAATGGCATCATCGGGCAGCAGGCTTTCGTCGGCGGCACGGCGACGCTGACCAACCAGGGCTTGATCTCGGCGGATGTCGCCGGTCGCACCATCAGCATGAATGTCAACGGCTTGGTCACTAACCAAGGCACGATGCGGGCGCAGAATGGCGGTACGCTGCAACTCAACACCGGCGGCGGCTACGACAACAACGCGGGCGTCATCCTCGCTGATACCGGCAGCACGGTGTCGATGAATGGCGCCACGATCACCGGCGGCCAACTGAACTCCACCGCTACGGGCAAGATCGTCGCCAACGCCAGCAGTGCGAATTTTCTACAGGGTGTCACGCTGAACGGTGTGCTCGACATGGCCACCGCGCAAGGTTTCGCGCGCGTCAGCAGCGGTGGCATGGTGCTGAACGGCACCATCAGTATCGGTGCCAACAGCGTACTGGCGCCACAGGGCAACCAGACGATTTCCGGCAACGGCACGATCGTGTTCGCCGATGGCAGCGGCAGCAACCGGCTGAATGTCGAGGCGGGCAATCTGGTGATCGATAGCGGTGTCACCGTGCGCGGCGAGAAAGGCATCATCGGGCAACAGGCTTTTGCCGGCGGCGCCGCCACGCTGACCAACAACGGCACGATTCAGGCCGACGTCCTGGGCGGAGCGATCACCCTGGCAGTGAACGGATCAACCACCAACAATGGCACACTGGCTGCGTTGAACGGCGGCACACTCAATCTCAATTCCAGCATCGTCGGCAACACCGGCAGCCAGATCCTTTCTGGCGCCGGCAGCGTGGTGAATCAAAATGGCGTCACCATCAGCGGCATCGTCAACACCACGGGCAGTGGTTCGTTCCGCGCCAACACCAGCAGCTTGAACTTCCTGGACGCGGTAACCTTCAGCGGCACACTGGATCTTGCCACTGCGCAAGGTGTGGAGCGTTTGACCAACGGGCTGACCTTGAACAACGGCGTCATCCATATCGGCGCCAACAGTGTACTGGCGCCGCAGGGCAACCAGACGATTTCCGGCACGGGCACGATCGTGTTCGCCGATGGCAACGGCAGCAACCGGCTCAATGTCGAGGCGGGCAACCTGACGATCGGCAGTGGCATCACAGTCCGCGGCGAGACGGGTGTCATTGGGCAGCAGGCGTTCGCCGGCGGTGCGGCCACCCTCACCAACAACGGCACGATTCAGGCGGACGTGGCGGGTGGCACGGTCAGCCTGGCCGTCAACGGTCTGACGACCAACAATGGCGCTCTGGCGGCACTCAATGGCGGCACGCTGAACCTCAACTCCGCCGTGCAGGGCAACAGCGGCAGCCAAATCCTCGCGGGCAGCGGCAGCACGGTGAACCAAAACGGGGTCACGATCAGCGGCGACATGAATCTGACCGGTGCGGGCTCTTTCCGGCCCAACGCCAGCAGCAACAATTTCCTCAGCGGCGTGACCTTGTCGGGCACGCTCGACCTGGCATCGGCCCAAGGCGTGGAACGTATTGCCGGCGGACTCACGCTCAATGGTGCCACCATCAACATCGGCAGCAACAGCGTCCTGGCGCCCCAAGGCAACCAAACGATCGGCGGTACCGGCACCATCAACTTCGTCGATGGCAATGGCAGCAACCGACTCAATGTCGAGGCAGGCAATCTGACGCTGGCTGCGGGGATTACCGTGCGTGGCGGCAATGGCATCATCGGCCAGCAAGCCTTCGCCGGCGGCGCGGCCACGCTGACCAATCAGGGCCTGATCTCGGCGGATGTCGCCGGTCGCACCATCACCATGCAAGTCAATGGTGCGGTGACCAACCAAGGGACGATGCGGGCGCAGAACGGTGGCACGCTGCAGCTCAACACCGGCGGCGGCTACGACAACACCGCGGGGCTCATCCTGGCTGATACCGCCAGCGCGGTGTCGTTGAATGGTGCCACGATCACCGGCGGCCAACTGAATTCCAACGGGACGGGCAAGATCGTCGCCAACGCCAGCAGTGCGAATTTCCTGCAGGGCGTCACGTTGAACGGTGTTCTTGACATGGCCACCGCGCAAGGTGTCGCGCGCATCAGCAGCGGTGGCATGGTGCTGAACGGCACGATCAACATCGGCAGCAACAGCGTCCTTGCGCCACAGGGCAACCAGACCCTCTCGGGCAACGGGCAGATCGTCTTTGCCGACGCCAATGGCAGCAACCGCTTGAACGTCGAAGCGGGCAACCTGGTCATCGACAGCGGTGTGACCGTGCGTGGCCAGACCGGCGTCATTGGCCAGCAGGCTTTTGCGGGCGGCACTGCGAACCTCACCAACAACGGCACCATCAATGCCGACGCCGGCGGTACGATCACCCTCAACGTCAACGGATCGACGACCAACAACGGCACGCTGCGCGCGCAGAACGGCACGCTCGCCGTTCAGGACAACCTGACTGGCACCGGCACGCTGCAGGTGGACCCGGCTGGAGCGATGACGCTGGCCAACGGCGGCAACACGCAGGGACGCCTGGTCATGGGTTCGGCCGGAGCGGCCATCAACATCGGCAACGGCCACCTGATCATCAACAGCGACTACACCAATGCCGGTGCCGGCAGCGGCAACGGCTTCGACCGGCGCGCGGGAGTGAGCGGCAGCGGGCAGGTCCGGGCCGGCGGCGACGTGGCGCAGGTGATCAGCGGCACCGGCGTCAGCAACGGCAACACGACGAACGCGACGCTGACGATCGGCAACATGCGCGTCGGCAGCAACACCTTCAACTACCAGATCGGCAATGCCGGCACGACCGGACCGACGCTGCGCGGCGCCGTCCAGACCGCCGCCAACGGCGGCAACATCAGCGACGCACGGCTCTCGGGCAGCGGCGTCACCGCCGCCAACTACAACGCCGGCGGCCCGGGAGGCAACAGCGGCGATCTGGCGGTGGTCTTCAACGCGGCGGCGGCTGGCGCGCTGGCCCCACTCGTCGGGCAGGTCGTCAATCTGCGCAGCAACTTCGAAAACATTCCCGACCAGAAGCTCAACATCGTTCTCGCTGGTGGTGCTGCGGCCTACAACGCCGCCATCGGCAATGCCGGGACGCCGGTCACGGTAGCCAACCAGCGCGTTGGCGGCAGCAATGCCACCGCCATCACGGTCAGCAACGCCGCCGCTGCCGGTCCGTTCAGCGAAGACCTGAACGCCAGTTTCTCCGGCTCGAGCGGCCAGGCGGCGATCAGTGGTGGCAACATCCTCGGTCTGCTGGCCGGACAGAGCAACAACACGACCATGGGCGCCCGCGTCGACACCAGCTCGGCCGGTGCCAAGGCGGGCACGGTGTCTCTCGCCTACGAGACCACCGGCAAGGTCGGCGGCGTCAGCAATGGCCTCGGCACTGCCAGCGCCGGCAGCCAGGTCGTCGCCGTCAGCGGCAATGTCTACCAGCTGGCTGCCGGCTCGCTGCAGACCGGGCCGCTGAACTTCGGCACGCTGCAGGTTGGCCAGCAGGTCAGCCAGAACCTCGTGGTGCGCAACACAGCCAGCGGAGCGAGCGGCTTCGTCGAGGATCTCAACGCCTCCTTCGGCGCCTCGGGCAACAGCCAGATCAGCGGCAGCGGCGCCCTCAACGGCATCCTCGCCGGCACCAACAGCACGGCCGCCAACGGCGTGATGACCGTCACCGTCACCGGCGCGACGGCCGGCGCGCTGAACAGTTCGATCGCCGTCAATTACTCCAGCGCCGGCGCGGTGAACAATGTCAGCAACGGGCTGGGCGTACTCGCGGTGGGGAGTGAGAACTTCGCCGTCAATGGCACCATCACGACCACGGGGAGTGTCATCAACCAGGCCAACCCGCAGATCAACACGCCGACGATCAACCTCGCGGCCCGCCGGGTCGGCGATGCTGCGGCGACGGCGAACGTCAGCGTCAGCAACGTGGCGGGCGCGCCGCCGCAGGCCGCCCTGAACGCCAGTATCAGCAGCGCTGGCGCGCCGGTCACCGCCAGCGGCGGGTTCACCCTGCTCAACCCGGGCCAGACCGACAGCAGCAGCCTGCAGGTTGGCCTCAACACCACCGTCGCCGGCAACTACACGGGCGCCAACGCCGGCAGCGCGACGATCGCGCTGATCTCCGACGCGAGCAACGTCGGCAACTGCGCGCCGAACTGCCAGCTCAACCTGGCGCCACAGACGGTCAGCGTCTCCGGCAAGGTGTACACTGCGGCGGTCGGGCAGTCGACGACATCGGTGGTCGACTTCGGCATCGTTCGCGTCGGCGACAGCGTCGCCGGCAGGAACATCGACATCCAGAACACTGCCGCCGTCAGCGGCCTCAATGACACCCTGCGCGCCAGCCTGAACGGCGCCAGCGGGCCGTTCGCCGCCGGCCCGGCCGCCAGTGGCATCGTCGCCCAGGGCAACGGGCAGATCGCCGTCGGACTGGCAACGGCAGCGGCCGGTGTGTTCAGCCAGAACGCCAGCGTCGCCTTCATCAGCCAGAACCCTGACATGGCTGACATCAGCGGCGGCGTCGATGCGTCGGTCCTCCTCAAGGCACAGGTGAACAACGTCGCCAATGCGGCCCTCGCCAAGTTGTCCGGCCTCGGTACGCTGAGCGTCATCGGCGACGACTACACGCTCGACCTGGGCAACGTCGTGCTCGGCACGCTGGGCATCAGTGGCTCGCTGCAACTGGCGAACGCCACCAGCGGACCGGCCGACGTCCTCAGTGGGATGTTCGACCTCAGTGCCGCGGGCGACGCCGATGGTTTCAGCTTCGCCGGTTGGAACCCCTTCGCTGGACTGGCAGCCGGCCAGAACATCGGCGGCCTCGACTACGTCTTCGACGCCACGACCCTGGGCGTGCTTGACGACCTGATCCGGCTCGATGCGCTCAGCCAGAACGGATCCGGTCCCGACCTCGGACAGCAGCGGACGCTGCGCATCGTCGCCAACGTCATCGACCAGCAGGGTGGCGGCGGTACGGTTCCCGAGCCGGCGACGATGATGTTGCTCGCCATCGCGCTCGCCACCCTGCTTCTGCAGCGTCGGCGCGGCATGGTACACTGATCGCCAGGGAGGTCGCTGCGAAGGGAGGCCACCCGCTCGACCGGCCCCCTTCGCAGGAGAGCATACGTTTGAACACGCTACAATATCGCATCCTGATGCTGCTCGGCATACTGGCGCTGCTGCTGTCAGTGGTCAACGCGCTGATGTTCAGCAGCAACCGGCAAGCCCAGAACGAACTGAGCGGACGCGCCCAGTACATCCAGCAGAGCCTGCAGCTCGAGCCACTGTACCAGTCCCTGGTCAAGTCGCTTGCCGACCTGGCGGCGCGGGAGGGCGACACGCAATTGGGTGAGCTGCTGGCGACCCAGGGAATCAGCTTCACTGCGGCCCCACCGGCCACTCCAGCACGGTGAGCGGGATGGACGAGATGAACGAGCAGCAGTCCGGCAACGTCTTCGTGCCGATCTGCCTGCTGGCAGTGGCGATGGTCGTCTGGTCAGGCTTCCAGGCGAGCCAGCTGTACCAGGAGCGGAGCAGCCTGGCCAACCTGCGCAGCAATCAGGAGACGACCTTCCGCAACGCCGAGAAGATGCGGGCGCAGCTCGAGGCCCTCGCCAGTGGCACGCAAAAGCTCGCCACTGCCGGCAACCGGAACGCTCAGGCAGTGGTCAGCGCCCTGCAGCAGCACGGCATCACGATCAATCCTGAAGCGCAGAAGCCGCAGCAGTAGGCGCAGCCGCCTGGCTTTGCCGGCGACGGCGACGCGAGCGTCTGGCGAATCACCCGGCTGAGGACACGGCCCCGCTCTGGTCGACGCGAGCGCGCTCGTCGCCGGCCACATCCCTCGCGAAGCGACCATGAATCTTCTGAAGACTCTCGCTGCCGTCAGCAGCATGACCATGCTGTCAAGGATTCTCGGCTTCGTCCGTGACTTCGTGGTGGCACGCACCTTTGGTGCCGGCATGCTGACCGACGCCTTCTTCGTCGCTTTCAAGCTGCCCAACCTGTTGCGCCGGCTGTTCGCCGAAGGAGCGTTTTCGCAGGCCTTCGTGCCGATCCTCGGCGAATACCGGAGCAAGCGCGGCAATGAGGCAACCCGGCAGCTCGTCGACCGCGTCGCCAGCCTGCTCTTCCTGATCGTGCTGCTGGTCACCGTGCTCGGCATGGCGGGAGCGCCGCTGCTCGTCTACCTGTCGGCACCGGGCTTCACCGACAATCCGGAGAAGTTCGCGTTGACCGTCGACCTGACGCGCATCACCTTCCCGTACATCCTGTTCATGTCGCTGGTCGCACTCGCCGGCGGCATCCTCAACACCTGGAGCCGCTTTGCCATCCCGGCGTTCACGCCGGTTCTGCTCAACGTCTCGTTCATCCTGATGGCGCTGTTCGCCGCCCCCCACTTCACGCCGCCGGTGACGGCACTGGCCTGGGCGGTGTTCATCGGCGGCGCGCTGCAACTCGCCCTCCAGCTTCCCTTCCTCGGGCGCATCGGCATGCTGCCGCGCTTTTCGCTGTCGCTGCGCGACGAAGGCGTACGGCGCATCTTCCGCCTGATGGCACCGGCGATCCTCGGTGTCTCGGTGGCGCAGGTGAGTCTGCTGCTGAACAACATCTTCGCCTCCTTCCTCGCCACCGGCAGCGTCTCCTGGCTCTACTACGCCGATCGCCTGATGGAATTCCCGGCCGGCCTGCTCGGCGCCGCGCTCGGCACCATCCTCCTGCCGTCACTGGCGCGCTGCCATGCAGCGGGCCAGACGGACGAATATTCGCGTCTTCTCGACTGGGGACTGCGCCTGGCCTTCCTGCTCGCCGCTCCGGCGGCGCTGGCGCTGGCCATTCTGGCCGTGCCGCTGATCAGCAGCCTGTTCCACTACGGCGCCTTCACCAGCAACGATGTCCTGCAGACACGTGACGCACTCGTCGCCTACAGCCTCGGCCTGCTGGCGCTGATCCTGGTCAAGATCCTGGCGCCCGGCTTCTACGCCCGGCAGAATGTTCGCACCCCGGTGCGCATCGCCATCCTCACCCTGTGCGTGACACAGGTGCTCAATCTGGCGCTCGTCGGCTGGCTCGCCCATGCCGGGCTGGCACTGGCGATCGGCCTCGCCGCCACCCTGAATGCCGGCCTGCTCTACCGCGGGTTGCGCCGACAGGGTGTCTATGCGCCGCAGCCCGGCTGGCCGATCTTCTACACCCGGCTCGCCTGTGCTCTGGCGACGATGGGCAGCGCACTCTGGTTCGCTGCCGGCGACAACGCCGACTGGCTCGCCTGGAACCTCGGCGAACGCCTGTGGCGCCTTTCTCTCGTCGTTGGCTTCGGCGCCGGCGTCTATTTCGCTACACTATGGGTCGCCGGCTTTCGCCTGCGTGACTTCAAACGCAGCGCGGCCGAATAACCCTTGAGGAGGAACAGACATCATGCAATTGACCAGCAGCAGTTTCCGGGACGGCGAACGGATTCCGGGCGATTTCGCCTTCTGCATCCCCGACCCGGCACACCATGTGTGCCTCGGCAGCAACCGCAATCCGCAGCTCGCGTGGCGCGACGTGCCGCCGGGCACCCGCTCCTTCGCCCTCATCTGCCACGACCCGGACGTCCCGAGCAAGGGTGACGACGTCAATCAGGAGGGACGAACGGTCCCGGCCTCGCTGCCGCGTGTGGACTTCTTCCACTGGCTGCTGATCGACCTGCCAGCGGACCTGCGGCAGATCGGCGAGGGCGAGTTCTCCGATGACGTGACCCCTCGCGGCAAGGCCGGCCCACACGCAGCGCATGGCGCGCGCCAGGGGATCAACGACTACACGGCATGGTTTGCCGGCGACAACGACATGCGCGGCGACTACTACGGCTATGATGGGCCCTGCCCGCCGTGGAACGACGAGATCGTGCATCACTACGTGTTCACGCTCTTTGCCCTCGATGTCGAGCGCCTCGACGTGGACGGCAGGCTCGGCGGGCCGCAGCTACGCGCCGCGCTGCAGGGGCACGTGCTGGCCGAAGCACGGATCACTGGAACATACTCGCTGAATCCGGCGGTCAACGCCTGAGGCTGCGCGCCGACGCATCACCCGCAAATGGCAAGGCCGCCCACGGGCGGCCTTGCCATTTCTGCCGGGCAGCCCCCCGTTTGAAGAGCTGCCCGCTTCCTTCTGCTGCGTCAGCCACCTACTGCACGCTGACCTCGACCCGGCGCGCCTCGGCCGGGTCACCGCTGCCGGTGGTGACGACCGGCTTGCGCATCTCGATGCGCTGCTCGTCGACGCCGACGTTCTTCAGCGCGTCCCGCACGGCGACGGCGCGGTTCTTCGCCACTTCCTCATTGGCCGCCTGGCTGCCGCTCGGGTCATGGTAGCCCGAGATGGCGATGCGCGCACCGGGATTGGCCTTGGCGTGGGCGACGATCGCCGCCAGGGTCTGCGCCAGATCCGCCGGCACCTCGGCTGAATTGACCGCGAAGAACACCTTGGCGACCGGCACCGCAACCACGGCAACCACCGGTGCGGGTGCAGCGGCGGCTGGCTTGGCAGCCGGGAGGGGCGCCATCAGCGGGACGATCATCAGGGCGACGATGTTGATGATCTTGATCAGCGGGTTGACCGCCGGGCCCGCCGTGTCCTTGTAGGGGTCGCCAACGGTGTCACCAGTGACGGCCGACTTGTGGGCATCCGAACCCTTGCCGCCGAAATGGCCGTCCTCGATGTACTTCTTGGCATTGTCCCAGGCACCACCACCGGTGGTCATCGAGATCGCAACGAAGAGGCCGGTGATGATCGTACCCATCAGCAGACCACCGAGTGCCTTCGGACCCAGCAAAAGGCCGACGAGAACCGGCACCAGGACCGGCAACAGCGACGGTACGATCATCTCCTTGATCGCCGCTGCGGTCAGCATGCCGACGGCGCGCGAGTAGTCGGGCTTCGCCTTGCCCTCCATGATGCCCTTGATCTCCTTGAACTGCCGGCGCACCTCGATGACCACCGAGCCCGCAGCGCGGCCGACGGCCTCCATCGCCATGGCAGCGAAGAGGTAGGGGATCAGGCCACCGAGGAAGAGGCCGATGATCACCATGTGGTCGGAAAGGTCGAAGCGCAGGCTGCCGCCGAAGTTGACTTCCAGGGCGTGCGTGTAGTCGGCGAACAGCACGAGTGCCGCCAGACCGGCGGAACCGATCGCGTAGCCCTTGGTGACCGCCTTGGTCGTGTTGCCGACGGCGTCGAGCGGATCGGTGACATCGCGCACCGATTTCGGCAGACCGGACATCTCGGCGATGCCGCCAGCGTTGTCGGTGATCGGTCCGTAGGCGTCGAGGGCGACGATGATGCCGGTCATCGACAGCATCGAGGTGGCGGCGATGGCGATTCCGTAGAGGCCTGCCAGCGCATAGGTGAGGTAGATCGACGCGCAGACGGCGAGTACCGGCAAGGCGCAGGCTTTCATCGACACCGCCAGACCGGCGATGATGTTGGTTCCATGACCCGTCGTCGAGGCTTCGGCCACCCGCTTGACCGGCGAGAAGTCGGTCCCGGTGTAATACTCGGTGATCCAGACGAGGACGCCGGTCAGAATGAGGCCGATGGCTGCACACCAGAAGATGTTCATCGAGGTGATCATCGTGCCGTCAGCCAGTGTGACGCCAGCACCGAGCATCGTCGTCGTGATCGGGTAGTAGGCGACGAGGGCAAGAATGCCCGCCACCGCGAGCCCGCGATAGAGGGCGTTCATGATCTTGCCGCCATCGTTCGACTTGACGAAGAAGCAGCCGATGATCGACGCGATGATCGACACGCCGCCGAGGACCAGCGGGTAGACCACCAGGCCATCGCTGGCACCGGCGACACCCTTGAGCATCATCGCGCTGAGGACCATCGTCGCCACCACGGTCACGGCGTAGGTTTCGAAAAGGTCGGCAGCCATGCCGGCACAGTCCCCGACGTTGTCGCCGACGTTGTCGGCGATGACCGCCGGGTTGCGCGGATCATCCTCCGGAATGCCGGCCTCGACCTTGCCCACGAGGTCGGCGCCGACGTCCGCACCCTTGGTGAAGATGCCGCCACCGAGACGGGCGAAGATCGAAATCAGCGACCCTCCAAAGGCCAGGCCGACCAGCGGGTGGACGGCATGCTCGAGATCGGCGCCGCTGCCGCGGAGAACCGCGTAGTAGCCGGCAACACCGAGCAGACCGAGACCGACCACCAGCATGCCGGTGATCGCGCCGCCCTTGAAGGCGACGTCGAGAGCCGCAGCAATGCCGTTGCGCGCCGCTTCGGCCGTCCGCACGTTGGCACGCACCGACACGTTCATGCCGATGAAGCCGGTCGCGCCCGAAAGCACGGCGCCGATCAGGAAGCCGATCGCCATCGCCTTGCCGAGCGCCAGCCAGATCAGCACGAAGAGCACCGCACCGACCAGCGCGATCGTCGTGTACTGCTTCGCGAGATACGCCGAAGCCCCTTCCTGCACGGCCTTGGCGATCTCCTGCATGCGCGGGTTGCCAGCCGGCAACGAGAGAATCCATTTCGTCATTGCTGCGCCGTAGAGCACCGCAAGGACCGCGCAGATGAGCGCGAACATCAACCCTGTCGACATAAACCACCTCCCTCTCTAGATTACCCTGCCCGCAGGATGGTCCCCGCGGATCCAACTTCCCCACACCCAGGAAATGCGCGTCCCTTGCCCCGGCTCACGTGCATTCGAGCCAGCAACGCGATACCGGAGCGCAGGCAGCCACCGGCACGGGCCAGTTGCGCGCGCCACCGCCAGCCGCCACCGCATCTGACGTGGTCGCCGCAGGCACGCGCACGAGACGCGCTCGCGAATTCAGCCGTCGCTTGTCGATCATCGCCCGGCGCCTAGCGCAGCGCCTCGAAAACGGCCCGCCGGATGTCCTCGACACTGCCCACACCGGCGACCCTGCGGCACTGCGGCGCCTTCGGGTCGCCGCTGGCTGCCCAGGCACGGTAATAGTCCAGCAACGGCTTGGTCTGCCCATGGTAGACCTCGAGCCGCTTGCGAACCGTCTCCTCCTGGTCGTCGTCGCGCTGGATGAGATCCTCGCCGGTGACGTCATCCTTGCCGGCGGCACGTGGCGGGTTGAAGCGGACATGGTAGGTGCGCCCCGACGCCAGGTGCACGCGACGGCCGCTCATCCGCTCGATGATCTCGGAATCGGCCACATCGATCTCGAGCACGTAATCGATCGCCACATCGGCGAGTTTCATCGCTTCAGCCTGCGGCAGGGTCCGCGGAAAACCGTCGAACAGATAGCCCGCGCGGCAGTCATCCTGGCGCAACCGATCGCTGACCAGACCGATGATGATCTCGTCGGATACCAGCCCACCGGCATCCATGACCTTCTTCGCCTCGACTCCCAGCGGCGTTCCGGCCTTCACCGCAGCACGCAGCATGTCGCCGGTGGAGATCTGTGGAATGCCGAACTTCTCCCGGATGAACTGGGCCTGAGTGCCCTTGCCGGCGCCTGGAGCGCCCAGCAGGATGAGTTTCATGCTTCGCCTTCCTAGCCAAAACAAACGGTGACTTGATCCATCGTTTCAATCACTTGTGCCATGACAAACGGGCCACTGCAACACGTTGTCGTGACCGACAGGGGGAAACTTACCTGCAAACGGGCGCACGGTCAAACCTTTTTGAACCATTCCTGCATGCGGCGAGCGTCCTCCGGAGTATCGACGCCGGCCGCCGGCAGGTGGTCGACGATCGCCACGTTGATGCGAAAGCCATGCCAGAGTGCGCGCAACTGCTCGAGTGCTTCGATCCCCTCCAGCGGTGACGGCGGCAATTGGTTGTAGGTGCGCAGGAAGTGCGCGCGATACGCATAGAGGCCGACGTGACGGTAGGCGAGCATGGCGGGAGGCAGGGTCTCGCCACCTGCCTCACGGGCAAAGTGATCCCTGGCGTAGGGAATCGGCGCGCGCGAGAAATACAGGGCGTCGCCACGCGCCGAGACGACGACCTTGACGATGTTGGGATTGAAGAAATCGGCTGCTTCAGTCACCGGATGCGCGACGGTGGCGATGTCGGCACCGCTGGCGGCGAGGCTGGACGCCGTGCGGACGATCAGCGCCGGGTCGATCAGCGGTTCGTCGCCCTGGACATTGACGACGATTTCGTCTTCATTCCAGCCGGACAGCGCGACCACTTCCGCCAGGCGATCCGTGCCGCTGGCGTGATCGGGATTGGTCAGCAGCGCATGCAGGCCGTGCCGCCCGACGACCTCGAGCACCAGCGGGTGGTCGGTGGCGACCACCACCTCGTCGGCACCCGCGAGCAACGCCCGTTCGGCGACACGCACGACCATCGGTTTGCCGCCGAGATCGAGCAGCGGCTTACCCGGCAGGCGGGTGGAAGCATGGCGGGCGGGAATGACGACCTTGAAGCGCATCGCGATGTCGCCCGGCCGCGCCCTCAGACCTCGTCGCTGCGCAGCGGCCGCGCTTCGTCGGCGAGCATGATCGGAATGCCGTCGCGCACTGGGAAGGCCAGCCGACACGGCTTGCAGAGGAGTTCCGCGTCGGCCTTGCGATACTCGAGATTGGCCTTGCAGACGGGGCAGACCAGAATATCAAGCAGGCGCGCGTCCATTGAGTTTCTCCATGATTTTCTCGAGCAGGCCGGGCCGACCGGGACAGGCGCCGAGAATGGCTTCGACCGGCAGGACCCAGGCCTCCCCGGGCGTCAGCCCAGCGCATTTTACCGCATCTTTCTCGGTCATCAGCAGCACGCCATCGGCGGCGAAGGAGAGGTCCGCCGCGCAGTAGGAGTGGTGGTCCGGGAACGGATGTTCCTCGAAGTCGAGATCGAGAGCCCTGAGCTGCGCGAAGAAGCGTCGCGGATCGCCGATGCCGGCGATCGCATGCAACCGTCGTCCGCGCAACGAAGCCGCGCTGCAACTGCGCGCCTCGCCAGCGGCGGCGACGAAACGCTCGCCGGCCAGGTGCATCACCGCCTGCGGCAGGGCGGCTGCGAGTTGCTCGATGCGCTGCTCCGGCTCACCATGCCAGACGACCGCGTCCGCCGCACGCAGCCGTCGCAGGGGCTCGCGCAGAGGACCGGCCGGCAGCAACCGTCCGTTGCCCGCGCCGCGCCCGTCGAAGACCACCACTTCCATTGAGCGCTGCAGGCGATAGTGCTGCAGGCCATCGTCGGAGACGATCACGTCGCAGTCGGGATGGGCTGCCAGCAAGGCGTGCCCGGCAGCAAGCCGATCGGCGCCGATGAACACCGGCACAGCGCTGCGCCGCGCCAGCAGAAGTGGCTCGTCGCCGACCACTGACGGCGGCGAATCGCCCGCAACCGGGAGCACCGTACGCGCCGAGCCACCGTGCCCGCGGCTGATGATTCCCGGCCGCCAACCGGCCGCGCGCAGCTGGTGCACGATCCAGAGGACCAACGGCGTCTTGCCGCTGCCACCGACGGTCAGGTTGCCGACGACGACCACGGGCACCGGCAGGCAGGAGGCAGTCAGCAGACCGCAGCGATAGAGCCGGCGCCGTAGCGCCACCAGCCCGGCGAACAGCCAGGAAAGCGGCAGCAGCGGCCAGAGAACGGGCAGCAGACGGCGCTCGTACCACCATTCAGGCAGCCGCCGCAGCACGCCCGCGGCGGCCATCAGTGCGGCGACTGGGTGGCGAACGATATGCGCGGATAGCCCGCCGTCTGCGCCGCCTGCATGATGTCGATGACACTCTGGTAGTTGGCCTTGGCGTCGGCGTTGATCACGACCACAGGTTCCTTGAGGTCGCCGGCAGCACGCCGCAGCGCCTCACTGATCGACTGCACGCTGGCCGACGCCAGCGGCGCCTTGTTGACCAGCACCTGACCGGCAGCGGTCAGGGTCACGTTGATCTCCTTTGGTGCCTCTTCCGGCTTGCTCGCCTCCGCCGTCGGCAGGTTGATCTCGAGCCCGGAGAACTTCGAGTAGGTGGTGGTCAACATGAGGAAGATGATGATCACCAGCAGCACGTCGATCAATGGAATCAGGTTGATCTCGGGAACATCGCTCGTCCGCCCGCGTCGGAAGTTCATCGCCAGCCCCTTCCGTCAAGCCCTGCGTTCACCGTGCAGAACCTCGACCAGACGGACCGCCTGCTGCTGCATCTCGGCGACATAGCCGTCCACCAGCGCCCTGAAATGGCGCCAGAAGATCATCCCGGGAATGGCGATCAGCAGCCCGAAACCCGTGTTGTAGAGCGCGATCGAGATCCCGTGGGCCAACTGGATCGGGTTGCTGCCGCCGGGCGCCTGCGAGCCGAAGATCTCGATCATGCCGACGACGGTCCCGAAGAGACCCATCAACGGGCTGATCGAGGCAATCGTGCCAAGCGTCGTCAGGTAGCGTTCGAGGTCGTGCAGGACGACCGCACCGGTTTCCTCGATCGTTTCCCGCATCACCTCGCGCGAACTGCCGACGTTGCGCAGGCCGGCGGCGAGGATGCGACCGAGCGGGGAATGCGTCTCGAGGTTGCCGACCAGTGCCGCGCTCGCGCCGTTCTGCCGGTACTCGGCGACGACCCGTTGCAGCAGCCCGGCGGGGATGACCTTGCTGCGCCGCAGCGCCACCAGGCGCTCGATGATCAACGCCACGGCAATGATTGACGCCAGCAGCAAGGGCCAGATCGGCCAGCCAGCAGCCTGAATGATGGAAAACACCCGTTAGCTCCGCAAGATGGGGACAGGTGGTCACTTTAGCCTGCGACGAAGCCTGCGGCAAGACCCGGCCGCGGCAGCAGGCTACGACGGCGCCTCGCGGCAGCGCGGTCTCGTCGCCATCATCCGTGCTCAGATCATCCGCGAGCCTGCGGCTGAGGAAGACCTGTGCCGATCGAGGAAGATCGCTGCCGTCTGCCGGGGAGCCGGCAAGCGCAACGCTGCAGCCGCTGCCGGGATCTCTGCGCGGCGGTGCTGGCGAGCGCGATCCGGAGGCGACGATGTAGAATCCGGCGATGGAAGATTTCCCGTCAGCCCGAGCCACCTGCGACCCGCCCGCAGCGGTGATCCCGGTTTCCCTACTCAACCGCTTGGCGCGCGAGCGTCTCGAAGCCGCCTTCCCGCTGTGTTGGGTCGCCGGTGAAGTGTCGAACCTGAGTTACGCCGCTTCCGGACATGTCTATTTCTCGCTCAAGGACAGCGCGGCGCAGGTCCGCTGCGTGATGTTCCGCAACCGTGCACAGCTGCTCGGCTGGCGCCTCGAGAACGGCCAGCACATCGAGGCACGGGTGCTGGTCACCCTCTACGAGGCGCGTGGCGATTTCCAGCTCAACATCGAGGCAGCGCGCCGTGCGGGCCAGGGCAACCTCTACGAGAGCTTTCTTCGCCTGAAGGAAAGACTCGCCCGCGAGGGCCTTTTCGACAGCGCGCTCAAGCGCTCGCTACCGGCCTTCCCGCAGCGCATCGGCATCGTCACCTCGCCGCAGGCGGCAGCCCTGCGCGACGTCCTCAGCACGCTCGGCCGGCGGGCCGCCCACGTGGGGATCGTCGTCTATCCGACACCGGTCCAGGGCGACGGCGCAGCGGCGCTGATCGCCGCTGCCATTCGCACTGCCGGCGAACGCGACGAATGCGACCTGCTGATCCTCTGCCGCGGTGGCGGCAGCCTGGAAGACCTGCAGGCGTTCAACGACGAGACTGTCGCCCGCGCCATCCGCGCCTGTCCGTTGCCCATCGTCAGCGGCATCGGCCACGAGACCGACTTCACGATTGCCGACTTTGCCGCCGATCGGCGCGCGGCGACGCCGACCGCGGCAGCCGAAATGGCCGCCCCTGAACGCAGCGCCTTACTCGCGCGGCTGTTCGCAGACCACCTCGCGCTGCGTCGCCAGGCCACACAGGCGTTCAACCAGCGCGCCCAGCAGCTCGACTGGCTGGGCCGCCGCCTGCAGCACCCGGGGCAATCCCTCGCGCGCCAGCGGGAAGCGCTGCACAACCTGCGGCGCCGCCTCGCCGCCGGCCTCCTGTTGGGCAGCACGCGGGCACGCGGAGCGCTGGCCAGCCTCGAGCATCGCCTGCACCACCACCGCCCCGATCTGGCACCGCAGAGACTGCGACTGCAGTCACTGGCATCGCAGCTGGAACGGGCGGGGCGGCAGACCCTCGACGGCACGGCGGCCGAACTCGGCCGCCTGCACGCCTGCCTGTCGCAACTCGACCCGCGGGCGGTTCTGGCCCGCGGCTACAGCATCGTCACCAACGGCCGGCAGCAGATCGTCCATGCCAGCTCGATGCTGGAACCTGGCGAGGAGATCGCTGTCTTCCTGCACGATGGACGAGCGGACGCGATGGTCCTGGCGGTCTCTGCCGATGATCGGGGAAGCTGAACACCCGGCATGGACGGCACCGACGACGTCCGCCAGCAACGACGCCTCGCCAGCGATCCGCCCGGGTTCCGGGCGACGGCCGTCGCGCGCGCCCCGACGCCGCGTCGGGCGACCACGCGCCGGCCGCTTCATTTGCCAGCAAGGCAGGGTCAGCATAGAATCCGGGCCGAGCAGGTAGGCGGGGAGCAACGAGGGGTCCGGCCCGCCACCCCCAACCCTTTTGCCACAGACAATACTTACGGAGAACACGGATGGAACATAAGCTGCCGCCACTGCCTTTCGCCATGGACGCACTGGCACCGCACATGTCGCAGGAAACCCTCGAGTATCACTACGGCAAGCACCACCAGGCCTATGTCACCAACCTCAACAACCTGATCAAGGGAACCGAGTACGAGGAACTGGACCTCGAAGCGATCGTCCGCAAGGCCCCCGCAGGCGGCATCTACAACAACTCGGCGCAGGTCTGGAACCACAGTTTCTTCTGGAACTGTCTGCGGGCCGGCGGCGGTGGCGCTCCGGGCGGCGCTCTGGCAGCAGCGATCGACGCCCGCTGGGGCTCCTTTGCGGAGTTTGCGAAGGCCTTTCAGGCATCGGCAGTGGGCAACTTCGGGTCGGCATGGACCTGGCTGGTGCGCAAACCGGACGGCACCGTCGATATCGTCAACACGGGTGCCGCCGGTACGCCGCTGACGACCGCCGACAAGGCGCTGCTGTGCATCGACGTCTGGGAGCATGCCTACTACATCGATTACCGCAACCTGCGACCGAAGTTCGTCGAGACTTTCCTCGGCAACCTCGTCAACTGGCACTTCGCCGAACAGAACTACGCCGCCTGAGCGACCGAGCGAGTCATTCGGCGTCACCCTCAGGTGACAGCGAACGGGGTCCGCAACGCGGACCCCGTTTCTTTTGCAGCAACCGCCGGCGAAAGGTGACGGCGCTGTCCGGCCGTTCGCTCAGAACGGGATGTCGTCGTCCATGTCTTCGAAGCCCGGCGTCTTCCTGGCTGGCGCATTGCGTGCCGCGCCGGCAGCCTGGCCGGCTGCCGATGGCATGCTGCCGCCGTACTCGGCCTCGCCGGCAGGTGCGCCCATGCCCTCGCGGCTGCCCAGCATCTTCATCTCATTGGCAACGATTTCGGTCGTGTAGCGCTCGTTGCCTTCCTTGTCCTGCCACTTGTTGGTCCGGATACGCCCTTCGACATACACCTGGCGCCCCTTCTTGAGGTATTGGCCGGCCGTTTCGGCCAGCTTGCCGAAGAAGACCACGCGATGCCACTCGGTGTACTCCTTCAATTCGCCCGACACCTTGTCGCGCGACCGATCGGTGGTCGCCATCCTGATGTTGCAGACGGCGTCGCCACTCGGCAGATAACGGGTCTCCGGATCGGCTCCGAGATTGCCCACGAGGATCACTTTGTTGACCGAAGCCATGTCGCCTCCCTGAACGGTATTGGAAAAATCGCCACGATTACAGGTACTTTCAGGTCGCTGCCTGGCGCGAGCGCACGGCCGGCATGACCATCGTCAGGCCGAGCATCAGCCACACCAGTGTCAGCAGCACACCACCCGCCCAGACGGCACCAGGACCGGCGTACTTGGCGAGGACACCGCCCAGCACGCCGCCCAGGAACAACCCGAGCGCCTGGGTGGTATTGTAAACCCCGAGCGCCGCGCCCTTCGCGTGTGGCGGCGCGATGCGCGAAATCAGCGACGGCTGCGTCGCTTCGAGGATGTTGAAGGAGACGAAGAACAGCATCAGCCAGAAGGCCAGGCCGAAAAGGCCGCCGGCAAACAGCCCGAAGCCCGCCTGGACGCAGAGCAAGAGCACAATCGCGGCGTTGAAGACCAGCTTCAGGCGCGCGAAGCGTTCGGCGACGATGATCGCCGGCACCATGATGACGAAGGAGATGAGCAGCGCCGGCAGGTAGACCTTCCAGTGCTCGGCGACCGGCAAACCGCCCGTCTTCACCAGCTCGGTCGGCAACAGCACCCACATCGCGGTCAGCATCAGGTGGAGGGCGAAGACACCAAAATTGAGTCGCAGCAGTTGCTGGTGCGACAGCACTTCGACGAAGCTCTGCCAGGCCGGCTGCCGCGGCATGATCGGCGCCGTCGGCACCACCCGCAGGACGACGAAGATCGCCAGCAGAGCCAGCCCGCCGGTCAGCGCGAAGATGCCTGGCATGCCGATCGCCGCATAGAGCAACGGCGCGCCGACCATCGACACGGCAAACATCAGCCCGATCGACGATCCGATCATCGCCATCACCTTGGTCAGGTGCTGCTCGCGCGTCAGATCGGCGGCAAGCGCCGTGACCGCCGCCGAGATCGCGCCGGCACCCTGCAGCACGCGGCCAACGATGACGAGATAGATGTCGTCGGCGAGGGCGGCGACGAAGCTGCCGATGCCGAACAGCAGCAAGCCGAAGACGATCACCGGCTTGCGGCCGAAGTGGTCGGAAGCCGCGCCGTAGGCGATCTGCAGGCAGGCCTGCGTCAGGCCGTAGGCGCCGAGCGCCACCCCGACGAGCACCATGTCCCTGCCCGACGGCAGTTCGCTGGCGTAGAGCGCGAAGACCGGCAGGATCAGGAACAGGCCGAGCATGCGCAACGCGAAGACCGCCGCCAGGCTGATGCCGGCGAGCCTTTCTTCACGGCTCATGCGATCGTTGCTCGAGGCGGACATGTGGTTTGCTGCCAGACTGCGAAATTGCGTATATTAGCAGGTTTGCCCCCGGCGCCCGAGGTCAGCTCCCCGATGGACGAACCCAGCCAGACCCACAGCCAGCTGCGAATCCGTGGTGCGCGCACGCACAACCTGAAGAACATCAACCTCGACCTGCCGCGCAACCGCCTGATCGTCATCACCGGCCTGTCGGGATCAGGCAAGTCGTCACTCGCCTTCGACACCCTTTACGCCGAAGGGCAGCGGCGCTACGTCGAGTCCCTCTCGGCCTACGCCAGGCAGTTCCTGCAGCGCATGGAGAAACCCGACGTCGACCTCATCGAGGGACTTTCGCCGGCGATCTCGATCGAACAGAAGGCGACCAGCCACAATCCGCGCTCGACGGTCGGCACCGTCACCGAGATCCACGACTACCTGCGCCTCCTCTTCGCCCGAGCCGGCACGCCCTACTGCGCCGAGCACCAGTTGCCGCTGGCCGCGCAGACCGTCTCGCAGATGGTCGACCACGTCCTGGCGCTACCCGAAGGCAGCCGGCTGATGATCCTCGCGCCGGTGGTCGCCGACCGCAAGGGCGAGCAGGTCGAACTGTTCGCCGAGCTGCGTGCGCAGGGCTTTGCCCGCCTGCGCGTCGACGGACAGATTCACGAGATCGACGCCCTGCCCCGGCTTGCCCGGACGCACAAGCATTCGATCGATGTCGTGGTCGACCGCCTGAAGGTGCGCGAGGACATCCGCCAGCGCCTCGCCGAATCCTTCGAAACGGCGCTGCGCTGCGCCGATGGCCGCGCCATCGCCTGCGAGATGGACGGCGGACGCGAGCATTTCTTCTCGGCCCGGTTCGCCTGCCCAGTCTGCTCGTACGCGATCCAGGAACTGGAGCCCCGCATCTTCTCGTTCAACAGCCCGATGGGCGCCTGCCCGAAGTGCGACGGGCTCGGCGTCATCCACTTCTTCGATCCGCAGCGCGTCGTCGCCCGCCCCGATCTGTCGCTCGCTGCCGGCGCGATCCGCGGCTGGGACAAGCGCAACCCCTTCTACCATCAGCTGCTCGGCTCGCTCGCCGAACACTACGGCTTCCAGCTCGACACGCCATTCCGGGATCTGCCGGACGAGCTGCGGCAGATCATCCTCTACGGCTCCGGCCGCGAGACACTGCGCTTCGGCTACCTCAACGAGCGCGGGCGTGTGAGCATCCGCGAGCATGCTTTCGAAGGCATCATCGTCAATCTCGAACGACGCTACAAGGAGACCGACTCACTGGCGGTGCGCGAGGAACTGGCGCGCCTGATCAGCAACCGCACCTGCCCCGCCTGCCAGGGCAGCCGCCTGCGTGAGGAAGCGCGCAACGTGCGCATCGGCAGCCAGGACAGCGCGCGCACCCTGCACGAGATCAATCGCCTGCCCCTCGCCGCGGCACGCGACTACTTCGTTTCGCTGCAGCTCCCCGGCAACAGAGCACAGGTGGCCGAAAAGGTGCTCAAGGAGATCGTCAGTCGCCTGCAGTTCCTGATCAACGTCGGCCTCGACTACCTGTCGCTCGAGCGTTCGGCAGAGACGCTTTCCGGTGGCGAGGCGCAGCGCATCCGGCTCGCCTCGCAGATCGGCTCCGGTCTCACCGGCGTCATGTACGTCCTCGACGAGCCGTCGATCGGCCTGCATCAGCGGGACAACGAGCGCCTGTTGCAGACGTTGCGCCAACTGCGCGACATCGGCAATACGGTGATCGTCGTCGAGCATGACGAGGAAGCCATCCGCAGCGCCGATCACGTCGTCGACCTCGGCCCCGGAGCTGGCATACATGGCGGCCATATCGTTGCCGAGGGCTCGCCGGCAGCGATCGCCGACAACCCGGACTCGCTCACCGGCGACTATCTTGCCGGACGCCGCGGTATCGGCCTGCACGCCCTTCGCCGACAAGCCGACCCGGGGCGCATGCTGCGCATCAGCGGCGCCCGCGGCAACAACCTTCGCAACCTCACGGCCGAAATCCCGGTTGGCCTGTTCACCTGCGTCACCGGCGTCTCCGGCTCGGGCAAGTCGACACTGATCAACGACACGCTCTACCTGGCGGCAGCCAGGCAGATCTACGGCTCGACGGCGGAACCCGCCGAGCATGACCTGATCATCGGCCTTGACCACTTCGACAAGGTGATCAACGTCGACCAGAGCCCGATCGGTCGCACCCCCCGTTCCAATCCGGCAACCTACACCGGTCTCCTGACGCCGATCCGGGAACTGTTCGCCGGCGTCCCCGAGGCACGCTCGCGCGGCTATGGACCTGGCCGCTTCTCGTTCAACGTCAAGGGCGGACGCTGCGAAGCCTGTCAGGGTGACGGGGTCATCAAGGTCGAGATGCATTTCCTGCCCGACGTCTACGTCGCCTGCGACGTCTGCCGCGGCAAGCGCTACAACCGCGAGACGCTGGAGGTGGCGTACAAGGGCCGGAACATCCACGAAGTCCTGCAGATGACCGTCGAGATGGCGCGCGAGTTCTTCGACCCGGTGCCGGTCGTCGCACGCAAGCTGCAGACCCTGGTCGATGTCGGTCTGAGCTACATCACCCTCGGCCAGTCGGCAACCACCCTCTCCGGCGGCGAGGCGCAGCGGGTCAAGCTGGCGCTCGAACTGTCGAAGCGCGACACCGGCCGCACCCTCTACATTCTCGACGAACCCACCACGGGCCTGCACTTCCACGACATCGAACTGCTCCTCGGCGTGCTGCACCGGCTGGCCGACCACGGCAACACGGTGGTGGTGATCGAGCACAATCTCGACGTGATCAAGACGGCCGACTGGCTGATCGACCTGGGCCCCGAAGGGGGTGCCGGTGGCGGCACGATCATCGGCACGGGCACGCCGGAACAGCTTGCCGACGTCTCCGCCAGCCACAGCGGACGTTTTCTGCGCGCCCTGCTTGCCCGGCACCATCGCGCCGCGGATGGCGGCCCGGCCGAGCCGGCCGCATGCGGCGGCTAGACATCGGCTGGCGCAGCGGCCCCTGGGCCGTTGATGGCGGGGCTGTTGATGGGGAGCTCTTGCCAAGCCACAATCAGAACGGTGCCGGCAAGCAACGACCGACCTTCCCGGGGCAAAAAAATTTGCTTGCGCGAAGCTGATCCATGCCAGAATTGTTGCCTTTGAATTGCTGACAGGATCACCGGGCGCCGCCGTGGTGGACGACAGCATGCCTGCCCGAGAAGGACCCTTCCAACCATCCGAGGAGCCCAATATGAACAAGTCCGAAATGATCGACGCCATCGCCACCCGCAGCGAGCTCTCCAAGGCTGCATCGGCGAAAGCCCTCGACGCCGTCCTCGAGACCATCATCGACGCCGTTGCCCGGGGGGACACGGTCACGCTGGTCGGTTTCGGTTCCTTCAAGGCCAGCGAACGCGCTGCCCGTGAAGGAAAGAACCCGAAATCCGGCGCGAAGATCGTCATCCCGCAGACAACCGTCCCGAAATTCGCTGCCGGTGCCGGATTCAAGGCACGCGTCGCCAGCCGTGGCGAGTAAGGACTCTTGGAGCCTGAGCCGCACGGTCTGCGACACCGCCCCGACCTTGCCGTGACGCGGCACGCAGCCGTCGCCCCCCATCGCCCGATTCCCCAGTTCCCGGAGTATCACATGCCCATCCGTACCATCATCGCCACAGCTGCATTGCTGCTCTTCCCGTTCGCCGTCGCCGCCCAGCAGCCAGCCGCCCAGCCAGCCGTCGCCCAAGGTCTCGTCGCCGTCGCTCCCGGTCAGTTTGCCGGCATCGTCGAGGCCAAAGTCACCCTCGCCGTCGAGGCGATCGACCAGGCAGGACGTACCATCGTCCTGAAGGACACCAACGGTGAGCAATCGAAGTTCGTGGTCGGGGATCAGGTCAAGAACTTCGCCCAGATCAAGGTTGGCGACCTGGTCGTGCTCAGCTATTCGCAGGAACTGCTGATGACGCTCAGGAAGGGCGGTGGCCAGTTGCGTGAGCGCATCGACAGCGGGCAACAGGGCACGGCGGCGCCGGGACAGATGCCGGGCGCCTTCGAGTCGAAGGAGGTGGCGTTCATCGCCGACGTCCAACAGGTCGACCGCAAGAAGGGCACCGTCACCCTGCGCGGAGCGCTGCGAACCGTCACCCTGAAGATCAAGGATCCGAAACAGCTCCAGATGATCAGCAAGGGCGATCAGGTCGAGGGCGTGTTCTCCGAGGCCATGGCCGTCGCTGTCGTGCCGGCAGGAGCGAAGGCGAGGAAGTAGCAGCCGCGAGGCGCGCGGCGCGTCGGTCCGTCGGCAGCGTTGACGCTGCCTGGCGCGACGCATAGAATGCATGCGGTTTCGGGGGCATAGCTCAGCTGGGAGAGCGTCTGGTTCGCAATCAGAAGGTCGGCGGTTCGATCCCGCCTGTCTCCACCAAACAATGCAGGCACGCGGGTCTGGTCAACCGATCAGGCCTTTTTTTTTGGTCAACGCGTACCACCTCTCTGTGCAGCCACATCTGGCGCGGTCGAGGCTCAGACAACCTGATCTCGGCG
>JFAX01000002.1:155681-164976 GCA_000585015.1 Candidatus Accumulibacter adjunctus | reverse complement strand
TGAGATCAGGTTGTCTGAGGCTGGTACGGAGCAAGCGGCCTGGCTCTTCTCGCTCAGGGCCCCGCGCACGGCGGCTGCCTTGGCGGGCGCGACGCGCGCAACGCTTGGCCGACATGACAATCGTGCTGGTGATCATTCACCAGGCCCATCGCCTGCATGAAGGCGTACACGGTGGTCGGCCCAACGAAGGCCCAGCCCTTCTGCCGCAGATCTCTGGCAAGCGCCACCGACTCCGGGCACTGACTGAGCGTCTGCAGGTATTCCCGGGTCGGTACCTGCGGCCTGCCGGCGACGTCGACCTCGAAGCGCCAGAAGTACGCCGACAGGCTGCCAAACTGCTCCTGCACCGCCAGTGCCCGCCTGGCATTGTTGATCGCCGCCAGAATCTTGCCGCGATGGCGAACGATCGTCTCGTCGAGCAGCAGTCGCTGTACCTCGGACTCGCCGAAAGCCGCCACCTGCCGCGGATCGAAGCCGGCGAAGGCCCGGCGGAAGGACTCGCGCTTCCTGAGTATGGTCAACCAGCTCAGACCGGACTGGAAACCCTCGAGGCAGATCTTCTCGAACAGCCGGCAGTCGTCGGTCACCGGCCGGCCCCATTCGTGGTCGTGGTAGTCGATCAGGAGCGCCGATTGCTGGCACCAGAAGCAGCGTAATGGTTGCTCTTCCGAGGCTTCAGGCGCGGTCGCTGACGGCCGATCCGGTGTCACCGCCGACATGGCCGGATCAGGCAATCCGTCCGGACAGCGCGGCCAGCGCCGCGGCATCGGAAAGCGGCAGATCGCAGCCGCCGCGCTGGCAGACATACGCGGTCGGCAGACCCGCTTGGGCATGCTTGCCGTGAAGGAAAGGAACACTGCTCGCGAGCGAATCGATCACCGACTCGGCGTCAGCGGCAAGCAGGTGCACCGGCGGGACGCTCCGGCGCACGACATCAAGCAAGGGCGCCGCAGCGACGGCGGTGGAAGCCACCGGCGAGCTGATCGTTGCAGTTGGGATGCCAATGACGCCTGCAATCTGGTCCATCAGCCTGACGGCAAATCCTCTCCGACCGCACGGAGGTGTCGCGCACCCCCGTCGCAGCCTACTCCAGATTCTGCACCTGCTCCCGCATCTGCTCGATCAGCAGCTTGAACTCGATGGCAGTCTGCGACACCTCTGCCACCAGCGACTTCGAGCCGAGCGTATTGGCTTCGCGATTGAGTTCCTGCATCAGGAAGTCGAGCCGCTTGCCGGTCGCTCCGCCGGCCGCGAGGACCCGTTCGACTTCGTCGAGGTGGGTCGCCAGTCGCGCGAGTTCCTCGGCAACGTCGATGCGGGCAGCAAAGACGGCAACTTCCTGCCGGATTCGCTCGTCGTCGACAACCTGCACCGCGTCGAGCAGCCGCTGCCGCAGCTTGTCGTTGAACGCGGCCTGCGCAGCCGGGATGCGCGGCGCCACCTCACGGACCAGCAGACGCATGCGGGTCAGCCGCTCGCGGATCACCGCCGCCAGCTTCTCTCCCTCACGCGCGCGACTGGCGGCGAAATCGTCAAGCGCATCGGCGGCCAGAGCCAGGCACGCGGGCACGAGAGTCGCCGCGTCGACCATTTCCTCACCGAATATCCCTGGCCAGCGCAGGATGTCATTCACGCTCAGTGGTACTGCCGACGGCAGGATGCGACGCACTTCTTCATCAAGGTAGCGGAGACGTTCGAGCACCTCGTTGTTGAGCCCGACCTGTGGACCACCACCAGCGGCCGAGACGAAGCTGACACGGCACTCGAGCTTGCCGCGGCTGATGCGGCTGGCAAACAACTCGCGCAATGCCGCCTCTGCGGCACGCAACTCGTCGCTGACACGAAAGATGACGTCAAGGTAGCGCGAATTGACGCTTTTCAGCTCGAAGTGCAGGGTGCCGCCCCTGACGGATCGGGTCCTCGCGGCGTAGCCGGTCATGCTGTAGATCATGCGAATCCTGGGGCGCAGACAGTGATCGATCGGTGGGCAGCTTTACAGCAGACCCCCAAAACCCGGAAAATGACCGGAAGATTGAATGATAGCCCCGACAAGGATGGCGCAACAAGCGAACCAACCTCTCCCCGCCGGTTTCAAGATCGACGAATACTGCATCGAACGTCAGCTCTCGATGGGCGGTTTCTCGATCGTGTATGTTGCTGCCGACCGCGACCAGAAGCGTGTCGCGATCAAGGAGTACCTGCCGAACACCCTTGCCCTCCGCAGCGAGGGACGAACGGCACCGCTCATTTCGGAGGAGCATCTGCCAGCCTTCCGCTACGGCATGAAGTGTTTCTTCGAGGAGGGGAGGACGCTGGCGGCGCTTTCTCACCCGAATGTCATCAGGGTGCTCAATTTCTTCCGGGCCAACGATACCGTCTACATGGTCATGGAGTACGAGCACGGGCGGACGCTGCAGGATCTGATCCAGAAGAGTCCGGCGGTGGTGACGGAAAACTTCATTCGCAACGTGTTTACCAAGATGCTCAACGGGCTGCGCGAGGTGCACGCGCACCGCCTGCTGCACCTCGACCTGAAGCCGTCGAACATCTACATGCGCAACAGCCACACGCCGGTGCTGATCGACTTTGGTGCCGCCAGACAGACCCTCGCCTGTGACACGCCGATGCTGAAACCGATGTACACCCCCGGCTTCGCCTCGCCCGAGCACTACAACCGACGCGACTTGCTCGGCCCGTGGAGCGACATCTACAGCGTCGGCGCATCGATGTACGCCTGCATCTCGGGCAGCACGCCACAGCCGGCCGACGAACGCATGGAGAAGGACCGTTTGGTCCCCGCCATGGTGCGCTGGCAGGGCCTCTATTCGGATCAGTTGCTCGAGACGATCGACTGGTGCTTGAGCCTGAACCACGGCTACCGCCCGCAAAGCGTTTTCGCGCTGCAAAAGGCGCTTACCGAGCCCGTCATCGCACCCGCGTCGACCTCCGTCGGGCAGAAAGACAGCCTCCTGCGGCAGGTCGTGGGCAAGCTGAAAAAGACAAGGGACCAATGAAGTTCACCATCTACCAGGATTCCCGGACCGGCAAGCGTGCCAACAATGAGGACCGCCTGGCCTACTGCTATTCACGCGAAGCCCTGCTGATGGTCGTCGCCGATGGCATGGGAGGTCACTATTATGGCGAGGTTGCTGCGCAGATCGCCGTCCAGACGATGACCGAGGCGTTCCCGAGCGAGTTCAAGCCGCGCGCCCGAGACCCCTTCATGTTTCTTCAGAAGGGAATGCAGAATGCCCATCACGCGATTCTCGACTTTGCCGGCAAGCACCACCTGCTCGACTCGCCGCGTACCACCTGCGTCGCCTGCATCATCCAGAACAACGTCGCCTACTGGGCACACTCGGGAGATTCGCGCCTCTACCTGATCCGCAACGGGAAGGTTCTGGCGCAGACCAAGGACCACTCGCGGGTGCGCATGCTGGTCGACCAGGGAGTGATCAGCGAGGCGGAAATGATCAGCCATCCCGAACGCAACAAGATCTATGGCTGCCTGGGGGGCAAGCAGACACCAGAGATCGAGTACTCGCGCAAGGCCACGCTCGAAGCTGGCGACGTACTGGTCCTGTGCACGGACGGTGTCTGGAGCGCATTCCCGGGCGACATGCTGGCGGTTGCGCTGAAGTCGGCCGACCTGATGCGGACAGTGCCGACGCTGCTCAACCAGGCCGAGACCCGTGGCGGACCGACTGCCGACAACCTGTCGATCATTGCCGTGCGTTGGGGCGACACTTACAACGACGACAGCGGTCTTGGCAGCAGTGGACTGGTTTCGACGAAAACGATGCCGCGCGATACGGTGACGACCCGCTTGGACGAATTCGGGCGCCACCCGAACCGCAAGACCGACCTCAGCGACGACGAGATCGAACGGGCGATCGAGGAGATCCGATCGACCATCCAGAAGTACTCGAAATAGGAGTTCGCATGCGTCCCAGCCAGCGTCAGCCGTCGCAACTCCGCCCGGTGCGCATTGCCCGCAGTTTCACCTGCCACGCCGAAGGGTCGGTACTGATCGAGATGGGCGCGACGCGAGTGCTGTGCACCGCCAGCGTCGAGGACAGCGTGCCACCATTCATGCGCGGCCGCGGACGGGGCTGGGTGACGGCCGAATACGGCATGCTGCCCCGTTCCACCCACACCCGCACCGGGCGTGAGGCGGCGAAGGGCAAACAGAGCGGCCGCACGCAGGAGATCCAGCGGCTGGTGGGCCGCGCGCTGCGCGCGGTGACTGATCTGGAAGCACTCGGCGAACGCCAGATCACCCTCGATTGCGACGTTCTGCAGGCCGACGGCGGTACCCGCTGCGCAGCCATCACCGGCGCCTGGCTGGCGCTCAACGATGCCTGCGCGCACCTGCTGGACAGCGGCCGGATCACCCTCAATCCGCTGCGTGATCACGTCGCAGCCGTATCGGTGGGAATCTACCGTGGCGTCCCGGTACTTGATCTGGACTACGCCGAGGACGCCAACTGCGAAACCGACATGAACGTCGTGATGACCGGCAAGCGTGGCTTGGTCGAGGTGCAGGGGACGGCCGAGGGGGAACCCTTCTCGCGCGGCGAACTGAACCAGTTGCTCGACCTTGCCGAGACGGGAATCGTCGAGCTTGTTGCCCACCAGAAGCTTGCCCTCGGCCTGTGAGACCTGCCATGAAACTCGTCCTCGCCTCCAACAACGCCAAGAAACTCGGCGAACTTGACGCGATCCTCGCGCCACTGGGCTGGGAACTCGTACCACAGGGGCAGCTTGGCGTTGCCGAAGCCGATGAGCCGCACTGCACCTTCGTCGAAAATGCCCTCGCCAAGGCCCGCCATGCGTCGCGGATGACCGGGCTGCCGGCGCTCGCCGACGACTCCGGACTTTGTGTGGACGCCTTCGGCGGCGCTCCCGGAGTGTACTCGGCCCGTTTTGCCGGCGATCCGCGATCGGACGCGCGCAACAACCGGAAACTCCTCGCCGAACTCGGCGACAGCTGTCAGCGCAGCGCCCGTTTCGTCGCGGTGATCGTCTTCGTTCGCCACGCCGATGACCCGCAGCCGATCATCGCCGAGGGTGAATGGGCCGGGGAGATCCTGCGCGAGGAGCGCGGCAGCGATGGTTTCGGCTACGACCCATTGTTCTACGTGCGCGAACTCGACCGCACCGCCGCTGAACTCGAAGCGAGCGAGAAAAACCGCCGGTCGCACCGCGGCCAGGCTCTGGCCCGCCTCGTCGAGCGTCTGCAGAACCGGCGCTGATGTCCGCGCCGCGGGAGCGCAGCTTCATTCCCCTGCGCGTCGCCGCTGGCGGCCGGGCGGAGCTTCGCCAGCAGCCACCGCTCTCGCTCTACGTCCACATTCCGTGGTGCGTGCAGAAGTGCCCGTACTGCGACTTCAATTCGCATGCGCTGGCGCCCCGGGGGATGGCGGCGGCTGCGACGATCCCGCAGGACGACTACCTGGCTGCCCTGATCGCCGATCTCGAATCGGCCCTGCCGCTGGTCTGGGGTCGCCGCGTCGACAGCATCTTCATTGGCGGCGGGACGCCCAGCCTGCTCTCGGGAGAGGCTGTCGAAGAGTTGCTGGCAGCGCTGCGCAGCCGCTTGCCGCTGCTGCCCGCAGCCGAGATCACGCTCGAGGCGAATCCCGGAACGATCGAAAGCGGCAGCTTTGCCGCCTTCCGCGCCGCCGGCGTCAACCGCCTGTCACTCGGCATCCAGAGCTTCAATCGGCAGCATCTGCAGGCACTCGGCCGCATCCACGACGATCATCAGGCCCGCCAGGCGATCGCGGAGGCGCTTCGCCACTTCGACAACCTGAACCTCGACCTGATGTACGGCCTGCCCGGGCAGGATGTCGAGCAGGCACTGGCGGACATCGAGGCGGCACTGTCGTTCGCGCCGGCCCACCTCTCATGCTATCAACTGACCATCGAAGCCCACACCGCCTTTGCCGCCCAGCCGCCGCCTCTGCCGGAGCCCGACCTGTGTGCCGATATGCAGGATGCGATCGAAGGAAGACTGGCGGCGGCCGGTTACCGGCATTACGAAACCTCGGCCTTCGCACAGCCCGGTCGCCAGTGCCAGCACAACCTCAACTACTGGCAGTTCGGCGACTATCTTGGCATCGGCGCCGGCGCGCACGGCAAGCTGACCCTGCACGACAGGGTGCTGCGCCAGATGCGCTGGAAGCGGCCGGAGCAATACCTGGCGCAAACCGCGGCCGGCACACCGGTCCAGGAAGAACTCACGGTCGCCACCGACGAGTTGCCCTTCGAGTTCATGCTCAATGCGCTGCGCCTGGTCGATGGCTTCGACGCGCGGCTGTTCGAGTCGCGCTGCGCCCTGCCCCTTTACCTCATCGAGCCGCAACTGCTGCAGGCCGAACGCGCCGGACTGCTCGAACGAAGCGGGCAGCGCATCGCCCCCACCGAGCAGGGGCGGCGCTTTCTCAACCGGCTGCTCGAACTCTTCCTCGTCGACCGGGACTGATCGTCGCTGCGCGCCGGCGCGGAAACGGACTGCCGCGGCTACGGCTTCAGCGCGTCGACCGCCTGCTGCAGTTGCCGGTGAAGCGCTTCGCTGGGCAATCCCTGCGCCTCGCGCAGACGGATCTGGCGCAGCAGATCGGCGGCCTGTGCTGCCGCCAGGCTGCGCTCGCGCGCGGCCGCAGCGCCGCCAGAAGGCTTCCCACCGGCCACCGCCGATCCGCCCGCCACGACGCCCGGTGCGCCATCGACAACCACCTGTACGCGTTCCGCTGCGGGCTGCGCACGGCGCGCCGTGATGACCATCGAGCGCGGCTGGTAGGGGCGTGGCATCGGCCGTTGCGCCAGCGGCTGCGGGCTCGCCCGGCGCAGCTCGTTCACCGCGGCACGCAACCGTTCGTGCAGTTCCGCACTGGGCCGCCCCTCGGCTTCGGCCGCCCTGATGTCACGCATGATCGCTTCCACCGTCGGTGGCAGCGCCGCCGAACGGCTGGCTTCGCCAAAGCTCTCGGGAGGCGCCTTGACCACTACGGCGAACTCCTCGGGCGAGGCAATCATCTTTGCCAACCGCAGATGGTTGTAGCGCATCGCCATCGTCAGTGCATTGTCACCCCAGTCGCTCTGCAGGCTCGCGTTGGCCCCCGCTTCGAGCAGCTCGCGCGCCTGCTCGAGATGTCCTTCGCGCGCCGCCATCATCAGTGGCGTGGCGCCGTTGGGCGCCCGCGCGTTGACGTTGGCGCCGCGCGCAATCAGATCCCTGGCCACCTTGCCATGGCCGTTGAAGGCGGCATAGTGCAGCGCGCTCCACTGGTTGCCCTGACGATCGAGCGGGGCGCCCCGTTCGAGCAGCCACTGGACTGCCGGCAGATGCCCGCCCCAGGCGGCGAGCTGCAGGGCCTGCTCGCCATGGCGATTGACCCGCCGCACATCGGCACCGTGCGCGACGAACAGCGCCATCATCTCGATGTTGCCATACCAGGCGGCAACCATCAGGCCGGTGCCGATGTGCGCCGCCTCGTACTCGGGATTCAGCCCCTGCTCGAGCCAGCTCCGGACGGTTCGCAGATCACCCCGCTCGACCGCGAACTCGAAGCTGGCCGGACTGGGTGTCGGCACCTGTGCCGCCAACGGCGACACCATCAGGCAGCAGATCAGCAGCAGGCAGGCGCCCGCCCTGCCCAGCGAGTAGCTCACGGTCCTTTCCTCCACCCGGTTTCGGTCTCACCGATCAGTCGCTCCGCGCGCTGTCGCCAGCGGCGCTTTTGCTTCACAATGTCAGGCTCATGTCGTTTCAGCTCCTGCCCGCAATCGCCCTGTCGCTCCTTCTGCACGCCGCCGTGCTGTGGTGGAACGTCGTCGCATTCGACTTCCGGCCACCGCCGACGCCACGGCTGCAGGCCTCGCTGCAACCGCCGATCCGGCAGCTGCCGGCCAGTGATGAGTCGCTGCTGAAGGACACGCTGTCGACCGGCGACCCGTCGCCGGCAGCGGCGACCACGCCACCGCGCCCGACCGCCGCCACGGCGACGTCGCGGGCAGTGGCGCGCCGTCAGGTCGAGGCCGCGCAACGCAAACTCGCGCAACATCTCTACTATCCACCCGAAGCCGTCGCCCGTGGCATCGAGGGTGAAGTCCGCCTGCTTCTCCGGCTGGCCGACGATGGCCGTATCGTCGATGTCGAGCTCGCCGCCAGCAGTGGCCACGCCATCCTCGACCAGGCGGCGGTGAAGGCGGCTTACGCCATGGGTCGGGCGCACTGGGCGCAGTCACGCGAGCTGATCCTGCCGGTGATCTTCCGCCTGCAGTGAATCCTGCCGCCGGCGAAAGAGCAGATCCCACACGCCGTGCCCCAGACGCAGGCCGCGCTGCTCGAAACGGGTCGGCTGACGATGCGCGGGACGCGGTGCAAAAGCGGCCGCGGTGTTCTCCAGCAGGCGGTCGGCCGACAGGACGGCCAGCATCTGCTGCGCGTACTCCTCCCAGTCGGTGGCACAGTGGATGTAGCCACCCGCACGCAGGCGACTGGCGAGCAGCTCGACGAAGGCCGGCTGCAGCAGGCGCCGCTTGTGATGACGCGTCTTCGGCCAGGGATCGGGGAAGAAGATGTGCGCGCCGTCGAGCGAGGCTGGCGGCAGCATGTCGCGCAGCACCTCGACGGCGTCGTGCTGGACGATGCGCAGGTTGCTCAGCCCCATTTCGGCGACCAGCTTGCACAGGCTGCCGACTCCGGGCGTATGCACTTCGACGCCGAGGTAATCGTTTTCCGGATGTGCCGCGGCGATCGCCGCCGACGTCTCGCCCATGCCAAAACCGATTTCGAGGATGCGGGCAGCCCGGCGCCCGAACAGCAGGTCGAGGTCGACCGCCGCCGCGCGATAGGCAACGCCGATCCGCGCCATCATCTGTTGATGGTAGCGCTGCTGGGCATTCGACAGGCGCCCCTGCCGCAGCACGAAACTGCGGATGTGCGCCGCGCGGCCGGCGCGCTCCACCGCTTCGCCATCCGCCATGGCTAGGAGCCGATCAGGCCGCTCGTCGGTGATGAGGGGTCCGCCGAGTAATGCTTGCGTGCCATGCGTCCGGCCAGAAAGGCCTCGCGCCCGGCCTCGACCGCCTTCTTCATCGCACTCGCCATGAGCACCGGATCACGAGCATGGGCGATGGCGGTGTTCATCAGCACGCCGTCGCAACCGAGTTCCATCGCGATCGCCGCGTCGGATGCCGTACCGACGCCGGCATCGACGAGCACGGGCACCTTCGCATTGTCGATGATCAGGCGCAGGTTCCAGGGATTGACGATCCCCATGCCGGA
>JFAX01000002.1:118707-155538 GCA_000585015.1 Candidatus Accumulibacter adjunctus | reverse complement strand
GGGATTGACGATCCCCATGCCGGAACCGATCAGCGACGCCAGCGGCATCACCGCGACGCAGCCGATGTCCTCGAGCATGCGTGCCTGGATCGGATCGTCGGCACAATAGACCATCACCTCGAAGCCCTCGCCGACGAGCGTCTGCGCTGCCTTGAGCGTTTCCGGCATGTTCGGGAAGAGCGTGGCCGGATCGCCGAGAACCTCGAGCTTGCACAGCGGGTGCCCATCGAGCAGCTCGCGCGCAAGGCGCAGGGTCCGCACCGCATCGGCCGCGGTGTAGCAGCCGGCGGTATTCGGCAGGATGGTGAACCGCGACGGCGGCAGCACGTCGAGCAGGTTCGGCGCAGCGGCATCCTGGCCGATGTTGGTGCGGCGGATGGCGACGGTGACGATCTCGGCACCGGCAGCTTCGATTGCTGCCCGCGTCTCGGCAAAATCCTTGTACTTGCCGGTACCGACGAGCAGACGCGAGCGGTAGGTCCGGCCAGCGACCGTCAGGCCATGGGTTGCAGGGTGCATGCGTCGTTCACTTGTTGATGAGGTTCAGCCGCCACCGACGGCAACGACGATCTCGATCCGGTCACCATCGACCAGTGCGGTTTCGCCATGCAGGCCACGCGGCACGATCTCGCCGTTGCGTTCGACGGCGATCCGCTTGCCGCCGTGTTCGAGGGCAACGATGAGTTCGGCGACCGTCAGCGACGATGGAAAGTGGCGGCTATCGCCGTTGATCAGAAGTTCCATGGGGGATGAATTCTAGCACGCCACCTTACGGCAAGGCCGCTGGCGCCGCGGCCCGCACGGCGCAGATCCAGCCGAACCATCGCGGGCTTTCGCTGTCTGGCATGCTTCGATCCTTGACGCTCGACTTCATGACCTTCCTGCGCCCTCTGCTTCTTTGCTGCGGACTGCTGCTCGGCGGCTGCACGGGAATCCCGGACGGCATCGAGCCGGTCAGCAACTTCCAGCTCGATCGCTACCTCGGCAAGTGGTACGAGATTGCCCGCCTCGACCATTCGTTCGAACGCGGGCTGAGCGACGTTTCGGCACGCTATCGACTGCTGCCGGACGGCGGCATCGAGGTGCTCAATCGCGGCTACAGCGCGCAACAGCAAGGCTGGAAGGAAGCGATCGGCAAGGCGTTGCCACTTGGCGATAGCGGCACCGGATCTCTCAAGGTCTCCTTCTTCGGCCCTTTCTATGGCGGCTACCACATTGCCGCTCTCGATGAGCGCGATTACCACTGGTCGCTGGTCGTCGGGCCGAGCCGCGACTACCTCTGGATCCTGTCGCGCGAGCGCGAGTTGCCAGCAGAGATCCGGCAGCGGCTGGTCGACAAGGCCAGCGCGCTCGGTTTCGACACCAGCCGCCTGATCTGGGTCAGCCAGGAGCGCCCGGACGCCTGATTGCGACGGAATCTCGAGCAGGCAGGGATACTCGGGGGAGCGCACGGGCGAAGCGGCGAATCGGTCGTACCGTCGATTGCTTCCCCACCTCCCGGCGAGGTTTGGCCGGCGCGGGCCGGGTGACGGGCCGCAACCGCGCTAGGCGGCCTCGAACGGCTGTGCGAGGACGATCCGGAAACCGATGTCGCCATCCCGCTCGCCGGGCGGAAAGGCCTCCCGCCTGCTGCAGCGCAGATCGCCCGGGAAATCGAGCCACGATCCGCCACGCAGGGCGCGCGGCTGATCGCCGCCGACCTGCGCGTTGCCCGGCACATGATATTCGTTGAGGCACCACTCCCAGACGTTGCCGGCCAGATCATCGACACCGGCGGCGGCCCCGAGCGGATACATGCCGACGGCAACGGTGCGGCCGACGCCGCTCTCGTGGCTGTTGGCGCGCGCCGGCTGCCAGTCGTCGCCCCACGGGTAGCGGCGACGGCTGGCGCCACCCTGGGCAATCCACTGCCACTCCCACTCCGTCGGCAGACGCACCACCTGCCCCTCCGCGAGGCCCCAGCGTGCGCTGAGCCAGCGACAGAAAGCGACCGCATCGGCCCAGCAGACATTGATCGCCGGGTAGTTTTTGCCAGCCCAGCGCGCCTCGCCGGGCTGCTTGCGTTGTATCAGCCGCCGCCACCAGCGCCGGTCACGATAGCCGTCGCTGGCGGTGACAAAGGCGCCGTACTGCTGCCAGGTGACCGGATAGCGCGCCACCCGCAGGGGATCGACGACGAAGCGGTGCTGTGCCGGCCCGTCGATCTCGACCTCGCCGGCAGCGACATCGACCCAGGCGATATCCGGCAGGCCGTCGGCGGCGAGGCCGACACCGCGCCGCGGATCACCCATCTGGTTGAGACGCAGACCGATTTCCTCACGGCGTTCATGCGTCGTGCCGTCGATCGACAGTTCATCGATGAGGATCAGCGGCTCCGGCCGCAGGAAACTGTGCAGGTAGCTCTCCATGCCAGCGGCGAGACCACGCCAGGCGACTATGCCGGCATCGCAGAAGTCGGCGTCGGCTGGCGGCGGCGGACGATGGGCGAGCTCGTGCAATGCCAGCAGGGCCGGTCGCTGCCGTTCCCAGCGCCAACGCCCGGCGCTGCCCTCACTGCTGCCGGCAGCCTGCTGCCAGGCGGCCTGCTCAGCGCCACGGCGCCAGTCGCGTGCCGCCTGTTTGGCCTGCCGGCGCAGCGCCAGGCTGTCGCGATGACGGGCACACCACTGGCGCAGGCGCGGCCAGTGACTGAGCAGCGTCTCATGCGCCAGCTGGATGTGGCGTTCATCGTTATCGACGATGAAACCCTGCCGGCGCAGCACCTCGACCAGGCGTGCCAGCGGCGGATCGGTGCGCAGGGCCGCGATGTCGAAGATGCGGCGGGTCGGCAACTGGTCGATCACCGTCGCCAGCTCGGCGAACAGCCGCGAGCACGCCGCAGCCAGCTCGGCGTCGTCCGCGATCAGTCTCTCGATGTCGGCGGCGACACTGCCGACGGCGCTCGCCAGGCCGCCGATGCGCTGATAGGCCTCCAGGGTCAGACCCTTTTCCGGATGGCGCTGCTCGTAGAGCCGCTCCAGGGTAAGCGCGATCAGCGGCAGCGCCCCGCGGGCAGCGGTCGCCGCCGGCAGCAGGGTGGCCAGCAGATCCGGCTGCACCGGCACACCCAGTGCGGCCGCCGGTCCCGTGATGATCGCGCGCAGCGCCGCCTCGTCGGTGATCGGGCCGAGGACGAGCAGCGAGGCGCGCAGCAGATCCTCGCCGAGCCATTCCAGCAGACGGGCCGTGAACTCGCTGCGCAGGGTCAGCACGATGTGCAGCGTGTCGATGGCGAGCAGCGAGTCGAGGAGGACGCGAAAACGGCGCGCACTTGCCGGGGGGGTGCAACTGAACAGCTCCTCGAACTGGTCGAGCAGCAACAGCGCTGGCTGCGGCACCTGCCGCAACGACGTCGTGATCGCCATCGCCAGGCGCTCTTCGCAGGCTGCCAGCGGCTCCTGTTCGAACAGTGCGGCGCGCAGATCGGCGCGTGCCGCCAGCGGCCCCGATCGCAGCAGCACTTCCGCCAGCTGCCGGAACGGGCTCGACTGCGGCTCGCATGGCAGGTAGGCGAGCCCACCTGGCCGCTCGGCCAGCCGGGCGGCGACACCGGCGGCGACGAGCGAGGACTTGCCGGTTCCCGAGCGGCCGACGATACTGACCAGGCGGCTCACGGCCAAGCGTGCGAGCACGCGCTCGGTGTCGCACTCGCGACCGAAGAAGAAGCGCTGCCCGGCAGCTCTGAAAGCGGCCAGCCCGGAATAGGGATTGACGACACCCTGCCCGGCAGGTGCGCCAGGCGCTGAATGCCCCGTGCCGGCCTTGCCGCCCGGCGCTTTCCGGCTGACGTTCATCGAACCAGCCTCGGCTGGCGGCGCTGCGAATCGATTGCCTGCTGACCAATCATCTCGTTCCGCCTGCTGCTCGACTCCTCCGCCACCATTGTACGGAGCTCGACCAGGGTTGGCCAGTTTGAACGCCCTGCTCCGGGACACGGACAGGCAGCCCGGCGAAACCGAGGGCGCGGCGAATGTGGAATATGTCCTTCGGCGCGCCGGCAGAGCGTCGTTAGAATCGCCTCATGTCGAGAGAGATCCCACCCGCAACGCCTGAAATCAACCGCCTGCGCGCCGCGGCGGCGCTCATCCCGATCATCGAGGCAGGCCTAGCGGCATCCCGGTTCACTGCCGAAAGAGCGGCGCTGATGGCATCCTTCTGCGAATGGACGACGCAGAAGCCCTACGACGATCCCGAAGCCATCCGCCTGGCGGAACGAGTCCGCCACGGGCTGCAGCGCATCAAGCTGCCGATGGCTGCGAGCTGAACACGAGCGGCGGCAACAGCCATCGGGCGACCGCCGGCGGGGTCATTCAGGTGGACGCTGCGGCCGCTTCGGCGGGTTCCTGGCGAGTCAGCAGCGCCAGGGCATCGGCCAGGTTGCGTACCGTGCGGTCAGGGTTATGCAGTTTCTCGAGGCCGAAGAGACCGATGCGGAAACTGCTGAAATCAGCCGGCTCGTCGCACTGCAACGGCACGCCGGCAGCGGTCTGCAGACCGATGGCGGCGAACCGGCGACCCGTCTGGATTTCGGGATCATCCGTGTAGCTGACGACCACTCCCGGCGCCTGGAAACCCTCGGCAGCAACGCTTGCGAAGCCCTTGCCGGCAAGCAGCGCGCGCACGCGCAGGCCGACCTCCTGTTGTTCCTGGCGGACACGCTCGAAACCGTAGTTCTCGGTCTCGCGCATGACGTCGCGCAGCGCCGCCAGGGCGTCGGTCGGCATGGTGGCGTGGTAGGCGTGGCCGCCGTTCTCGTAGGTCTCCATGATCTGCATCCACTTCTTCAGGTCGCAGGCGAAGCTGCTGCTGCTCGTCGCGTCGATGCGGGCGCGGGCACGCTCGCCAAGCACGACCAGCGCACAACAGGGACTGCCGGTCCAGCCCTTCTGCGGCGCGCTGATCAGGACATCGACGTGGTGCGCGACCATGTCCACCCAGATTGCACCGGAAGCCACGCAGTCGAGCACGAACAGGCCGTCGACGGAACGTACCGCCTCACCGACCGCACGCAGGTAGTCGCTGGGCAGGATCATGCCCGATGCGGTTTCGACATGCGGCGCGAAAACGAGATCCGGCTTCTCTTCCAGGATGCGCGCCACCACCTCGTCGATCGGCGGCGGAACGAAGGGCGAGTGCCTCTCGTCGCCGACGCGCCGCGCCTTGAGGACGATGCTCGCCGCCGGGATCTGCCCCATCTCGAGAATCTGCGTCCAGCGGAAGCTGAACCAGCCGTTGCGGATGATCAGGCACTTGCGGCCGGTCGCGAACTGGCGCGCGACGGCTTCCATGCCGAAGGTTCCGCTGCCGGGAACGACGATGGCCGTCGTGCCGTTGTAGACCGTCTTGAGGATGCGCGAGATGTCGCGCATGACTCCCTGAAAACGCTGCGACATGTGGTTGAGCGAGCGATCGGTATAGACCACCGAATACTCGAGCAGACCCTCTGGATCGGTTTGGGGCAGCAGTGCAGGCACGATTGTCTCCAGTTCTCTGGTTGGGTTTGTTGATTGCGGCTGTCGAAGGAGCGCGAGCATAACGCCAAGTCCGCCCCCGGCGCTAGTCGGCGCCCGGCCTCCCGAGGCCATCGCAGATCCTTTAGAATCCGCCGATCGCGCAGCACCGCTGCCAGCGGCGCTGCGCGCCGCACCCACCAGACCGGAAACGCCCATGGCCGGAGCCAGCCTGCTCGCCCTGATCGATGACATCGCCACCGTCCTCGACGATGTCGCCCTGATGACCAAGGTGGCAGCCAAGAAGACCGCCGGTGTCCTCGGCGACGACCTGGCGCTGAACGCGCAACAGGTGTCCGGCGTGCGCGCCGAGCGCGAACTGCCAGTCGTCTGGGCGGTTGCCGTCGGTTCCCTGAAGAACAAGCTGATCCTGGTGCCTGCTGCTCTGGCGATCAGCCGCTTCATGCCGTGGGCGGTGACCCCGCTGCTCATGCTGGGTGGCATCTACCTGTGCCTCGAAGGGGTCGAGAAACTGGCGCACAAGTGGTTGCACCAGGCGCACGACGGCGATGCGGAAGCGGCCGAACTGGCGGCCCTCGCCGGCGGCGACGCCGACCTGCGAGCCATCGAGGCCGACAGGATCAGGGGCGCCATTCGCACGGACTTCGTGCTTTCGGCCGAAATCGTCGTCATCGCCCTCGGCACGGTCGCCGGACAGCCGTTCACGATGCAGGTGGTCGTGCTTTCCGGCATCGGTCTGCTGATGACCGTCGGTGTCTATGGCCTCGTCGCCGCTATCGTCAAACTCGATGACCTCGGCTGCCACCTGCTCAAGCGACCCGGAGTGCTGGCGCAAACGATCGGCAACGGCCTGCTGCTGGCGGCGCCGCGACTGATGCGCGCACTGACGGTGATCGGGACGGCGGCGATGTTCCTCGTCGGCGGCGGCATCCTGACGCACGGCATCGCGGCGCTGCATCACGCCATCGAGCAGGCGGCGGCGCTGGCGGGCGAAGTCGCGCTGGCAGGCGGCGCACTCAAGCTGCTGACCTCGGCCCTGCTCGACGCCCTCGTCGGCATCGTCGCCGGCGGCCTGGCATTGCTCGGCCTGAAGACCATCGCCGCGGCGCGGCGAGCGCTCGGCACTGCCGGCAGGACGCCGCCGAGCGCCTGAACCCGCCCGGCCGGCTAGCTCTTGGGCAGCCGGCCCATGAGGAAGAACTCCTCGTTCGGCCGCATCGACGTCATGTTGGCCAATCGGTTCGACATCGCGAAGAAGGCGGCGACCGCACCGATGTCCCAGATGTCGGTTTCGGCGAAACCGTGCTCGCGCAGTGCCGCGAAATCGGCATCGCCGATTTCGGCCGACTGCAAAGCCACTTTCAGGGCGAAGGTGAGCATCGCCCGCTGCCGCGGCGTGATGTCCGCCTTGCGGTAATTCACCGCCACCTGGTCGGCCAGCAACGGATTGCGCGCACGCACGCGCAGGATCGCTCCGTGCGCGACGACACAGTACTGGCACTGGTTGGCACCGCTGGTCGCCACGACGATCATCTCGCGCTCGGCCTTGCTGAGCCCGCTCTCCTTCTCCATCAGCGCGTCGTGGTAAGCGAAGAAGGCGCGGAACTCATCGGGGCGGTGGGCCAGCGTCAGGAAGACGTTGGGAACGAAACCGGCCTTCTCCTGCACCTCGAGGATGCGGTTGCGCACATCCGCGGGCAATTCATCGAGCGCGGGAACGGGGAAGCGACTGATCGCTGATTGCATGGCCATCTCCATGGTGGTCGGGTGGTTCGATCGCGACATGATACACAATGGCCGCGACCGGCAGAGGAAGCGCCGACCGGGACACCGCTGTCAGCCTCTCCTCGCCGTCACGCAGGCGAGGCCCGATGCCCGGTGACGGCTGGCGGCGACCGCTGGCGCGCGACATCGGGTCGTTCCCCTCCGCGACCAGCCGCGCCGGCAAGCGCGGCGCCACCGCCTGTCGGAAAATCGTGTCGCGGCGGCTGCGGAACGGGTTAGACTGCGTTCTTCTTGCAGACTGCCGAGCCGATCCGATGACTCCATCACCGCTGCGATCCCTTGTCCTGCTTCTACTGCTGCTTTTCCTCGGCGGCTGTGCCAGCCGCCCCGTCAATCCGCCTCTCGCCGAGGCCGACCCGCATGCGGGTTACCGTTTCCAGGTGCGCCACGAGCAGTATGGCAAGGGTCGGGAGAATCTGGTCATTCTCGCCTTCTCGGGGGGTGGCACGCGCGCCGCGGCGTTTTCCTACGGTGTTCTCGAGTTTCTCCGGCGTACAGAGGTGGTGGGAAAACAGGGCCAGACCGTCCGCCTGCTCGATGCGGTCGACGTCATCACGGGGGTCTCCGGCGGCAGCTTCACCGCGCTTGCCTATGGCCTTTACGGCGAGCGCCTGTTCGCCGAGTACGAACAGCGCTTTCTCAAGCGCGACGTGCAGGGCGAGATCATCGCCCGTGTCCTGAGCCCGAAGAACTGGGGCGCGCTCTGGTCGCTGGGCTGGGGTCGTTCGGAGCTGGCGGCCGAGCTGTACGACGAGATCCTGTTCGAGGGAGCCACCTTCGGCGATCTGGACCGTGGCCGCGGACCGCTGATCCTCGCGTCGGCGACCGACATCTCGACCGGCGCCCGCTTCGTCTTCAACCAGAACACCTTTGACATCATCTGCTCGGAGCTCAACGCCGTGCGACTGTCGCGTGCCGCCGCCGCGTCGTCGGCGGTACCGGTGGTTCTCTCACCGGTGACGATCAACAACTACGGCGGCACCTGCCGCACGCAACTGCCCCCCTGGGTGAAAGTCTTTACCGACGCCGCGGAACCGCCACGACCGGCCGCACGGGCGATCCGTTCGCTGCGCGACCTGCAGGGCTTCGGTGACGGCGCCCACCGACCCTTCCTGCATCTGGTCGACGGCGGCGTCTCGGACAACGTCGGCATGCGTGCGGTGCTCGACGCGCTCGAAATCTCGCAAGCGCTGCACGAGGCCGGCGCGCCCACTCCGCTCGACGGCATCCGCCGCGTCATCGTCTTCATCGTCAATTCACTCTCCTCACCGCCGACCGACTGGGACGAATCGGAGAGCCCGCCGGGCACGGTCAGCATCCTGCTGAAGTCCGCCGGAGTGCCGATCGACCGCTACTCCTATGAAGCGGTCGAGCTGCTGCGAGACATGGCGGCGCGCTGGAAGACCCTGCGCCTGATCGGCCAGTCGTCGGCAATGGCCGCCAACAGGGATCCCGCGGTAGCCGCGGCGCTGCGCGTTCCCGAGGCCGAAATCTATGCCATCGACGTGTCGTTTGGCGAACTGCACGACCAGGAGGAGGTGGCTTACCTCAACGCCCAGCCGACGTCGTTCGTGCTGCCCGACGAGGCCGTCGATCGTCTGCGTGCGGCGGCGGGACGAATCATCATGGACTCGCCGGAGTTCCAGCGCCTGCTGCGCGACGTGGGCGCGCGCATCGTCCCCGACCCGCAGCGGCCGCAGGCAGCGACGGGTACGACGACGAAGTAGGACGGCGCACGGGGGCAGCAAGGCAGCCCTTCCCGGCGAGGCAGACGCGCCCGCGCAGGCTCCGCCGACCAAGTCCGTCGCGCCAGCCGTCCGCCGTGCGGCTGCCGGTGGCCCGATGCGGCGTCGCGGCCGTCTGCCTGAGCCTGGCGCCGGCCGTCCTAGGCCGGGCGACGCGAAGGCCAGCGCAGCACCCCCGTTGCCAGGGCCGTTCCGAGCACGACGATGGCGCCACCGAAAAGCATCCGGGCATCGAGGCGCTCAGCAAGGAAGATGCTGCCCCAGATGATGCCGAAAAGCGGGATGAGGAAGGTCACGGTCACTGCACGCGCAGCGCCGACATTGGCGATCAGGCGGAAGAAGATGAGGAAGGCGATAGCGGTACAGCCCACGCCGAGCGCGATCGCCGCCGCCCACGCCAGGTGGCCGGGCGATTCCGCCGGCCAGAACCAGAGCGCGAGGGGCGTCAGGAGAATCGCGGCGATGATCTGCGACCCGGCGGCACTGACCAGCGCCGGCACCTCGCCGAGAAGCCGTCGCGTCAGATGGGCGGCAAGGCCGTACGACAGGGTGGCCAGCAACATGGCGATGATCGCCCAGCCGCTGCCGCCGGGCTTGAAGTCCGCCTGACCGGCGGCGAGCACGAGAACACCGACGAAACCGACGACGAGACCGGCAGCGCGTGCCGCGCCGAGACGTTCGCGCAGCCAGACGGCGCCGATCAGCGCGGTGAAGATCGGCACCGTCGCATTGAGAATCGACCCCAGACCGGCGGTGATCGACAGCATCGCCCAGGCAATCAGCACAAAGGGCAGTGCCGAGCTGAAGACACCGACGACGACGATGCCGAAGGCGTGCTCGCGCAGAGCCCCGGCCTGCCGCCGCAGCAGCAGCAAGGGTGCCAGGCAGGCCGCTGCCACGGCAACCCGTAGCCAGATCAGCGGCAGCGGGCCGAAGGCCGGCGCCGCGTAGCGCATGAACAGGAACGAGCCGCCCCAGAGAGCGGCCAGCAGAACCAGGTCACACAGGTCGCGCATGCGCATCAGTTCGCTCTCTCGACAGACATGCGCTGAGCCTCCTGCCTGACCGACACCAGCGACCGGACTGCCGCCAGCCGACAGTGCAGGTCGCCGCCGTTGACCTGTCGGCACACGGGCGACGCGCTCTGGCCACATCGCTGAACACGCCGGCACGCCGTGCCCCCGGTTCACCTTCGGCGACGCACCTGAGAGTCCGGGCCGGAGCCAGCCCTGCGGATGGAAAAGGCGCGAGCCTACGGCATGCGGCTACCCGCTGTCCAGGAGATTCCGCTTTGTCACGCGACTGGCAATGCCTGCTATCCTGCGCAGCGGCCGCACGCTTCCCGGCAGGCAAGAGGTCCGGCCGCTCCCGCGGCGACCCGGCGCGATCGCCAGCAACTGCCGACGCGATCCCGGGCCGAGCGCCGCCGGGCCGGGTGGCCAAGCGGACACGCCGCGATGCCGCGCCGCCGCCACTACGTGGCGTCACCACCAGCCGGAGTGAAAACGAATGAGTTATACCTTTGCCTCTGCCACCATCCTGCTGATCCTCATCACCGACCCGATCGGCAACATTCCCATCTTCGCCAACGCGCTGCGGCACGTGGCGCCGGCTCGGCGGCCGTGGGTCATCCTGCGCGAGGTGCTCATCGCCTTCATTCTCCTGCTGACCTTCATGTTCGTCGGCGAGGCCTTCCTGCGCCTGATGAACCTCAGCGAACTGTCGCTGCAGATCGGCGGCGGCGTGATCCTCTTCCTGATCGCGCTGCGGATGATCTTTCCGCCACCGGGCACCGACGCCAGCGACCCAGCCGGGGAGCCGTTGATCGTGCCGCTCGCCGTTCCGGCCATCGCCGGCCCGTCGGCACTGGCGACCGTCCTGCTGCTCGTGTCGCAGGCGCCCGCTCGCCGGCTGGAATGGATCGGTGCTCTGTGCATCACGATGGCAGTCAGTGCCATCATCCTCGTCCTCGCCGAACGCATTCAACGCGTCGCCGGCGAGCGCATCGTGATCGCGCTGGAACGGCTCATGGGTCTGGTGCTGGTGGCGATGGCGATCGAGATGATCCTGCGGGGCATCAAGACCTTCGCCCTGCAGATCTCGCAGACTCAGCCCTGAACCTTGTCCGCGCCGGCCGCCGCCGCGGGCAGCAGGCTTGCGGTGGCGAGAAAGCGCGGCCTGGTGGCGCGGAGCACCGACGGCCGAACGACGATGCCCGTTCGCTGCGCTCAGGAGGAGCGCAACCGTCGTCGCCACGACCGGATCAGATACAGTCGCCAGATGGCGCGAGTGGCCAGGAAACCCAGCACCGATAGGCTGCTGGCGAGCGTCAGCAGCCCGACTGCCAGCGGCTTGGCGACCGTCAGCATCCACATCTGCATTGCTGCCGTCCAGTCAGTGAAAGCGCTGACGCTGAACGCCGGTGGCGCGACGAAACCGCCGCTGTCGCCGATCAGCAGGCGACCGATCTGGTAGGCGAGAAGGTAGAGCGGAACGATGGTGAACGGGTTGGTGTAGAGCGTGACGAGCAGGGCAAGCGGCAGGTTGACGCGCAGGAGCAGGGCGCTGACCGCCGCCCCGATCATTTGCAGCGGGCCGGGAATCAGGCCGCAGAACATGCCGACGGCAACCGCCCCGGCAGCCGAGTGACGGTTCAGGTGCCACAGCCGCGGATGCAGCAACCACGACTCGAACGGACGCAACCAGCGGTTGCTGCGGATCGACTCGTGGTCGGGAAGGTACTTTCTCAGGAAACGACGCATGCCGGCATTATCGCAGGCTGCGCCCGGCGATGGTCGATCACCCGGCGGCGACGCCGCCGGCGACTTCGCTGGCGACGGCAGACCGGATGCACTCGCTTGCCGGCCCAGATCAAAGACAGGAGCACACTACGGGCGCAGACTGGCGGCCCGTTCACATCACCGCCGGAGACCACCATGCACGCCTGCGATCAGCCCCGTATCGATGCCATCCACGCCTTCGACGCTCGCGGTGTCGCGAAACGCTTTCGCCACGCGGCGATCTTCGGTGCTCTCGATGTTCTGGTGCCGGGAGAGACCATGCGCTTCTGCAACGACCACGACCCCCTGCCACTGCTCGCGCAACTCCAGAGCCGCTATGGCAGCGCGTTGCAGGTCAGCTACGTGCAGCGCGAACCCGGCGCCGTCGTCATCGACTTCCAGCGCACCGCCTGAGGACACCGATCGGCTGCCGTACGCACCCGCCCGTCCCCTGCTGCACGCGCTGGCGGTGAAACCGGCGCGGTGGACCGGCATCCGGTCAGCCGGGGGTGCGGAGTGAGCGCTTGCTGATCTACCTCGGTCTCTCGGCCTTGGCGACCTCTGTCGCCACGCTGGCGTTGCTGCTTCTTGGACAGGCATCGCTGCCAGCAGTCGCACACCTGTTGCTGGCAGCCGGAATCATGCCGTTGATCTTCGGCGCCATGACCCATTTCATACCCGTCCTGACGCGCAGCGGCGCCGCACCACGAAGCCTGCTGCTGGCGCCGATCCTCCTGCAGCTTGCCGGCGCTGTCTCCTTTCTCGGCTTCATCGGCGAAGCGCCACCGCCGGCCCTCACGGCCGCTGCCGGCAGCACGCTGCTGCTGGCAGCCGCTCTCGCCGGCTGGATGAACCAGCGCGCGAGGCGGGCGCTCGGCACGCCGCATCCATGCTGGCGCTGGTACCTGGCAGCGGTCGGCCTGCTCGGCGTCGCGCTGCTGCTGGTCGCGGCGATGGCCTGCTGGCCACAGGCGCGCAACACACTCAGGCTGCTCCACCTGCACCTCAACGTGCTTGGCTTCGTTGGCCTGACTGCCCTCGGAACGCTGCAGGTCCTGCTGCCAACGGTACTGAACACTGCCGATCCGACCGCCAGCCAGCGCTTGCGGCGACACTTGCCAGTCGCGGTTGGCGCCGTCCTGCTGATCGCCACCGGTGCGGCCCTCTCGCTGCCCCTGGCGCTGACGGGTGCCCTCCTGCTGTCGGTCGTCGTCCTCAGTCTCGGGCGCGCCATCCTGGCTTGGCAAGGATGGCGGCGGCTGCTCGAAGATGGTGCGGCGGCCCCCCTTGCCGGCGCACTGGCAGGGTTTCTGCTGCTGCTTGGCCTCGGAGTCGGCCACGCCGTCGGAGCGCTCGACGGCCGTGACAGCATTCTCGCCTTCATCGTCGCCTTTCTCCTCCCCCTGGTCACCGGCGCCCTGACGCACCTGCTCCCGGTCTGGCTACTCCGCGGCAAGCGGACGGCGCGTCGTGACCGGCTGCACACCGCACTGCGCCACGGCGGCACGCAACGGGCGTTCCTGTTCCTGACGGCCGGCGCTCTGCTCGGCCTCGACGTTGCGGCTGGCCTGTGGCCAGCGCTGCTGGCGCTGCTCCACTTCCTTGGCGTCGTGCTGAGGGCGCTCTGGGCAGACCGCGAGTGACTTGACAATCGGTCCCATTTGTACGTTAAAACAACACTATCGGAGATTTTTGTGAAAAAAGTCTCAAGATCTGCGAGGTGCTTCCGTTGACCGGGATATGATCCACTCGGTCAAGCACCAACCATGGAGCGAGAGATGTTGAAACACGATCATTTCCCTCAGATGCACTCATCGCGCCAGGCATCGCGTCGGCTGCATCGTCGTCCGGCCCTCCCGGGCGATCTGCAGACGGGCCACGCGCATGCCGCGAGCGCCGTCTTCGAAGGCGGGTCGCAACACAGGCGAATGCGGCGCGACAGGATCATGGCGACGCAGGCGACGATGCTCGAGCTGCTGGCGGCCGAGGCACGCATCGCCGATCTCGAGCGTGCCCTGAGCCGGGCGGAGGCGGCGGCGCTGACCGACACGCTGACCGGCGCGCTCAATCGCCGTGGCTTCGATCAGGCGCACGAGCGTGAGGTTGCCCGCTCGCGCCGCAACGGAAGCCCGCTGGCACTGGCCCTGATCGACCTGGACGATTTCAAGCGTCTCAACGACACGCTTGGCCATCACGCCGGGGATGAGGCACTGATCCATCTCGTCCGGATCCTGCGCTCGGCATTGCGGCCATCCGACGTCCTCGGCCGGTTCGGCGGTGAAGAATTCGTCGTGATGCTGCCGGACACCGGGCTTGACGAAGCGCTGAGCGCCCTCACCCGCTTTCAGCGACAGCTCGCGGGCTGCCGCGTCGCCGGCAGCGGCGTCACCCTGACCTTCAGTGCCGGCGTCGTCGTGCAGGCGTCCGGCGAATCGCTCACGGAGTCGATCGTGCGTGCCGATGCGGCGACCTATGCCGCCAAGCGGGCGGGAAAGAACCGCGTACTGGCCGGCTGACGCCGCGGCGGCGCCGCACGCCGCCGGGGCTGGGGCTGGGGGCGGCATGATAGACTGCATGCTCTGCCATCTGCCGGACAGCCATCGCCATGCGCTACATCTCGACTCGTGCCCGACCCGCCGGTGCTGCGGATTCGTCGAACCGGAGCTTCTCGGAGATCCTCCTGGCTGGTCTGGCACCCGACGGAGGCCTCTATCTCCCGGCCAGCTATCCCAGGATCGGCCAGTCAGAGCTCGCCCAGTGGCGCGACCTGTCCTATGCCGATCTCGCCAGCGCCGTGCTGGCCCGTTTCATCGATGACATTCCGCTCGACGATCTGCGGCCCCTGATCCAGAGGACCTACACACCCGCCATCTACGGCAACGGGCGCAACGACTCGGCCGCCAACGAGATCACGCCGCTGCGCTGGCTCGAACCACCAGCGCCGGGACGTGGCGAGGGCGGACTGGCGATCCTTGAACTGTCCAACGGGCCGACCCTGGCCTTCAAGGACATGGCCATGCAGTTGCTCGGCAACCTGTTCGAGTACGTCCTGGCGCGCAACGGCGAGGAGATCAACATCCTCGGCGCCACTTCTGGTGATACCGGCTCGTCAGCCGAGTACGCGATGCGTGGCAAGCACGGCGTGCGCGTCTTCATGCTCTCGCCGCATCAGCGAATGAGCCACTTCCAGCGCGCCCAGATGTACTCGCTGCAGGATCCCAACATCTACAACATCGCCGTGCGCGGAACGTTCGACGACGCCCAGGACATCGTCAAGGCGGTGTCGAACGACCACGCGTTCAAGACGCGCTACCGGATCGGTGCGGTCAATTCGATCAACTGGGCGCGCGTCGCCGCCCAGGTGATCTACTATTTCAAGGGATATTTCGCGGCGACCCGTGAAATCGGCGGCAGCGGCGGACAGCAGGTGGACTTCGCCGTTCCCTCGGGCAACTTCGGCAACATCTGCGCTGGCCATATCGCGCGCATGATGGGGCTGCCGATCGGCCGCCTGGTGCTGGCAACGAACGAGAACGACGTCCTCGACGAGTTTTTCCGCAGCGGCGTCTACCGCCCACGCGCCACCAGCGAAACCGCAGCGACCTCGAGTCCGTCGATGGACATCTCGAAGGCTTCCAACTTCGAGCGCTTCGTTTTCGATCTGGTCGGCCGCGACCCGGACCTCATCCGCCAGCTGTGGTCGAAAGTCGACGCCGGCGGCAGTTTCGACCTGTCGTCATTGCCCTGCTTCGCCCGCCTGCCCGACTTCGGCTTTGTCTCTGGTCGCAGCACGCATGCCGACCGCCTCGCGACGATCCGCCGCACCCATGACCGCTACGGACTGGTCATCGATCCGCACACCGCTGACGGGCTCAAGGTCGGCAGCGAACACCGCACGGCCGATAGACCGATGGTCGTTCTGGAAACCGCCCTGCCGGCGAAGTTCGAGGAGACGATCGTCGAAGCGCTCGGGCACAGACCCGATCGACCCGCAGGCATGGAAGGCATCGAGACGCTGCCGCAGCGCGTCGAGGTCATGGACGTCAGTGTGGGCCAAGTGCAGCGCTTCATCGCGCAACACGTGCGGTGAACCGGCGCCGATCGGCGCTTCAGAGATAGATGACCGCCGGAAAGACGGCCGCAGCCAGGACCAGGACCAGCCATTCGAGATTGTGTCGCGCCAGGAACCCCGTGAAGTGCATGATCAGTATCGTGATCGCCAGTACGTAGAACAGCGCAAATAGCATCAGACCACCCTCTCCCTGTTGGCGGCAGCGACGACCTCCGGCCCGCTCGCGTCGTCCGGATGATATCACCGCCGCTGCACTCGCTGTTGGCAGCACGGGGCGCCCCGCTGGCGCCGCGCATGCACCCCTGCGGTCCACCGCGTGCTGCGGCGGGCCGGTCAGCCCTGGAAACGCATGGACAGATCGAGCGCCCGGACATCCTTGGTCAGGCCACCGATCGAGATGCGGTCCACGCCGGTCTCGGCGATTGCGCGGACGGTGTCGAGGCTGACGTTGCCCGATGCCTCGAGCACCGCGCCGCCAGCTGCAACCGCCACCGCGGCGCGCAGCTGATCCAGGCTCATGTTGTCCAGCAAGACCATCTCCGCACCGCAGGCGAGCGCCTGGCGCAGCTCGTCGAGGTTCTCGACCTCGATCTGCACGAACTGGCAGATCCCGCCGCTGGCGGCGGCGACCTGCTTCGCCGCCGCCAGCGCGGCAGCGATGCTGCCGGCGGCCAGGATGTGGTTCTCCTTGATCAGGATCCCGTCGTAGAGACCGAGGCGATGATTGCCGCCGCCACCGCAGCGGACGGCATACTTCTGCGCCAGCCGCAGCCCGGGAATCGTCTTGCGCGTGTCGACCACCTGCGCCCTTGTTCCCGCAACCCGCTCGGCGTACTCCCCGGCCTTGGTCGCGACGCCGGAAAGGAGTTGCAGGAAATTCAGCGCGCTGCGCTCGCCGGTGAGCAGGACGCGCGCCGGTCCATCGAGCTCGCACAGTGTCTGGCCCGGCCTGATCCGTTCACCATCGCTTGCCTGCCAGGCAATGCGGACCGCCGCGTCGAGTTGCCGGAAACAGGCGGCGAACCAAGCCGAACCGCAGAGGATGGCATCCTCGCGCGCAATGACCGTCGCCCGCCCGATCGCCGCAGCCGGTACGAGTTGCGCCGTCAGGTCGCCACTGCCGACATCCTCGGCCAGTGCCGCGGCAACATTGCGCTCGACTTCGCCCGCGAGCATGGCTGCAAAGTTCATGAGGAATCCCGTACACTGGCGTCAGCTGCACGGATCTTATCACCAACGGGAGGCACCAATGCTCGATCTGTTGCTCGTCACGACGGGCGTCCTGCTCGCCCTGGCCTTTGCCGGTGGTCTGGTTTACCTCTATGTGCAGGACGTGACGCAGGAAAAGCACGCCGTGCTGCGCAACTTTCCGCTCGTCGGCCACCTGCGTTATCTGTTCGAGAGTCTGGGCGAGTACTTCCGGCAGTATTTCTTCCTGGGCGACCGCGACGAGATGCCCTTCGACCGGGCAACGCGAAGCTGGGTCTATCGCATGGCGAAGAATCAGGGCGGGATCATCGGTTTTGGCTCGACCTACCGCATCCACGAGCCGGGCGCACTGGTATTCGTCAACGCCCCCTTCCCGGTCCTCGACGAGGAACAGCTACCGACACCGCCATTGCCGATTGGCGAAGGTTATTGCGCCACCCCCTTCAGTGGCCGCTCGTTGGTGAACATCAGCGCCATGAGTTTCGGAGCCATTTCGCGACCCGCCGTGCGCGCGTTGTCACGTGGCGCTGCCGCCGCCGGCTGCTGGCTCGACACCGGCGAAGGAGGCCTGTCACCCTACCATCTCGAGGGCAACTGCGACATCATCTTCCAGATCGGGACCGCCAAGTACGGCGTCCGCGATGCCAACGGACAGCTTTCCGACCAGCGGCTGCGCGAACTGGCAGCGCACGAATGCGTCCGAGCCTTCGAGATCAAGCTGTCACAGGGAGCGAAGCCGGGAAAAGGAGGCGTCCTCCTGAGCAACAAGGTGACACCCGAAATCGCCGAGATTCGTGGCATTCCCCTCGGCGAGGATTCACTCAGCCCAAACCGTCACCGCGATGTCGCCAACATCGACCAGTTGCTCGACCGGGTCGAACACGTGCGCGCGATCACGGGCAAGCCGGTCGGCGTCAAGACCGCGATCGGCGGCAACGCGTTCATGGACGAACTGACGCAGGCCATCAGGCGTCGGGGGCTGCATGCCGCACCGGACTTCCTGACGATCGATGGTGGTGAGGGTGGCAGCGGTGCGGCGCCGCAAGCCTTGGCCGACCACATGGCGCTGTCGATCGACGAAGCGCTGCCGCTGGTGGCCGATGCACTGATCGCCAGCGGCCTCAAGCAGCGCGTTCGCCTGATTGCAGCCGGCAAGCTGGTCACTCCGGCGCGCGTCGCGTGGGCACTCGCAGCCGGTGCCGACTTCGTCAACACGGCACGCGGTTTCATGTTCTCGCTCGGCTGCATCCAGGCCCTGCGCTGTCACGCCAACACCTGCCCAACCGGCGTCACGACGCATGACCCCCGCCTGCAACGCGGCCTGGTCGTCGAAGACAAGGCGCAACGGGTTGCTGCCTACTGCCGCAACATGAACAGGGAGATCGAGATGATCGCCCACTCCTGCGGTCTCCCGCACGCGCGCGGACTGCGCCGCGAGCACGTACGCATCGTCCAGCCCTCGGGGCGCAGCATCGCTCTCGACACGCTCCATCCCTACCCCGACACGCCGATGCAATGAGAGGGTGTGAGGAAAGCGTCGCGAGCCGCGCGAGATGCACCGCGCGGGCTGGCGAACGAAGCGCCATTCCAGTCCGGCGCGCGCTGCCCGGATCGCTGCTGCCTGCGATTCAGTCGTTGGACCGCCCAGGCAACCCCTCGGGTTCACTGTCCTTCGGCGACCCAGGCATCGCTCGGCAGATCGGGCACTCCAGGAGTGATGACGAATCGCGTCAGCGCGCGCGGGTTCATCAGGCCGATCCCCCCTTGCGCCAGGCGATAGTGAAGCGCCGGCCGTTCGAAGAGGCCGGTCAGGTTCATCAGCCGTTCGGCTAGCGCCGGCTTGCGGACGCCCTCGGCGGCCATGTACAGCACGTGGCCACCGATGAAGAAGAACTCGATCCGTGCGCTGAAGTGGTCGCCGTTCAAGCCACCAGAGAAGGGTTCGACACGCTGCTCCAGCGGCAACGCGCGCAAGCTCAGATTGTGTTGACTGGGCAGGTGGGCCGCAAGGTCGCGTGCCGTCTCGATCTCCACACAGGCGATCGCAGCAGCGGCAAAAACCTCGGTCTGCGCGCCCGAACCGATGATCAGCGGCTTGCCGCTGAACAGCTGCCCGCTGCGCCGCAGGCTGTCGACAATGGCCTCCAGGCTGGTTTCGTCGGTGGGAACGAAACGCCGCGCACGGTTCGCGGTGGTGATCACGGTTATGTGGCTTGTCATCGTGGCACTCCATCGATACGAAGCATTGCCGGCTCCCAATGCTGGCGCTGTCAGCCAGCCGTACGGTTCCTGCCCTGCACCCACAGCACATCGCCGCAACCAGCAGTGCGGTTGAGCGCGCGACCGAGGACGAACAGCAGATCCGACAGGCGGTTGAGGTACTTGCGGGCGAAGTCGGAGACGCTCTCGCTGTTGGCCAGACTCACCGCGTGCCGCTCGGCGCGGCGGCATACCGTCCGTGCCAGATGAGCCAGCGCTGCAGCACGGCTGCCGCCGGGAAGAATGAAGTCCTTCAGCGCTGGCAAGTCGTCGTTGAAGCGCTCGACGAGGGCTTCGAGGCGACGCACCTGCGCGTCGCTGATCATGTTCATACCGGGAATGCACAGCTCTCCGCCGAGATCGAAGAGGTCGTGCTGCACGCCGGTCAGGGCATTCCTGACCTCATCCGGAATCTCTTCCGCCAACAGCACGCCAATGGTCGAATTGAGTTCGTCGACCTGGCCGATCGTCTCGATGCGCAGACTGTCCTTGGCCACGCGCGTTCCATCTCCAAGGCCGGTGGTGCCGGCATCACCGGTCCGCGTGACGATCTTCGACAGACGATTGCCCATGCTGGATTTCCTGATCAAAATATCGCTGATTATAGACGAAGGAGCTGCCGTGACTGGGCCTGCGCTGAACCTGTGTGCGAATCTGAGCTTCCTGTTCACCGAGTATGAGTTCGGTGAGCGTTTCGAACGGGCCGCACGCGCGGGCTTTCGCGGAGTCGAGTACCTGTTTCCCTACGCCTGCGATGGCAATGAATTGCGCAAGCTGCTGCGTGCGAACGGTCTGGTGCAGGTCCTGCACAACCTGCCGGCTGGAAACTGGTCGGCCGGCGAACGAGGCATTGCCTGTCTGCCGGGACGTGAGGCCGACTTCCGCGAATCGGTCGCGCAGGGCATCGACTTCGCACGCACGCTGGACTGCCGGCAGCTCAACTGCCTTGCCGGGATCGCACCGGAGGGCATTCCCGACGAAGAGCTGCGCGCAACCCTGACGCGCAATCTGCGCTACGCCGCCGAACAACTGGCCAAGCATGGCATCCGGCTGCTGATCGAACCGATCAACAGTCGCGTCGACATGCCCGGCTTCTGGCTCGACACACCCGCCAAGGGACTCGCATTGATCGCCGAGCTGGCAATCCCCAACCTCTGGCTGCAATACGACATTTACCACGCCCAAGTGATGGCCGGAGACCTGGCACGGACGATCGAAGCCCACATCGATCGCATCGCACACTTCCAGCTGGCCGACAACCCGGGCCGCAACGAGCCCGGCAGCGGCGAGATCAACTATCCGTTTCTCTTCGATTTGCTTCGCCGCCTCGGCTATGGCGGCTGGCTGGGCTGCGAATACCGGCCAAGGCGGGGGGATACTGAAAGTGGCCTCGGCTGGGCGCGCGAATGGCTGGCTCCCCGTGCGACCGCCGAGCGCTCGCCAAGCGTGCCGTCCAGACCACGCCCGCCATGACGGCTCGCAGCGCGACTGCGGCAGCCCGCAGCGGGAAAGGTGCTCAGCCCTCGGCAAAGGCCTTGCAGAAACGGAGGTCTTCAGAATAGGGGAAGAAATCGTCGACGTGGCCGGCGCGGATCCTTTCCTGCGTCGTCTGCCAGAAGCGGACGTTCAACAACGGACGATGGTACTTCAGGAAGGCCGAACGGACCTTCGCCGAGCCGAGCAGGAAGCTCGCGAACTCCTCCGGGAAGACGTCGTTCCTGCCGACGGAATACCACGGCTCGCCGGACATCTCCATCTCGGGATACGGCGGCTCCGGGATGGCACGAAAGTTGATGTCGGTCATGTACTCGATCTCGTCGTAGTCGTAGAAGACCACGCGTCGGTAACTGGTCACACCAAAGTTCTTCCACAGCATGTCGCCCGGAAAGATGTTGGCGATCGCCAGTTCCCTGATGGCGTTGCCATACTCGCACACGGCCTGATCGATCTCCGCTGGGGTCGCCGCGTCCAGGTAGATGTTGAGCGGTGTCAGACGACGCTCGATGTACAGGTGCTTGATCACCAGATTGTCACCCTCTTCCTCGATCAGCGACGGTGCCAGCGTGCGCAAGGCGTCGAGGAGTTCGATCGAGAAGCGCTTCTTCGGCAGCAGAACCTGCGAGAACTCGAGCGTATCCGCCATGCGGCCGACCCGGTCCACCTGCTTGACCATCAGATACTTGCGCTTGACCGTGTCGCGATCCATCTCCTTGCTCGGTCCGAACACATCCTTGATCAGCTTGAAGACATAGGGGTAGGAAGGCAGGGTGAACACGAGCATCACGAGGCCGGCAATTCCCGGCGCGATGATGAACTGATCCTGCGAATGCCGCAGATGCTGCTTCAGGTCGCGGAAAAAGAGGATCTTGCCCTGTTTGCCAAGGCCGAGCATCGTGTAGATCTCGGACGGCGGCTTGTGCGGCATGATGCTGCGCAGGAACTGCACGTAGCCCGACGGCACCTCCATGTCGACCATGAAGTAGGCGCGCGAGAGGGAGAACAGGATGCTGATCTGCGCGCTGTCGAGCAGGATGGTGTCCACCACCAGCTCGCCGGCCGGCGAATGAACGACGGCCACGGCAAAGGGGTATTCGGCATGGCCGTTGATTCCCTTGCCAAAGATGTAGGCTCCCTTGTTGCGATAGAAGGCCGAATGCAGGACCTCGATCTGGGCGTTGGCCTCGGCCACCGGCCACTCGCCCATCCGCTTCCTGAGCGTGCGCATGATGTAATCGACGTCGCGATCGAGGTTCTCGAAAGGACGCTGCCAGTCGCAGTCGACGATGATCTGCCGGACCGTCCGGCGCAGTCCGCGCTGCGCCGGATAGTAGCTGCGATAGACCGGTGGGTAGGACTGGATGTACTCGGTCGACACCGCCGGCCGGGCGAAGATGTAGTCGTTGTTGAAGTAGGTGCGATGCAGGATCTTCGTGCACACCGAGTTGAAGAAGGTCTCGGCAAGCTCGGGCTGCTTGTGGTTGATCAGGTGCCCGATGTAGAACAGCTTGAGCTGCTGCCAGGTCGCGTCGTCGAGTGCCGCCGCACCGTAGTTCGCGCACAGCAACTCGGCGGTCTCGCTGACCCGATCATCGTAGGAACGGATACGCTCGCGGACCGCATCATGAACGCCCTTCCAGTCCGCCGCCTCGAAGAGCAGCTTGGCCTGCTGGCCGTAGTGGCGAATGATGCGGTAGTGCCGGTTGAAGCCATCGATCATCGCCTCGGCGATACGGCGTGGAAGCAGGTTCTCAATGCTTGGGAGATCCATGTCAAGGACTCGCGAATCCAACACGCCGGCATTGTAGCACCGCGCCTGTTGCGCCGCACCAAATGGGCTGCCGGCGGCGCTGCGGAAAGCGCCAGCGAAGGCTGGAGCACTCTGCCCCGAGCGCGTCGAAGCCCCCCGCCGCGAGCCCTCCGGCGGAACATGCGGCACTGGCAAAGAATCGGCTTTTGCTAGATAATCGCGCGTGGTGCCGCTGGGTGGTTTGCTTCTGACAGAGTCCCTCGAGCCCACAAAAAATCAGCAACGCGACCGTCCCGGTTCGGCTGCCAGCACCGCTGGCCGGGATCGGCGGTGCTGGCACGCGAACCGGATGTTTCACCCACACGACATTACACGGAGTTGGCATGAGCGCAAGTCTGATCAAAGTCCCACAAGGCGGCCAGAAAATCGTTCCGGGGCAGGCTGTCCCGGACAATCCGATCATCCCGTTCATCGAGGGCGACGGCATCGGCATCGACATCACGCCGGTGATGATCAAGGTGGTCGATGCGGCAGTCGCCAAGGCCTACGGTGGGGCGAAGAAGATCTTCTGGATGGAGGTCTACGCTGGCGAGAAGTCGACGCAGATGTACGGCTCCGACGTCTGGCTCTCCCCCGAAACCCTTGGCGCACTCAAGGAGTTCTCGGTATCGATCAAGGGGCCGATGACGACGCCGGTCGGTGGCGGCATCCGTTCGCTGAACGTGGCGCTGCGCCAGGAACTCGATCTCTATCAGTGTGTTCGCCCGGTGCGCTACTTCCGGGGCGTACCCTCGCCGCTCAAGGATCCGGCCAAGACGAACATGGTCATCTTCCGCGAAAACACCGAGGACATCTACGCCGGCATCGAGTGGGAAGCGAATTCCGACGGCTGCCGGAAGGTCATCAAATTCCTGCAGGATGAGATGGGCGTGAAGAAGATCCGCTTCCCGGCCAGCTCGGGAATCGGCATCAAGCCGGTATCGCAGGAGGGCACCGAGCGCCTCGTGCGCGCAGCCATACAGTACGCGATCACCAACAAGCGCAAGTCGGTGACGATCGTCCACAAGGGCAACATCATGAAGTTCACCGAGGGCGCCTTCCGTGACTGGGCTTACGCGCTGGCGAAGAAGGAATTCGGTGGCGTCGAGATCGATGGCGGACCGTGGCTCAGGCTGCCCAATGGCATCGTCATCAAGGATTCGATCGCCGACGCATTCCTGCAACAGATCCTGCTGCGCCCGGCGGAGTACGACGTGATCTGCACGACGAACCTGAACGGCGACTACATTTCGGACGCGCTGGCCGCCCAGGTCGGTGGCATCGGCATTGCTCCGGGAGCCAACATCTCGGACGCCTACGCCTGTTTCGAAGCAACGCACGGCACGGCACCCAAGTATGCCGGTCTCGACAAGGTCAACCCGGGTTCCCTGATCCTCTCGGCAGAGATGATGCTGCGCCATCTCGGCTGGTTCGAAGCCGCCGACCTGATCATCGCCTCGATGGAGGCGGCGATCGGCGACAAGGTTGTCACCTACGACTTCGCGCGCCTGATGGACGGGGCCACCGAGGTCTCCTGCTCGGAATTCGGCGACGCCATGATCGCCCGCATGTAGGAAGTCGATGCGACGCAAGCCTGGCTTGCCGTACCACGAGGGGCCCCCGCAAGGGGGTCCTGTGTTTTCTCTTCTCGGCTATCGGGCAAGCACGCCCCAATGGCCTTCTCGGCATCATCCCGGTCGCTTGCCTGTCAGTCGGAAGCCCTCGGCAGACGTTTGCCCGGTCGCGCGGACGATGCGGTAGAATCGACCACAACATCTGCAGCGACGGCATCCCGACGTTCTGGCCGGGGGATGTCATCCCGGATTCCACGCCGCGAGGTGCCGGCGAGACGATCGGCTGTGCGGCCGGTCTCCCGAGAGCGGGACGCAGCGACCGCCACGCACCGCAAGCGCCGTCCGTCGCAACCACCTGCTGCCCAGAGGGAGGCCACCGATGAATCGCCGGACAAGTCTTTCAGTGGCTGCCCTGCTCCTCCTCCCCCTCAACGCCAGCGCCAGGCCGCTGCCGGATGATCCGCTCGAACGCCGGTGCTGGCTGCAGTTCACCGCTGACCGCACCACCGTCAACCTGTTCGCCGAGTCGACGCCGGTGACGTTCTCCAACCTGCGCGACGGTTTCCAGGTTCGCAGCCCGCTGTGGGTGGAGTTCGGTATCCGCGGCATGGGCGTGATGCCTGCCGGCAACAAGCGCGAGCAGACCGGCCACCACCATTTGCTGATCGACACACCGCTTCCGGCATCGGTTGCCGATCCGATTCCCTTCTCCGACAAGCACCGGCACTTTGGCAAGGGACAGACCGCCGTCGCGCTCGAATTGTCGCCCGGACCGCACAACCTGCGCCTGCTCTTTGCCGATCACGAGCATCGCCCCTATTTCGTCTTCAGTCGCAAGATGAACATCATCGTGACAGGTAGCCGAAAGGACTTGCCAAAGCCGAAGATCGACCCGGCGCGCTTTGCCGAAACCTGCCAGGCGTGGTACCAGGATGAAGTGACGACGCCACCGACGGCAGAGAAACTCGTCTATGTGAAAAACCTGCGCAACGGCGAGACGGTCGGCAGCCCTTTCCTGCTCAAACTTGGTGTCGTCGGGCTCGGCGTCGCAGCGGAACGGACCGCAATCGCCGATACCGGGTTCTTCCAGATCGACGTCAGACAGAATCGCTCCGTGCTGCGGAGCCTCCGGCTGAGTGACGGCCAGACCGAGACAGTCCTTGATCTCGAACCCGGCGACTACGATCTCGACCTCAACTTCCTGGCCGGCAACGGCCGGACGCTGTTGCGCGACGAACTGCAGGTCACGGTCAGCAAGCGCCAGACCATGACCCGCCCGTCAGCAACCCGACGATCGCCAGAAGCGTTCCCCGTGGAGGCAGCGGGCGCGGTTGCGGCAGCGATGGTAAGATGTGCTGGATCGGATTGCGACCTGCGGCCCTGAACTGTTCGTGCGTGCCGGTTGGGACCAGCCTGTTGGCTCCCACATCGGCTCCGTCGCCGTTCGAAATCCGCTTGAACCGGGCAGGAAAGCTTGGGAGATGACGAAAGCCTTGCGCCAGACCGCCGTATCGATGATCTGCATGCTCCTCCTCGCCATGAGTGGCTGCAGCCGGGAGCCAGAGAGCAGCGTCCCGACGCCACCACCAGCCATCAGCGTCGAAGAGCCGCCGACCGCCGCGCCCGCCTTGGCAACTGCCGCCGCCCGCGGTGACTTGGCAGCCATGCGGGCGCTGCTCGAAGCAGGGGCCGAGATCGACAACAGCGACACCCTTGGCAGGACGGCCCTGCACATGGCTGCATTCTACGGCCGCACCAGAGCCAGCGAACTGCTGCTCAGCAGCGGCGCGAATATCGAAGCCCGCGACCGCATCGGCATGACGCCCCTGCATGCAGCCGTTGTCGCTGGTGGAAGACTGCAGGTGGAACTGTTGCTGTCAAGGAAGGCCGATGTCGATGCGCGCAGCGAGACCGGCCAGACACCACTTCACTTGGCTGCGGCAACCGGCCAACCACGAGTGGCGCGCGTCCTGATCGAGAACGGCGCCGATACGAGGAGCAAGGACAAGAGCGGCAACACGCCGCTGTTCTACGCCTCGCGCAACAGGCACCCGGTCACCGCGGAACTGCTCCGACAGTACGCGGCCCGGGATTGAACCGGAAGTGGGCGGCCGGCGCCAGCGGCGATGACGACGACGCGCAGGCTCGACGGGACTGCCGACTCGCGGCCCGGTTGCTCGCGCCCAAGCATTTCTTCACCTCGGCTCAGGATTTCTTTGTCGCTTCGTCGCGCAACTCGCGGCGCAGGATCTTGCCGACGTTGGTCTTCGGCAGTTCGCTGCGGAACTCGACCTGCCCTGGAACCTTGTAGCCGGTCAGATGTTCGCGACAATGGGCGATCAGCACCTCGGCGGTCAGTGCCGGATCCTTCTTGACCACGAAGATCTTCACCACCTCGCCGGACTTTTCGTGCGGCACTCCGACTGCCGCAACCTCGAGGACGCCGGCGTGCTGCGCCACCACGTCCTCGACCTCGTTCGGGTAGACGTTGAAACCGGAGACGAGAATCATGTCCTTCTTGCGGTCGACGATGCGCACGAAACCCTTTTCGTCCATCACCGCGACGTCACCGGTGAGCAGGAAGCCGTCGGGCATGATCACCTTCGCCGTTTCTTCCGGACGGTTGTAATAGCCCTTCATCACCTGCGGTCCGCGGATGCACAGCTCGCCACGCTCGCCGAGTGGCACGTCCCTGCCCGCATCGTCGCGAATCGCCACCTCGGTCGACGAGATCGGAACACCGATGGCGCCGTTGTAGGCCGGGATGTCGAGCGGGTTGATCGTTGCCGCCGGTGAGGTTTCGGTGAGGCCGTAGGCCTCGATCAACGGCTTGCCCGTCACCTGCTTCCATCGTTCCGCCACCGCCTTCTGCACCGCCATGCCACCGCCGAGGGTGACCTTGAGGTGCCCGAAATCAAGCGCGCAGAAGGCATCGTTGTTCAGCAGCGCGTTGAACAGCGTGTTGACACCCGTAATGACGGTAAAGCGATGCTTGGCGAGTTCGCCGACAAAACCGGGAATGTCGCGCGGATTGACGATCAGGAGGTTGCTGGCACCAATCTTGAAGAAGGTGAAACAGTTTGCCGTCAGGGCAAAGATGTGATAGAGGGGCAGCGCCGTCACGACCATGTGCTGTTCGTCGCCAAGCGCCGGATTGATCCAGGCGTGCGCCTGCGCCAGGTTCGCAAGGATGTTTCGGTGCAACAGCATCGCCCCTTTCGAGACGCCCGTGGTACCCCCTGTATATTGCAGGAAGGCCAGGTCTTCCTGCTGCACGATCACCGCCTTCAGTTCGGCGGCCGCCCCCTTGCCGAGTGCCGTCCGGAAATTGACCGCCCGCGTCAGGGTCCAGGCGGGGACCATCTTCTTCACGTACTTGACGACGAAGTTGACCACCGCTCCCTTGGGGAAGGGAAGCATGTCACCCAGACGAGCCACGATGATGTGCTTGACCGGCGTCCGGGCGACCACCTGCTCGAGCGTCACGGCGAAGTTCTCGAGAATGACGATCACTTCGGCACCCGAGTCCTTGAGCTGGTGTTCCAGCTCGCGCGGCGTGTACAGCGGGTTGACATTGACTACGACGTAGCCGGCACGCAGCGCACCGAAAATGCAGATCGGATACTGCAGGACATTCGGCATCATCAGCGCCACGCGCGCGCCCCGCGGCAGCTTGAGAACGGATTGCAGGTAAGCGGCAAAATCCCGTGACAGCTTGTCGAGTTCGCCGTAGGTGATCTGTGCGCCCATGCTGATGTAGGCGACACGATCGCGATACTGGCCGACACTTCTCTCGAACAACTCACCAAGCGACTGGAACTCGCTCAGGTCCACCTCTGCGGGTACACCCTGCTGATAGCTCTGAAGCCAGATTCTTTCCACGGTTCTCCTCCTGTGGTTGCCTTGTCCAATATTTTCACGCTTGCCATGCGTACCAGATGCCCGGCCACACCCGCCTGCCGGGCGGGTGTGGCCTGATGAACGCAAACCAGTACCATTCTAGAGGATTTGCCCGGCCGCTGCTGCCCGAATGGCTGTTTCCTGGCTGCCGCAGCGAACGGCTGATCGATCGATTCACATCGTGCCTGGTCAATCGGCACTCGCCGTCGCCACCAACAACGCGTGACAGCCGGATCAACGCTCGAGATATTTGAGCTTGTCCGGCTTGTTGTTCCACTCGTCGGCGTCCGGCGATGCCTCCCGGCGCTCTGAAATGACCGGCCAGATCTGTGCCAGTTCCGCATTCAGGGCGATGAATCCATGTTGCGCCTGCGGTACATCATCCTCGGCGAAGATTGCTTCCGCCGGACACTCCGGGACGCAAAGGGTGCAGTCGATACACTCTTCGGGATCGATCACGAGGAAGTTCGGCCCTTCATGGAAGCAGTCCACCGGACAGACGTCGACGCAATCCGTGAACTTGCACTTGATACAATTCTCGGTAACAACGTACGCCATGATCGTGTTTCTGAAGATTTGAGACGATGACGACTATAGCGTACTTGCAGCCGTTCCGGCCAACGCACGGCTTCCCTTGGCGAGTTTTTTTCGCTAGCATTGCGTGGCTCGCCGATTGGAGTCCCGGTCGCTCCCAGGGCAACACACGTCTGCGCTCACCAAGATCCCCATCCCAGATCCCGCAAGAGGCCTTGAATGAACGAACACATCCATCACGTCACGGACGACAGCTTCGCTGCCGACGTATTGCAGTCGGCAGAACCGGTTCTGGTCGATTACTGGGCAGAATGGTGCGGCCCGTGCAAGATGATCGCGCCGCTGCTCGACGACATCGCCACCGACTATGCAGGCCGTCTGAAGGTCGTCAAGCTGAACATCGATGACAACCAGAGGACGCCGGCCAGCTACGGCATCCGTGGCATCCCGACGCTGATGCTGTTCAAGAACGGCAACGTCGAGGCGACGAAGGTGGGGGCACTGTCACGCGCGCAGTTGGTCACTTTCATTGACAGCAATCTGTAAAGCCGCTACCCTCGCGGCCTGATGGTTCCGGGGGCCGACGCGAATTTACCGCTCGGAGCCCCGCCCCCCGATCCAAAGCCTTCAGGCACTCTCGCTTTCTTGCAGCAGCCCTAGCCCTCCTCTTGCGGCGGCCGCCGCACATCCCGAGTCGATCTGCCTGCGCGCAGTCGCCCCGTCATTCCCTCATTTCTCGTCAGCACATGCAACTATCCGAACTCAAAGCACTACATGTCAGCCAGTTGCTCGACATGGCGGTCAACAACAACATCGAGGGCGCCAATCGCTTGCGCAAGCATGAGCTGATCTTTGCCCTGCTGAAGAACCAGGCCCGCAAGGGGGAGAGCATCTTTGGCGACGGCACGCTCGAAACCCTTTCCGACGGTTTCGGCTTCCTCCGCTCGCCGGACACCTCGTACCTCGCAAGCACCGACGACATCTACGTCAGCCCGAGCCAGATCAGGCGCTTCAACCTGCACACGGGGGACACCATCGAAGGGGAGATTCGGACGCCCAAGGAGGGGGAGCGCTATTTCGCTCTGGTCAAGGTCGACCGGGTCAATGGCGAGACGCCAGAGGCATCAAAGAACAAGATCCTGTTCGAAAACCTGACACCACTGCATCCGGCCGAGCATCTGGAACTCGAACGGGACATCCGCGGCGAGGAGAACATCACCAGCCGCATCATCGATATCATCGCGCCGATCGGCAAGGGACAACGGGGGCTGTTGGTAGCCAGCCCGAAGAGCGGCAAGACGGTGATGATGCAACACATTGCGCACGCCATCACCAGCAATCACCCGGACGTTTCACTCATCGTGCTGCTCATCGACGAACGTCCCGAAGAGGTGACCGAGATGACCCGCTCCGTGCGTGGAGAAGTCGTGGCATCGACCTTCGACGAGCCGGCGACTCGCCATGTACAGGTCGCTGAAATGGTCATCGAGAAAGCCAAGCGCCTGGTCGAACACAAGCGCGACGTCGTCATCCTGCTGGACTCGATCACCCGCCTGGCGCGCGCCTACAACACGGTGCAACCGGCCTCCGGCAAAGTCCTCACCGGCGGTGTCGATGCCAATGCACTACAGAAGCCGAAGCGTTTCTTCGGTGCCGCGCGCAACATCGAAGAAGGCGGCTCGCTGACCATCATCGCCACCGCCCTGATCGATACCGGCAGTCGCATGGATGACGTCATCTACGAGGAGTTCAAGGGCACGGGCAACATGGAGATCCACCTTGATCGCCGGATGGCTGAAAAACGCGTCTATCCGGCGATCAACGTCAATCGATCGGGCACCCGCCGGGAAGAACTGCTGCTGAAACCGGACGTCCTGCAGAAGATGTGGATCCTGCGCAAACTGCTCTACAACATGGACGATCTCGAAGCGATGGAGTTCCTGCTCGACAAGATCAAGGCAACCCGCAACAACGGCGAATTCTTCGACTCGATGCGCCGCTGACCGGCCGCGAAAGCGGCCATCGGTGCCGTTCCCCGCTGCCCGGGACCCCTGGCGTGCCTGACGCAAACCGTCGGGGCAACGGCAGATTGCAGCCGGACGAGAAATCGCGGATAATCCGACCCTTAGGAGACAGTGACCGCGCGCGCAAGGCCCATTGCCGATGGCCGGCCTGCTCCCCCGCCATTTCCAACGTACCGGAAGATGAACAGATGAAAGAGAAGATTCACCCAGCATATAACGAGATCACGGTGACCTGCTCCTGCGGCAACGTCTTCACCACGCGATCGACGATGAAGAAGGCGCTGCACGTCGAGGTCTGTTCAGCCTGCCATCCGTTCTACACCGGCAAGCAGAAGATCATCGACACGGCGGGTCGCGTCGAGAAGTTCAATCAGAAGTATAGTGCCATGCGCAAGACGGCCTAGGTCGAACGGCGGGTTCGACCAGGAAGGCAGCCCCCCGGCTGCCTTTTTCGTTTCCGCCAGACATGCGCCTCCGGCACTAGCACCCAGATGCTGGCACCCGCGCAGCCGGCTCGCCTACGGGGTCTCACGCTGCCGCCAAGCGGCTGGAGCCTGGCCGTCCTGCTCGCCCTTTACGTCCTGCCGGGCCTGATCGGCCACGACCCTTGGAAGAACGACGACGCGGTGACCATCGGCGTCGTGCACGAGATCCTGTCGAGTGGCAACTGGCTGACACCCGGACTCGCCGGCCGTCCTTATCCTGACGCCCCCCTCTACTACTGGCTGGCCGCGAGCAGCGCCTACCTGTCATCCTGGCTGCTGCCGCTGCATGACGGCGCCCGCCTGGCCAGCGGCGCATGCACTTTGCTGGCGCTGGCATTCATTCTGCTCGCGGCACGCGAACTGCATGGCCGCACCGAGGCGCCGGCAGCGCCTCTGCTGCTGGCCGGCAGCATCGGGTTCCTGTTCCACGCGCATGAAGCGCAACCGATGCTGGCGACGCTGGCAGCTCATGCAGCCGCCTACTGGGGCCTGACGCAAATGGCGCGGCGACCGCGCCGCGGCGCCATCGTTTACGGCAGCGCCCTTGGCCTCGGTCTCCTGACCAACGGCCTGGCAGCGATGCTGCCGCTGCTGCCAGTCGCCGCCCTCGTCGCCTGGCGCGCCGACAACCGGCAGCGTGTGGCCCTCCTGCTGGCGGCCTCCGTCCTGCTGGCCACCCTTCCTGCGGCCACATGGCTCGCGGTGCTGGCCTTGCGCGACCCGTCCTATCTGGCCACCTTCAGTCTCGCGGAACTGAACCAGCTCGCCGGCACGGCGCCGCCGTGGCCACGACTGCTGCGCCTCCTGCTCATGCTGCCGTGGTATGCCTGGCCGGCCTTCCCACTCGCTGCTTGGGCCCTGTGGGCCAAGCGAAGGCATCTGCTGAGCACACCGCTTGCTCTGCCCCTCTTCGCCCTGCTGTCAGCGCTACCCATGATCAGCTTCTGGCTGGATGCGCGCAGCGCATCGGCGCTGCTGCTGCTGCCACCACTGGTACTGCTCGCAGTGCCGGGGGTCAGCTCGCTGCGGCGGGGCGCCGCCAACGCATTCGACTGGTTCGGCATGATCACCTTCAGTATCCTGGCGGTGCTTGCCTGGATTGGCTGGTGTGCCATGGTTTTCGGCTGGCCGGCGAGTCTGGGCCGGCAGTCCCTGCGCCTGGCACCCGGTTTCATCGCCCACTTCAGCGTCGTTGCCGCCGGCTTCGCGCTGTGGGCGACCACCGCGTGGTGCTGGCTGATCGGCACCACGGCGCGCTCACCGATGCGCGGCATCATGCACTGGATGGCGGGACTGACGCTCTTCTGGCTGCTGATCGCGACACTCTGGATGCCCTGGATCGACCATATCAAGACCTATCGTCAGGCCGCGGCGTCTCTTGCCAGAAACCTGCCGGCAAACCACGGGTGCATCGTCAGCGTCAACGTCGCGGATCCCGTACTGGCCTCGCTCGACTACTTCGAGGGCATTCGCACGGTGCCAGCGGCATCGCCTGCCGCCACGCACTGCCAGCTGTTCCTGTTCCATGGCTCGCCCAAGGACGGCGGTCTGACGGCAGGGCGCGACTGGCGAAAGATATGGCAAGGGGGCCGCCCCTCGGATCGCCGTGACGGCGAGAAGTTGCATCTCTACCTGCGCGGTGGCAAGCGGAACACCACAGCCGACACCTGAGGGCTTGTGCAGAAATCGTCGCGAGCATGCCGAGATGCGAGACGCGAGCAAGCGAACGACGAGACATGTCCGACGGAACGGCGCGGAGTGAGCGTGTGAGCAACGCCGCAGGTCGGTCGCGCAACAGATCGATTCACGATCCCTGGGCGGTCGGAACGAGGCCGCACCCGCCTCCGCTCACGCCCGGATGAACTTCTCGCGGTAATACTGCAGTTCGCTGATTGACTCACGGACGTCTGCCAGCGCCGTGTGGTCGGACTTCTTTACGAACGCTCTGGCGACCTCGGGTTGCCAGCGCCGGCAGAGCTCCTTGAGCGTGCTGACGTCAAGATTGCGATAGTGGAACCATGCCTCCAACTGTGGCATGTAGCGCAGCATGAATCGACGATCCTGGCCAACCGAATTGCCGCACATCGGACTCGCCCCCTGCAGCACGTGTGCACGCAGGAAATCCAGCGCTGCCGCTTCGACTGCAGCCTCGTCGAGCGGCGACGCCCTGACGCGCTCGATCAACCCCGAGCGACCGTGCGTCTTGCGGTTCCACTCGTCCATCGCTTCGAGGCAAGGGTCCGTCTGGTGCACCACCCACACTGGTGACTCGGCGATGGTCACCAACTGGTCATCGGTAAGGACCATCGCCAATTCAATGATGCGATCCCGCTCGGGGTCGAGCCCGGTCATTTCCATATCCAGCCAAACGAGGCGATTGTCGGCCTGTGCCATATAATCCGATCTGCTCTTGGAAAGCGCCATTGTGGCACAGCCCCATGCCAAACACCTTCTCCCTTTCGTTCATCGTCGCCCTGCTGCTGATGTGCGGTTGCCGACTGTGGTTGACGCAACGCCAGATGAACTGCGTCAGGGCGCACCGGGCAGCGGTCCCCGCCGACTTTGCCGATCGGATCGATCTCGGGGCACATCAGAGAGCGGCTGACTACACGCTGGCGCGCAGCCGCTTCGGCCGGCTCTGCCTCTTCGTCGAAGTATGCCTGCTGCTCCTGCTCACGTTCGGCGGCGGTCTGCAGGCCATCCACGACTTCTGGTCGCCGCGTCTCGGCGGCTTGGCTTACGGCGTCGCCGTGATCCTCAGCGTCGTGCTGATCTCGGCCGTGGTCGACCTGCCGCTGACGATCCATAGGCAGTTCGTCATCGAAGAGCGCTTTGGCTTCAACCGCATGACGCCAGCCCTGTTTCTCGCTGACCTGGCGAAGCAGGCCGCGCTCGGACTGGTCATCGGTGCCCCCGCACTGCTAGCGGTGCTCTGGCTGATGGAACGTATGGGGCCGTGGTGGTGGTTCTACGTCTGGCTCTTCTGGTGCGCGTTCAATCTCGTCCTGCTGCAGGTCTACCCGACCTGGATTGCCCCCCTGTTCAACAAGTTCTCCCCGCTCGACGACGACACCCTCAGGGCGCGCATCGAAGCACTCCTCGCACGCTGCGGCTTTGCCAGTTCCGGGCTCTTCGTCATGGATGGCTCGAAGCGGTCCAGCCACGGCAACGCCTACTTCACGGGCTTTGGCCGAAGCAAGCGGATCGTCTTTTTCGACACCCTGCTCGCCCGCCTGCAGCCCGGTGAGATCGAAGCCGTACTGGCGCACGAACTCGGACACTTCCAGCATCGTCACGTCGTCAAGCGAATGATCTTGCTGTTCGCCATCTCGCTCGCATTCCTCGCCCTGCTGGGTCAGCTGATCAATGCCGAGTGGTTCTTCCGTGGTCTCGGTCTGCGCGACGGGAACACGGCTCTCGGACTGCTGCTCTTCTTCCTCGTCGGCCCGGTTTTCACCTTCCTGCTGACTCCTCTGCTCAGTCTGCTGTCACGCCGCGACGAATACGAAGCCGATCGTTACGCCGCGACGAACGCCTCGGCAGACGGCCTCGTCGCGGCGCTGGTGAAGCTTTATGAGGACAATGCAGCCACCCTGACGCCAGACCCGTTACACTCGCTTTTTTACGACTCCCATCCACCCGCTGCACTGCGCATCGCGCGCCTGCAGAGAACATGAGAACCAGCCACGGCAAGGAGGCCACACGATGTCAGGACTACAGGATCTGGCCGCTGATCGCTGCCGTCCGCTGCGCGGTACGGAACACGCCATCGACCGGACGCAGGCAACCCAACTGCTCGTCGACCTGCCCGGCTGGCAGATCGACGCCACCGGCGTTCTCTGCAAGGAGTTCAGCTTTGACACGTACACCGGCGCCATCCTTTTCGTGAACATCGTCGCCGGCTTGGCTGAACGCGAGAATCACCACCCCGATCTCGAGGTTGGCTATGGCCGCGTGATCGTCCGCTACAGCACCCACGACGTCGGCGGGCTGTCGCGCAATGATTTCGTCTGTGCGGCCAAGATCGAGGCACTGGCGAGAATTTGACCGCAAGCGGAACGGTCGTCGCCGCCTACGGGCGACAGTATCGTGTCGAGCTGAGCGACGGCGCGACCGTGCTCTGTGTGCCTCGCGGCAAGAAGAGCGAGTTCGTCTGCGGCGACGGCGTCACGATCGCCAGGCTCGACTCGCAACAGGGAGTGATCCAGGCACTCACACCGCGGCAAAGCCTGCTCTATCGCTCCGACCCAGGCCGCGAGAAACTCATCGCAGCCAACGTGACGCAGATCGTCATCGTCGTCGCCACCGAACCGCCGTTTTCGGACGAACTGGTCAGCCGTTGCATCGTCGCCGCGGAAAGCCAGGGCATCGCCGTCCTGATCGTCCTCAACAAGTGCGATCTCGAAGACCGTCTGGCCGCAGCGGCCGCCCTGCTCGCGCCATACGAGAGACTCGGCTACCGCGTCCTCAGACTGACTGCGCGGCGCGACGCCAGCCCGCTCACGGAGCACCTGTCGCATCACCTGAGCCTGCTGATCGGACAATCCGGCATGGGGAAGTCCACGCTGATCAATGCCCTGGTGCCCGGTGCGCATGCCCCGACGCGCGAGCTATCCCACTCGCTGCAGACCGGCAAGCACACGACGACACACGCCCGCCTCTATCGCCCGAACCGGCATGCGGCAATCATCGACTCGCCCGGGCTGACCGCGTTCGGGCTGCACCACCTGTCGTCATCAGAGATTGCGCAATCCTTCATCGAGTTGCGCCCGCTGCTCGGCAGTTGCCGCTTTCGCAACTGCCGCCACGACCGGGAACCGGACTGCGGCGTCCAGGCTGCGCTGTCACGCGGGGAAATCGATCCCCGCAGGTTCGCTGCCTTTCGCGCACTTTGCGCCGAGATCAACTGACCTTCCCCGAGGAGCCCTCGCATGAGCGACATCCGCATCCGCCGCCGTCACGGCAAGAGCCTCGCCGAGGCACGTGCCTCGGCCGAACACATGGCGCGCGAATTGAACGAGGAATTCGACCTGAGCTATTCCTGGAGCGGGAATGTCATGTGCTTCAAGCGTCCCGGTGTCTCGGGCGACTTGGCGGTCGACGAACAAGACGTCGCTCTCAACATCCGCCTCGGACTCCTGCTCTTCACCCTGAAGCCAACGATCGAACGCGAGATCCACCGCTTCTTCGACGAGAACTTTCCCGTCTGAAGCACGCTCGGCGCTGCCCGCAGCAGGATTGTCCCGTCTCAGCCTGCCCGCAACTGCTCCACGAGCGTGACGTATTGCTGCATCGCATCTTCGCCGGCAGTGCCCTGCAGCGTCGCCCAGGCATCGAACTTGGCACGGCCGACCATGTCGGTGAAGCCCGGACGCCTGCCGGCGACGTCGCCGTCGGTGGCCTGCTTGTAGAGCGCGTACAGCTTCAACAAGGTGGCGTTGTCGGGGCGCTCGGGCAAGGTCTTGGACTGGGCCACGGCGGCCTCGAACTGGGCTTTCAGGTCACTCACGCTGGTTTCTCCGGTTGATGATCGGTTGCGACTGCTTGCTATTATATGGCCTTGAATTTTCCCGGGGGCCGCTGCGATGAGCGCGCGCGAACGAGTCTCCAGCGTCGACACCGCCTGGCTGCGAATGGATCGGCCGGAGAACCTGATGCAGATCGTGGG
>JFAX01000002.1:74440-118536 GCA_000585015.1 Candidatus Accumulibacter adjunctus | reverse complement strand
CCGGAGAACCTGATGCAGATCGTGGGAGTGATGGTGTGCAACGGCCGCATCGATGACGAGCGACTGCGGCGAACGGTTGCCGCTCGTCTGCTGCGCTACCGCCGCTTTCGCCAAGTCATCCAAGAAGACCCCGACGGTCTCTGGTGGATCGACGACGCCGACTTTGCCATTGCAGCGCATGTCCGCCGTTCGCTTCTGCCACCACCAGGTGGCAAGACCGGACTGCAGAACTTCGTCGCCGAACTGGCAAGCATGCCGCTCAATCCGGCAAGGCCACGCTGGGAATTCAACGTCGTGGAAACGGCCGACGGCAACTCTGCGATCGTCATCCGCATCCACCACGTGATCGCCGACGGAATCGCCCTCATTGGCGTCATCCACTCACTCACCGACGGGCGGGCCGATGCACCACCGCAGACGGGGCTACCGGCGACAGAGGCAGGCGCGCCGCCGACACCCGGTCGGGGCAACGCGAACGACGACACGGGCTCCGGTATCTGGCGCACGCTGTTCGAGCCGCTCGTCGATCTGGCACAGGCGTCGCTGAGTCTGGGCGGCAACCTCTGGGGACAGTACCAGGGTCTGCGGCGCGATCCCGCAGCTCTGCGCGATTACACCAGCGTCGTCCGGGCGGTCGCCGAGGAGATCGGTCGGCTCGCCCTGATGCCCGGCGACACACCGACCCGTTTCAAGGGAACGGCGTGCACCATCAAGCGTGTCGCCTGGTCCCAGCCGCTGCCGCTGGCGGAGATCAAGGCCGTCGGCCAAGCGCTCTGCTGCTCGGTCAACGACCTGCTGCTCGCCGCGGCCGCCGGCGCCTTGCGCAGCTATCTGGTACACAAGGGCGATGCCGTGGAAGGAGCGGAGATTCGCGCCATGGTCCCGGTCAACCTGCGCCGAGCGGGTGATGGCGAGGAACTCGGCAACCACTTCGGCTTGGTCGCGCTCGAATTGCCGCTCGGCAGCGACAACCCGCTCGTCCGCCTCTACGCAACGCGCGCCAGAATGACTGCCTTGAAGGCGTCGTATCAGGCGATGCTGACCTTCGCCCTGCTCGGCGCGGCCGGCATGGCACCGCGGTACATCGAGGAACAGATCCTCAAACTGCTGACCAGCAAGACGACGGCGGTGATGACCAACGTCCCGGGGTCAGCCGAAGCGCGCTTTCTCGCCGGCTGCCGGATCGAGCAGCAACTGGCATGGGTGCCACAAGCCGGCGACATCGGCGTCGGCGTCAGCATCCTGTCCTACAATGGTCGCGTCCAGTTCGGCCTCATCACCGACCGGAACATGGTCGACGATCCGCAATGGATTGCCGACCAGTTCGGCCGCGAATTCGAGAAGCTGCTCTGGCTGGCATTGCTTGAAACACCCGAACGGCTGCTTGATCCGCTGCTCGTGGCAGACGACGTGAACGCCCTGAGCAAGAGGCACGACGCCCACGCAGCCCGCTGAGGCAACCGCGGCGGTCGCGCGTACCGCCCTGCTGTGCCGCCAGTCTTCGGCCCGCACGAGTCCGCGACGACTTCTTGACGATCCCTCAATCGGCGAGCTCGGCCTTCGCAGCCTCGACGTCGAGCCGCTCCATGGCGTCCAGCGGAACGCAGGCGGCCGCTTCCTGGTAAAGCCGCTCAGCCTCCTTCATCTTCGCCTTGCCGAACATCAGGAGCAAGGCGTTGGCGTACTCGATGCGGGTGATCGCCGACTCAGGGTTGAGTTTCATCGCCGTCTCGAGGAGATCCTTGCCGACATCCTTCTTGACGCCGTAAGTGATGCCACCGACCAGGGCACCAACCTTGTCGATCACTTCAGCATGATAGGCGCCGAGGGCAAGATGTGCGTCGGCGTGCGCGGGTTGCAGCGCCAACGCCTGTGTCAGGCTGTGCTTGATCTTGCCACCCAGCCCCTGCGCCAATGCCTTGACGACCGAGATGCTCTGGCTGTAGCGACCAAGCGCGAAGGCATGCAGATACCATGCGTTGGCATCGTCCGGCGTCTGTTCCTGCTGCTCCTCGCAACGCTCTGCCACCTCGTTCAACAGGCTCAGCTTGCGCTCGTCGTTGGTCTCCAGATAGCTGGCGTAGATCGTCGTCGCCTTGTTGGCCACGTTGTAGCCCGCCCTGCCGCAGGCCAACCCGGCCGCGACCGCCTGCTCGAAATCACCGGCGTGGTAACCCCGCCAGGCATCCTGCAGCTTCGGGTCGGCCGGGAATGGCTCACAGTCGCCACGATGCAGACGTGCCCAGTTCTTCTGCAACGCCGCACCGGCGTGGTTGTACGCCTTGTCGGGATAGGGGAACTTGGTCCATGCCATGGGACATCCTCCTCGATGGAGTTGGGAAAAGACGATCACCCGCGTCGGATCAGGCCGCGAGGTACTCCTGTGAGAGCCTGTCGAGCAGGCCCTTCGATTCGCCGACCAGAAATGGCGACAACATCGCCATCACCTGATGGACACCACGTCCGATGCGGCCGCTTTCGAGCTTGCCGCGTGGATCACAGGCGTACTCATAGGACAGCCAGTAAGTGGCGATGACCGTCATGTTCGTCGCCAGCGCCCGCAACTCGTCCCTGCTGGCACGCATGGCGCCAGCCAGAACCAGCCCCTCGCAGAGCGTCGTCGCCGTCCGCACCTTGTGCAGGAGAATCTGTCTGAAATGGACTTCCAGCAGTCGATTGCGCGTCAGCAGGTCATTAAGGTCGCGGTAGAAGAAGCGGTACTTCCAGATCTGTTCGAAAAGCAGATGCAGGAACAGCCAGATGTCTTCCACGTCGGCGGGTCGGCGGGTCGGCGCAGCGAGCGTGTCCTCGATCTCCCGCTCGAAGACGGCAAAAATCGACTCCAGTATTTCGTCCTTGTTGTGAAAATGATAGTAGAGATTGCCCGGACTGATGTTCATCTCGTCCGCGATGACCGTCGTCGTGACGTTCGGTTCACCGAAGTCGTTGAACAGGCGCAGGCTCGTCTCGATGATCCGCTCGCGCGTACGACGCTTCGGCTTCCTCTCCATCGGCTCTCCGTGTCAACCTCTCCGCGGAGACCAGAATAACACTCTGCGTGGTACCAGGGAATCCTTGTCGACCGTAGCGCCGGCGGGGTGCCTCGCCGGCGCGAGCGGCTCAGGCTCCCTGCGTCCGCAACCAGCGCTCGAGATCCGCCAGAGAGGCATCGAGTGCGCCCGCACTCGTCGCCAGGTCGGGCCGGCGCTTGTGCGGCAGCAGGGAACGGCTGTGGTCCTTGAGCACACCGAGATTGAGCTCGATGCCGTGGCGGGCAAGGATCGGCCGCAACTCGTGCCGGCGCCGGTAGAGATCGCTGCGCGTCCGCTGATAGGCATGCTCGCACAGCCGGCTGCGGCCGCGATAGCTGAAGACGTTGGTGAAGAACATGTCGACATCGTCGCGGGTCGGCTCGAACAGGACGACGTCGCGCCCCTTGAACTCGTGCCGATAGCGATCCATCCCGGTGCGCATCCGCGAATGGATGATGGCGCGGAAGGTCTGCGACAGGACCACCGGCAGACCACCGTCGACCAGGTGCTCGGGGGCATGCGGAGGATTCTCGTGCAGCGGTCGCTGGGCAGCCAGTCGCGAGTCGAAGGGTACGAGCGGGTTGATGCAGATGAGGAGTTCGGCACCGGCCTGCAGTGCCACGGACGCGTGCAGCGTCTTGATCAGGGCGCCATCGACGAAGTAGCGTTCGCCGATTCGCACCGGCGGAAACAGTCCCGGCAGCGCGGCACTGGCCTGCACCGCGACCGAAATCGGCACCTCGGCGTGCTCGGGCGAACCGAAGGCAACCGACTCACCGGTGTCGAGGTCGGTCGCGACGATGTACAGCCGCCGCTTCAGTTGCCGGAAATCGTTCGTGCGGCCACCACTGGAAAACAGCCGGCGGAGCAGTCGATCGATGCCGGAGCTGTTGAACACGCCGGCCGGAATGGCATGGCTCAGGCTCTGGAAGGCCTCGATCGGCCGCAAATGCCACGGATCCGACAAGTACTGGCGAAGCGACGACCAGAACAGGACCGGCACTGCCAGCGCCCGCCGCAGGTACTCTCCGAAGGCGGGCCGCAGCAGCATCTCGGGATCGAAGACCTCGTCCGTGTCGTTCTCGACGAGCATGCGCGCCAGTTTGTCGGGCCCGAGCCCGTTCGCCACCGCGGCCGCGATGAAGGCACCCGAACTGACGCCGACGTAGATTCCGAAGGCAGTGAAGTCGACGCCCTCGAGCGCCTCTGCCAAAGCTGCCATCGCGCCAACCTCATAGATCCCCCCAACCGGGCCACCGCCGGCAAGCGCCAGGCCAATCAGTGGGTGCGTCGTCGCAGCGTTCATCGGGTTTTCCTTTGGCGATGGGGAGACGGTCTGCAACCGGCGCTGGCCGACGCCTTCGCGTCGCTAGCGCGGCCAGCAATCCACGGCGGCAAGCCAAGCGGGCCGCGGGCCTGCCCACTCGCGGCTTGCAACCACGCCCGCGGCGTTGGCCGACCCCGAAACGAGAGACGTGCAGCGGGACGCAGCTGTCCCGCACGCAGCAGCCTACTCGCCGGTCTGCGGAATCGTGTTCAGCACGTCAGCCGGCGTCACCGGCGGCGCCGCCTTGACCGCGGTCGGTTTGGCAGCGGCACGGCGTGGTGCCGCCCGTGCCGTCGCCGGCTTGCTGGTGGGAGCGTTCTCCGCAGGCCCAGCGGCAACGCTGTCGGTCGCCGGCGCCACCGGCTTGGCGGCGCGTGCAGCCGCCTTCGGCGGGGCCTTCCCTTCGGTCAGCGCCTGCACGGCCGCGCTCAATTCGACGACGCGCCGCGACAGACGCTCGATATCCTGCTTGCTCGGAACGCCGAGGCTGCCGAGCGCACGCGCAACCCGGTCCTCGAAGACCTGCTCGAGCCGGTCCCAGGTACCTGCTGCCTTGCCGGCCACCTGTGCGATCCGCTCGTCGGTCATCTTGCGTGTCCTCGACTGGATGCTCTCGCCTTCCTTCACCAGCGCCTCGAAGACCTTGCCGCCTTCTTCCTGTGCCTTGGCAAAGGCGCCGAGCCCCGCCAGCCAGATCTGCTGGGCCGATTCCTTGACGGTCGACGCCAGTTGGTTCTCGCCCACATCACCAGCCAGTTCCTTGAGTTTCTTGCCCATTTCGGTCTCCTTAAAGACGATAATCAAAAGGTCAACAAGTTTTTCGCTTGCCCTGGAAAGAGAGTCTAGTGACAATATCTAGAGGACGCACACTAAAGGTCTGCGCAAGGTCCTCCAGCCGGGGGCGCTGGGAAAGCACGCAACCTGACCACAGACTACCGACATGAGGAGAATCGGATGATCTACTTCGTCACCGGCGCCACCGGTTTCATCGGCAAGCGGCTCGTCGCCAGGCTGCTCGCGCGCCCGGAAGCCACCGTCTATTTCCTGACGCGCGCCGTCGAGCAGCCCCGCCTTCATGAATGGTACGACTACTGGGGCTGCGACGAAAGCCGGGCCATCCCGATCGTCGGCGATCTGACACAGCCCGAACTCGGTGTCGCGAAAGCAGACGTGCACAAGCTCAAGGGCAGGGTCGACCACTTCTTCCACCTGGCTGCGATCTACGATCTCAAGGCAAGCGCCGAGGAGCAGCAGCGAGCGAACGTGGACGGCACCCGCAACACCGTCAGGCTGGCCGAGGAACTCGCCGCCAGGCACTTCCACCTCGTCAGTTCGATTGCCTCCGCCGGCCTCTTCGAAGGACTCTTTCGCGAGGACATGTTCGAAGAAGCGGAGAACCTCGAAAATCCGTACTTTCGCACCAAGCACGATTCCGAGGGCATCGTTCGCCGCGAGTGCAAGGTTCCGTGGCGCATCTTCCGTCCGGCGATCGTCGTCGGTGACTCGCGCACCGGCGAAATGGACAAGATCGACGGCCCTTACTATTTCTTCAAGCTGATCCAGAAGATGCGCCGGATGTTCCCGTCGTGGATGCCGACGATCGGCATCGAGGGCGGGCGCATCAATGTCGTGCCGGTCGACTTCGTCGTCGCTGCGATGGACCACATCGCGCACCTCGAGAATGAGGACGGCCAGTGCTTCCATCTCACCGACCCGACGCCGATGCGCGTCGGCGACCTGCTCAACACCTTCGCCCGCGCGGCTCACGCACCGGAAATGGCGATGCGCATCAATGCCGCCCTGCTCGGCTTCATCCCGCGCTCGATGCGCAAGGCGATGTTCGCGCTGACCCCGGTGCGGCGCATCCGCGCCGCGGTGATGAAGGATCTCGGCCTGCCCGATGACATCCTCGATTTCGTCAACTACCCGACGCGTTTCGACTGCCGCGAGACGCAGCGCGCGCTCAAGGGCAGTGGCATAGCGGTGCCGCCGCTCGACAGCTATGCCTGGCGCCTGTGGGATTACTGGGAACGACATCTCGACCCGGACCTGTTCATCGACCGGACGCTGCGCGGGCAGATCGAAGGCAAGGTCGTACTGGTGACCGGTGGCTCGTCGGGGATCGGCAAGGCGACGATCCGCAAGATGGCCGAAGCGGGCGCGATCGCCGTGACGATTGCCCGTGACGCGAAGGCGCTCGACGAAGTCCGCAAGGAGTTCGAGGAAGCCGGGCTGCGCCTGATCACGCACGCGGTAGACGTGGCCGACCCGCAGCAGTGCGAGGCATTCGTCAAGTTCATGAACGAGGAGCATGGCGGGGTCGACATCCTGGTCAACAATGCCGGCCGCTCGATCCGCCGTGGCATCGAGAGCTCCTTCGACCGCTTCCACGACTTCGAGCGGACGATGGAGGTCAACTACTTCGGCGCCCTGCGACTGACCATGGGCTTCCTGCCGGCGATGATCGCCAAGCGCAAGGGCCACGTGATCAACATCTCGTCGATCGGTGTCCTGACCAATGCGCCCCGCTTCTCCGCCTACGTCGCTTCCAAGGCAGCGATGGACGCCTGGGCGCGCTGCGCGGCCTCGGAGTTTGCCGATCGCGGCATCGAGTTCACCACCATCAACATGCCGCTGGTGAAGACCCCGATGATCGCCCCGACCAAGCTTTACGATCAGGTGCCGACGCTGACCCCGGATGAAGCGGCCGACATGATCGTCGAAGCGATCATCCACAAGCCGGTCCGCATCGCCACCCGGCTGGGGATCTTCGGCGCCCTGCTGCACTCGCTGACGCCGAAGGTGGCGCAGATCGTCATGAACACCAGCTTCCGCATGTTCCCTGATTCCAGTGCAGCCGCGCACAAGCCGAACGAGCCCGCGCAGCAGACGGCGGATCAGGTCGCCTTCTCGCAGATCATGCGCGGTATCCATTTCTGATCGGCTGTCGGCTGCATTCGTCCTGGCGTAGCGCCGCGCGGGCATCGGCGATGCGCCGGACGAACGAGGCACGGCGCTTGCAGTGCGATCTGCCCGCCCCTTCGAAGCATATCCATGGTCCACCACGCCAAGCCCGTTTTCGGACACCGATCATCATGACGACGCCGACCACGAAACCCGGCCCGGAGAACGACCCCCGCCAACTCCTGAAGGAGTTGCAGGAACGCTTTCCGGTCTTCCGCGAATGCCAGGCGCTGGCGATCGGCATCGACAAGCAACTGCTGAGCTGCGTGCCGGGCGTCGATCGCAGAACGCTGCGCATTGCCCTGGCAATGCATACACACTCTTTGCGTTACCTGAAGACGCTGGCGGGAGCAAGCGACCGCCTTGGTCTCGACGGCCAGCGAAGCGGCGAGGTCACCGAGGCACACCGCGGACATGCTGCCGAACTGGTGAGGGAGCGGCTGCGGAAACAGGCGGAAGAGCGCAAGCAGCAGCGCGCAGCGGAAGAACAGGCACGGCGGACCAGCGAGAAACTGGGTCTGCTCGTCGAGAAGTTCAGCCGCAACCGTTAGCCACTCCCTGGCCGCCTCGCGCTCCTCCCGCAACGAGGCACGTCGTCGCGGCTGCGCGGCGGGACGCGACCAGCCCGGACAGTTCAGTGTGGCAGGAAATCATGGATCACTTGCTCAAGGACAGTACGACGATCGAGCTCTACGCCTGGCTTGATGAAGATGCCGAACTGCCGGGGTGGGATATCCTGGTCGGCAATCCGTTCGGCCGCTCGTTGCCGGAAGACCAGTTCACGACGGTTCAGAACTACTTCGCCGAGTACCATCTCGAGTATTTCCGGCAACGCCTGTACGGGCAGTTCCCGAGCCGCCTGCATGCCCTGCTGCTCTTCGCCACGCGCATCGACGCCGAAACCTTTCGCCACAAGCACCCGGCGCGTGTCTTCGGCAAGGCACTGGTGCGAGCGCGCAGCAAGGGAGCCTACGTCTGCTCCTTCCATGACTCGAGCTGGCTCGACTACCTGCGGCTGCCGCACAGCCTCAGCCTGGCGGCCCTCGACGAGATTGCCAATCACTACTGGCGCGGCGCCCTGGTCGAGGAGGTCGGCCTGACCTTCCTCAACGAACGATGGCGTGAGCCGCCGGTCATCGAAGCCCTGTTCCAGGGCACACTCGAAACCGTCACCCGCCGCGCTGAGAGTGGCTGGCTGCCGGGGTTTTCCTGAATCCGCAGCGGAAAGAGTATTGCCAGACTCGGACGACGGCCGAAGGCTCAGCTTGTCCCTGTTGTGCAATCTCTTGCCTCACTGCAGGCGCCGGCTGTCAGATCCGCTGCAGCGGTGCGCCTCCGCGACACCGACGCGGCGGCTGTCCCGAGACCAGTCCAACCTGGCGACGCGGCTTGCTCCGACGCCACTCTGGTCGCAGCCTTGACGCGATCGGCAGGTCGTCGCAGTCGAGTGACCGGAGGTGACGCTGGCCGATCCGGTCGCATCTCCGTACGGCGGCGGACGCAACTCGCGGCGACAGCTCGACAGCAGGATTAAACGCGTGATTTATTTGGCTGGATGCATACGATCCAGGCGTTATCATTGGCAGCATCCGGATCGGTAAGCCGCGACTGCAAGACCGCAGCCGCCCATACCGGTCGCCACCGCATTCGCCATCGATACCACAGTGGAACAGCCACCGACCATGCCTGCACCGTTGCACGCGCTGACCCAGGGCCCAGCGCAACCGATCGTTGAGGCGCCACGACCACAGATCAGCATCGTTTCCACCCTGTACCGTTCGCGTCCCTTTCTCGAAGACTTCCTCGACGGCTGCCTCGATGCTCTGCGCCAGCTCGCCATCAGCGACTTCGAAATCGTTCTGGTGAACGATGGCTCACCTGACGATTCCCTGGACTACGTGCTGGCACGCCGCCACGACTTGGCGCAACTCGTGGTCGTGGACCTGTCACGCAATTTTGGCCATCACCATGCCATGCAGGCCGGCCTGCGGCAGGCACGTGGCGAGTTGGTCTTCCTGATCGACTGCGATCTCGAGGTCTCCCCGCTGAGCCTGTGTTCATTCCACGACAAGCTGCGCGAGACCGACTGCGACATCGTCTTCGGTTATCAGGAGAAGAGAAAGGGGGGCTGGTTCGAACAGCTCAGCGGTGGTCTCTTCTGGAAGGGTTTCAACCTGCTGAGCGAAACCAGGATTCCCGAAAACATCGTCACCGAGCGCCTGATGAAGCGCCGTTTCGTCGACGCCCTGCTGCAGTTGGGCGACCACAATCTGTTCCTCGGCGGAATGATGAGCTGGACCGGCTTTCACCAGATCGGCATCGCAGTAGGCAAGAGCCAGCGTGCGGGAGCGAGCACCTACACGCTCCTGAAGCGCGTCAGCCTGATGGTCAACGCCGTCAGTTCGTTCTCGGCGCAGCCCTTGGTCTGGCTGTTCAACTTTGGCGCCCTCGTCACCGCAGTCAGCTTTTCCTACGTCATCTACCTGGTGATCAGAAAGCTGCTGTTCGGCGATGCCCTGATCGGCTTCACCTCGGTCATGGGGCTGATGGCGCTCAGCCTGGGAATCCTGACGATGGCCATCGGGCTCGTCGGCGTCTATCTGGGCAAAGTCTTCACCCAGGTCCAGAACCGACCGAACTATATCGTCAAGGACATCCACCGGTGAGACGTTGCGCTTCCAACCGTCGCTCACCGCTGCGCCATCGGACGCCCCCCGCCGCAGTCGTCGGCGGCAACGCGGACGGCCCGGCAAGCGCTCCCGCAGGATGGAGCGTTCGGCGCCACAGAGAAGCCGCGCGATTGCAGGAGCTGGGAAAGCTGAAATGAAGTCCGTCGCCATCCTGCAATCCAACTACCTGCCGTGGAAAGGTTACTTCGACATCATCCACAGTGTGGACCTCTTCGTGTTCTACGATGACGTTCAATACACCCGGCGTGACTGGCGCAATCGAAACAGGATCAAGACCGCCCGCGGCGCCGAGTGGCTGACGGTCCCAAACGATGGTGACCAGGACAAGCGCATCTGCGACGTGCGACTGACCGATCCGCGTTGGCAAGGCAAGCACTGGAAGTCGATCGAACAGTCCTACAGCAAGGCGCCATTCTTCCACTCCTACCGCGAGCCGCTGCAGGAGGTTTATCTCGGTCGACGCTGGGACCACCTGTCCGACCTGAACCAGCACCTGATCATGATGATCGCGCGCGAGATGCTGGGCATCCGGAGCGAGTTTGCCGACTCGCGAACCTATGCTGCAAGCGGCAGCAAGCAGGAGCGGATTCTCGATCTCCTCGACCGCTGTGAGGCCAGCTCCTACCTTTCCGGCCCCGCCGCCAGGGACTACATCGACGAAAGCCGTTTTGCCCAACGTGGGATCGAGCTGCACTGGCAGGATTACGCTGGCTACCCGGAATACGTCCAGCCGCATCCACCCTTCGTGCATGGAGTCACCATTCTCGATCTGCTGTTCAGCGTCGGTCCCGACGCTCCGTGGTACATCTGGGGCTGGCGCAGCGACCGGCGTGAACCTTTGGCGCGGCTGCCGGCCGCAGTGGCGGGCAACGCCGGATGAAACCGAAACTGCTGCATGTGCTGGGCGGCGGGCAATGGCAGGTGCCGACCGTACGACTCGCCAAGGCGCTTGGGCACCGTGTGCTGGTCAGCGACATGTACCGCGATCGGCCAGCCTACGCGCTGGCGGACCAGCACGAGGTCGTCGACATCACCGACTGCGAAGCGACGCTGCAGCTGGCCACCCGCTGCCGCATCGACGGCATCATCTGTGACACCACCGATGTCGGCGTCGCCACCGCCGCCTTCGTCGCCGAGCGACTCGGGCTGCCGGGAATCGGCTACGAGACGGCGCGCAATTTCACCGACAAGGGGCGCATGCGTCGCCTGACCGACGCCGCCGGTCTGGCCGTTCCACGCTACCATCTGCTTTCTTCGCCTGCCGGGCTGGCGGCAGCCGCCGCAGAGGTATCCTTCCCACTGATCGTCAAGCCGGTGGACAATCAGTCCGGGAAGGGCGTCAGCAGACTGTCCGCTGCCGACGGGCTGGATGCTGCCTATCGTCTGGCAAGAAGCTGTTCGCGCTCGGGCGAAGTCCTCGTCGAGAGCTGCGTCGAGGGCCAGGAGATCATCGTCGACGGCTTTGTCGTTGCCGGCAAGGCGAGGATCCTTGGGATCGCTCACAAGCTGCCGTTTGCGGATTCGCCCACCGTCTCGTCGCGAATCCTCTATCGGGGTGCGCTGCCAGAAGCGGAGTTCGAGCGCATCCGGGCAACCGTCTGCGCCACCCTGTCGGCGCTCGGTCTACTCGATGGAATATTCCACGCCGAGTTCATGCTCGACGGCGAGCACATCGTGCCGATCGACATCGCGGCGCGCGGCGGCGGCGTCATGATCTACACCCACGTCCTGCCACACGTTTCAGGGGTGAACGCGAACCGCGCGATGATCGGGCGGGCGCTCGGCGAAGCGGTGCGCATCGACCCGCTGCCGATGCCACGAGCCGCGACCATCGAGTTCTTCAGCATGCCGCGTGGCACGATCGCCGAGATCGGCGGCGTTGACAGCGCAGCCGCGGTGCCCGGTGTCGCTGCCGTCCACCTCAACCTGCAGGCCGGTGATGAAGTCGGCCCGCTCGAACACAAGGACCGCCGACCGGGCTACGTGGTCACCCTCGGCGACACGGCGACCGAGGTCATCGCCATCGCCCGGCGCGCCATTGCCCTGCTGCGCGTGCGCATGGCTGGCGCCGGCGAATTCACGAGCATCGACTGATTGACTGAAAGGACGACACGATGAAGCTTTTCGACTCGCTGACGCACGTCACGCGTGACGGCAGCTGGTGCGGCGAGCGGCGCTACGACGCAACGCTTGCGAGACTGCTGCAGGACATGGACGAAGCGGACGTGTACCGTGCCTGCCTGGTGGCGATCGCCGATTACGTCGACAACGAAGTGATCATCGAGTCGGCGCGTGCGCATCCGGAGCGCTTCGTCCCGATCGCCGGCCTCAACCCGCGCACCCTGCCGACGCTGCGCCGTGTCGAGGCGGTGGTGGCCGAACTGGCGGCGCAGGGCTTCGCCGGCATCAAGCTGCATCCACGCCTGAATGGTTACGATCCGCTCGACGCGAAGTGCATCGCCGTCTTCGACGCGGCAGCCGAGCACGGGCTGGTGATCCTGCTCGACACGCTCTTCCGGCGTCGCGGACTGGCGACGACGAATGCCCCGGACACCATCGACTACATCGCCAATGCCTGCCCGGACACGCGCATCCTGCTGCTGCACGCCGCCGGTCCGTCGATGCTCGACCTCTTCGAGATCGTACGCGCCAACCCGAACCTGATGCTCGACTTTTCCTTCACGCTGATGCGCTACGCCGGCAGCCGCCTCGACGACGACATGCGCTACCTGTTCTCGACGACCGACCAGTTGATCACCATCGGCTCCGACTTCCCCGAGTACCCGCCGGCGAGGATCCTCGAACGCTTCGCCCTGCTCAGCGAGGGCATCGAAGCACACCGTGTCGAGAACATCATGTACCGCAACCTCGAACGCCTTTTTGCCGGCTACCGGGTACCGGTGTGAGCAGCGGCGAGCAGCGTCGCGCCGTCTGCGCGGTTGAGCCCGACCAACCCGCGGCGGGCGGGACTGCGTCCCGGGGCAACAGCCCCTGGTTGCTCCCCGCGCTGCTCCTTGCTGCCCTGACCCTGCGCCTGGCGTTCTTCACCGGCTGCTTCGGCTCCGACGAAGTGACCTACACCGAGCAGGCGCTGAAGATTGCGCAAGGAGAATGGGCACGCGCCGACTACATCGGCGCCGTCCGCCTGGGAATCAGCCTGCCGGTCGGTTTCCTCGTCTGGATCCTGGGCCGCAGCGAGTTCGTTGCCAACCTCTGGTCCCTGCTCTGCTCTTTGGGCGAAATCGCCCTCGTCTACCTCATCGCGCGGCGCTTCTGGGGCGAGCGGGCGGCCGTGCTGTCAGGACTCGTCCTCGCCTTCACCCCCCTGCATGCCCACTATGCCGGCCGCCTGATGGCCGACGCGCCGCTCGCCTTCTTCATCAGCCTGAGCTTCTTCGCCCTCTTCGAGGGCGATCGCAGCGGTCGGCGTGCGTACTACCTCTGCGCCGGACTGGCAGCCGGCTTCGTCTGGTGGATCAAGAGCTCGGTCGCGCTGGTTTACGTCCTCGTCTTTGCCCTTTACGTGGTTCGGGAAAGGCGGCTGCACAGCAAGTGGCTGCTGATGGCCACGGGCTTCCTCGCGATGCTCGTGCTCAACGGACTGCTGTTCCTCATCATGGAAGGCGACTTCTGGAAGATCTGGCGGATGACGACCTCGGGCGCCGCCGAGTACGTCCAGAAGGTGAGCAGCAGCAACGACCCGACGTTCTACGTCCGTCTCCTCCTGCTCGACATCAAGCACACCTGGCTGCTCGGGCCGCTGGCAGTGGCAGGGCTCCTTCTCTGGCTGACGCGGAATCGGCACGACGACGGCCTGAACCGTATCGCCATCTGGTGCCTCGGACTGATCGGCGTTTTCAGCCTGTTCATCGTTTCGTTCAAACCGCTGCTGTTGATCACCAAGCAGGTGAACTACGCGATCGTGTTCCTCGCCCCGCTCGCCCTGCTGGCAGGCTATGCGCTGTCGCGACTCGGCCGCGGCCTGGCGGCCCTGGTCGCCGTTGCGGTGATCATTCCCCTCGGCATCATCGGCACCGCACTGGAACAACAGGTCATCCAGTCCTTCGTGGCGAACAGCAAGGCGGCGCTTCTTTACGCCCGCGAGCGTCCGGACAGCGTCGTCTTCGGCATGACCAGCGCCATCCGCACCGGCAACTACGCGCGACTGTTCGCCACCTCCCCGACCGATGCGCCACGCATCGCCGATATCCAATTGCTCGCCAGCGGCGCCCCGGGTATGGCCTTGAAGGCGGACGCCGACGGATTTGTCGCCTACGCGGTTTTCGACCGCCAGACTGCGGACTGGGGCCAGCAGGGTCCGTATTCACACCAGGAGGATCTTCCCCGCTGCTGGCACCGACTCGGCGAACTCGAGCCGACCGGCATGGGACTTGGCGCACGGATCGTCAGCGGTCTGCGCTCGGCAGCAGCGATCCTGCCGACCGCGATCGCAGAGAAGGTGGCCAGGCAGCTGGACTTGCTGGCACGCCCCCTGCCGGCGACGATTTACGGCATCAGGGCCGATTGCCTGGCGGCAACCGCCGACGCGGCGGCGCGCTGAGGTGCACGCTGCGCCAGCGGGAACCTGACGATGACTGATCATTCGATCACATTCACCCGTGTCTCCTCGCGCTATCGTTCGCCACGCCGCTGCGGCTGCCGCGGCCTGCGCGCGCGGCAGGCGGTCAGGGAAGACGAGCAGCAGCGCCGCCAGACGCCGATCGCCGGGGCACCAGGCCAACCCCCCGCCGACAGATCCCGGGCAAGCCCACCGGTTGGCGCACCTTGACGAGGAGCAAGCCCGATGCAGGCGAGATTTGACATTCCCGGACACGTGTACATTGCGCTCACGCTGCTGTTCACGGTGTATGGCCAGCTCGTTCTGAAGTGGCAGATGGGCAGCGTCGGCCCCATGCCCGCAGGTACGCTCGGCAAGCTGCAATTCCTCCTGCTGCAGTTCCTCAACCCATGGATCATGAGCGGCCTGGCATCCGCCTTTCTCGCCTCGCTGGCCTGGATGGCAGCCATGACACGCCTCGACCTGAACTACGCCTACCCGTTCATGAGCCTGGCCTTCCTGATCGTCATGGCCTTCTCGGTCGTCTTTCTCAACGAGGCGCTTTCGCTGCAGAAAGTCCTGGGAACCTTGCTGGTGGTCACCGGCCTGGTGATCATGACCCGCTGATCATGATGCACCGCAAGCGAACCTCACCCTGCGCGTTGGGGCAGGACCGGGACGGCCCTGCGCAGCACGAGGCGGCGGCGTCCCGCAGCGGCTCAGCGGCTCATCGTCATGAGCCGCCCACCGTGTTTGCCTACCGCGGGGCGCGCTGCAGCGGCAGCCAAGCGTGCACCGATGGCGGGCGATCCATTCCCCGCAGCTCGGCGGGCGGCCACCTTGCCGCACCCGGGCCGACGGACCGCACTCACCCTCCATCGGTGCCTGGCACCGTCTTCACCTCCGGAAAAGCGCCCATGATCCCGTTCAACAAGCCGTACATGACCGGCAAGGAACTCTGGTACATCTCCCAGGCACACGCCGCGGGACACCTCGCCGGCGACGGCCAGTTCACCCGGCACTGCAACAACTGGCTGGAGAGCCGTATCGGCTGCCGCAAGGCACTGCTCACCCACTCCTGCACCGCAGCGCTCGAGATGGCGGCGATCCTGGCTGACATCAAGGAGGGTGACGAGGTGATCATGCCNTCCTACACCTTCGTCTCGACCGCCAACGCCTTCGCCCTGCGGGGTGCCGTACCGGTCTTCGTCGACATCCGGGCCGATACGCTCAACATCGACGAAACACGGATCGAGGAGGCAATCACGCCGCGCACCAGGGCAATCGTCCCCGTGCACTATGCCGGAGTCGCCTGCGAGATGGACAGCATCATGGACATCGCCCGACGCTACGGCCTGCTGGTCATCGAGGACGCGGCGCAGGGCATCATGGCCACCTACAAGGGCCGGCCACTCGGCAGCATCGGCCACCTGGCGGCGCTGTCGTTCCACGAGACGAAGAACATCATCTCGGGTGAGGGCGGCGCATTGCTGATCAACGATGCCAGCCTGGTGACGCGGGCCGAGATCGTTCGCGAGAAGGGGACCAACCGCAGTCAGTTCTTCCGTGGGCAGGTCGACAAGTACACCTGGGTCGACATCGGCTCCTCGTATCTCCCCGGAGAGATCATCGCCGCCTTCCTCTGGGCGCAGATGGAAGAAGCCGACGCCATCAACAAACGCCGGCTCGCGCTCTGGTCGACCTACCATCAGTGGTTCCGGCGGGCCGAGGAAAAGGGCGCCTGCAGGCGGCCAGTCATTCCGCGCGACTGCTCGCACAACGCGCACATGTACTACCTGCTGCTGCCGGACCTCGAACGCCGAACGCGCTTCATCGAAACGATGAGAGCGCACGCCATCGGCACCGTCTTCCACTATGTTCCGCTGCACAGCGCGCCCATGGGCCAGAAACTCGGACGCGTCTGCGGCAGCATGACCCAGACCGATTCACTGTCCGAACGGCTGGTGCGCATGCCCCTGTGGCTTGGTCTCGAGGACGAGCAGGCACGGATCATCCAGGAAGCAACCAACGCTCTTGCCTGACCGGCATCGGTCCGGCGACGGGACCCCGCTGCCGGACCACGACCGTCGCCGGCTGCTGCTCGCCATGTTCCATGGACTGCCGCTAGAATGCGAAATGCGCCGGACGTCACGGTCCGTCCCGCCGGACGTCGCCGACGGGGCCCGCCGCAGCGGACGCGGTGACGCGAGCCTGAACGAGAGCCGCCACGCAGCAAGCGACGGGCTCTGACCACGACCTCCCACCACCCCCCACCCGAGAACAGGAAATCCGAGCATGTCCAGCGATGCAAAGCGGTTCAGCCACTGCCCAGACCATCGAATCGCACGCCTTGCCTGCGCCGTCGGCCTCTGGGCCCTGACCGGGATCGCCAGCGGCCAAGTGAAGAACGTGACGCCTGCGGAGATGGCCGCGGTTCCACGCTACTGCCCCTACACGCATGCCTTTGGCCGGAGCGGCCTGCCTGACTCACCTTCCGCCGAAGCGAAACCCTGGGTAGCGATCATGGGCCCGACCTTCTGGCACATGCACCATTACTGCTGGGGCAAGTTGAACCTGCTGCGGGCCATGCGCAGCACCGCCACTGAACAGGAAAGAAACCACCTTCTCGGTGCCGTTGTCGGCGACTACTGGTATGTCGCCCAACGGGCGCCGCGAGATTTCATCCTGCTCCCCGAGATCTACGCCGGCATCGGCGAGATCGAGTTGCGTCGCGGGCGCCCGCAGGAAGCGAACAAGGTCTTCGCCGAAGCCAGGGCGCTGAAACCCGATTACTCGCCCGGATACTCCCACTGGGCCGAGTACCTGATACGCTCCGGACAGAAGGCAGAGGCCAAGCAACTGGTCAGAACCGGTCTCGAATACAATCCGGACGCCAAGACCCTGCGCGAGCAGTACCGCCTGCTGGGCGGCAACCCGTCGGAGATCGTCTCGCGGGCAAAGGATGGGAAGCGGGCGGAAGCGATCGACGATGGCGAACCGCTGATGCTCTTCGAGGAGCCCGAACCCGAGGACGCTGCCGCTGGCGCTTCGCGCCGGAGTGCGACGACGCCCTGATACGGGCAGCGGAACCCGGCTCCCGCACGACCGCGCAGGCGCGCGGAGTCGCATCCCCGACAACCGGGCGAGCCGGGTGCAAACAGTGCAAGAGTGCAAAATTGTGCTTGAGCACGCGCCATCCGGCCGGTATAATCTCGCGCTCAAACACGGCAAGGCGCCCGTAGCTCAGCTGGATAGAGTACTTGGCTACGAACCAAGGGGTCGGGCGTTCGAATCGCTCCGGGCGTGCCAACGGCAGCAAACACTGAAGCCACCGTCACGGTGGCTTTTTTGTCGTCTCCCGGCTGCCGTCCCTGCGAAAAGCCGACTTCATCCACCGAGGCGCACGGCGACACCTTCTTGCCACCTTGAAGATCCTGCTCACCGGCAAGAATGGCCAGGTCGGCTTCGAACTGCAGCGAGCGCTCGCGCCGCTTGGCGAGGTCGTCGCGATCGGCCGGGCGGAGTGCGACCTTGCCCAGCCGGCGGCCATCCGCCAGCTGGTCCGTGCGGTCCGGCCGGCGATCATCGTCAACCCGGCGGCGCATACCGCGGTGGACAGAGCGGAGACCGAGCGCGAGCAGGCCTTCGCGGTCAACGCGACCGCGCCACGAGTCTTCGGCGAAGAAGCAGCGCGGCTGGGCGCGTTCGTCGTGCACTACTCGACCGACTATGTCTTTGACGGCAGCAAGCAAGGCCCCTACGACGAACTGGACGCAACCCGACCGCGCAGCACCTATGGTCAGAGCAAGCGCGAAGGCGAGGTCGCCCTGCAGGATGCCACCCGGCGCCACCTGATCCTGCGTTCCGCCTGGATTGCCGGCGCCCACGGCGGCAACTTCGCGAAGACCATTCTGCGGCTGGCAAGCGAGTGCGACAGTCTCAGAGTGGTTGCCGACCAGTGGGGAACCCCGACTTCGGCTGCGCTGCTGGCTGACATCACCGCCCACCTCGTTCGCCAGCAGCAACGAGGGGACGATCTGCAAGCCTTCCCCTACGGCATCTACCATTGTGTCGCCGGTGGCGACACCAACTGGTACGACTACGCCCGCTTCGTCGTCGACGAAGCGATCCGTGCGGGCAGGAAGCTCTGCGCCAGACCGGAAGCGATCACGGCGATCTCGACTGCCGAATACCCGACTGCCGCCAGCCGCCCCGCCAACTCCCGACTCGACACGCGCAAGCTGCAGCATGCCTTCGGCCTGGAACTGCCGCACTGGCAACTGGGCGTGCGACACGTTCTGCAGCAGATCCTCGGCAGCTGAGCGATGCCCGGCAGCCAGCTCCCCTTCGCCGCATCGCGGCCCCACGCCGACAGCAGCCGAGTGACGACCGCCGCTGCATCCTGGTCAAGCACCGAAGCCCGACCAGCGAGAAGAAAGGAACCGGACCACAGATGATGATCACCGCCACCGCCATTCCCGACGTCCTGCTCATCGAACCGGAGATTTTCGGCGACGAACGCGGATATTTCTTCGAGAGCTTCAATGCCCGGTCGTTCGCCCGCGCAACCGGCCTCGAACTCTCCTTCGTGCAGGACAACCACTCACGATCGGCGCGGAACGTCCTGCGCGGACTGCACTACCAACTGCCGCCGAAGGCCCAGGGCAAGCTGGTACTGGTCGTGCAGGGGATGGTCTTCGACGTTGCGGTCGATCTGCGCCAGCACTCGCCGACGTTCGGCCGTTGGGTTGGTCATGAGCTCAGCGGAGAAAACAAGAGGCAGTTGTGGATTCCCCCGGGCTTCGCCCATGGCTTCCTGGTGCTTTCGCAGAGCGCCGAGTTCCTCTACAAGACGACCGACTACTACTCGCCGGAACACGAGCGCAGCCTGCGCTGGAACGACCCGGACATCGCCGTCGACTGGCCGCTCGATGAGCCGCCGATTCTCGCCCGCAAGGATGCTGGCGCACCGCTGCTGGCGGCTGCCGACCGCTTCCCCTGAATCCCGTGGCCCGCCGCTGGCGCAACTGCCGTCGCCCCGCCGCCCCCCGACCGGCGGATGCGGCAGTCATGACACCGCCCCGGAACGGCGATCGTCCGGCGGCAGCTTGCCGCCGGGGGTGACACGTGCGAAGATTGGCGACTGACCCATCCCGCACTGACCGACTTGATCAGACCACACGCTCACCCACACCAACACGGCATCAACATCGAAGCGCTGCTGGCGCACGTCCCGCTGTTCAACGGACTGGAACCCGACGAGATTGCCCGACTGGCCCGCGGTTCGCGTGAAGTCACTGCGACCCGTGGCGACATCCTGTTCCACAAGGGAGACACGCCGACCGGCTTCTACCTGATCGTCTACGGGCAGGTCAAGCTGGCCTTCACCTCGCCACAGGGTGGCGAGAAGGTCGTCGACATCGTCGGCCAGGGCCAGACCTTCGGCGAGGCCGTCATGTTCATGGACAAGCCGTTCATGGTCTATGCGCAGGCACTCGCCGATTCGCTGTTGCTGCACATCTCGAAGACCGCGATCCTCGACGAACTGGACAAGGATCCGAAACTGGGGCGCAAGATGATTGCCGGACTGTCGATGCGCCTGCACCACCTGATCAACGATGTCGAGTCCTATTCGCTGCACTCGGGTCGGCAACGGATCATCGGCTATCTGTTGCGCGAGTACCCGAACGGCGGCGAGCGGTCGATCACTGTGACGCTACCGACCAACAAGGGCGTCATTGCCTCCCGTCTCAACCTGACGCAGGAACACTTCTCACGCATCCTGCACGAACTCTCGGAAAAGGGATTGATCGTCGTCGAAGGACGAAAGATCCACATCCCCGAAGTCGAGAAGCTGCGTTGCCACGAGCACTGAGGCTGGGGCCACACCATACCAACCAAGAGGAGACAATGAAGCATGGCACTGGAAACCGAGATCAAGCTGAGCCTGCCGGCAACGGCCGTACGCCGCCTGTCGTCTCACCCGCTGCTGGCCGCAAGCAAGCCCATGCGACAGAAGCTGGTCAATACCTACTACGACACCCCGGACCAGCGCCTGCAGCGCAAGCGCCTCGCCGTCCGTTTCCGGCAGAAGGGCGAGGCATGGCTGCTGACCGTCAAGAGCGACGCGCCGTCCCCGGGCGGACTGGCGCAGCGCCGCGAATGGGAAGTGCCCGGCCAGCCCGGGCAATTCGACTTCAGCCACGTCGACAGTCCCAAGCTGCGCCGCTTCCTCGAAGAGGCCACAGCAGAGCTCGTCCCGGCATTCACCACCGATTTCACGCGCAGCCTGTGGGTACTGACGCCGCGCGAGGGAAGCCGCATCGAGGTTGCTCTCGACCGCGGAACGATCGTCGCCGGCGAGCGCAAGGAGAACATCTGTGAACTCGAACTCGAACTGCTCGAGGGAGACGCCAGCGACCTCTTCGCCGCCGCCCTGGCCCTGCAGGCCGACCTGCCGCTGCACCCCGAAGGCGCCAGCAAGGCCGAGCGCGGCTACCGCCTGGCGCACGATGCCAAGCTGGCACCCGCCAAGGCCGGGCCAGTCCCGCTGAGCATGGGGATGACCAGCATCGGCGTCTTCCGCAGCACCGCCTTCTCCTGTCTGTCACAGCTGCAGGGCAACGAGCGCGGCGTCCGTGAAACCGACGCCCCGGAGTTCATCCACCAGGCGCGGGTGTCGATCCGTCGCCTGCGCTCGGCGATCCGCCTGTGGCGACCGCTGCTGCCGGAGGACTACGTCAGCAACTTCGATCCGCGCTGGCGAACACTGGCCAACCAGCTCGGCGACACGCGCAACTGGGATGTCTTCATCACCGAGATCCTGCCGCCGATCGTCAAGGCCTTCCCCGACCATGGCGACGTCCAGAGACTGTCGACGCAGGCGCGCAACCACCTGACCGCCTGCCGCAAGACGGCGCAGGCGGCGATCAAGGCGGACACCTACTCGCAACTGCTGCTCGAGTTCACCGCCGCCACAGTGGCGCTCCCGGAGAGCCGAAAGCCGCCCATCACGGCCTTTGCACCCCGCTCGCTGAACAAGCGCGCGAAGCGGGTCGCCGCGCTCGCCGCCGAGACCCGCGATTCGAACCCGGAAGCCCGGCATGCGTTGCGGGTCGCCCTGAAACGCCTGCGATACGCAATCGAGTTCTTCGCGCCACTGTTCCCGGCGAAGCGGCTGCAACGCTACCACCAGAGTGCCGCCGGCCTGCTCGATCTCCTCGGACGGATGAACGACGCGACGGTCGCCGAGCAACTCGTCCTGCAGGCGGTTCCGGGCCATCACAGCGATCTCGTGCGCGCCTGGCTGGCGGGTCGCAACGACCTGATGCTGACGCAGCTGGAGCCGCTGCTCGCCGAGTTCCTCAGCCATCCGCCACCTTGGGAACACGGCTGATTGCCGGGCCGGCGACCGGCCCTGAGCCGGCGCCGATGAGGCTGCAACCACCTGCCGGATCCGAACGGGCAACGGCATGATCCGTGCCACCCTCGTGCTGTTGCTCGCCGGCTGGCTGGGCATGGTCGCAGCGGCCGAAATACCGGCCAGCGTCAGCCGCGCACTCGAGCAGGCGGGGATTCCCGCCCGCTCGGTCGGCATCGTCGTACAGGCGGTGGACAGCGGAGCGCCGCTGCTCGCACACAATGCGCGGACAGCGCTGAACCCGGCGTCGGCGATGAAGCTGCTGACGACCTACGCCGGCCTCGAACTGCTCGGCCCCGCCCACACCTGGCGCACCGAAGCGCTCGCCGACGCCGCCATCCGTGACGGCCGGCTGGATGGCAACCTCTACCTGCGTGGCAGTGGTGATCCCCGGCTCGGCCTCGAGCAGTTCTGGCTGCTCCTGCGGCAGATCCGTGTCCGCGGCGTCAGCGAGATCAGGGGCGACGTCGTGCTCGACCGCAGCGCTTTTGCCGTCGCCGAACACGATCCCGGGGCCTTCGACGGCCAGCCTCTGCGGCCCTACAACGCCGGTCCCGACGCGCTGCTGGTCAACCTGGCGAGCATCCGGCTGACGCTGCAGGCGGACGCCGCACGGACGGTGGTCAGGGTGATCGTCGAGACGCCGAGCGACGGCCTGCGCATCAGCAACCGCCTCAGCCTCGGGCTCGAGGGCTGCGGCGACTGGCGCGAACAGATCCGGGCGACGGTCAGTGGCCAAACGATCGAGCTCGCCGGCAGTTTCCCGGCGGCCTGCGGCGAGAAGGCGCTGCACCTCATGCCCTGGCCTGCCGACAGTCAGGTCGAGGGACTCTTCCGCGCGCTTTGGAACGAGCTCGGCGGCAGTTTCGCCGGCCGCGTGCGTGCCGGGCGGACGCCGGCGACAGCCAGCCCGATCGCCACCCAGGAGTCACCGCCACTGGCCGAGATCATCCGCGAGATAAACAAGTACAGCAACAACGTCATGGCGCGCCAGCTGTTCCTCAGCCTCGATGGCGAGCGACCGGCCACCGCCGAGGGTGCGCGCCGGCAGGTCGGATCCTGGCTGCAGGCAAAGGGCCTCAAGCTGCCCGGGCTGGTGGTCGACAACGGCTCCGGACTGTCGCGCAGCGAGCGCATCTCGGCCGAGGGCCTGGCGCAGCTGCTGCAGGCGGCATGGCAGAGCCCGGTCATGCCGGAGTTCATCGCCTCGCTGCCGCTCGCCGGAGTCGACGGCACGCTGCGCCGGCGCCTCAACGGCAGTGCCGCCGGCGGCAGGGCGCATCTCAAGACGGGCTACCTCGAGGGCGTCCGGGCGGTGGCCGGCTACCTTCTCGATCGGGGTGGCAGGCGCTGGATCGTCGTCTTCCTGATCAACGACGCGAAAGCCAGGCTCGGCAAGCCGGCGATCGACGCCCTGCTGCAGTGGCTGGCGGAGCGCTGAGCAGCCTCACTTGCCACCGCCCTTGCGGACCCCCAGCGCGATCAGAGGATGGTCGGAGCGCGAATTCTCGCGCACCCGTTTCGGCGTCGCCGACTTGGAGAGCGCAGCCAGCGCGACGAACCAGGCTTTCGGCATGTCGACCGGCAGACCGGTCGGAATGCCGGCGATCTTGGCAGTCTCCATGAACGGGTGACCGGGTTCCTCGAAGCCGGGCTCGGTGCACGAGATGCAGGCAAAACCACCGCGCAGGCAGGAGCCGACGCCGTGCCAGGGCCGCAGGTTGCAGTCGGCGTGGGCCTGCGTCCCCTTGCAGCCCAGGTTCTCCATCAGGCAACCGAGGTCCGAGGGCTTCTGGGCACTCGCCTTGAACTCGTAATACTCGTTGCGCGGGCAGCCATGGTGCACCAGTTGCTCGGTGTAGAAGCGCGGCCGCCGCCAGGCATCGAGGTCGCCGGCAGCCAGCGCGTCGAGCGCCAGCGCGAGCAGCGTATCGACCACCCAGCCGGGATGCGTCGGACAGCCGGCGACGTTGATCACCGGCAGGCCCGAGCGGGAACGGAAGTCGATGCCCAGCACACCACCCTCCTGATCACCGTCGAACTGCAAGCCGCAGGCCTCGCTGCGGTTCTCGCCGGCGGCAATGATGCCGCCATAGGCGCTGCAGGTGCCGATCGCCAGCACATGCAGGGCGCGCTGCGCCAGGTCGCGCACCACGTCGATCAGCGGCCGGCCGGCCAGTGTCTGGAAGCGACCGCTGCCATTCGGGCCACGCAGCAGCGCGCCTTCGATGCACAGCAGGTCGAACGGCAGTTCGCCGGCGATGGCGGCGCCGAGCAACGCCAGCGTCTCGCTGCCGCTCGTCTCCGACAGCGCGGGGTGGAAACACAGCTCGATGCCGCTCTCCGCCAATTGTGCCAGTACGCCGCCGCGACCTTCGCCAGCCAGCAGCGACTGCGTGCAGCCGCCGCAACCCGCCGCCTGCAGCCAGATCAGTTTCATCCGCGCTCGAGCCCGTAACGCACGAGCTTGCCGCGCAGGCCGACGCGCGACAGGCCGAGTTCGCCCGCTGCACGCGACTTGTTCCAGCGGTGGCGGATCAGCGTCTCCTTGAGGACGCGGGCCTCGAGCGCCTCCATGCGCTCCTTCAGGCCACCCGCGAGCGGAATCAGTTCAAGCAGATGGTCCTCGCGCTGGTTCACTGCCGGCGTGCGCAGGATGCGCGGCGCCAGCAGGTCGGCGCCGAGCCGTGGCGTGTCGGCGAGGGCGAGCATGCGCAGGATCTCGTTCTGCAGTTCGCGCACGTTGCCCGGCCAGGGGTAGGCGGCGAGGCAGGCAAGAGCCTCGGTGCTGAAGCCGGCGACGCTCTTGCCGAGAAGCTTCTGACCGGCGTCGAGCAGGCTGCCGGCGAGCAGCGGAATGTCCATCGCCCGCTCGCGCAGCGGCGGCACGCGCAGCGTCACGGTGGCCAGCCGGTAGTAGAGATCCTCGCGGAAGGTGCCCGCGCGCACCTCGGCTTCGAGGTCATGGTGCGTCGCGGCGACGACGCGCACATCGACCGATTGCGACCGTGTCGCGCCGAGCGGCCGGAACTCGCCCTCCTGCAGCACGCGCAGCAGCTTGACCTGGAAGACCGGGCTGGTATCGCCGATCTCGTCGAGGAAAATGGTGCCGCCATCGGCCTGCTGGAAGCGGCCATGGCGATCCTCATAGGCGCCGGTGAAGGCGCCGCGCTTGTAGCCGAAGAGTTCGGCCTCGAGCAACTGGTCGGGCAATGCCCCGCAGTGCTCGACGACAAAGGCCCGCTCGGCCCGCCGGCTGCGGTAGTGGATGGCACGCGCGAGCATCTCCTTGCCGGTTCCCGACTCGCCGCTGATCAGGACCGACAGGTCGAACGGAGCGATGCGTTCGACGAGATCGCAGACGGCATTGAGCGGGCTCTGCGGACTGCGGATCAGGCCATCGAGCGCAAACTCCCGGCGCGCACGCTCCTGCTTGCTGTCGACCCGCCGCGCCAGCACCGGCTCCGCCGTCCGCAGCTCGAGCGACAGGCGCTGGTTCTCCTGCTGCAGGCGATGCACGCGGGCAGCGGTCTGCAGCGTCAACAGCAGTTGTTCGGGCTGCCAGGGCTTGAGCAGGTACTGGTAGATGCCGGCTTCATTGACGCCGGCGATGATGTCCTCGGCGTCCGTATAGCCGGAGAGGATGATGCGCAGGGTATCCGGCCACTGGCTGCGCACGCGCCGCAGGAACTCGACACCGCTCATCCCGGGCATGCGCTGATCGCAGACGATGATCTGCACCCACTCGCTTTCCATGATGCGCTGCGCCTCGTCGGCGTTCGCCGCGGTGAACACCTCGAAGTCCTCGTCGAGCGTGCGCCGCAGCGCTTCCTGCGAGCGCACTTCGTCGTCGACGACGAGAACGGTCGGCAGGCGCGGTCTCGGGTTGGCGGTCATGGTGCAGGCTGCCAGCCAAGCTCGCGGTGGATCGCCAGATGGCGGGGCGTCCACGAGTGCGGCGTCTTGTACACGAAATGGTGCCGGGCGATGTGGTAACTCGGGTCGAAACCGTAGAAATTGCGCTCCAGTTCCGCCATTTCGGCGGCGCGGTAGTCCGCCAGCGGCCGCTGCAGCTCGTCCGCCGCGCGGCGCGCGCGCTTTTCGCGCAGGCGGCTGGCGAGATCGGACGCCTGCGCGAGCTCGCGCGCGCGCCGCGCGACGTCGATGCGGAAGGACTCCGGATCGCCGGCGAGGCAGGCATCGAGCAGACCGGCAGAGACGCCGGCGCTGGCGCTCAACGGCAAGCGCTGTCGCATGATCGCTGCCGCCGCAGTCGCGCCGACCCGTGCCGGCAACAGGTAGGTCCAGTACTCGGAACCATACAGATTGCCCATGTTGCGGTAGTGCGGGTTGAGGACGACGCCCGCACGTGCCCAGACGAGGTCTGCTGCGCGGGCGAGAAAGCAGCCGCCGGCGGCGCAGTTGCCCTGCAGGGCGGCGATCGTCAGCCGGTCGTCGGTGCGAATGATCGCCTCGGCGAGATCGTCGATGGCGTCGATGTTGGCCCATGATTCGTCTGCCGGCGATTCGGCGGCCTCGATCTGCTGCAGATGGATGCCGTTCGACCAGTGGTCGCGCCCACCCATCAGGACGATGACCCGCAGTGGCCGCTGCCTGACCCAGTCGTAGGCCGCCAGCAGGCGCCGGCACTGGCGACTGCCCATCGCCCCGTTGTAGAACTCGAAATGCAGGAAGCCGACGCCATCGGCCTCCTCGTAGCGGATGTCCTGCCAGGTACGGTGCGGCGCCGCCCAGCAGGCGGCGGGCGAAGCGGACAACGGCACCTGGCGGATGCCGGCCAGTTGCGCGGCGAAGACCTCCGCCGCCGGCAGCTTCAGCGAACCAGGCGGCGTGCAACGGCGGACATGGCCGATCCATACCGCGCCGTCGACGGTGGCACGCAGGATCGCCGTCTCGCGCCAGGCGATCACGGCGCCGGCAGGGCCAGCGTGCAGGATGTCCTCTGGCCAGGCGTCGAAGAGCAGGCATGGCTCGCCGAACAGCTCGTCGGCAACGCCGGGAAAGCCATCGGCAGCGTGCAGACGGGCGAGAACGCGGCGGCTGTCGTCGCGCTGCCAGTCGATCGCCCGCTCTGCCTGTCGCAGCAGCGGCCGCAATTCGCTGCCCGCCGCTGCCGCCATCGGCGACGACGGCAGCGGCACGAAATCGCCGCTGGCGAAACGTTCGACGGCGCACAGCACGGCCCTGGTCGCCGCCTCGCTCACCTCGTGGCGGTAGAGACTCGACTTGCGCGCCAGACGCATCGGGAAGACCGCCGACGCCCAGACCGGACCGGCGTCCATCTCGCCGGTCGCCTGCAGCACGGTCACCCCCCACTCCCGCTCGCCGTCCTGGATCGCCCGGTCGAGCGCCGACGGCCCGCGATCGCCGACGATTCCCGGATGGACGACGAGACAGCAGTGCGCGCGCCAGATGGTTTCCGGGATCGCCCGCCGCAGGTACGGAGCGATGATCAGATCGGGGCGGAACAGCGCCACCGCCTCCTCGGCTACCGCATCGGCGATGTCGTACTCGACCGACAGCGCGTGGCCGCGACCAGCCAGCTCGCAGTGGAGGCGCTGGCTGAGGCTGTTGAACGCATGACAGAGGAGCAGGATGCGCATCGTCGCCCGCCGCTCAGCAGATGCGCGGCAACTGGTCGCCGCTCAACCAGTCGACGACCCGCCGTCCGCCGAGCTTCGTGCTCATCTGCACGAAGCACTGCGCATCCTGATGCACGCTGCCGATCAGTGCGGCGTGCCGAGCGAGCGGATGCGCGCGCATCGCCGCCAGCAGCCGCTCGGCGTCGGCGGCGGCGACGATCGCCAGCAATCGGCCCTCGTTGGCGACATAGAGCGGGTCGAGGCCAAGGAACTCGCAGGCAGCCGCCACCTGCGGCTGCACCGGCACCTCGCTCTCGCGCAACATCATGCCGACCCGCGACTGGCGGGCAATCTCGTTCAGCGTGGTGGCGACACCGCCACGCGTCGGGTCGCGCACGACGTGGATGTCGGCACCACTGGCCCGCATGGCGGCGATCAGTCCGTGCAGCGGCGCCGTGTCGGAAACGATGTCGGCGGCGAAGCCGATGCTCTCGCGCTGCGCCATGATCGCCATGCCGTGCTCGCCAATGCCGCCCGAGACGATGATGCTGTCGCCCGGCCGCGCCCGGTCGCCGGACCAGTCCTCGCCGTCGGCGACGACACCGACGCCGGTGGTGGTAATGTAGACGCCGTCGCCCCGGCCGCGCTGCACCACCTTGGTGTCGCCGGTGACCACCGGCACGCCAGCGGCGGCCGCTGCCTGCGCCATCGAGTCGACGATGCGCGCCAGATCGGCGAGCGGGAAACCTTCCTCGAGAATGAAGCCGGCAGCCAGATAGAGCGGCGTCGCGCCCATCACCGCGACATCGTTGATCGTCCCGTTCACCGACAGGCAACCGATGTCGCCGCCGGGGAAGAACAACGGCGAGACGACGTGCGAGTCGGTCGACACGACCAGCCTGCCGGCCGCCGCCGGCAAAACCGCCGCGTCGTTGCCCGCTCCCGGATGAGCGTTGCCGAGGCGACTGAGGAAGAGCTCGTCGATCAGTTGCGCCATCGCCCGGCCACCGCTGCCGTGCATCATCTCGACCCGGCCCTGGCGCAGGTCGAGCGGTCGGCCGTATGCCTTGCGCACGGGAATCACGGCGCCACCTTCGCGTCGGCGAAGCGGCCGAAGGAGTAGTGCGCGGCGCAGGCTCCCTCCGACGAGACCATGCACGAACCGACCGGGTTTTCCGGCGTGCACACGCTGCCGAAAATGCGGCAATCCTGCGGCCGGCGGGCACCGCGCAGCACCGCGCCGCACTCGCACGCCGGATGGTCCGGCACCGCCTGATAGCTGATCGGGAAGCGGCGCTCGGCGTCGTAGTCGGCAAACTCGCGGCGGATGCGCAGCGCGCTGTACGGCAGTTCGCCGAGTCCGCGCCAGGCGAAGGAGCGGCGCAACTCGAAGACCTCGGCAACCATCCGCTGCGCCTTGCGGTTGCCTTCGCGCGTCACGGCACGGGCAAATTCGTTCTCGACCACCGCCCGGCCGGAATTGAGCTGCGCGATCAGCATCAGGATCGCCTGCATCACGTCGAGCGGCTCGAAGCCGGCGATGACGACCGGTTTGCGGTACTCGGCGGCGAAGAACTCGTACGGCCGACTGCCGATGATCGTCGATACGTGCGCCGGGCCGATGAAGCCGTCGAGCCGGACGCTGCCCCACTGCCGCACCTCGGGTGACTCGAGGATGCTGGCGATCGCCGCCGGCGTCAGCACATGGCAGCAGAGCACCGAGAAGTTGCGCAGCCCAAGCGCCCTCGCCTGCCTGATGACCACCGCCGTCGGTGGCGTCGTCGTCTCGAAGCCGATGGCGAAGAACACCACCTGCCGCTGCGCGTTCTCCTGCGCCAGGCGCAGCGCATCGGCGGCGCAATAGACCATCCGGATCTCACCGCCGCCGGCCAGGGCGGCCCTCGCGCGCAGCAGCGACAGGCCGCCGGAAGCCGGCACGCGCAATGGATCGCCATAACTGCAGAGGATGACCCCCTCGTCCATCGCCAGGCGGATCGCCATGTCGATGCGACCGATCGGCAGCACGCAGACCGGACAGCCGGGGCCATGGATCATGCGCACGTTCGCGGGCAGGAGGTCGCTGACGCCGTAACGGGCGATCGCATGCGTGTGGCCACCGCAGAACTCCATGAATTGATAGTCACGCTGCGGCTGCGCCGCCCGCCCGATTGCCGCCGCCAGCCCGTGCGCCAGCTCCCGGTCACGGAACTCGTCGATGAACTTCATCTGCCGCCACGCGCGGCGCGCGCTCCCGGCATGGCGCCATCTCCCTGCGGCACGGCCCTCAGGCGCTCCACGCCGGCGGCTCCGGCACGGCCGCCTGGCCCAGCTCGGCGAACAGCGCCAGGGTCCTGAGTGCTTCGTCGGCATCGAGGCGGGTGAGCGCGTAGCCGACATGGACGATCACGTAATCGCCAACCGCAACACCATCGACGAGCGCCAGCGAAACCTGTCGGCCGACGCCGTCGACATCGACCGTCGCCTGCTCGCCGGGCAGCAGCTCGACGACTCGACAGGGCAGCGCGAGGCACACCGCCCGCGCTCCTAGTGGCTCGCCAGGTACTGCAGCGCAACCCAGGCCTGGCCAACCGACAGCCCACCGTCGTTGGGCGGCACCTGGCGCGCCTCGATGAGCTGCATCCCCTTCGCCCCGAGCCGCGCCCGCAATCCGCGCATCAGGACCTGGTTGAGGAAGCAGCCGCCGCTGCCGACCACCGTCCTGGCCTCGGGCGCCACCACGCGCAGCCAGTCGGCGAGGGCGGCGGCGAGCGTCGCATGGAACAGCGCCGCGCCACGCTCGGCGTCCTTCTCGTCGGCGAGCGCGCCGAGCAGCGGCAGCAGGTCCAGCCTGCCGTCGTCGATCGTCCAGCACTGATCGAGCGGCAGCACGTCGCCGTAGCGCTGCGCCATGCTCTCGAGCAGCATCGCCGCCTGCCCCTCATAGGCCATCACCGCCTTGATCCCGAGCAGACCGGCCGCCGCGTCGAACATCCGGCCCATGCTCGAAGTCGGCGGACAATGGATGTCGCCGACGAGCATCTGCGCCACCGCCTGCGCTGCCTGCTGCTCGGCGAAGCGCTCGCGGATCTCGGCATTGCGGCCGAGACGATGCAGCGCCGCTGCCGCCATTCGCCAGGGCTCGCTGGCGGCGCGGTCGCCTCCCGGCAGCGCCAGCGGCTGCAGATGTCCGAGTCGTTCGAAGCGGGCGCCGTCGACCTGCAGCAGTTCGCCACCCCAGGCAGCACCGTCGGTTCCCATGCCGACCCCGTCGAGCGACAGCGCCAGCGTGCTGCCCTCGATCCCGTGTTCGGCCAGCACCGCGGCGACATGCGCGTGGTGGTGCTGCACGCCGAGCAAGGGCAGGCGCAACTGCTGCGCGAAATCGCTGGCAAAACGCGTCGAATGGAAATCCGGGTGCAGATCATGCGCGACGATCGCCGGTTCGACGCCGAGCAGCCGGATCATCTGCGCCACCGTCTCGTCGAGGAAGTCACAGGCGGCGGCGTTGTCGAGGTCGCCGACATGCTGCGAGACGAAGGCCTCGTCACCGCGCGTGACGCAGACCGTGTTCTTGAACCAGCCACCGAGCGCCAGTACCGACGGTCCCGAACGCGGCAGCTTGATCGCCCGCGGCGTGTAGCCGCGAGCGCGGCGGATGAACTGCAGACCGCTGCTGGTGATGCGCGCGACGCTGTCGTCGCAACGGGTAACGATGTCGCGATCGTGCATCAGGAAGGCATCGGCGATGCCGTAGAGTCGCAACAGCGCCTCACTGTTGCCGATCACCAGCGGCTCGCCACCCGGATTGGCGCTGGTCATCACCAGCGCCAGGTCCTGCGCCCGCTCGAGCCAGCCGAGTCCCGCCGGGCGCCTCGCCGCTTCGTGGAAGAGCAGGAAGTGCAGCGGCGTGTACGGCAGCATGACGCCCAGCCAGGCGAGCCCGGGTGCGACCCCGGGCAGCGCCGCGTCGCAACCGCTGCGCTTGCGGATCAGGATCGCCGGCCGCGTCGGCAGGGTCAGCAGGCCGGGTTCGCCGATGCCCATCTGGACGAAGGACGCCGCCGACGCCGGGTTGGCCAGCATGACGACGAACGGCTTCTGCTCACGCTGCTTGCGCTCGCGCAGCAGCGACACGGCCACCGCGTTGCGCGCGTCGCAGACGAGATGGAAGCCGCCGAGCCCCTTGATGGCGACGATCCGCCCGTCGCGCAGCAAATCCAGGGTCATGGCGATGGGATCGCCGGCCAGCCGGTGCCCCTCGCTGTCGAGCAGGAACAGTTGCGGCCCGCACTTCGGGCAGCAGTTGGCCTCGGCATGGAAACGCCGGTCGTCGGGGCGGCGGTACTCGGCCTGGCAGCGCGCACACATGGGAAATGGCTTGAGGCTCGTCCGCGAGCGGTCGTAGGGCAGGCCGCGGCTGATCGTGTAGCGCGGCCCGCAGTTGGTGCAATTGGTGAAGGCATGCCGCCAGCGGCGGCTGGCGGGATCGAACATCTCGGCGAGGCAGTCACGGCAGACGGCGGTGTCGTGACCGATCATCGTCGCCGCACGGCCGCTGCGGCTGTCGATGATGACGAAACCGTCGCCGGCGCGCGCCGGTGCCGCATCACGCGCCACCACCGAATTGATCCGGGCCAGTGGCGGCGCCTCGTGCTGCAGGCGCTCGACGAGCGATTTCACCTGCCCGGCGGCACCGCGCACTTCGATCTCGACGCCACGGGAATCGTTGCGGACCCAGCCGGCCAGGCCCAGTTCCCGCGCCAGGCGCCAGACGAAGGGACGGAAACCGACGCCCTGGACGACACCGCTGACGCGGATGTTCTGGCAAACGTTCTGCTCAGCCATCGCAGCACCTCGTACCGCTGGACAACAGGTTCTCAAGCTCGGCGACCCGCCGGCGCAGTGCGTCGATCGTCGTCTTCCTGCTCCGCTGCGCCGCGGCGCAACCCTCGTCGAGCCAGGCCAGCCATTCAATGAAACCCTCGCCGGTGGTCGCCGACAGCCGCATCACGCGCAACGCCGGATTGACCTGTCGTGCATGGGCGATCGCCAGGTCGACATCGAAGCTCAGGTGCGGCAGCAGATCGATCTTGTTGAGCAGCATCAGCGATGCGGCGGCAAACATGTTCGGGTACTTGAGCGGCTTGTCCTCGCCCTCGGTGACCGAGAGGATCACCACCTTGTGCGCCTCGCCGAGGTCGAAAGCCGCCGGGCAGACGAGGTTGCCGACGTTCTCGATCAACAGCAGCGAGTCATCGCCCGGTGACAGGCGTTGCAGCGCGTGGCCGACCATGTGCGCGTCGAGGTGGCAGCCCTTGCCGGTGTTGATCTGCAATGCCGGAACGCCGGTCGCGCGAATCCGCTCGGCATCGCGACTGGTCTGCTGGTCACCTTCGATGACCGCCAGCGACAAGCGGCCACGGAGCAGTTCGATGGTGCGGCAGAGCAGCGAGGTCTTGCCCGACCCGGGGCTGGAAACCAGGTTGAGCGCGAAGATCCCCTGTTCCTCGAAGCGGCGACGGTTCTCCGCCGCATAGGCGTCGTTGCTGGCCAGGATGTCGCGCTCGATCTGCACCAGACGCGACGCTGTCGTCGAGGCATCGGGTCCGCCGTGGTGCCCATGATGTCGGTGGTGTTCGTGATGCCCGTGAGTTTCGTCACTTGCGTGGTGTTCGTGATGCCCGTGATGCCCGTGATGCTGGTGTCCACCATCGGCAGCGGCCGGCGCCGCCATGCCCGCCAACCGATGCGACCCGTCCTGCCGCGACTCCGGCAACACAGCCGCATCGGCACCCGCCGGCGCCGGCACGGGCCCGCCCGCGACGCGCGTCTCCCCGACGCCACAACCACAAGTCGTACACATGATGCTGTCTCCTGTCGTTATTCAACCTCCAGCTCCTTGACCCGCATCTCGGTACCACCGGTCGCCTGCACCGGGTGACCGCCGCAAGCTGGGCAGGGGTCGTACAGCGCCGCAAGCGGCACCGTCTGATGACAATTAAAGCATAAACCTTCACCCGGCACCTGCACGATTTGCAGACGCGCTCCTTCGGCCAGCGTGCCGCGGGTCACGGCGGAAAAACAGAAGCCGATGGCCTCCGCTTCCACCGCCGCCAGCTCGCCAATCTCGATCGCCACTGTCAGTACCCGCCGGAATCCCTGCGCCCTGGCCGCCTCCTCGATGAGGTCCACGATGCCGACGGCAAGTGACATCTCATGCATCGACGAGCCTGCAGCTGCAGGGAACACAGGGGTCGAGCGACAGCGCCACACGCTCGGCCGCGAAGCGCGCGGCCTCGGGACTGGCGGCCGGGCAGCCGCTGATCTCGCGCACGAAAGCACCTTGCGGATGGAAGTTCCATTCGGTCGGCGCGACGATCAGGTACTCTGCAATGCCATCGCCGGCCAGCTCGAGACGATGCAGAAGAGTGCCACGCGCCGTTTCGACCCGCGCCACGCCGACGCCGGCGCTTGCCGGGCAGGCGTCGAGCAACGCCGACAGACGCGGCGGCTCGGCCAGCGCGGCCGCCAGCCAGCGCAGCTCGAGCCGGCGTGCCAGCAGCCTCGCCGCCAACCGCCTGCCCGCGGCAAGCAACCGGGTGATCGCCGCATCGCCCACCTGCCGCGCCAGGGCGCCGGTCTCTGCCACCTCGCCGGCGAGAGTCGGTCGGAGTGCGAAGTCCTCGACCAGCGCCATGCGTTCCCATTCGGTTGCCGGCAGCACGGGCAGCAGCTGCGCCGACGCGCCGGGAGGCGACTCATCGCCGGGGGACGGCAGCTCGGCTTCGCCGAGCCAGTCCAGCAGATCAGCCGCAATTGCCGCCGCCGACCGGCGGTCGGCGGCGGCCCGCAGGCGACGGCGCCAGTCGCCACAGTCGGCGACGCGGGGCGGCCGCGACGGATCGGCGAGCAAGGTCGGCCAGGCAATCAGCAGGTGGCAGAGGTGCTCCGAAATGGTCTCCAACGCCACCGGCAGCGCCAGTTCGTCGAGCGCACCAGGCGTCAGTCGTTCGCCGCGCGCCGAACGGACGCACAACGCGGCAGCGGCGGACTGCGCCTGCCGGCAGATGCCGAACAGCTGCCGCACACGGTCGCTCACCGCTGCCGCCGGCAACCCACGCAGCAGCGACGCCACCTGCGGCCGCTGCGAAGCCACCTTGGCGGCAACGATCCGCTTCCCATCCCAGGTCAAAGCCAGCTCCAGAGAACCCTCGTGCACGGCGACGCTCCCGGAAATCACTCGCAAACGATACTAGAGGCCATTGAATCCATTTTGATTTCGGTCAATCCGAGGCTAAACTCGCGCGTTCACAATACGCCCTCGCCGGCACTGACCCCGACCCGGACCCCCTCTGGCATGCTCGAAGCTTCCAATCTGGAATGTGTGCGCGGTGAACGCCGCCTGTTCGCCGGCGTCAGCTTCCGTCTCGCGGCTGGCGAGATGCTCGCCCTGCAGGGCCGCAACGGCTCCGGCAAGACCAGCCTGCTGCGCATGCTGTGCGGCCTGACGCCAGCGGCCAGCGGCGAGATCCGCTGGTGTGGCCGGCCGATCGCGCGGTTGGGCGAGGAATTCCGCAGCGCGCTGTGCTTTCTCGGTCACCAGAACGCGATCAAGGAGGAACTGACGCCGCTCGAGAATCTCCTGGCGACGGCACGACTGGCGCAGGAAGCGCTCGACGAGGAGGCGGCACTCGCCGCGCTCGAACTGGTCGGGCTGCTCGGCCGCGAGGACCTCGCCTGCCGCTATCTGTCGCAGGGGCAGAAGCGACGTGCCGCGCTCGCCCGCCTGGTGCACGAGAAACGCGCGCTCTGGGTGCTCGACGAGCCCTACGTCGCGCTCGACCGGGCGGCGATCGATCTCGTCGCCGGGCTCGTCGGGGCGCACCTGCAACGCGGCGGGCTGGCGGTGCTGACCACCCATCAGGCGGTCGCGGTGTCCGCCGGCAGCGTTCGCGAGCTGACGCTCGGCGACGACGCTGCGTCGCAGCAACGATTGTAGCCGGCCAGATGCTATCATTGATCCGCGCCGTCATCGGCCGCGACCTGCGACTGGCGATGCGGCGGCAGGCCGACATCGTCGCCGCGACGTTCTTCTTCATCATCGTCGTCAGCCTGTTCCCGCTCGGTGTCGGGCCGGAACCGGAGCAGTTGCGACGAATGGCGCCGGGCGTGCTGTGGGTCGCCGCGCTGCTGGCGACGATGCTCTCGCTGCCGCGCCTGTTCGCCGACGATCATCGCGACGGGACGCTCGAGCAACTGGCGCTCGCGCCGCAACCGCTGGCGCTGATCGTCCTCGGCAAGGTGATCGCGCACTGGCTGTTCGCCGGGCTGCCGCTGGTCCTGCTGGCGCCGGTGCTCGGCATCCAGTTCGACCTGGCGGAGGACGCGCTGGCGGTGCTGACGCTGTCGCTGCTGATCGGCACGCCGGCGCTGTCCGGGATCGGCGCCATCGGCGCCGCGCTGACCCTCGGCGTGCGCGGCGGCGGTGTCCTGCTGTCGCTGCTGGTCCTGCCGCTGTACATTCCGGTGCTGATCTTCGGCGCCGGTGCCGTCGATGCGACGGTCACCGGCCTCGGAGCGCAGGCCCACCTGTCGCTGCTCGGCGCCCTGGCGCTCGGTGGCGTGTTTTTTGCGCCGTGGCCAACCGCCGCGGCGCTGCGAGTCGCCTTGGAATAGATGAGCAACAGACTGATCAACTGGTTCAGGTATGCCAGCCCGCAGAGCTTCTACCCGCTCGCCGGCCGCATGATTCCGTGGTTCTGGGGTCTCGCCGCGATCTTCGGCGTCGCCGGCCTCGGCATCGGCTTCCTGCTGGCGCCGAGTGACGCGCAGCAGGGCGAGGGCTACCGGATCATCTTCCTGCACGTGCCGGCATCGTGGATGTCGATGTTCATCTACCTGGTGATGGCTTTCTGGGCGGCGACCGGACTCGCCTTCAACACCCGCCTGTCGGGCATGATGGCCTCGGCGCTGGCGCCGACCGGCGCCCTCTTCGCCTTTCTCTCGCTGTGGACCGGGGCCCTGTGGGGCAAGCCGATGTGGGGCACGTGGTGGGTCTGGGACGCGCGCCTGACCTCCGAACTGATCCTCCTCTTCCTCTACATCGGCTTCATCGCCCTGCAGGCGGCGATCGACGATCCGCGCCGCGCCGACAGGGCGGGCGCGATCCTGGCACTGGTCGGGGTGGTCAACATCCCGATCATCTATTTTTCGGTCCAGTGGTGGAACACGCTGCACCAGGGCGCGTCGGTCAGCCTGACCAAGGCGCCGAGCATGGCGGCGATGATGCTCTGGGGCATGCTGCTGTGCGCGCTCGCCTGCTGGATGTACAGCATCGCGGTGGCGCTGATGCGCGTGCGCGTCATCATGCTCGAACGCGAGCGGCACACCGACTGGGTGCGCGCCTTGCTGCGCGGGAAGGAATAGGATGATCCACTGGAACAGTCTGGCCGAATTCCTGGCGATGGGCCGGCATGGCCCCTACGTCTGGGGATCGCTGCTGGTGATGGTGCTGCTGATGGTGGCGGAACCGATGCTGCTGCTGCGGGGTCGGAGTAGGCTGATCGCCCGCCTCAGGCGACAGCATCGGGCGGAAGCCGCGGAACGTGGGCAAGCCCGCGCCGGCGACCGGAGCATGGCAAACTGGAGCAACGATTGAAGCCTCGTCACAAACGCATCGCGCTGATCCTCGGCGGCCTGGCGATCCTCGCGGTCGCCGCAACGCTGGTGCTCAACGCTTTCCGCAGCAACCTCGTCTTCTTCTTCTCGCCGACCCAGGTCGCCGCCGGCGAGGCACCGCAGGGCAAGAGCTTCCGCATCGGCGGCATGGTCAAGGAAGGCTCGCTGCAACGCCAGCCGGACGGCGTGACGCTGCGCTTCGTCGTCACCGATACCGAGAAGGACATGACCGTCGCCTACAAGGGAATCCTGCCCGACCTGTTCCAGGAGGGCAAGGGCGTCGTCGCGCAGGGCAAGCTCGCGGCAGACGGCGTCTTCACCGCCAGCGAGGTCCTCGCCAAGCACGACGAGAACTACATGCCGCCGGAAGCCGCCAAGGCGGTCGGCGATGCGCACGAGCGCGCGGCGGCGAACAGGGCGGCCGCCGAAGCCGCCGCCCGCACGACCAGGCAGTGACCCGGACGAGACACCCATGATCCCGGAACTCGGCACCTTCGCCCTCATTCTCGCGCTGTGCGTCGCGCTGGCGCAGGGAACGCTGCCGCTGCTCGGCGCCCACAGCGGACGGCAACCGTGGATTGCCCTTGCCCGCCCGGCGGCGATCGTCCAGGCGCTGCTGCTGGCGACCGCCTTCGGCTGCCTGACCGCCGCCTTCGTGCAGAACGACTTCTCGGTGCTCTATGTCGCCCAGCACTCGAATACCCTGCTGCCGCTGCAGTATCGCATCGCCGCCGTCTGGGGTGGCCATGAGGGTTCCCTGCTGCTCTGGGTCCTGATGCTCGTGCTGTGGGCGCTGGCAGTCGCGCTGTTGTCGCGGCAGTTGCCCGATCACATGGTGGCGCGGGTACTCGGCGTCCTCGGACTGGTCAGCGCCGGCTTCCTGCTCTTCATCCTGCTCACATCGAACCCCTTCGAGCGCCTGCTGCCGGGCGCCGAGGAGGGGCGCGACCTCAACCCGCTGCTGCAGGATCCCGGCCTGATCTTTCATCCGCCGATGCTCTACATGGGCTACGTCGGCTTCTCGGTGGCTTTCGCCTTCGCCATCGCGGCGCTGCTTTCCGGCCAGCTCGACGCCGCCTGGGCACGCTGGTCGCGACCGTGGACGACCGCTGCCTGGGTCTTCCTGACGCTGGGAATCGCCCTCGGCTCATGGTGGGCCTATTATGAGCTCGGCTGGGGCGGCTGGTGGTTCTGGGATCCGGTCGAGAACGCGTCGTTCATGCCCTGGCTGGTCGGCACGGCCCTGGTGCATTCGCTGGCGGTGACGGAAAAGCGCGGCAGCTTCAAGAACTGGACGGTCCTGCTCGCAATTTCGGCGTTCTCGTTGTCGCTGCTCGGCACCTTCCTCGTCCGCTCGGGCGTCCTGACCTCGGTGCATGCCTTCGCCACCGATCCGCGGCGCGGCATCTTCATCCTCGTCTTCCTGGTCGCCGTCATCGGCAGCTCGCTGGCGCTGTTCGCCTGGCGCGCGCCGAAGGTCGGCCTCGGCGGTCGCTTCGCCCTGCTTTCACGCGAATCACTGCTGTTGACGAACAACGTGCTGCTCGTCGTCGCCTGCGCCTCGGTGCTGCTCGGCACGCTCTACCCGCTGCTGATCGACGCCCTCGGCGCCGGCAAGCTCTCGGTCGGCCCGCCCTATTTCGATGCCGTCTTCGTGCCGCTGATGCTGCCGGCGGTGTTCCTGATGGGCGTCGCACCCTTCGTCCGCTGGAAGCAGGCAGAGCTCGGCGAGCTGGTGCGGACGCTGCGCTGGGCATTCCTGACGGCAGCTCTGGTCGGTGCCGGCGCACCGTTCCTCGCCGGCGGATGGAAACCGCTGGTCGCGCTCAGCCTGCTGCTGGCGGCGTGGATCGTCTGCAGCACGATGCTCAACATCTACCAGCGGGTGCAGGCGACACGCGCCGGGCAGGGGCTGCTGCCGACGCTCGGCCGGCAGCCGCGCAGCTTCTACGGCATGCACCTGGCGCATCTCGGCATCGCCGTCTTCATCGTCGGCGTCGCCATGGTCGGCGGCTACCAGACCGAGAAGGACGTGCGCATGGACGTCGGCGACACCGTCAGCGTCGGTGGCTACGTCTTTCGCTTCAACGGTGTCCGACAGCAGCAGGGACCGAACTACCGCGCGCTGGTCGGCGACGTCGATCTGATCCGCGACGGGCACACGCTGCGCAAGATGCATCCCGAGAAGCGCTTCTACGTCGCGTCGTCGATGCCAATGACCGAGGCGGCGATCGATACCGGCCTGCTGCGTGACGTGTACGTCTCGCTGGGCGAACCGATCGACAAGTCGCGGCCGGAAGCGGCGTGGGCGGTGCGCGTCTACCACAAGCCATTCGTCGACTGGATCTGGGGTGGCTGCGTGCTGATGGCCATCGGCGGACTCGTCGCGATGACTGATCGTCGTTACCGGATCAAGGCGCGCGCCTCCGCCACCCGGCCGTCACCCGCTGCCGCGCCGCTGCCGCAGAACAGCTGAGGGATTGCCCATGAACCGGTTTCTCTGGCCGTTGATCGGCTTCATCGTCCTCGTCGTCCTGCTCGCCGTCGGCCTCAACCTCAACCCGCGTGACGTCCCCTCGCCGCTCGTCGGCAAGCCGGCACCGGCGTTCTCGCTGGCCCGCCTGGATTCGCCGGAGCAACGGTTCTCGCCGCAGGAGATGCTCGGCAAGGCCTGGCTGCTCAACGTCTGGGCATCATGGTGCGTCTCCTGCCGGCAGGAGCACCCGCTCCTCGTCGAACTGGCGAAGCGCCAGAGCGTGCCACTGATCGGCCTCAACTACAAGGAGGTGCGCGGCGACGGCGCGATCGACAGCAGCAAGCTCGACGCCGCCGCCGAGAAGCGCATGGTCATCGAGCGCGCTGGCGGCTGGCTGGCCCGGCATGGCGATCCGTACACCCTTTCCGTGCTCGACATCGACGGCCGCGTCGGCATCGACTACGGCGTCTATGGCGTCCCCGAAACCTACGTCATCGACAAGGCCGGCATCATCCGCATGAAGCACACCGGTCCGGTGACGCCGGACATCCTCGCCGGCAAGATCCTGCCGCTGCTCGCCGAGCTGAACCGATGAGCCGCTGGCTGCTCATCGTATTCCTCGCCCTCACCGGAATCGCCGGCAGCGGCCTGCATGCCCGGGAGGCGGCACCGCTGGCTGCCGACGAGGCGACCGAGAAGCGCCTGGTGGCGATCTCCTCCGAGTTGCGCTGCCTCGTCTGCCAGAACGAGTCGCTGTCGGGATCGAACGCGGAGCTGGCCAACGACCTGCGCCGCGAGATCCGCAGCCTGATCCGTGACGGCCGCAGCGACGCCGAGATCATGGAGTTCATGGTCAACCGCTACGGCGATTTCGTCCGTTACCGGCCGCCGCTGAAGGGGACGACGCTGCTGCTCTGGTTCGGTCCCGGCCTGCTCTTCGTCGCTGCCCTGGGTGCGCTGCTGCTCCACCTGCGGCGGCGCGAGCGCGCACTCGGCGACCAGCGCCCGCTGGACGCCGACGAGACGCGGCGCGCCGAGGCGCTGCTGCGCGATCCGGACGCACCGCCACGGCCATGACTTCTGCCGACGGGGCCGCAGGTGCCCAGCATCGCGCATTCCGACGCCGCACGCCGCTCGCCGGTTGCGGCCGGGGAAATCGCCGGCTTAATCCCGGCTGCAACGATCACGACCAGGGACGAGCATGACTGCCTTCATCATCGGTGCAGCGCTGCTGCTCGCCGTCGCACTGGCCATCCTGCTGCCGCCACTGTGGCGGTCGGCGCCACCGGCCGCCGGCGCCGACCGGCGCGAAACCCATCTGGCGATCTTCCGCGACCAGCTCGCCGAACTCGAACGCGAGCGGGACGAAGGCACGCTCGGCGCCGCCGAGGAAGCACAGGCGCGCAGCGAGCTGCAGCGCCGCCTGCTCGACGAAGTCGAGACGCAGCCGGCCGCAGCGCTCACCCAGGGCGGTGGCCGGCGAACGGCGCTGTTCCTCGTCGTCGTCATGCCGCTGGCCGCTGCTGCCGGCTATGCGCTGCTCGGCAACCCGGGCGCTCTCAACCCGCTGCAGCGACAGGCGCGCATCGCTCCCGAGCAGATCGACGCGATGATCGGCGGCCTGGTCGAGAAACTGAAGAAGAACCCGGAAGACGGCAAGGGCTGGGTCATGCTGGCGCGCTCGTACAAGGTCCTCGAGCGTTACCCCGAGGCGGCCGACGCCTACGCCCGCGCCGGCAGCGTCGTCGACCAGGATGCCGGCCTGCTGGCCGACTACGCGGAGGTGCTCAGCCAGGTGCATGGCGGCAGCCTGCAGGGCAAGGCGGGCGAACTGATCAAACGGGCACTGGAGATCGACCCGAACGAAGCACAGGCGCTGCTGCTCGCCGGCGCAGCGGCGCGCGAACGGCAGGATTTCGCCGCCGCCGCCGACTACTGGTCACGCCTCCTGTCGCAGCTCGAACCCGGCAGCGACGAGGCGAAGACGGTCGCCGCGGCGATCGGCGAGGCACGCGAGCTGGCCGCCGCCCGCGCCGCTGGCGGCACGACGAGCGCAAAGGCGACGAGCGGCGCAGCCCAGGTCGCCGGCGAGGTGACGCTGAGCGGCAGGCTCGCCGGCCGCGCGCGGCCGGACGATGTGGTCTTCGTCTTCGCCCGCGCCGAGGAAGGGCCGCGCATGCCGCTGGCGGCGATGCGGGCGACGGTCGCCGACCTGCCGCTGAACTTCCACCTCGACGATTCGATGGCACTCGCCGGCGGCCGCAAGCTCTCCGACTTCGCCAGCGTCACCGTCGAGGCGCGCATCACCCGCGCCGGCAACGCCAGCACTTCTTCCGGCGACCTGTTCGGCCGCATCGCCGGCGTCAAGCCGGGCAACCGCAAGTTGCGCCTGGTGATCGATCAGGTGCAGCCGTGAGCGAACGCTCGCGCGCGCCAGCCGCGCGGCAAGGCGCGGCGGCAGCGCGCCGCTGAAGCGGTGCGCGGCCAGTCCTGCCGACGTCCAGCGCAGACCGCACGTCACGGGCCAACGGCGCTGTCGCCATCCCTGCTCGACCGCCGCGCTTCGCCCACTTGATGGCGGCCGCTGCAACGCACCATTGCCGCATTTGTTAGCACAGATCAAACCGCCGTCACCATCCCATCCGCTAGACTTCGCGCAGCCTCGGCAAGCCGACCGATGGCATGACAATGACAGGGAGGTAACAACGTGACCGATAACAGCTCAGGGTTCTGGGCCCGCCTCAAACGCCCCAGCACCAAGTACTCGCTGCTGGCGCTGCTGTCGGTCGGCTTCGTTGCCGGCATCTTCTTCTGGGGCGGCTTCAACACGGCGATGGAAGCCACCAACACACTCGAGTTCTGCATCGGCTGTCACGAGATGAAGGACAACGTGTATCAGGAGTACAAGAAGACGATCCACTACAGCAACCGCACCGGCGTCCGCGCCTACTGTTCCGACTGCCACGTGCCGAAGGACTGGGGGCACAAGATGATGCGCAAGATCGCCGCCAGCAAGGAGCTGTACGGCAAGGTCATGGGCACCATTTCGACGCCCGAGAAGTTCGACGCCAAGCGGCTCGAACTGGCGACCAACGAGTGGAACCGGATGAAAGCGAGCGACTCTCGCGAATGCCGCAACTGCCACTCGTTCTCGGCAATGGACATCGAGAAACAGAAGGCGCGTGCTTCCAAGATGCACAAGATCGGTCAGGAAGACAACAAGACCTGCATCGACTGCCACAAGGGAATCGCGCACTCGAAACCGAAGAACATGCCGGAAGAGGATGACGAGTAGCCACCTTCGCCCGCAACACCTTTGCCCCAGGCGCGGCCATGGACGTTCGATCGACGTCGCGTGGCCGCCGACACGTACCAACCGCATCAATCCTTGAGTGGAGTCCGAAATGAAAAGAACGAGCGTTTCACTGGCCCTCTTCGGAGCCCTGCTGGCACTTGGTCCGCAGCTCGCGCAGGCTGCTCCGCCCGACTGGAGCAAGGTCCCCAAGCGCGACATCCAGGTGTTCCACGCCGGCGTGACGCCGATCGAATGGATCATGAAGAAGTCCGACCACAGCGGCCGGACCGGCCTCAACAAGGGCGAGAGCTGCGTCGGCTGCCATGAAGAGAAAGGCGGCCTGAACTTCGACATGAAGCGCCTTGCCGGCAAGGATCTCGAGCCCAAGGGCGCGCCGAAGACGATGAACTTCCCGGTCGCCGTGCAGACCGCCTACGACAAGGACAACCTCTACGTCCGCCTGAGCTTCAAGGCACCCGGTGGCGGCGTCGACCCGGCCGACAAGGAGAACGAGGTCAAGGCGACCGTCCTCTTCGCCAACGACAAGGTCAGCCAGGGCGCCCAGGTCGGCTGCTGGGCCAGTTGTCACGGCGACGCGCGGACGATGCCCGGCGCCGACGACAAGAAGACCAAGTACACCAAGGACGGCGCCTACGAGCTGATGCAGTGGAAGAGCGCCAAGGGCGCCAAGGCGGCTGACGGCTCGGTGACCGACAAGCGCAGCATGGAAGGCGGCAGCGCCGGCGTCAAGGCCGAGGGCGGCAAGAGCGGTGACACCTACACCGTCACCTTCACGCGCAAACTGAACGGCACGCTCGCCGAAGGCAAGGCGACACCAATCGGCGTCGCCATCCACAGCGACCACGCGATCGGCCGCTTCCACCACGTCTCGATGGGCTACACGCTCGGCGTCGGCGCCGACGGCGACATCAAGGCCGCCAAGCAGTAAGAGTAAGCGCACGGCAACCACAGGGGACGTTTCCGGACGACGGGCAGAGCCGCGGCTCTGCCCGTTTCATTTCCCGTACCCCGCCACAGCCGGCAGCTTGCGAT
>JFAX01000002.1:70523-74336 GCA_000585015.1 Candidatus Accumulibacter adjunctus | reverse complement strand
GCGCCGACGGCGACATCAAGGCCGCCAAGCAGTAAGCTCACGGCGGCTGGCCGGGAAGCCTCGGCACGACGGGCAGAGCCTTGCGGCTCTGCCCGTTTCGTTTCCACCCTGTCACGGCCGGCAGCCGGCGAAGAGGCAAGCGCACGGCGACCGGCCGGGCCCACGCGACGGCGACCCGGGACCAGCCGGCTGGGCGATTCAGGGCTCCTGCCGGCGCCGTCCGACCCAGCCAAACAGTCCCAGCCCGCCCGCCAGCAGCGCCGCGGTGGACGGCTCGGGGATCGCCGAGATCTCGATCTGTGGCCGCAGCCCGGCGTCGGCCCACGCGGACGAGGCGTAGAGCGAGGCGAGCGGCTTGCCGGAAGCGGCGATGACGATATCGGGCTGGCGCAGCTCGACACCGAAGTTGCTCGCCGGGTCGGTCAGCCAGTCGCGAACCAGCGCCGTGACGTCGAACGAGACCCACTGGTTCACGCCATCCTGCGTCACCGAAGCCAGCGCCCCCGATACCGCCGGCTGCGTCTCCCAGGTGACACCGGTCTCGCTCCAGTTCTCGGTCACGCGGTGCAGGTCGGTGGTGATCGGCTGCGCCGGTGTCGGATTGTCGAACGGCGGCAGACCGGGCAGCGCGAAGAGCCTCAGGCTGGCACTGACCACCTGCCCGGCCGCGATCCCCAGCCCGCCCGGATCGAAGCGCAGCAGCGAGCGCGTATCGTGCGCCCGGCTCTCGCCCTGCAGGCCGATCAGCGGCACGGTGTTGCTGCTGCCGAGGAAGTTGCCGAAGGGCACCACCGGCAGGGGCACCAGGCTGTTCAGCGTCTGGCTGTCGAGATTGGTGACGCGCGCCGCGGTGGCGATGCCGAAGGCGCCGGGAATCGCGAACTCATAGACGAAGACATCCTGGCTGGCGGCTTCGTCCGGTTGCAGCGTCAGGGTCGTTGCCGCCTGCGCCGGCTGCGCGAGCGCAGCGACGAGCAGGAGCGGGGCGAGCGGTGCGGCTTTCATCGGGGCTGTGTACGACATGCTGGGATCCTCCGTTTGGTCGGTGCGCTTACGGCAACGCCCGGTGCGTGGCCGCTGCACCGCTTGATACGCGTGCAGGCGGCGTCCGGATGCAGACCACAGGCGCAACCGGCCACGGCGATGCGCCACGGGCCACGCCTCCCGATCGCCCGCACCTCGTTTCGCTGTGCCCCGTGCTCGCCTTTCAGACCACCGGGGTTCGTGTTGCTGACCGCGGCCGCCGGCATCTGTCAGCATCGGCATCGTGGCCGGTTGCCGCCAGTGGCACAACGGGCAGCTGGGGCGAGAGTCGCCGATCGCAGCTGTCATGCCGTGGTTCTGGCAACCACACCGGCCCCCCCCCGCCCGCAAGGCTCGCTGATCGTCCAGGCAGGCGCTCCTGGCGGCCTCCCAGGATCCATCCTCACCCACCGGCCGGAATGCGCCTTGACGGCAGCAGTGGCAGGCAGCAGTGGCAGGCAGCAGGCGCGCCCGCAGGCGCCGCCAGCCAGCCAGAACTTCAAGCCGGTCGCCGAGAGTCGGTTTCCGGCAGCGGGTACCGGCTGATACAGCAGGGCAGGCGCAGGGCTGCCCGCTAGCGCCCGTTCTGTGCCGACGCCTCTGTCGCCCCGTGGCTCCCCGGCCGAGCACTGGCCAGCGCGTGCTCGTGTGCGAGGACAAGACCCAGGAACGCGCGGATCACGACGGTCGCTGCCAGGATTCCCATCTTTTCCCAGCTCGGAACAACGACGGTGCCCACAAGCTCGCCGGCGATCAGAAACGCGAAGGCCAGGAGTGCCGGTTCCCTGAGCTTGGCGCGTGCTGTCTCGAAGCGTTGCGCAGCCCGCGCGCCATCACGTGGCGCAGCGATCGCTTCGGCCACGCCCGGGAGAATCCTGAAGACAGCGATGCACACGATCAGGACGCCCAGCATGCCGAACCCAAGAGCCAAGAGTTCGAGGAAGCCGTGGAGCGAGTACCTGAGGGTATCGGCCCTCTCCAGAACTGCACCGTGCCCAGCGTGATGGCAATGCTGGCACAATGCCTCCCAACCCAGCCCTTTCATCGCATCCTCCCTCGCCTGTACCTCGCGCCCGCCGCCCGTCAGCGCAATGTCGGACTGCCTTGGGTGGCAGCAAGCAATTGCCCCCCGCTCCGCCTACGGTCACCCTCCCAGCAGCAGCGACACCGCACTCGCTCGCCGCGACCTTCCCCATAACCATTTGCGCGCCATGGTCAGTATAGTGACGATGGCCGGTACGTGCAACCACCACACAGCCATGCGGCAAGCGGCCCGCGATCAATGGAACGGGAAACCCGGCTGCACGGTTGCGCCGCTGTTTCTCGCGCTGCCGCGGTGATCGTCCGATCTGCGGGCGGGGCCAAAGACGACGTCAGGCACGCCCGCTCGCCAAGTCCGCAGACTGCCGGTACCGGCTCTACGCGAGCCAACGCGTCGGCCTGGCCAGGACGCGAACGTCGTCCGCCGCCAATCGATCGCTCGATCCAGCGCACCAGCGGATGAAAAAAACCGGCAGTTGTGGCACCATCACGCTCGCCCGGACTGATCCGGGCGGGAGTCTCCGGGTGCCGCCGAGCACGCATCGGCGGAGAATCGGGAAGGCGGTGCGAATCCGCCACGTGCCCAGCGCTGTGAGGAGGACGGGCGATGCATAGGCCACTGACGCGAGTCGGGAAGGCGCATCGCACGGGTGAATCCAAGTCAGAAGACCGGCCAGGAGACTAACGGACGCTGCCCGGCCAGGCAGCCAGACAGTCTTTCCAGAAGGGGAATCGATGGAAAACCCGGGTGCGCCGGTGGCGCATGCCTTCTCCGACGCCGACCGCGCAGCGGTCTACCAGGCGATCTACAGCCGCCGCGACGTACGCGGCCAGTTTCTCCCCGAGCCGGTCGCCGACGACGTCCTCGGCCGCGTGCTGCTGGCCGCGCACCACGCGCCGTCGGTCGGTTTCATGCAGCCGTGGAACTTCCTCGTCGTCCGCTCGCCGGCGGTCAAACAGCGCGTCCATGACGTCTTCTGCGCCGCCAACGCCGAAGCCGAGCGCCTCTTCCCCGACGACAGGCGCGCCCTGTACAGCCGCATGAAGCTGCAGGGAATCCTCGAATCGCCGATCAACCTCTGCGTCACCTGCGACCGCTCGCGCAGCGGACCGGTGGTCCTCGGTCGCACGCACATGCTCAGCATGGACCTCTACAGCAGCGTCTGCGCGGTGCAGAACCTGTGGCTCGCCGCCCGTGCCGAAGGACTCGGAGTCGGCTGGGTGAGCATCTTCCACCAGCAGGCGCTGCAGGATGCACTGGCGATGCCACACGACATCGTGCCGATCGCCTACCTGTGCATCGGCTGGGTCAGCCACTTCAACGACCGGCCGGATCTCGAGAAATCCGGCTGGCTGCCGCGCCTGCCGCTCGCCGACCTGCTCTACTACGAGCAATGGGGCGTCACCCGGACGCCGCCGGCGGAAGCGCTGACGGCAACCGTGAGCAGCCTGCAGGACGAACTGCAGCGGCTGCCCGTACAGCCGGCATGAGCCGCCAGCGTAGCCGGCGGCAACGCCGCCGCCTGACCGCCATCCTGGCCGCTGGCCGAGCGCATGCTTGAGCACGGCGGCCGCCTGCGCGCCGCGGCGGCGCGCTACGGCATTCCGGCCGGCGACTGGCTCGACCTGTCCACCGGCATCAATCCCGACCCCTGGCCGGTGCCGCCGCTGCCGGCGAGTGCCTGGCAGCGCCTGCCGGAAGACGACGACGGCCTCGAAGCCGCCGCCGCCAGCCTCTACGGCAACCCC
>JFAX01000002.1:66844-69249 GCA_000585015.1 Candidatus Accumulibacter adjunctus | reverse complement strand
CGCGAGCGCGACGCGCGTGCCGCCGCCGCCGCCTGGCAGGTCGCCTGCGGCCACCTCGCCGACCCGGCGATCGACCTCGTCATCCTCGACGAGCTGACCTACGCCTTCAAGTACGACTGGCTGCCGCTGCCGGAAGTGATCGCCGCACTGCAGGCAAGGCCGCCGCTGCAGCACGCGATCGTCACCGGCCGCGGCGCGCCGCCGGCGCTGCGCGAGATCGCCGACACGGTGACCGAGATGAACATGGAGAAGCATGCCTTCCGCGCGGGAGTACGGGCGATGCCGGGGATCGAGTACTGACCCGGCACATGCCCGATCTCGATTCGCGGCGCATTTGCCGCCGCTTCACCTCGATGTCGCGGTGCTCGCGCTTTTGCGAGCGAGCTCAGGTTGGTATCTCTCAACTCGACACCTGAATCGCTGTGCCGCAGATGCTGCCTCCCTCCCGCAGCATCGAACCAGGCAAGGCGAAGGTTCGACGAAGCGCCAGCAATCCCCGGCAGTACGGAACCATGGCAACAGCACTATGCCGGCGGCAGTACCGAGCGATGATTTCTTCTTGGGATCGCGAATACTTGCGAGCGTAGCCGCGAGTGTCGTATATACTGTACATTTGATCAAGGTTTCCAAGCGAGTGCTGTTGGCGGAGACACGACCATGCACCTGTCCATTCGCGCCGCGTCCTGCTTCTGGCTGTTCAGCCTCGTCGGCTGGTCCGGAGGAACGGGCGCAGGTCCGCTCGACGTCGCCGTGATGAGCGATGGCCAGTGGAGGAGTTCTGCAACCGAGTTTCCTGCGTGGCAGACGGTCGCTTTCGACGACTCCGGATGGGCGGTTGCTCGCGCTCCCTATCCCAGCCCTGTTGCACCATCGGTTCTGTTGCCCGGAACGGGGGCACAATACATCTGGCACGACCCAGCCGCAGCCTCCGATGGAACGACCGGTTCTTCCGTCGCTTTCTTCCGGCGGACCCTGACACTTACTCTGCCTGCTCCCGGTGTTCGGCTGGAGGCGGGAGCGCGAATCTCCGTCGATGACGACTATGAGTTCTACGTCAACGGCACACGCGTCTTTACCAATGCCGACCAGGGTTTTGCCGACCGTGTCGATTCTGTCAGCTTTGCCCAGCATTTGGTCACGGGAACCAACGTCCTTGCCATCAGGGCTGTGGATGGCGGTCTCGCCAGTCCAAGAGATCGGCTCTACGAAAGAGTCCTTTTTGACGGCAGGATTCAAGAGAATGCCAATCTGGTACTCAACGAAGTGCCCGTAACCCCGGCTCAGGTCACAAGACTGGGGAACGCAGAGACACTAAAGGTTTACGGCTTGCTTCCGCCAATTCTCACGGTAGAAGCGGGTGGCACGGTCAAGGCTATGACCGACAGTGACGCAACGGGCGCCCTCAGACTTGTCGGGGGTCAAGTGATTGCAGATGCCAGTCGCAGGGTGGTGCTGCGGGGAACAGCAACCGTAATCGGCTACGGTGAGATCAGCGGGATTTTTTCGAGCGAGAAATCGAGCCGGACCGAGGTAGATGCTGGCGACCTCAAGCTCGGATCGGCCCAGCAGATGGCGGCAGTGACGCTCGACGGCATGGTCAAGGTCGCACCGAGCCGGCTGCTCGAACTGCAGTCGAAGGATCAGTCCTCGATCGGCGGCACCCTCGAACTCGACGGCGGCAAGGTCAAGGCGCGCGGAACCGGCGGCGTGGCCGATGCCGTCGGCGCGCTGCACGCGCAGGCGGGCGCCCGCATCGCCGGCCATGGCGAGATCGATGCCGCTTTCAATATGATTCGCGGAAGCACGCTGCGCGTGCTTGGGGGTGACCTGCTGATTGGCGAGCAGGCTCTGACCACAGCTTTCGATCTAGGTGGCGTAATCACCGTCGACCGTAAGCGGCTGCTTGAATTCCAGTCTCAGGCCAAGCAGGCGCTTGCCATTTTGCGCGGGACCGTAGAGCTGGAAAAGGAGTCCACCATGCGTGTCGCGAGGCTGGTGGGAGCGGGTCTGGTTACTCCGCACGACAGTGGGATAGAGCTGTTGGCCACGAGCTCTGCAATCCTGGCAGGAAGCGGAACTATCGAAGCTTCGGTGCACAATCAGGGTGAGATTCACCCCGGCGGCTCGGTGGGCACGCTGACCATTGGCGATGACCTCGATCTGGCTGCCACGAGCAAGCTTGAATTCGAGATTGCTCGGGACGCATCGACCAGCGAGAACGGCCTGGCGAACGATCAGCTTGTAGTCAACGGCACTCTCGACATGGGCGGTACGATCGAGATCGTCCTGTTCGACAGCTATTCACCCCTGCCGGGAGAGTTCTACGATCTGGCCATTGCGAAGCACATCGAAGGTGCCCCCGACCTCGTGCGGGCGGTGGGTGCAGGGCAATCGCATGAATCCTA
>JFAX01000002.1:64064-64517 GCA_000585015.1 Candidatus Accumulibacter adjunctus | reverse complement strand
CGCGAGCGCGACGCGCGTGCCGCCGCTGCCGCCTGGCAGGTCGCCCGCACGCACCTCGCCGACCCCGGCATCGACCTCGTCATCCTCGACGAACTGACCTACGCCTTCAAGTACGACTGGCTGCCGTTGCCGGAAGTGATCGCCGCGCTGCAGGCAAGGCCGCCGCTGCAGCACGTGATCGTCACCGGCCGCGGCGCGCCGCCGGCGCTGCGCGAGATCGCCGACACGGTGACCGAGATGAACATGGAAAAGCATGCCTTCCGCGCGGGAGTCCGGGCGATGCCGGGGGTGGAATACTAGCCGCCCGGCCGCTGCCAGCGATCGCTGGAAAAGGGGCTTTTCAGCAAGCCGTTCGCTTCTTGGCACATGCCGTGTCGTGGACGTTGTCGGGTTTCCTCTCTATCCCTGCGCAAGCATTCGACCTAACGGTCATGACTGTCGAGATACCCCGGA
>JFAX01000002.1:58513-64053 GCA_000585015.1 Candidatus Accumulibacter adjunctus | reverse complement strand
ATGACCGTTTCCCTTGTATGCTCATCCCCGGCCCTTCTTCCGCGCGCGCGAGAAGCGAGATTCGCGAGTCGCTGGCGCGCGACTGTCACATCAATCCTTCCGTAGCGCACAATCGATCACACAGACTCGAACGCGGCGCCTCTCCTCGACGGAGAGCGTCTGCCGCAAGCGCTCTTCCAGTTCGGCCGCGCTACGCGGCTTCTTTCTTTCCTGGGGCAACGGCATGTGCTCGCCGCCAAACCAGAACACCAGATAGATACCGAAGCCGTCGGCGCCTGGATCTCGGGTGTAGCGCTGGATCAGTTGTTCGTGGATCGCGCGCCATAGATCGGCGTGGCTGTCCTTCTTGATCTCAATGGGCACGTTGAAACCCTGCGCGCCGCCGCAGGAGACGCGGATATCGGCGCGCTTGTCCTCGGCGTAATGACCTTCCTTGACCGCGTCGACGCCGACCCGGCCGAGGCGTTCGGCCAGGTCGGACAACAGGGCATCCCGGCAATCGTTCTCCGGTTTCGGCCGCAAGAGCTTCCTGTTCGACTCGTCGAGGCTCCAGTATTGCCGGTAGTCGTTGGTACTGCCGTTGCGAATCGTGCCGGCCAAGTCGCGCAGATGCGCATCGGCCAGCGCCGCGAGGTCGCCGGCATTGGCCGGCCGGCGGTTGGCCAGGGTGCGACAGACCTCAGCGACCTCCAGCCGTTGGAAGAACGCCTTGCGCCGAGCGATGCGTTGGGCCTGCGCGGCAAGACGCAAGCGGCTGTGCCACGGCGCCAGCTTGGACTTGGTCAACAGACGCTCCAACTCCAGCATGGCGGCTTCACTCGGGTTGCCGCCGAGCGCGTCGATGAAGGCACGCACCTGTTCGGCGGTCTGCATGCTTGTGCCGACCCAAAATGCACCCAGCGGACGTTCGGGCGCAGTGCCCGGTGCCAGCAGTTCGATCAGCAGGGCCAGTGTCGACTCGGGCAGACCGTCGCTGTCGCGCGTACGCCTTCCGCGATCGCGCAGAAACGCTGCGAGATGCGCCGCCAAGGTCCTGCTCTTGCCGATGTGGTTGGCAAGCAATGTTCCATACTCAAGCGGCGCGATCAGCAGGCCGCAGGCGAGCCAATACACGCGCTGCGCTGCGCTCATGCTGCCCTGCGCCAGCCGCGCCGAGACCATGGCGGCCAGTGCCGGCCGCTCGAAATGGCGCAGCGCGCCCTTGAGCAGCGGGTCGAGCGCGTTCGCCAACAGTTGGTTCCTGGCCCGCAGCGGAAAGCCCTGGAGCAGATCGGGCAGCGCCGCACGCGCGACTGCGGCGAAGTCGTCGTCATGGGCAAGTTGCCAGATGCCGTGCAAGTGCTCATGCCCCTTGCGCAGCAGCGGCAGGGCATAGGCGACGAGTGCTTCGGCAACCAGCACGGGCCGTGCCTTGACCAGGGCGGTAAACCAGCAGGAATCATCCTCGGCGCCCCAGGTGAGGCGAAAGGCCAGCAGCCTGCGCAGCACCTCGTCGTCAAGCCCCATGGCCGCGTCGGGATCGCTGGCGTAGAGTTCCTCCATGCCGGCCAAGCAAGGCTGGCGGATGAAGTGCATGCGACCGTTCACTTCGAGATCGATGATCTCGCCAACGCTGGGTAGGTCGTCGCGGTCGAGCGACCGACGGAAGCCGGCGTACGCGGCTTCGATGAGTTCTTCGTCGCCGCCGAGAAAATCGGCGAGACGCTCGCGCGGCGTCTCGCCCTCGATGTCGAGAAATCGCCGCAGATGGACCTGCGCCAGCTCGTGCAGGATTTGCGGATGGGCAGTTCCGGCGCGGATCGCATCGCGATGCTGATGGAAGCGCCGGCGCCAGCCCTCTTTCCCTTGTTGGCGATCCTGGTCCCGCGCGCGCTTTCTGGCCGTGTCTTCCCTGCGCCAATCGTCGATGTCGCAACAAACGAAAGGTCGGAGATAGGCTTCAAACTCCGGGTGTGCGGTGATCCAGGGGGCAAGGCAGTCCAGTGCGTCAGGCGTCAGCAACCCCTGTCCACCTTGGGCGATCAGCCGCAGTGCCGCCTGATCAAAATGGAAGTGCTGGCATTCGCCGTCCGTTTCGGCTGCCGCCCGTTCCAGGTACCAGGGAACGATGTCCGCTGGTGGCTCCGCGCCGTACAGGCGGGACGCACAATGCAACAGGCAGGAGCGGACGTTTTCCTTGTCGATGCAGCGTGCGGCGCCGGCAAGCAGTGTTGCCTTGTAGCGTTCCGGCCGCGCCGCCAGCCAGGCGGCGACCCGTTTTTGGTACTCTTCATCGATGCGCGGATGGTCGTCTTCGTCCAACCCCGTACCAAGCCAATCGTAGAGCCGCGCATCGTCGATGGTGTCACCGTGCGCTTCCAGCGCGCGCGCCAGCAGGCACCCTGCCATGCGGTCGGCCTGATGGCCATCGACCGACTCACGCAAGCCTGGACTTCGTTGCGCCAACTGGTCAAGAAGTTCTGGCAGCGTTTCCGCCTGCGCACTTTCCGGCAGATGGTGTCCCCAGAACATACGATAGTCGCCGATGAGGCGATCCTGTTTCTTCTGGTGCAGGAAGTCGAAGACTTCCGCCGGCCGGATGAACTCGGGGAACAGCTCCGTCAGCAGGCGACCGAGCACCTCGTCGTCGCTGTCCTCTACCATTCCGGCTTGCACGCTTCTGGCAATGGCGACCAGGCGAGCGGCATTGCGCGGCAGGTCGTGCAGCAGAATCCTCAGCGCCGAGTGGCGGCTGCGCGAAGGGTAGTTCGCATCCCGTGCCACGCCATCGAGCAGCGCATCGAAGCGCAGCAATTCATCGGGTGCTGCGATCTCGGCCAAGCGCGGGCCGTAGCGCAGCGCATCCAGCGCGCAGTCGAGCAAGGCCACGTCGGCCTCGGTGCGCGAGGGCTCAGCGAGCAATTCCAGGAATACCGGCACCATGTCGGGCGTGGCCAGCGCGCCGAAGGGCGCGGCAGTCCAGTCCTGAAAGCGGAAATGCGGATAGCGCTCGGCTTCGGCCTTGAGCGCGGCGAGCATGCGGCGCTTGTCATCGATCGGGAAGTCGCGCACATCGCCATAGAGCACGACGCCAAGCGGATCACGTTCGACGAGTTCGGTGCGCGCTCCGCGGCAATGCACGGCGAGCCAGGCGGCCAGGCCGCGCAGGTCGGGCACGATGCCACCGTCCTCGCCGGCCATGAGCGCAACAACGCGACCGAGCGGCAAGCCTTGTCTGTCGATCAGCGCCGCCAGATGCCGTGCGCCGAGGAATTCGGCGATGCTGCGATGGACAGGGATGCGTTGCTGTTCGCCGTCGTCGCGCTGAAACAGGCCGCTGCCCAGCGCATCCAGCCATAGCGTGGCAGGCGAGGCGGGCAGTTCGCGCCAGAGACTGTGCTGATCGTCGACCGCGTCGTCGTCGAGGGCAAAGCCGGCGATGCCCGCGAGCAGTTGCACGGCGCAGAGGAAAGCTGCTGCGTCGAGCAGGGCGTCGGCCGTCGGTGCGCTGGCGCGCGTCGTCGCACGGCGCTCCGCGTTGAGTTCGCCCACCAGTTGTCGGCAGGCGATTTCGTAGGTCTCGCGGCGACTGTCGGGCCAGGTTTCGCCAACGGCGCAAGCCAGCAGAGTCAGCGTCTGCGGGTTGCGCAGCAGTTCGGCCAGTCCGTGGCGCTCGGCTTGACGGACGAAATCCGCGGGATCGGTGCGACCGAACTTGCATGTGAGCAACCAGGCGATATCGGCGTCGCTCAGCGGGTCGAGATGCAGGACGGCGAGCGAGCCACCGGGCGCAACCTCCAGCAGGGCGGCACGGTCGCTGTCACCGTACCAGTCGGCCTCGCGACATGAAAGTCGGAAAGCCGGACGACCGAGACGGTCGAGGTGCTGCCGAACCTGGTAGAGCGGCGTGCGACCGTCGCCGCCGGCCGCACGCATTTCGTCGAGGCCGTCGATGAACAATGTCTTGCCGACAAGCTGTGGGCCAGGTTCGATGTTGGCGAAGCTGCGCGCCCGGAGGTAATGGCCGCCGGTAGCCGCCGCCTCGCGCTCAAACGATCGGGTCTTGCCGGCACCGGGGTCGCCCAGCAGCACATAGGCCGGCACGGCGCGGAAATCCTCCAGCGGCTGGCTCTTGCGTTCGCCGCGTTGCTCGTTGCGCGTCGTACAGGTGCGCGGAACCAGCAGGTCGGAAGCGAAGACCTGGCTCAAAACCAGTGCTCCGCCGGATAGGAAAGGAACTCGGCCAGTGGGATGCCACCGTCGCCGATCAACAGGCGGCGGCAGGCGCCGAATTCGCGCTCGAAGGTGGCGAGGCCACGCAGTTGCGCCGGTACGGCAGCGCTTTTCACTTCGATGGCGACGAGCCGTTGTCCGCGTTCGACGACAAAATCCACCTCGTCGGTTCCGTCTCGCCAGTAATGGAGGCGGCAATCCGGCGCAGCCGTGTTGTGCAGGTGTGCGCCGACAATGCTCTCCACCACGCGGCCGCGATAGCCGCGGTCGGCTTGCGCCTCGGCTCTCGTGTAACCGGAACCGGCCGACATCAAGGCCATGTTCAGTACCACGAGCTTGGGCGACGACGAACGGCGCCGATAGTGTTGTCCGGCATACTTCTGCAGGCCACGGATCAAACCGGCGTTACCGAGGAGTTCAAGGTAATGGGCCAGTGTCACGGTGTTTCCCGCATCCTGCAACTGGCCCATCATCTTCGTGTAGGAAAGCTCTTGCCCCGAGTAGCGGCAGCCAAGATGAAACAACTGGCGCAGCAGCGCGGGCTTGTCTACCCGCGTCATCATCAGAATGTCCTTTTCGATGCTTGGCTCGATCAGGACGGTATTGACGTAGTTGCGCCAGCGCGCCTCATCGCGGATCCGCGGAGCGCTGCCGGGATAGCCACCGAAATAGAGATAGTCCTCCAGGTCGAAATCGAAGGCATCGACCATTTCACGGAAAGACCAATGGCTGAGGTGGATGGGCTCAAAGCGGCCGGCAAGGCTTTCGCTCATGCCCTGCCGCATCAGCAGCGGCGACGAGCCAAGCAGGACGACGTGCAGCGCCAGCCCTTGCGCGCGGTCGGCATCCCACAGGCCTTTCACGATGTCGGACCAGCGCGAAATCTTCTGGATTTCGTCAAGGATCAGAATGTGGCCATCCGCGCTTCTCTGCGCTGCTGTTCTGGCGCGCTGCCAGATGTCGACCAGCCAGGCGCCATCGCGAGGCGCAGCCGCTCGCCGCCCGGTAGGCGCGGAACCCGGATCTGCGCGCGGCAAAGAAGAGTCTTCCGGATCATCCACGGCGACGAAGGAGTAGCGTCCTGGCGGATAGCCTGCAAGCACACTGCGCACCAATGTCGTCTTGCCAACCTGGCGTGGGCCAGCGACCACAATCAGGAATCGCGGCGGCTCGCGCAGACGCTCCTTCAGTATTGCGGTTTCAGGGCGTTGATAGGCTGGAATCACTGGGTTTACAGTCTTGAGTAAAATTACTCAGGATTGTAAACCAGCAATGGTGCGCTATCAATCAATGAGTTGCAGGCTCAGCCCTGAAGCATGACCCTGCCG
>JFAX01000002.1:52528-55975 GCA_000585015.1 Candidatus Accumulibacter adjunctus | reverse complement strand
CACCCAACCGTTCGGCCTCATCACATCCATCGCACAACCTCTACCAGAAACGCCGATCCGCCAACCTCAGCCTATTCTGCCAAAGGCCTCGAAAATTGTCTAGCCCCCCTTTGCGAAAGTTTTTTTTGCGGTGGCCGTCAAGCCTTGCCAAGAGTGGGGTGCGCGGGTGATGCTTCAGGGCTGTTGCAGGCTTTCTTGATCCATGTTCGATTGATTTCAAAGCAGCGCTCAGGGAGGGAGAGGGAGAATGCGGTTGTTCGGTTTCCAGCCCTCGGCAACGGCACCCACGGCAGATTTGAGCCATTGGTCTGGGACTCCAGCCCCAGTCCTGGTGGGCTCGGTTGGCGAATGATCTGGCTGTTGGGCACCACCTTGCGCACGCCGGTTTCGAGCAGGTCGCTCTGCCACGAGCTGACCGGAAAGCTCGCCTCGTCAGCCGGAATGTGCGCCAGCGCCGGCCTACTGCGCCCCAGGCGAAACGAGAGTGCGCAGGACTTCTTCCCTCCGTGCAGCCGTTGTCGTTGCCGCCGCGGAAAGGAATCCCGGAATGGGAGCTCGCCTTGGTCTTCTCGCGCCGCGGTGTAAGGACTCGCCGCCGCTGGCCGACCAATCCGCATCGACCCTCGTGGAGACCCGTATGCCGCGGTCCGTCGCCTTCGCTCTGCTGCTGCTCGCCGCCCTCGCTCGCGCGGCTGCCGCGCACGCCGCCCCGCCGGCTGCCTGCGAGCGCAGCAGCCCACCGCACACGGTGGCGCTGGTCGAGCTGTACACCTCGGAGGGCTGCAGCAGTTGTCCGCCAGCCGACCGCTGGCTGAGCGGACTGACTGCGCGTTACGCCCCCGACCGGATCGTTCCGTTGTCGCTGCACGTGGACTACTGGGACTACATCGGCTGGCAGGACCCCTATGCGCAGCGGCAGTTCGGCGAACGGCAGCGCGACCTAAGCCGCTTCGCCACCAGTCCGTCGATCTACACCCCGGAGGTCTTCGTCGGCATGCGCGAGCTGCGCAACTGGCACGATCCGCTCACTTTCGACCGGCGACTGCAGGAGATCAACCGGCAACCCGCAGGCGCCCAGATCCGGCTCGCCATGCGCGGCGTCGCGGCACGCTCGATCGAGGCGACGGCGAGCTTCAGCCTGGCCGACGGGGCCACCGGGCGCAGCGGACTGCAGGGCGTCCTGGTGCTGTATGAAGACGGCCTGAGTTCGTCCGTGCAGCGCGGAGAGAACCGCGGCGCGCTGCTGCAGCACGATCGCGTCGTCCGCTTCTGGTCAGCACCGCTGCCACTGCGACCGGGACACGCCGCGCAGTCGCTGCGCCAGACGTTGCCGCTCGCCGCCGACTGGAATCCTGCCCGACTCGGGCTCGCCGCCTTTGTCCAGGATGTGCGCAGCGGCGAGGTGCTGCAGGCCGTATCGCTGCCCGCCTGCAGCGCGCTCTGCGGCACCCCGGCAATCGGCAATTCGCCTTGCAATCCCGCAAACGGAGTGTAAACTATCCGGGAAAGGAGTTTCCGGATGAACCTTGCCTATGCCTACCCCGCCAGCCGCTTCGAACCGGCGGCTCTCGTCGATCTCAATTCGCGCGCCGAGCGCGAGCGTCTGTCGAAATCGGCGCTGCAGGGCTTCTTCAATCTGGCCGCCGCCTGGCGGCTGCGCGACGAAGACGCGCGCGAGCTGCTCGGCGGCCTGTCGAGCAGTGCCTTCTACGAGTGGAAAAAGAACCCCGACCGGCTGCTCGAAGTCGATCGCATCACCCGCATCTCCTACCTGATCGGCATCTACAAGGCTCTGCACATTCTCTACGGCGACAAGCTGGCCGACGAGTGGGTCAGCCTGCCGAACAACAACCGGATTTTCGCCGGCCGCTCGCCGCTCGCTTTCATGCTGGGCGGCGGTCTGCTGGCGATGCAGACCGTTCGCAAACTGCTCGAAGCGCGGCGCGGCGGCCTGTGAACCCGCCCGAGCCGCGCCTGTCGCGCCTGCGCCAGAGCGATACGGTACGGCTGATTCCTTCGCGCTTTGCCGAGCGCGAGGATTCGGTGCTGAGCGCCATCGCCGACGACCTCGACCACCTGCGCGACCTGTTCGAACTCGACAACGCCAGCAACGAGAGACTTATCGGCGAGCGTGGCGGGCTGCCGGGAATCGGCGTCGACGAACTGGTTTTCGGCGTGCCGAACTTCCGCATCGTCAATGCCGCCTACACCTACCCTCGCCCGGAAGGCAGCCGCTTCAACGACGGCGAGCGTGGCGCCTGGTATTGCGCCTTCGAACTGGAAACGGCACTCGCCGAGATCATCTTCCACAAGACCGTCGAGTACGAGGAAATCGACCGCTTCGACGACAGCGTCAACTACCAGGAGCTGCTCGCCGACTTCAGCAGCGAGTTCCACGACTTGCGCGACGCGCCGACCTTTGCCGCCTGCCTCGACCCCGGCAGCTATGTCGCCGCGCAGGGTCTCGCGGCACGCCTGCTCGACGCCGGCTCGCTGGGAATCATCTACCCCAGCGTGCGCCGCGCCGGCGGGACCAACCTCGCCTGCTTCCGGCCGGCGCTGGTCGGCAATCCCCGCCGCGCCGCGTCGTTTCGCCTGACCTGGACGGGCAGCCGGCAACCCCGGGTGGAGAGACTCGACCACCAGGAAACGGGAGGCTCGTGAAACGATCGACCGGACAGCGCAAGCGGGCCACAGCGATGACGACTGCTGCCGGCTGAGCGCGCAGCGCGCGACCCTCGCGCTGGCTGCCGAGCAAGAGTCACCGCCATCCTGCTGCGCTCTGTGGCAACATCCCCGGCCAGCAGCCAATCCGGCAGCCGCCGACGGCCACTGTGCACACCACTTTCCGGAGCCCGCCTTGACCGCCAGCCTTGCGCTCAGCAGCATCCCGTCGGCCAGTGAAATTCCGCGAGCGGTCTGGGAACGGCTCGCTCCGCCTGGCGATCCGTTCCTCAACGCCGATTTTCTGACGATCCTCGAAAGGCACGGAGCTGCGGCGGCCGCATCGGGCTGGACGCCATGCCATCTCCTGGCGAGCGATGCGGATGGCCGTGTCGTCGGCCTGCTGCCACTGTACGGCAAGCGCCACTCGCACGGCGACTTCATCTACGACTGGGCGTGGGCCGCCGCCTGGCGCCAGGTCGGCCGTGCGTACTATCCGAAGCTGATGAGCTGCCTGCCGCACACGCCGGTCGGCGGGCCGCGGCTGCTGGTTGCCGACGGCGCGTCGGCAGCCGCTGTGCGGCAGGTGCTGCTGGCCGGTGCCAAGGCACTGGTCGGCCGGCTGGGTGCTTCCTCATGGCATGTCGCTCTGCCCACCGACGAAGAGGCGGAGTGGCTGCAGGGCGAGGACCTGCTGCTCAGCCACGATGTCCAGTTCCACTGGCTGGATCCGGGATGGAGCGACTTCGACGGCTACCTGGCGAGCTTCAGCGCTGCCAAGCG
>JFAX01000002.1:42820-52367 GCA_000585015.1 Candidatus Accumulibacter adjunctus | reverse complement strand
CTGGCGAGCTTCAGCGCTGCCAAGCGCCGCAAGGTCCGCGCCGAACGCCGGCGCGTGGCCGAGAGCGGACTGCTGCTCGAAACGCGCCACGGCGACCAGGTCGAGCCCGCCGAGTGGCCGCTGCTGCATGCCCTGTATGCCAGCACCTTCGAGCGTTTCAACAATCACGCCGCTTTCTCCGCCAACTGTTTTGCCGACCTTGCGTTGGCTCTCGGCCAGCGCATGGTCGTCTTCATCGCCCGCGCGCAGCGCGTCCCGGTTGCCGTGGCGATCTGCTTCCGCAGCGATGAGGCCCTGTTCGGTCGCTATTGGGGGTGCAGCGGCAGCTACCCCGGACTGCACTTCGAGCTCTGCTTCCACCAGGGAATCGAATATTGCCTGCGCCACGGGTTGCGGCGCTTCGAGCCCGGCGCCGGAGGCGAGCACAAGCTCGCGCGCGGCTTTCAGCCGACCGTCGTCCGCTCGGCGCACTGGATCGCCGATCCCGGGATGCGCCGGCTACTGGCCCGCCATCTGGCGCTGCAAGAGGAAGCGGTGGTCGACTACCGTGCTGCCGCGGCCGCCCATCTGCCGTTTCGCCGCGAAGCCACCGGGCAGCGGGAGCATTGACCGATTCGCCGTCGCAGCGGACGCAGCGCGGGGAAGCGGCAATCATCACCGCTGCGCCAGTGAGAATGCCGCGCGACCCGATTCACCGCGGCACCGACAGCCAGGGCGCACCCCGGGCAGCAAGCTTGTCCCCGGTACGGAGGTGGGATCCGGAGTCGCGAGCGCGGCCTGCCTGACCGATGTCGAATCTTCCTTGGGCGGGCAGCCGGGAAGCGGGGACCTTCACCGTCCAGGAACTGCTCGAGCTGGCGGCATGCTGCCCGCCTCGCATGGTCAGCGCAGGCGCCCGACGATCGCCCGCAGGCCTCCCCAGATCCACCGCAGCATCAGCAGCGCCGCGACCGTCGCCGCGACCAGCAGCACGAGAAACGCTGCCGGGTGCGCGACCGCCAACCACAGCCCTGTCGGCACGAGCGCGTCCTCCGTGAGCGACGCCGCCCAGTTGCTGAACGGCTCGGGCGAGAGATTGATCGAACTGCGCGCGCCCGCCTTTGCGAAATGAGCGCCAGCCGCTACGGCTCCGCCCAGAATCGCCGCGGCAGCGGAGACCGCAGCCGAACCGTCGCTGAACAGCATGGTCACCAACGCTGCGCCCACAGGGATGCGGATGAAAGTGTGCACCGCATCCCAGATGCTGTCGATCCAGGGCACCTTGTCGGCGAGGAACTCGACCACCAGCATGAAGCCGCTCGCGCCGAGCACCAGCGGATGCGAAAGCAGAGACAGGTGGCCTGGGAGGTCGATCCAAGCCATTCGGCCCGCCAGCCCGCAGAGGAAAAGAACCGCGTAGACGCGGATCCCCGCCCCCCAGGCAAGCGCCAGGGCGAGCGCCAGTTCTGGAACCGCGGACGGCAGCCCGTTCACGCGCCGGGCCTACTCGTTCATGTGCGAGAGCGCGTAATCCATCGGCGCCGACGACACCGAGATGAGGCCGTCGAAGGGCGAACTCATCTCCAGCACGAGGAAGATCGCCCCCGAGACCGACAGCGAGCAGACGAAAAGCACGAGCACCATGGTCCGACTGCGCGGCGCGAGCATGGCGAAGGTCGTGAACGTGACCGTCAACCACAGCACGAGCACGGCGAGGAAAGCAACCGGCACCGGCGCGGCAGTCCCCGCGACGATGATCCAGCGCGTGTCGAGCAGTGACTCCGCCGCCGCCACGGCGCGCGTCTTCAGCACCCGCTGCTCGTCGGTCCCGGGCGCGAGCCGGTGTATCTCGGTTGAGATGTGCTCGATCGCCTGTGCGGAGTGCGAGGGGTCGAAAGCGCCCTTGCCCGAACGCCCCCCCTGCCAGACGCCGTCGACCCGCTGTGCCACCGCCTCTTTCAGCTGCCGGCGGATCTCCGCGGCCTCGGGGCCGTAGCGCGCGAGGCTCCGGTCGAGCGACAGCAAGCCGGCCGCCGAGCGCTTGACGTTCGCATCCATGGCGTCAAAGTTGCTCTTGGCCGACGCCGTGAGCAGTCCCAGCACCAGCGCGGTGACCGTCGCCACCAGGCCGATAGCGAGCTTGATGGTGTCGCGTGTGTCCCCGGACAGATGCTGGTCGGGCAGTCTGCTGCGCAATCGCATGCCGAGCTGGACGCCAGCAAAGGTACAGGCCAGGACGACGACGCCGATGACGGACGGATGCATGCGCGACTCCTCTCGGTTGCTGCGCTCCAGAATGCCGATCCGCGTGCACGCCGGGGCGACGCGCAGGCGATCGCCGGTCTTCAGCACCGCGCGCGGGTACGGCGACCCGCCCCCGGGAAACGGGATGCCGGCGAAACCGGCACCGTACATCAGCACGGGGATGGTGACACCGAAGATGAATGCCTTCGGCGCGATCTCCCCAACGACGGGAAGTCCAAGGGCACCGACCAAAGTATAAGAGTCGTCGTGAAACAGCGTCAATGGCAGCGTCAATGTCGAATTTGGACCCGGGAGCCCCTGAGAGCCCTCTGACCACGGTCCGCTCACTCGCTGCGATCATCCGCCGGGACGCTCCACCGCGGCGGATGACCGCAGCCACGAATGCTCTCACGACGGGCGATCGCGGCTCGTCTGGCTGCGAGCCTTGCGCTTGCGCGCCTGCATGGTCCGCAACGCCTGCCAGGCGAGCAGCACGGCTCAGGCGTGACGGGCGAGGCGTTCGTGCAGCAGCAGCCCGCCGAGCACGACCAAACCGGCCAGCATCAGCAGCAGCGAGACGTGCACCGCCGCCTGGCTCGCTGCGTAGGCGACGCTCGACCACGCCAGCCAGGCGCACGCGGCGCAGAACACGACCGGCGTCAGCGGGTAGAGCGGCACGCGGAACGGCCGCTCGATCCCGGGCTGCCGCCGGCGCAGCCGGAAGACGGCCAGCCCGACCATGAACAGGAAGGCCCAGAAGACCGGCGCCGTGAACTCCACCATCGCCGCGAAGCCATCGGCCTGGAAGGTGCCGAAGACGACCAGTGCCAGGCTGATGGCCGCCTGCACGACATGGGCGTTCACCGGCGCGCCCCGCCCGGCAGACCAGCGGCCGAGGCGGCGCAACGGTGCCCAGTCGCGGCCGAGCGCGTAGTTGCCGCGGGCGCCGACGATCATCGTCGAATGGATGCTGGTCAGCGCGCCAAGCCCGACGAGCACGCCGAGCAGGCGCTCGCCCCAGGCGCCGAAATGCAGGCCGAGTACCTCGGCGCCGGCGGCCTTGCTGGCGGCCAGCCGGTTGAGGCCGAGGCCGTGCAGCAGCGCGAGATTGGCGAGCAGGTAAAGGGCGGTGATGATGCTCAGGCTGATGATCAATACCCGGGCGACGGCGCGTGCGCCGCCGTGCATTTCGGCCGAGAGGTAGGCGGCCTCGTTCCAGCCGCCGAAGGTGAGCAGCACGAAGACCATCGCCAGGCCGAGCATGCCGGCCGGCGGTGTGCTGGCGAACCAGGCCGGCGACGGACGCGACGTCAGTTCAGCCGCCGGTACGGCGAAGCCGGCGACGACGACGGCCGCCAGCCCGCCGACGAGCAGCAGTACCATCGCCGTCTGCAGGCGGGCGGCGAAGCTCAGCCCGAGGATGTTGGCGGCGGTGAGCGCGATGATGATGGCGACCGCCCAGAGCGCCGAAGAATGCGCGCCGAGATCGACGACGCGCGTCATGTAATCACCGAAGACGTAGGCGAGCAGGGCGATCGAACCGGTGTTGATCACCACCGCCTTCGACCATGCGTAGAGAAAGGCGAAGCGCTTGCCCCAGGCGCGGCTGAGGAAGTGGTAGTCGCCGCCGGCATGTGGGTAGGCCGCGCACAGTTCGGCATAGCACAGCGCGCCGGCAAGCGAGACGAGGGCGCCGGCCAGCCAGACGGCGATCAGCCAGCCGTGATCCTGCGTGATGCCGGCGACCATCGCCGGTGTCTTGAAGATGCCGGCACCGACGACGATGCCGACGACGATGGCGACCGCACCCGTCGTTCGCAGCAGGGGGCTGGGTTGCTCGCCGCGTGCAGGCATGGCCGATGCTTCAGCGGCGTTCGCCGCTCACCGGGCCGGCTGCCTGCGCGTGCGTCTGCCGACCGACGAGGCGCCGGCCATCGACGGCGACGCCAACGGTTGCCGGCGTGCCGTCGGGCCGGACATAGTCGAACTGCAGCGTCGCACCCTGCAGCCGGCCCGCGACGGCAACGCTCCGCTCGCCGGAAGTGAGCGTGCCGGAAACCTGCTGGTAGGCCTGTTGCAACCGCAGGCGGGCCGGCGCGGCATCGCCCGGCAGGCGCAGCGACCACTCACCCGCCACCTGCGCCGGCACGATCCAGAAGAAGCCCTCCGCGTTCTCGGTCGCGATCGTCGCATCGGGCTGCCAGTCGCCCATGTGGAAACTGTGCGAGACGATGCGCGTGCCCGGCTTCATCTGCAGCAGCAGCGGCCGCAGCTTGCGGTTGAGGACCGGTGTCAGGAACATCGTCACCACCGTCGCCTCGGAAAAGTCCTCGACGAAGAGGTCGCCGGTGACGATCCTCACCCGCCCATCGAGGCCGGCGCGCTTGACGTTGCGCCGCGCCAGCGCGGCGACCTCCGGCGAATGCTCGATGCCGACCGCGCGGGCGCCGAAGGCCCGTGCCGCGGCGATCGGAATCCGCCCGTCGCCGGCGCCGAGGTCGTAGACGATGTCCGCCGGCGTCACCCTGGCGGTCCGCAGCATCAGCATCACCATGGCATCCGGCGTCGGCGCCCAGAAGACGTCCTTGCCGTCGTGCCCGTGTTCGAGGCGGAACTGCTCGTCACCGTAGTTCCTGGCGGAATGGACGGGGTGCGCCAGCCCGAGGATCAGGACGCTGCTGGCAAGGAGGCGGAGGAGCTGTGCAGGCATGTTCGGCAGGCGTATCGGATGCGGCAGGGGGCGAGTGATTCGCTGTGGAGTATAGCCGCAGGCGCCGGTGGTCCGCCTGCGCATCGATCAGCGACAGCGACCGGCTGCGCATCGGCGACGGGTGCCTGTCCGAACGGGCGATTCCGCTGCACGATGCAGGCGCCACGATCGGCACGAACCCGTCAGCGAACGGGATGACGCCGGGCGAATTCCGCCAGCACCGCGCATCGCCGCGTGGCGGCCACTGTGCAAGGAACCACACGCTGGCCAGACGGGTGGTCGACGCCGGCCCGGAAAGCGGAACCCGGCCGCCGGAAGACGCTACAATCGGTCGCCATGAACGGTCTGCGCCGCGCCCTGCCGCTTTCCCTCACCCTTGCCACGCTGACGGCGGGCGCCGGCGAGGAGTGGCTGATGCCGGCAAGGGCCAGGCATCCCGCCCCGGCGCCAGCGGCAGCCGTCGGCGGCGACGACTGGGCGCCGGAGCTGGGCCGCCAGCTCGCCATCCTCCGCGCCCAGCCGGACAACGTCGAGGCGCGCAAGGCTGCCTGGCTGGCCGCCATGCGCCTCGGCCTCTTCACGCAGGCCGCGGCGCTCGATGCGCCGCTTTCCGATGCCGATCGGCGGGCGATGGAGGGCGACATCATCGCCCTCGACATCCGCTACGGCATCGTCGACCGCAACACCCTGCGCGGGCCGGAACGCTTCCTGCGCCTCGACACCGCGCTGACCGCAAGCGACGCGCTCGCCGCCGAGTTCTTCGCCGGCAAGCTGCCGGACGCCGAAGACCGGCGCCGCCTGACCGACCGCCTCAGCGCGCTCGCCGCCCGCCGCCGCGCCGCCGATGCCGTCACGCTCTACGAAAGCCTGCTCGCCCGCGCCATTCCGGTTCCGCTGTGGGCGGAACGCGATGTCGCCGGCAGCTACCTCGAGCTGCGCCGCCCGCAGGAGGCGCTGATCCTCTACCAGCGGGTGGTCGCCGACAATGCCGACGATTTCGACTGCAACCTCGGGCTCTTCTACGCCCTGGTCGAGACCGAGCAGCTCGACGCCGCGACCGGGCACATCGACCGCTACGCCGCCCGCCTGCCCGAGCGCCGCCATCTCGACGGCCGCTACAACGGCGAGCGCCTGAGTGCCGACATCGCGGCCGACCGCGTGCGCATCTTCGCCGACCGCCTCGATGAAGCGCAGACGCGCATCGATGCCCGCCATGCGGCGATTCCCCACAACAGCGAAGCCCGCGAGTCGTCGGCCAGCCTGGCGCTGGCCCGCGGCTGGCCGCGCCAGGGTGACGAGATGCTGCGCCGGACCATCGGTACCGATCCGCTCAACCCGGCGCTGCATGCCGACCTTGCCGAGAACCTGCTCACCCTGCAGGACTGGCCCGCCGCCCGCGCCGCGCTCGACCGTGCCAGCGAGCTCGACGCCGACAACGGCGCGGTGCGCCGCGCCCGCCGCAGCCATGAGTTGTACGACAGTCACGAGCTCCATGTCGAAGCCGGCTATGGCGAGGGGCAGGACGTCAATTTCTTCGGCAGCCGCGACTGGGCGATCGACAGCTTCCTCTACAGCCGGCCGATCAACGACACCTGGCGGGTCTTCGCCCACAACTACTCGGCCAGCGCCGATTTCGACGGCGACAACCAGAGCTGGATCCGCACCGGCGCCGGCGCCGAATGGCGCCATCTCGGCTGGCGGGTGACCGGCGAGGTAAGCGGCGGCAGCGGAGTCAGGACCGGCGTCACCGGCACCGTGCGCTGGCAGCCCGACGACCACTGGACCCTCTACGGCGCCGGCGAGAGCGTGAGCAACCAGATCACGCTGCGCGCCGTCGCCGACGGCATCCACGCCAGCCGCGTCAGCCTCGGCGTCGACTGGCGCCAGCACGAATCGCGCAAGCTCGGGCTGGGCGTGTATGCGAGCGATTTTTCCGACGGCAACCTGCGCCGCGGCGTCAACGCCCTGTGGTTCGAGCGCTGGCTGAGCGGCCCGCAGTGGATGTTCGAGACGACGCTCGGCGCCGATGCCTCGCGCAACTCGCTCAATGCCCCCGTCAATTACTTCAACCCGAAAAGCGACCGTTCGCTGTGGTTGACCGCAGCCGTCGAGCACCTCACCTGGCGCAGCTACGACCACTCCTTCCGGCAGCGCCTCGCGCTGACCGGCGGCACCTACTGGCAGGAGTTCTACGGTTCCGGGGCCATCGAGGCCATCGAATACGGCCACCGCTGGGAGATCGACCGCGACCTCTCGCTGCGCTACGGCATCGGCCGCCTGCTGCGCCCCTACGACGGCGAGCGCGAAGGCCGCACTTTTGCCAATCTGGTGCTGCTGTGGCGTTTCTGATCCGCAGCCTCGTCGGCCTCCTGCTGGCGCTCGCCGCCGCACTGGCGCCGGCCGCCGACGCCCGCTTCATGGCGCTGAGCTACCACGAGGTCGTTGCCGACAACGAGCCGCTGACCCCGACCGCCGTCCGCGCCAGCGATCTCGCCCGGCAGTTCGCCTGGATGCGGGCCAACGACTTCCATCCGGTCAGCGTCGACCAGATCCTCGCCGCCCGCGCCGGCGGCCCGCCACTGCCGCCCAACGCCATCCTGCTGACCTTCGACGACGGGTTCAAGGATGCCTACACGCGCGTCTTTCCGCTCCTCAGGCTGTTCAACTACCCCGCGGTCATCGCCCTGGTCGGCCAGTGGATGGACGTCCGCGAAGGCCAGATGGTCGACTACGACGGCAAGCCGGTCGCGCGCAGCAAGTTCCTGAGCTGGGAGCAGGTTCGTGAAATGCAGGCCTCCGGGCTGGTCGAGGTCGCCTCGCATTCCTACGGCCTGCATCGCGGCATTCTCGCCAACCCGCAGGGCAATACGCAGCCGGCGACGACCACCCGCCTGTACGCCAACGGCCGTTACGAGGACGATGCCGCCTACCTCGCCCGCCTGCGCCATGATCTTCGCGACAGCATCAGCCAGCACACCGGCAAGGCGCCGCGGATCATCGTCTGGCCCTACGGGCGCAGCAACCAGGCCGCCCAGGAGGTCGCCGGCGAGCTCGGCATGCCGATCGGCCTGACGCTGGTCGACGGCTTCAACGATGCCGGCACGCCGCAGTCCGCCTGGAAACGCCAGTTGATCGAGAACAGCCCTTCGCTGCAGGCCTTCGCCGAAATGCTGCGCGTCACCTGGGACGCCAACCCGGCGCGCAGCGTCAAGGTCGACCCCGCCACCTGGCCAGCAGGCGAGGACGGCCTCTCGCCGACCCTCGACCGCCTGCTGAGCTTGAGCCCGAACATCGCCTTCGTCAAACCGACGATCGAACGCGACGGCCGGGAAATGGCGCTGTTCCCGACCGGATTGCGTCCGGTCGCCGCCGACCAGCTCAACCACATCGCCTGGCAGACCGAGCGCCGCGCCGGCGTGCCGGTCTTCATCGACCTGCCGGCCGCCTGGCTCGCCGAACCGGAACTGGTCGCCGACCTCGCGCGCCAGGTCAATTTCGCCGGCCTGCGCGTGCGTGCCGCGCCCGACAGCGCCGCCGCCCGGCGCCTGCGCGAGGCGGCCGCACGCTGGGTCTGGCCGCTGCAGATCGCCTGGGCGCCGGAGCAGCCGCCGACTGCCACGCAATGGGCGGCGCTGCGCCCCGGTGACCTGATGCTGCTGCCTGCCGGCACGGAGCACCTCGCCACCGTTCCCAAGGAAATGGCCCGGCACGTCCTCTTCGAGTTCGACGCCTCGCTGCCGCCGGAAACCATCGCCCGCCAGATGCGGCAGCTCGAAGCCGACGGCTTCCGCCAGTTCGGCGTCGGCGGCTTGCCGGAGAGCCTGATGGGGCCGATCTTCCCTTCCCTCTCGCTGCGCTGGCAGCCGCAACTGCCATGACGCCGCTGCCGGTCCTGCTCGGCGACTTCTGGAGCGCCATCCTCGCCTACGTCTTTTTCTACCCGGTGCTGATGTCGGTCGTCTGGATGATCGGCGGCATGGCGTTCTACCTGCGTTTCGAGCGCCGCCCGCACCGCATCGTCGACCAGCCGCCGCCGCGCGACGACTACCCGCTGATCGCCGTGCTCGTCCCCTGCTACAACGAGGAGGCCAATGTCGAGGAGACCGTCGAAGCCCTGATGGAGCTGCGCTACCCGAACTACGAAGTCATCGCCATCAACGACGGCAGCACGGACCGTACCGGCGAACTGCTCAACGCGCTGGCGGCACGCTTCGCGAAATTGCGCGTCATCCACCAGGTCGCCAACCAGGGCAAGGCGGTCGGCCTCAACACGGCGGCTTTGCTGACGGCCGCCGAAATCCTCGTCGGCATCGACGGCGATGCACGCCTCGACCCCTGCGCCCTGAACTGGCTGGTGCGCCATTTCGACGAGCCCGAGGTCGCCGCCGTCACCGGCAACCCGCGCGTGCGCAACCGGTCGACCCTGCTCGGCCGCCTGCAGGTCGGCGAATTCTCGTCGATCGTCGGTCTGATCAAGCGCGCGCAGCGCTCGGTCGGCCTGATCTTCACCGTCGCCGGAGTGATCGCCGCCTTCCGCCGCAGCGCGCTGCACGAGGTCGGCTACTGGAGCCCGGAGAAGCTGACCGACGATGTCGACATTTCCTGGAAGCTGCA
>JFAX01000002.1:39346-42160 GCA_000585015.1 Candidatus Accumulibacter adjunctus | reverse complement strand
AGCCCGACGCCTCCCGCTGATCATCGAGCGGCCCGACCTGGCGCACCCGCTGCGGCGGGTGTCGGCTGTCGTCATCACTGCGCTCGCCTGGCTTCTCTGGCTGGCCATGTGGATTCCTTTTCTTTTCGCCCTCGGCCGGCATTTCGGCTACGACCTCCCGGAAATCCTCTTCCCGAGTCAGATCAGCCTCGCCACCTTTCTCTCGCTGCTGCAGGTGATGCCCTACGTCGTCGGCGTCGCCGTTCTCGTGTTTCTCGTCGGCGCGCTGCGCGAAAGACTGAAGGCGCGCATCGGCACGGCCGACGACCGCTGGCGGCCCATTGGCATCGACACCGGCGCCGCCCTCGACCCGGAGAAGCTTGCCGCATGGCAGAAGACGCAGATTCTCCACGTCGAACACGGCCCGCGCGGCCGCGTCACCAACGCCAGGGGATGACGAGTCGGGTGGTCGCGACGAGAGTCCATCCGCCGGCAGCGGTTCGTCCGGCGCCATCCCGCGCAGCGACGACCACCTGCCGGCGCGTCACCGGGCCAGCGAATTCAGTCCCGTGCAGTCGAGCGGCTGGCGCAATTCCACTGCCGGCTCGCGCAGCTGCAACTCGCACAACAGCGCCCGGATGAACTCACCGCCTTCGCGTTCGACGCGCGTCGGGTCGACGAGGCGCTCGCCGGAAGCGCGCCTGCTGTCGAAGCGAATGAACCACAGTCCTTCCATCAGCCCTGGGTTCCACAGCGGCGCCTTGCGGATCGCCAGCCGGCGCAGCGCGTGCTCGAACCAGTCGGACCACATCTCGCCGTCTTCCTTGCGTACCTTGTCCTCGGCCACGTCAAGCAGCACGACGTAGCCAATGACGATCTCGGGGCGCAGCTGCTGCACGTTCGCCAGTTCGCCCTGCAGATCGTCGATGCGGTTGGGAACCGAGCCGCTGATGTTCTTCAGCATCGACTTCAGCGAAACAAGCAGGCGGAACTTGCCGGCGAACTCGTAGGCGATGTCCCAGTTCTTCGGACGCGACAGGCCGGGCACCGAAAGTTCGCCGCTCGACCCACCGCGCACGCCCGGCAGGCCGGCGCGATCAAGCAGCGACTTGAGCAGGTCGGCGAGGTCCTGAAGGCGGAGCGTCGAGGTCGCGGGCCGCGACAGCAAGCCGTCGATCGCGGCTTCGAGGTCGCGGATCACGCCGCCGCCTCGCGCGCCCGGGCGGGCTGAGGGTCGTCATCGGCAGTCGCCAGCTCGGCGACCGAGAACAGGTGGTTCACATCGCGCTCGAAGCGGCGGCGCGCCCGTTCCGCGTACTCGCGGCTGATCTCGACGCCGATGCTGTTGCGCCCCCACTTCGCCGCTGCCACCGCGGTCGTGCCGGTGCCCATGAACGGGTCGAGCACCGTGTCGCCGACGAAGCTGAACATGCGCACCAGCCGCTCGGCGAGCTCGACCGGATACGGCGCCGGATGATCGCGGGTCGAAGCGCCGGTCAGCCCTGTCCACACCTGCTGGAACCACGCCCGGTGCAGCGCTTCGGGGATCACCGAGAGCAGGCGCTTGGGCGCCGTCGGCGTGCGGTAGCCGCCGGGCTTGCGCAGCATCAGGATGAACTCGATGTCGTTCTTGATCACCGCGTTGGGCTCGTAAGGCTTGCCAAGGAAGCCGCCGCCGTTGCCGCTGCTCTCGAAGGCCGCGTTGGCGATCTTGTGCCAGATGATCGGCGCCAGATTGGTGAAGCCGATCCGCCGGCAGCGCTCCTGGATCGACGCATGCAGCGGCACCACCTCATGCACGCCGGCGTTGCGGCGCCGCGACAGGCACACATCACCGACCACGCAGATCAGCCGCCCGCCCGGGACCAGCGCGTCGAAGCAGGCCCGCCAGACCGTGTCGAGCTCGTCGAGGAAAGCCTCATAGCCCCCGATGTCGCCGAGCTGACCTTCCGCGTCGTCGTACTCCTTGAGCGTCCAGTACGGCGGCGAGGTGAGCACCAGATCGACGCTCTCCGATGTGAGGAAGTCCATCTTCCGCGCGTCGCCATTGCGCAAGTGATGCCGCGTCGGCACCTGCTGCGCCGCGTGCTCGATCTTGCGTGTCAGGGCCGTGTCCTTGGCGATCGCCGGGATCAGCTGCTGCGTGACCGTGCGCTCGACCAGCTCTTCGGGCAGCAGCCGGGTGAGGTCGGGGGTGATGCGATCAAGTTTCTTCATCATTGACTTGCTTCTGGTCAGACTCGGTGGACAAGCTGTGGTGTGCCAAGCCTCCGCCGATTGCAGCGACGAGTCGGCCCCCTCTCGACTCGCCCTTCTGATTCGCGGCCGAATTCACTCATCGAGGCGCAGTCCGCTGGGGTCCTGCAATAGCGGACTGGGTCTTTGCACCGCGGCGGGAGACGTCGAAGCCATCTCGGGACACAGCACGATTCGACCTTCGACCGAGACGCGGCGATCGTTGAGCCGAACGATCTCTTCGCTCGGCCGCGCTGCGATGCCGAGCCCGATGCGTGCCGGCGTGTCGCCGGCCGCCGGGTCGTAGGCCGCTGCACTGCCCTCGATCTGAATGACCACCTCGCCCAGATCCACGTACTCGAGCGGCCGCCCCGGACGGGGCATCCTCTTCAGGCTCGGCACGGACAGGTAGCTTCCGACGAGGCGGACCCGCTGCCCATCGAGCCGCCTCATCTGCTCGGCACGATCAAGGCGCGGCGGCAACTCGTCGCGCCCGGCCTCCGCTTTGCTCACTGGTCGGTCCTGACCGCAATGGACGTCGCGTGCGAACCATGCGTCTTGCTGGCCAGGTGCTCCTGGTGGAACGTCTGGCTCTTGTCC
>JFAX01000002.1:37117-39055 GCA_000585015.1 Candidatus Accumulibacter adjunctus | reverse complement strand
CTTGTCAAACTTGTCCATGCCGGCGCTGCCCAGCGCCAGGTACATCGCCTTGGCTTCGGCAATGCTGGCAGGCTTGCGAAAGACCTTGCTGCGCGCCCGCGAACCGACGATCGCCCCGCCGATTGCGCCTGCCACGCCGCCGATGACTGCCCCGGGAACCGCGCCCAGGCCGCCAACGAAACTGCCGATCAGGGCACCGAGCCCGGCGCCGACGGCCGCACCCGCCAGGGCGCCCGCTGCCGTGTTGCCTTGCCAATCGTAGTGCACACCCTCGACGACGAATGCCGCGTTGTCCGAGCGCTCGATGAAGCGTGGCATCAGATCCATGTAGACCTGGTTCGCCATCTGGTTCGGCTCTCCCTTCAGCCAGTCCGAAACCGTCGAGTCATCGACGCCCTTGCCGAGCTTGGCGACGCCGTTGTCGAAGTAGACGACACTGCGGTCGCCACCGCCGGAGGAACCGGTCACCGCCGCCGACGAGCGGCCGCAATCGGTCCACAGGGCCATCGGGCCATTGGCTGTTCCTTCAGTGTCCATGCCACCCGGCGCATTGGCCTTTTCCACGCCCGAGTGTGGGCTCCCCGGCTTGGCGAGGAATTCCGGTTGGACGCCGGTCAGCGAGTTGCCATCGACGCTGACCGAGCCGCCGACCGCTTTCAGCTCGATGGACGAGCCCTGTTTTCCCGCTGCCTGAAGCTTCGAGTTCGCTCCGCTGATGAGTCCGGATGTCGCATAAAGCGTCTGCGACCCGAACAGCGCCGTCTGCTTGTTCTCGCCAACCTGCGCACGTCCTCCTCCGAGTGTTTCGATCGTGTAGCGCTGGACCGCGCCTGCACTGCCGGCGGCCCGGCGCTCACCGCGCGGCAGCAGATCCCTGGCGGACTTCCCGGCGACCACCCGATCGGCCACAGCGCTCGCCGCGCGTTCGTGGCGGTCACCTGGCGAATCGAGCCCGGCGGGTGGGCCCTCGCCATGGCGCTGCTGGATGACATGCGCCGCCTCGTGCGCGGCGAGCCAGAGGTCGGGGTCGGCACGAAACGCGATCGACGGGCCGGTCGCAAACGCGCCGGCACCGAGCCGCTCGCAGGCTTCGCCCGAACTGCGGCCGACGTGCATCCGCACCGAGGACAGATCGTGCCGCGATCCGAACGAATTCTGGATGCGCTCGCCGTGCGCCAGCGCCCGGCCGGGGCCCTGTGTGCCGTCGTGCGCGACATCGTTCGCCGATTGCCGGGCCGAGCCGACCGCGAGAAACCGCGGCATTCCCTGCAGTGCAGGCACAGCCCCCGGCTCGGAGATCTTCGGGGTCGTGCGGGATTCCTGCTGGCGCCGCTGCAACGCCGTCCGCGTATGGACCATGACGCTTCTCCCCAGACGCCGGGTTTTCGGGAGGCGTCAGGACAGACGTTCCCGACCGGCGAGAGACTCAGGATAGAGGACCGGACACCGCTTCCGCAAGTCTTCCCGGATCCGACGGATCATGACCGGCCCCGCCGGCAGCCATGCAGCGGCGGAAGCGTGGCGACGGAGCGCCACGACCGGGCGAGGATCGCGGCGCGGCGATGCTTGCAACTGGCCAACCATCGGCGACAGCGGCTGCTGGACGGAAGGCGTCGCAACGGGCGAGTCGATGCTGGGCTGCCGGCGGATGCCGATCAAGACCGAGGCTGCGCCATCGCGCAGGTGGATGGCGTAGAGGTTGCAAACGCCGCAACCGTTCGACAGCTCTCGCGGTCGCAATTCGCTCGCGCCGCTCGCAGCTCAGCAGCAAATTGACCAGATCCTCTTTCCAGCAACGCGGCGCCACGGCATGACCGGAAGCCAAGGCGCAGAGAGCCGCCGCGAGCCATCCGCGGACTGCGCTCGAAGCGCTTGGTGAGCAGGCTGGTCTCTGGATGGTATTCCATATACTGTCACCTCTATTCGTCCACCTCTATT
>JFAX01000002.1:21860-37053 GCA_000585015.1 Candidatus Accumulibacter adjunctus | reverse complement strand
TATTCGTCCACCTCTATTCGTCACCTCTATTCGTGTCCACCTCTATTCACGTCACCTCTATTCACCCTGACTCACCCGCCTCGTATGCTCGGGCCTGGCCCCTTTGCCGCTTGGCGCCTCTGCCTTTTCCGTCGCGCGCCTCGACCAAGACCGACGATCTTCAGGTTGGTCAGAGGAGCAAGCGCCACCACATCGCTAATCGCGGTGTTCTTGAGCGAGAGCTGTTGCAGGCCTTTCAGATCGGCGAGTGCCGACACATCCCTAACCGGGGTGTTCTCGAGCGAAAGCTCCCGGAGCCCCGTCAGACCGGCAAGTGCCGACACGTCGCTGACCCTGGTGTTCTCAAGCGAGAGCTCCTCCAGCCCCAGCAGACCAGCGAGCGCCGACACGTCGCTGACCGCGGTGTCCCCCAGCCAGAGGTTCTGCAGGCCCCTCAGATCGGCAAGTGCCGACACGTCGCTGACCGCGGTGTTCTCTAGGGAGAGCGCCCGCAGCCCCGTCAGACCAGCGAGCGCTGACACGTCGCTGACCGTGGTTTTCGCGAGCCAGAGCAACTGCAGCCCTGTCAGACCAGCGAGCGCCGACACGTCGCTGACCGCGGTCTTCTCTAGGGAGAGCACCCGCAGCCCCGTCAGACCAGCGAGCGCCGACACGTCGCTGACCCCGGTGTTCGCTAGGGAGAGCGCCCGCAGCCCCGTCAGACCAGCGAGCGCTGACACGTCGCTGACCGTGGTGTTCGCGAGCCAGAGCTCCTGCAGCCCCGTCAGACCAGCGAGCGCCGACACGTCGCTGACCGTGGTGTTCGCGAGCCAGAGCCCCTGCAGCCCCGTCAGACCAGCAAGCGCCGACACGTCGCTGACCGCGGTGTCCTGTAGCGAGAGTTTCTGCAGCCCCGTCAGACCAGCGANNNCCGACACGTCGCTGACCGCGGTGTTGTCGAGAGCCAAGAAAAGGAGCTCTGGAAAAGAGTCGAACGCGATGCTGTCCGACCAATCGGAATCGCGAACGATCAGCAACCTGAGCGCTTTCGGCGAACCCAGGTGCTGCAATTCGGCCACTGTGCAATGCGGAATATCCTCGAAACCTCCGGGCAGCGCATCGCTGCCATCACGATGACTGTCGTCGCCACGCACGATGCACGCTATCCCCCCCTCAACCAGCAGCGGCAGGACGCCAGAGCTGTGCACCCGCCCACTGCGCATCCCCCAATATTCCAACCAAACCGTTTCCAAGCAGCGCGAGATCAGTGCCTCCCTGGTCGATGCGTCAAGGCGTACATGGCGGTCACCGATAACCCTGGCAGCAAGAGCCAGTCGTGTTTGCGACACGGGATCGCTCGGCGAAGCTCCGGCATCCTCGGGAAAAACGTCATGCGCAAGGTCTTCGATCCATGCGGGATCCTGCTCGGCCGAAAGTTTCTCGAACAGGAAGACAAGAGTCTCGCGCCACAGTGTCTGGCCAGCCCAGTCTCGTAGATCCTCGCGTCTGAACGTTTCGTCGGGGCTGACACCACGACGGATGTACGCCGGAGTGAGCATGCGTTGCGCCAAGTGACAGGCGCAGAAGTACTCCTGGAAACTCAGATGCACGAAGGCATAGATGCCGTCGCCGCGCGGCAGCAACAGGCCGCTGCGCCGCGCGACCCAGGCCAGACAATCGCGTGCAGCCAGCCGCGCATCGGCGACTCCCGAGCGTCGCATGGCTTCCGCAAGCCAGGCGCAAACCTCGGTCTCCCCGGCGAGAAGGCCCGATTGTTCATCCTCCGACGAGCGCCGCTTCTGCAGGCAAAAGGCCACGTACGCCAGCCAGCTCTTTCGTTCCTTCCAGTCGTGGTGCGCGAGACGATCGGGAACTCCCGCCAGCTTGCGGCCGCTGTCGATGCTGTTGATGTAGGCGTTGGCGATTTCGTCGTAGAGGACGGCTTTACCGTCGGGCAGGTCTGCTCGCTCGCGATGTACGACCGCCATCAGCGTCAGCAGATTGGGTGTGCGGGCGAGGCGGAGGGTAACTGCGTGGCGCGAAACCGCCGCCACCAGATCCGCCGCCTTCTCGCCTGCCTCGATCGCGGAGGCGCAGCGCTGGGCGTACCAGTTGGTCGCGAAGGCCGCAATCCGCGCGTCATCAAAGGGCATCAGGTAGCGGCGTGTGGCCCAAGCAGGCTCGTTCCGCAACGCCTTACCGTCGGGAACTGCAGGCTCGGAGTCGCCACCCGGGTTCCCCTCAAGGAACGTTTTCGTTGCCGACAGGTAATCAACACGAGCCTTGATCGTCGCCACTTCGAGGGAACGAAACCATGCCGTGAATGGTTGGGCAACCGGCGTCACCCCCTTTGGAGTTGTGGCCTCGGTCGCGGCAATACTCGGCGGCGTGGGCTGCCACAGGGACTCCGGAAGTCGATCGCGCAACCAATTGTGCGGTGTCATTCGGTCCACCGGCCAATCGTCGTAGCCGACGATGCGCGAAGTGGCGAGCACGCAGGCGTCCTGCGCGCTCGCCGTGCGCAGCCAGTGGCGCACCCGGTCGCGCCCCGCAAGCGGGATTTCATCGATACCGTCGAGAATCAGTACGTACCTGCCAGCGGCGACACGGGCCTGCAGTGTCGCTCGAAGCTCGTCGCTGGGCTGGTCACCAAGCAGACGGCGAACGACGTGCTCGACCAGCCCGGAAAGCGGCGTTTCCCGCGCCAGCACTGCTGCCGGCACCTCGCGCAAGACACAGGGCAACGGTACCTTGTCGGCGAGAAATGGCGGCAGGGGCGTCGACAACCCCGCTGACAGTCGCCAAGCCAACCAGTTGGCGAGCGTCGTCTTGCCGCCCCCAGGATCCCCAAGAACCACCAGCCGCCGGTACTCGGCCAGGGCATCGATCAGGCTCTGCCCCGGTGGCCAGCGCTTGGGGTCGCTCTCGGCATCAACGGCATACTCCGCCAGCAAAGGCGGCACGTAGATCGTCTCGATCCGAATCCGCGGCAGATCGCGCAGGTTGTCAAGTGCCAGGATTTCGACGACGCCCATGCGGGTCGCCACTTCGCTCAGGTAGCGACGCAGTGGCAGATCGTCCCACAACGGTTTCACGCTTGCATCTCTGCTCATGTGGGCGGGCGCGCGCACTTAAGCAGCGCGTCGAAGTCGTTGGCAACGAGAATCGCCCTTCGCTTGCGCACCAGCGGCGCAATCCAGAAGATCTCGATCGCGTTTGGGTCTGGATAGTCCGAGCCCCAGGTTTCGTCGTCGGTCTGGCCGGGCAAGCGGCGTTCAGGCAAGCGCAGCGCACCGATCCACTCGGCTGGCTTGAGCTGTGGCCGCTCTTCGTCCTGCATCGGCCTTTCGGCGCCACCCCGTGCCGGTATCGACCGGAGAGCGGGAAGTTCACCGCAACACCACGCCTTGATCTCTTCCCAGAAACCCGGCTGGAAGCACCAGCGCTCCCAAAGTTCGCGATGGAACTGGCAGATGTAGGCGGCAACCAGCACCCGCGCCGCGAGCGCTTCCTGCTCCGCATAACCCTCAGGCCAATCCACACGGTCGATGAAGCGCGACCACTGGTTGGCAAGTGCCTTCAGCCGGCGCGGATTGGGTGGCAGACAGTTCAGATCGCCGATGGCCATCAGCAGGGCTTGCTTCTGCTCGAGGTCGTTTAGCCAGTCCCCCAGGTGCCGCGGCGGATCTGGTGGCGGCGGGAGGCGAAAGACATTGGTACAGATCTTCTCCAGGTAATGGGCGGCGCGCAGTTGGACCACAGCGTGCGGCACATCTTTGGGCAGCGCCAACTCCTTGGCGATGGCGTCGACCAGTGTCTGCTCGTTCATGCCGATGATGAAGACGCAACGGGGAACATTGAGGTAGATCTTCAATCCCTCGAGCAAACGGAAGGCGGCTGTCGAGTTGCAGCGGTCAAGGTCATCGATGAACACCACCAAACGAGCGCCGTTGTCTTCCGGCAGGAGTTCCTTGATCGCCTCGCTCAGGAAGCCCCGGATCGAGTCGGTCTGCAAGGACTCGGCAAAATGCGCCCTCTCCCACCTCTCGCCAATACTCTCGATTCTACTCGCGTCCGGTAGCACCGCTTCAACACCAATGGTCCGGGCAGCATCGCTCAGACTGCCGACAAGGTAGCGAACCGTAACCTGGCTGAGCTTTGACAACTTGTCCTTCACCACAGCCGCCGTCGAGAGTTGCCGGCGCATCTCATGCAGCAGCGCCACCACCGGCACCATCTCGCTCTGGTAGCGCCAAGCTTCGAACCAGATCGTGACCATCTTCTTGCCCCGCCGCTCGCGCGCGTCGCGCTGATCATCATCAGTGCCACTGAATGTGTCGCTTTCGCTCCCGACCGAACCGTCGTTCCTGGCCACTTCGCCGCCGAGAAGCCACTGCAACTGGCGCATGAAGCTGGTCTTCCCGGAACCCCAATCGCCATGCACACCAAAAACGTGCGGCGGCGTGCATTGCTCGATGCTCCCGCACAGGTGGGCAAGTTCGTCGCCCCAGTTCAACCGATCGACAAGGGTCGGCAGATCGTCGTGCGGCTTGCTTGGCATGAGTGTGACCATCCAGACACGTATTGCCACTGATTGTGGCAGCATGCACCCCGCTTGACCAGAGCCTCGCTGAGCCACCGGCGACCCGGCCTTCTGGTGGAGGAACAGGCACGGCCCTTGCGCGCCGAACGCGGAGCGCTCGACGGCAGCGATGCCCGTTCGCGCGTGCTATCCTCGACACCCTCACCAGTTGGCCCGCAACCGGATCCCCGGAGAAAACCATGCCGCTCATCCGTTCTCCCGCTCGCCGCGGAAAAGGAAGCAACCATGCCCGATGAGGCGCTGTAGCCATGCCGAACTGCCCGACGATGCTGATTGCCGCCGCCGCCTCCGGCCAGGGCAAGACGACGGTGACGGCGGCCCTCGCCCGCCTGCACGCGCGCCAGGGACGGCGCGTCACCGTCTTCAAGTGCGGCCCGGATTTCCTCGACCCGCAGATCCACGCCGTCGCCAGCGGACGCGCGTGCTACAACCTCGACCTCGGCATGTGCGGCGAGGACGACGCGCGCATCCGCCTGGCGCGCGCCGCTGCCGATTCCGACCTGATCCTGATCGAGGGCGTCATGGGGCTCTTCGACGGCGAGCCGTCGGCTGCCGACATCGCCTGCCTGTTCGGCATTCCCGTTCTGGCGCTGATCGACGCGCGCGCGATGGCGCAGACCTTCGGCGCCGTCGCGCACGGGCTGGCGACCTACCGCCCCGGGCTGCCCTTTGCCGGCGTACTGGCGAACCGGGTGGGCAGCGCGCATCACAGCGACCTGCTGCGCCGCAGCCTGCCGGCAGGAATGGGCTGGTTCGGCGCCGTCCCGCGCAGCGACGACAGCCTGCCGGAGCGCCATCTCGGACTGTTGCAGGCGGCCGAGATCGCCGACCTGGCGGGCCGCCTCGACCGTCTCGCCGATGCGCTGGCGGCGTCGGCGAGCGTCGGCCTGCCGCCGCCGGTGCACTTCGCCGCCCCCGCGGCAGCGCCCGTCCCTGCCCTGCTTGCCGGCCGCCGCGTGGCGATCGCGCGCGACGCCGCCTACGGCTTCATCTACCCGGCCAACGTCGACACGCTGCGCGAACTCGGGGCCGAGATCCGCTTCTTCTCGCCGCTCGCCGGCGACGCGCTGCCCGCCTGCGATGCGCTCTGGCTGCCTGGCGGCTACCCCGAACTGCACGCGACGGTGCTATCGACGCGGCGCGACCTCTGGCAGGCGCTGGCCAGTCACGTCGCCGCCGGCAGGCCGCTGCTCGCCGAGTGCGGCGGCATGATGAGCCTGTTCGACGAGGTGATCGACCGGGAGGGCGAGCGGCACGCGCTGGCCGGCCTGCTGCCCGGGCGGGCGGTGATGCAGCCACGTCTGGCGGCGCTCGGCATGCAGGTCGCCGACCTGCCCGAAGGCCGGCTCTCCGGACACACCTTCCATTACTCGCGCAGCGACACGCCGCTGGCGCCGCTCTGTCGCGCGCGCCGGCCGGCCGGCGGCGACGGCGAGGCGATCTACCGGCATGGTTCGATCACCGCTTCCTACGTCCACTTCTACTTCGCCGGCAATCCGCCGGCAGTCGCCCGCCTATTCGGCGCCGGTGCCTGATCGCTGCAGTCGCTCGCCGCGTCTTCTCTCGACGCATCATCCTGCACGACTCCCCGTCCCGCCACGCCTCGAATCCCGACTGGCTCCAGCGGTTGCTGGCCGCATGCAGCACACACACGACGGCCATGCCGGCGGGACGCACGGAAGCGCCCGCTCCAGCACGGCTGCGCTTTCAGTCGATGCCGGATTCCTCGTAGATTTCTTCGAAAGTGAGCTCAAGCCCCACGCTGTCGAGATGGACGGGTTCATCCGGCGCCGGAATCTCGAGCACCATTTCGCCGTCTTCCTCCTGACGATAGATGTCGACCCGCCTGCTGGCGCTGTCCACCAGCACGTACTCGAGACGCCCCGGCAGTTGTGCGTACGCCAGCAGCTTCTCCCGACGGTCGATGCTTTCCGTGCTCGCCGAGAGAACTTCGACGATCAACGAAGGGGCCGTCAAGTAGTCCCGCGGACTGGCCGGCGCCAAGTCTGCCGCGTCGCACGTAACGACGACATCCGGGTAGCAATGGCTGCGCGCTCCCTCGATTCGCACTTTCATGTCGGCAATGAACGCACGGCACGGGCGGCCGCGCAAGTGCGTTCGCAGGCGCGCCGCAATGTTCAGGGCGATCGTGCTGTGGGCCTTGCTGCCGCCTGGCATGGCGAAGAGCTGTCCGGCGACATACTCGTGGCGCACGACCGCCGCGCGCTCCGCACGCAGGTAGTCGCTCTCGCTCCAACGGGTCACTCTGCCGTGCTGCATCGCGCGCTCCTCTCTGCGGCAAGAAAAGCTGCATGCTAGCAGCCCAAGCCGCTTCGTGCAGTGTTCCGCGCACTGGCAGGGTCGTCAAGTCATGGGATCCGCCAACAAGCGGCGGCAATGTCGAACCTGGCCCCGGGAACGCCTCCGGGAACGCCTCCGGGAACGCCTCCGGGAACGCCTCCGGGAACGCCTCCGGGAACGCCTCAATCCGTTCGCCCCGCGACCTGCCGGCAGTCGTCCGCCGCTTTGGCGCCGCAGCCTGATCGCCGCAGCAGCTCCCCCGAGGATCCTTTCGACGTATAATCAATCCCGTTTCGGGTGCCTTGCTCCGCAGTCACGGGGCGGGTGAAACGGGAAGCCGGTGAAGTTGGCCGTCCATGGTGACGGTGACCCATTCCGGCGCAGCCCCCGCTGCTGTAAGCCTGACGACTCCGCAATCCGCCACTGTGCCCAGGCACGGGAAGGCGCGGGGAAGATCGAGGGCAAGCCAGAAGACCGGCCCGAAACCGGATTGCACCATTCCCCGGGGTGACGGGAAGGCGTCTCTGGTCGCGCCCGCTGCGCATCGAGACCACCTTCCTCCTTCGGGGTTTTCGGCTGACGGGTCGTCAGCCTTCGAAAGGGGGAACGCGATGCACATCATGGAAGGCTTCCTGCCGGTCGAGCACGCCGTCGGCTGGACCCTGGCGTCGGCGCCGTTCGTCGTCGTCGGCGTGCGTTCGCTGCGCTGCCGGCTGCACGAGCAGCCCGAGCAGCGCATGCTGCTCGGCGTTGCCGCTGCCTTCTCCTTCGTCCTCTCGGCGCTCAAGTTGCCCTCGGTGACCGGCAGCTGCTCGCACCCGACCGGCGTCGGCCTCGGTGCGCTGCTCTTCGGGCCGACGGCGATGGTGCCGGTCGGCCTCGTCGTCCTGCTCTTCCAGGCGCTGCTGCTGGCGCACGGGGGGCTGACGACGCTCGGCGCCAACCTGTTCTCGATGGCGATCGTCGGTTCCTTCGTCGCCGCCGGGCTGTTCCGCGCCGGCCGCCGGCTGCACCTGCCGCTCGCCGCCTGCGTCTTCGCCGCCACCTGCTTTGCCGACCTCGCGACCTACGTCACGACCTCGCTGCAACTCGCCTGGGCCTTCCCCGATCCGGTCGGTGGCTTCGCTTCCTCGTTCGCCAAGTTCGCCGGTATCTTCGCCATCACGCAGATTCCGCTGGCGATCAGCGAGGGACTGCTGAGCGTGCTGGTGGTCAAGGCGCTGCTGCGCTTCAACGGCGACGAACTGAAGGGCATGCCGCTGTTTGCCGGTCGCGAGCTGCGGGCATGAAGCGCACAAACTGGTTGCTGATCGCCGCCGTGCTGCTCCTGACGGCGTTGCCGCTGTGGCTGGTGCCGCGGCCGGCCGCCGGCCCGGACGGCCAGCCGAGCGAGATCTTTGCCGGTGCCGACAGCGTCGCGCAGAAGGCGATCGAGGAGATCGCCCCGGGTTACCAGCCATGGTTTGCTCCGCTGCTCGAACCGGCGAGCGGCGAGATCGCCTCGCTGCTCTTCGCCCTGCAGGCCGCCGTCGGCGCCGGCATCATCGGCTACTGGCTGGGGGCGTCGGTCACCCGCGACAAGATGCGTCGCGCCGCCGAACGGGAACGCTGCGATCGTGCTGATTGAGCAGGCGGCCTACGGCAACCGCTGGCGGCGCGTCAGTCCCGCCGCCAAGGGCAGCCTCGCCTTGGCCGGGCTGCTCGCCGCCTTCGTCGCCGCGACGCCGGCGACAGCCGCCTGCGTCGCGCTGTTGCTGGCGCTGACCACCGTGCTCGGGGCCCGCGTCGCCGCCGGCGTGTACCTGCGCGTCGCCGCGCCGGCCGTCGGCTTTCTCGCCATCGGCAGCCTGTCGCTGCTCGTTGCCGTCGGCCCCGATGCCGCCGGGCAGTTCACGTGGGGGCTGGCGCCGGACGCGGCGCGACGCGTCGCGACGCTTGCCGGCCGCTCACTGGCGTCGCTGGCGGCCTTGCTGCTGCTCGTGCTGACGACGCCGCTGCCGGACCTGATCGGGCTGCTGCGCCGCCTGCGCGTGCCGGAGGTCCTGCTCGACCTGATGGTGCTCTGTTACCGCATGCTGTTCGTCCTCGCGACAGCCGTGCGCGACACGCTGACCGCACAATCCGCCCGCCTCGGCTACGCCTCGCTGCGTCACGGCTGGCGCTCGCTCGGCCTGCTGCTCGCCAACCTCGCCGTGCAGATCTGGCAGCGGGCGCAAGCACTGCACGTCGCGGCGGTGGCGCGCAATGGCGGCGGACCGCTGCGCTTCCTCTCTCCCGGCTTCGCCAATGCCGGGCGTGACACGCTGCTCGCCGTCGTCGCCGGCGCCGCACTGATCCTCTTCGCGGTAGGTCTCGGCTGATGGCCGACGAACTGCTGCTCGAACTGCAGGCGGTCAGCCACGTCTTTGCCGACGGCAGCCGCGGCCTCGACGACTGTTCGCTGGGCATCCGCCGCGGCAGCCGCAATGCGCTGCTCGGTGCCAACGGCTCAGGCAAGACGACGCTGCTGCTGCACCTCAACGGCCTGCTGCAGCCCTCGGCGGGCGGCATCCGCATCGACGGCAGCCCGCTCGACTACAGCCGCGACGGCCTCGTGGCACTGCGCCGGCGGGTCGGGCTGGTGTTCCAGAACCCGGAGCGGCAGCTCTTCTCGGCCAGCGTCTTCGAGGACGTTTCGTTCGGCCCGCTCAACCTCGGCCTCGACGAAGCCGAAGTGCGGGCGCGGGTAGCGCAGGCGCTGGCGGCGGTCGGCATGACGGAACAGGCGGAGCGCCCGGTGCATCATCTCAGTTTCGGGCAGAAGAAGCGCGTCTGCATCGCCGGCGTTCTCGCCATGCGACCCGAACTGCTGCTGCTCGACGAACCGATGGCCGGTCTCGACCCCGGCATGCAGAACGAACTACTGCAGGTTCTCGACGCGCTCACGGCGCGGGGCATCAGCATCGTGCTGGCCACCCACGACGTCGACTTCGCCTACCGCTGGGCCGACGACATCCACCTGCTGAGCGGCGGCCGCTGCCGCGCTTCATTCGCCGCGGCGGACCTGCCGCAGCAGGTGGCGGCGCTGCACGACGCCGGCCAGCCCCTGCCGGCGGTCATCGCCCTGCACCGCGCACTCGTCGCCCGCGGTGTGCTGCCAGCCGAACCCGTTCCCGGCGACATCGCACAGTTGCTGGCATGGCTCGCCGAGACGCCATCAGGAGAACCGAAGATGAACGAAACGCCGCCTGGCCGGCAACGGAGTGCCGCCTGATGGCCGGCAAGGTCTGGTTCGTCGGCGCCGGCCCCGGTGACCCCGACCTGATCACGGTCAAGGGCCGCAATCTGCTCGCGGCAGCCGGTGCCATCCTCTACGCCGGCTCGCTCGTCGACCAGGCGGCGACGCGCTTCGCCCCCGCCGGCTGCACGATCCGCGATTCGAAGGACATGACGCTGCCCGAGATGACCGACTGGCTGCTCGAGCAGGCGGCGCGGCACGCCACCGTCGTCCGCCTGCAGACCGGCGACCCCGGCCTCTACGGCGCCCTGATCGAGATGACGCGGCCGCTGACCGCCGCCGGCATCGACTGGGCGGTGGTCCCCGGCGTCTCGTCGGCACTGGCGGCGGCGGCCGCCGCCGGTGAGACGCTGACCCTGCCCGAAGTCACCCAGACGGTGATCCTGACACGCGTCGCCGGACGCACGCCGATGCCGCCCGGCGAGGATCTCGAGGCGCTCGCGGCGCACCGCACGACGCTCTGCATCTTTCTCTCGATCACCCTGCTGCACCGCGTGCAGGATGCGCTGCGCGCCGCCGGCTGGGCCGAGGACGCGCCGATCCTGGTGGTGCAGAAGGCGAGCTGGCCGGGCGCGGAGAAGATCGTCCGCGGCACCCTCGCCGACATCAAGCGCAAGTGCCAGACGGAACGGATCGCCGCGCAGGCGATGATCATCGCCTCACCGACGCTGGGTGCCGCCGACTGGCCCGACCTCGCGCGCAGCAAGCTCTACGACCCCTCCTTCTCCCACCGCTTCCGCAAAGCCAGCGAGGCCAAGCCATGATATCGGACACCAGCATCCTCCTCGTCGGTCACGGCTCGCGCAACCGCGACGGCAACCGCGAAACCCTGCACTTTGCCGCGCAGTGGCGCGAGCAGCATCCGGCCTGGCGCATCGAGGTGTGCTTCATCGAGCACGCCGACGTGCTCCTCGATGAGGGACTCGATCGCGCCGCCCGCGACACGCGGCGCGTCCTCCTCATCCCGTTCATCCTCAACGCCGCCGGCCACGTCAAGATGGAGCTGCCGGCGGCACTCGAGCGCGCCCGCCGGCGTCATCCGGCGGTCGACTTCGCGGTCACGCCGCATCTCGGCATGGGGCGGCCGCTGTTCACGGTCCTGCAGGCGCAACTCGAAAGACTGATGAAGCAGCTGGCGGTGCCCGATCCACGCAGCACCGGCGTCATCCTGCTCGGCCGCGGCTCGTCGGATGCCGGTGCCAACGGCGAACTGGCGAAGATGGCGCGCTGGATTTTCGAGGCGAACGAGCACGAACTCGTCGACCTGGCGTTCACCGGCATCACCTGGCCGCGACTCGAGACCGCCGTGCAGCGTCAGGCGCGCCTCGGCATGATGCAGATCTGCATCGTCCCGGTCTATCTGTTCACCGGCGTGCTGATCGAGCGCATCAAGGAGCAGGTCGAACGCCTGCAGCGGCAATACCCGCAGATCGCCTTCGCCCTCGGCACGCATTTCGGTTTCGACCGCGGCATCTTCGCGCTGCTCGACGCACGGGTCGAGGACCAGGGCCTGCCCGAATGCCGCATGCTCGAGTGCGATGGCTGCAAGTATCGCGAGCTCGCCGAGGACGGCCACCTGCCCGACCACAGTCACACCGCGACCGGCGGCAGCCAGCTCGAGCATGATCACGATCATGGACAGCCTGCGGCGCACGCGCATCATCACGGCTGTTCCCACAAACCCGCCTGAAGACCCGGAGACGCCATGACCAACGACGCCATCACCGAACAGCTCACCGCCGCCGGCCGCGCCATCGAGCACGATTCCTTCGCCATCATCGACGCCGAGGTCGGCCCGCACGCTTACAGCGCGGAGCAGTGGCCGCTGGTGCGGCGAATGATCCACGCCAGCGCCGACTTCGAGTTCAACGGCCTCGCCGCCTTCCACCCGGATGCCATGCGCGCCGGCCTCGACGCCATGCTCAACGGCCCGCGGGCGATCGTCGCCGATGTCGAGATGATCTGTGTCGGCCTCTCCGCGCCGCGGCTGCAGCACTTCGGACTGAGCACCCGGCACTACATCTCCGACGCCGACGTCATCGAGCGCGCACGTGCCGAGAACACGACCCGCGCCGTGCAGGCGATGCGCAAGGCGTGGCGACTCGGCGAACTCGACGGCGCCATCGTCGGCATCGGCAACGCGCCGACGGCGCTGATCGAGGTCGTGCGACTGATCCGCGAGCACGACGTGCGGCCGGCGCTGGTCATCGGCATGCCGGTCGGTTTCGTCTCGGCCGCCGAGTCGAAGGATCTCCTGCGCATGCTCGGCGAAGTGCCGTGGATCACCGTCAAGGGACGCAAGGGCGGCTCGACGCTGGTCGTCGCCGCCATCCATGCGCTGCTCTCGCTCGCCGAGGCGACGCAGCGACAACGGGCGGCATGAGCGAAAAGCTCCGCAAGGGCGACACCCGGCGCACGCGCGGCAACCGCACCGGCTTCACCACCGGCGCCTGCTCGGCGGCTGCGGCACGCGCCGCGACCTGCGGACTGCTCGCCGGCGAAGTGCCGGCGAGCATCGCCTGCCGGCTGCCGAACGGCCGCGAGGTGATCTTTGCCGTCATCGACGGCCGCGTCGACGGCGAAGGCAGCGACCGCGTCGCCCATGCCGCCGTCGTCAAGGACGCCGGCGACGACCCGGACGCGACGCACGGCGCCCACCTCACCGCCGACGTCCGCCGGCTGCCCCGGCAAGCCGGCGAGATCCACCTGCGCGGCGGCCCCGGCGTCGGTATCGTCACCCGCGAGGGGCTCGGTCTGGCGGTCGGCGGGCCGGCGATCAACCCGGTGCCGCAGCAGAACATCCGCGACAACGTGCGCACCGTCGCTGCCGAGATCCTCGCCGTCGATGGCCTGGAGATCAGCATCTCGGTTCCCGGTGGCGACGAGATGGCGAAGAAGACGCTGAATGCCCGCCTGGGCATCCTCGACGGCATCTCGATCCTCGGCACGACCGGCATCGTCCGGCCGTACTCGACCGCCGCCTTCCGCGCCAGCGTCGTGCAGGCGATCGATGTCGCCGCCGCGCAGGGGCAGAGCAGCGTCGTCCTCACCACCGGCGGCCGCAGCGAGAAGTTCGCCATGCGCCAGTTGCCCGGCCTCGACGAGGCCTGCTTCGTGCAGATGGGCGATTTCGTCAAGGCCGCCTTCGCCACCGCCATCAAGCGCCACATGCGCCAGGTGTACGTCGGCGCCATGGTCGGCAAACTGACCAAGATGAGCCAAGGGCTGGCGGTGACCCACGCCTGGCGGGCCGAGGTGGACCGCGAGATCCTCGCCGAAGCGGCGCGCGCCGTCGCCGCGCCGGCCGAGCTGATCGCCGACATCCGGGCCGCCGAGACCGCCCGTTTCGCCGCCGAGAAGCTCGCCGTCCTCGGACTGACGGTTCCCTTCCACCGTGAACTGGCGGGCCGCGCCATGCGGAGCCTCAAGCAGCAGTATCCGGGCGACTACCGGCTGTCGATCCTGGTCTGCGACTTCGAGGGCCGCTTCATCTGCCAGGTCGATGAACATGAAGCCCTCTGAGCCGGCAGCGCAGCCGACCTGCACCGTCGTCGGCATCCTCGACGACGGCTGGCACGGCCTCTCCGGCAGCGCGCGCGACTGCCTGCGTGCCGCCGCGCTGGTGATCGGCGTCGAGCGGACGCTGCAGCTCGTACGGCCGGAACTGGCAGCGAACTGCGAACTGCGCCCGCTCGACGGCGCGCTGGCGCAGTGCCCGGGATGGATTCGCGACGCCCTCGCCGCCGGCCGCAGCGTCGCTGTGCTGGCGACCGGCGATCCGCTCTGCCACGGCATCGGCAGCAGCCTGATCGACCGCCTGCCCGGACTGCCGGTGACCGTGCTGCCGGCGCCATCGACGCTGCAGATCGCCTGCGCGCGCTTCGGCAAGGCCTGGCAGGACGTGAAGATCGCATCCTGCCACAGCCAGGATGCCGGCGAATGGATCGTCGGCGCGACGCCGGGCCACGGTCTCTACCCGGTGCTGCGGGCGATCGCGCTGCACCGCCGCGTCTTCGTCTTCACCAGCCCGGCCAACGACCCGGCGCGATTGGCGCGCGCGCTGCTCACCGTCGGCCATGGCGACGAGTTGCGCCTGTCGGTCGCCAGCCGCCTGCTGCTGCCGGACGAGACGCTGCATCCCGGGCTGTCGGCGGCGCAGGCGGCGACGACGAACTTCGTCGAACCGAGCGTCGTCCTCGTCGAGCGCGATGAATTGCCGGCGGAACCGGCGTTCGGCCGCGAGGACGACGACTACCTGCAGCGCACACCGGCCAACGGGCTGATCACCAAGCTCGAGGCGCGTGCCGTGTCACTCGCCAAGCTGCGCCTGACGGCAGCGGCGACCGTCTGGGACATCGGCGCCGGCTCCGGCTCGGTCGGCCTCGAATGCGCGCGACTGGCGCCGCACGGCCACGTCTGGGCGATCGAGAAGAACGCCGCCGATGCCGCCATTGCGCGCGCCAATGCCGCCCGCCTGCGCATCGGCAACTACACGCTGATCGAGGGGCGGGCGCCCGCCGGCCTGACCGGCTGGCCCGACCCGGACGCGGTGTTCATTGGCGGTTCCGGCGGCGAACTCAGCGAGCTGATCCACCTCGTCCTCGACCGCCTGCGACCCGGCGGCCGGCTGGTGATGAATTTCGTCACCCTCGAGAACCTGGCCACCGCGACCAGCACCCTGCAGGCTGCCGGCGCCGACTGGCAGGTCGTCCAGCTGCAGGCCAGTCGCAGCCAGCCGATCCTCGGCCTGCACCGGCTGGCGGCGCAGAACCCGGTCTGGATCGTCACCACCCGCAACCCTGACAAGGAAAGCGCATGACCGAAACCCCCCGCTACGGCAAACTGATCGGCGCCTCGCTCGGCCCCGGTGACCCCGGGATGATCACCCGCCGCGCCTGGACGGCGCTGCAGTCCGACGCCCGCTGGCTGTACCCGGTGAAGAAGGCCGAGGAATCGTCGTACGCGCTGGCGATCGTCGAGCGCGGCGGCCTCGCTGTCCCGGCCGATGCCGAGCAGCTCGTCTTCCCGATGAC
>JFAX01000002.1:14951-21802 GCA_000585015.1 Candidatus Accumulibacter adjunctus | reverse complement strand
CCGATGACCCGCGACCCGGAGATCCTTGGCAAGGCCTGGGCCCGCGCCGCGGTGCGCACCGTCGAACTGCTCGCCGAGGGCCGCGACCTGCTCTTTCTGGTCGAGGGCGACGCCTCGACCTTCTCGACCTTCGGCCACCTCGCGCGCGTCGTCCGCGAACTCGCGCCGCAGGTCGAGGTCGAGACGATTCCCGGCGTCTCCTCGTTCGCCGCCGCGGCGGCAGCGACCGGCACGACGCTCGCCGAGGAGGACGAGACCTTCGCCATCATTCCGGCCGCTTACGGCGTCGAGGTCATCGACCACCTGCTCGACGAGTTCGACACGCTGGCGCTGCTCAAGGTCAAGCCGCTGCTCGACGAGATCATCGAACTGCTCGCCCGGCGCGACCTGCTCGCCACCTCGTGCTTCATCGAGAAGGTCGGTGCGCCCGACGAGCGTGTCGTGCGCGACCTCGCCAGCCTCCGCGGCAGCAAGGCCAATTACCTGTCGCTGTTGCTGGTGCAGAACCCGAAGCGGCAGCGCGGCGAACTGCGGCGCGGCTGCCGCAGCCGCCAGGAAGCTGCGGCAGCCGCCGCTGCCGGCAACTGATGGCCGCCAGCCGGAGCCTGCGGCGATGAGGATCGCCGTCGTCGCCATCACGCGCCACGGCATCGCGCTCGCCGGGCGCGTCGTCGCCGCGCTGCCCGACGCCCACCTCTTCGCGCCCGAAAAGTTCCGTGGCGACGCCGCGAACGCCGCCGGCGGTGCCGCGCAGTGCTACGAAGGCAAGGTCGGCGACCAGGTGCCGGCGCTCTTCGCCGCCTTCGACGGCATCGTCGCCATCGTCTCGCTCGGCGCCGTCGTCCGCCTGATCGCGCCGCACCTGAAAAGCAAGGAGGCTGACCCGGCGGTCGTCGTCGTCGACGAGGCCGGCCGTTTCGCGATTCCGGTGCTCTCCGGCCATCTCGGCGGCGCCAACGCGCTCGCCGGTCACCTCGCCACCGCGCTCGGTGCGACCGCCGTGCTGACCACCGCATCCGACGCCCGTGCGACGATCGCCGTCGACCTGCTTGGGCGCGAACTCGGCTGGGAACTCGCGGCGACACACGGTGAACTGGTGCATTGCAGCGCCGCGATGGTCAACGACGAGCCGGTGGCGCTGGTGCAGGAGGCGGGCAGCGGCGACTGGTGGGTCAACCATGCCAATGGCCGCGACGGGCCGCTGCCGGCCAACGTCGTCCGCTTCGAGCGCATCGAGGAGGTCGCCATCGACGACTACGCCGCCATCCTCTGGATCAGCCACCGCGTCATGCCTGCCGCGCTCGCCGCGCGCCTGGCCGGCCGCTGCGTCACCTACCGTCCGCCGGCGTGACGACGGCGCCGGCGAACATGGCGCCGCCGCTGGCGCTCGGCCTCGGTTGCGACCGCGGCACCCCGGCGACGACGATCGCGCAGGCGATCGCCGAAGCCCTCGCCGCCTGCGGCGGCGAACTCGCCGACGTGCGCGCCGTCGCCTCGATCGACCTCAAGGCCGACGAGGCCGGACTGGCGGCCGTGGCACACGCGAACGGCTGGACGATCGTCTTCCACCCGGCGAGCGAACTCGCCGCCGTCGAGGTTCCCAACCCGTCGGAGACCGTCCGCCGGCATACCGGCACGCCGTCGGTCTCGGAAGCGGCGGCGCTGCTCGCTGCCGGCGCCGACAGCCGCCACCTGCTCATCGAAAAGCACCGGCTGCGCGGCGCCGACGGCCGCAACGCCACCGTCTCCATCGCCAGGATCCCCGCATGACGCCAGACACCCGCACCGCAACCGCCACACCGACCGGCAAGATCATGCTCGTCGGCCTCGGACCCGGCAGCCTCGGCCACCTGACCGCGCGCGCGCGGGCGGCGATCGCCGAAGCCGACACGGTGATCGGCTACACCACCTACATCCGCCTCGTCGCCGACCTGCTGGCCGGCAAGGAGGTGATCCGCAAATCGATGACCGAGGAACTCGATCGCGCCATCGAGGCGCTCGACCGCGCCCGCCAGGGCCGCAAGGTGGCGCTCGTCTCCTCCGGCGACGCCGGCGTCTACGGCATGGCCGGACCGACCTTCGAAGTGCTGTTCGACGCCGGCTGGACCCCCGAATCGGCGATCGAGGTCGAAATCATCCCCGGCGCCTCGGCACTCAACACCTGTGCCGCGCTCGTCGGCGCACCGCTGACGCACGATTTCTGCGCCATCTCGCTCTCCGATTTGCTGACACCCTGGCCGACGATCGCCCGCCGCCTCGACGCCGTCGCCTACGCCGATTTCGTCGTCGCGCTGTACAACCCGAAGAGCGGGCGACGGACGCGACAGATCGCCGAGGCGCAGCGCATCTTCCTGCGCCACCGCGATCCACAGACACCGGTGGCGATCGTCAAGTCGGCCTACCGGCCGAAGCAGCGGGTCGAGTTCAGCACCCTCGAGCGAATGGGCGACGCCGACATCGGCATGCTGACGACGGTACTGATCGGCAACTCGAACACCTTCGTCCGCGACGGGCTGATGATCACGCCACGCGGCTACGCCAACAAGTACGCCGTCGAGGACGGCGAGCGCGCCACCCGCGACGGCGAGCAGGCCGGCCGCTCGCTGTCGACGGGACTCGACGGCTGGATCGCCGCCATCCAGGAAAGCGGCCGGTCGGCCGCCGATCTGGCACGCGAATACCGCCTGCCGGCCGACTACATCCAGTCGGTGCTCGATACGCCGCTGGCGGCAGCGGAAGACTGAGATCGGCGGCGCCGGCGCGCTACCCCTCAAAGACGAAAGGCCAGGGAAGCTCACAACCCCGACGTCCCTTCCGTCACCACTGCCATCGAACACTGCCTATGAGCCACCTACATCATCCACGCCACCGCGCTTCCCTCCTCGTTGACCCCCGAACTTTCCACGCCGTCCCGGAGATTCACTGGCTAACGCCGGGGATGGTTTGGTGGCCCTTTTGCTGCGCAGAGGGCGACTGGTGGCCGGTTCCCCTCAGGAGGGCATAGAACCCACCGCGAGGAACGGAAGTCTGTGAGGCGAATGGGCAGGGTGGTGGCCTGTGCGGTAGATGCCGTCAGCGCGTCGAACCAACGCTCGCTCTCCAGATCAATGACCAGTTCGTAGAGCTCATCGGCGTGGCGCAGCCGCGCGACGGCTGTATTTGCGCCGTCTTGGTCCAGGTACGGAGAGTCGAGCACTTGGTGGCTGCCGACGTGGTCATCGCTCCCGACACCGAAACGCCTCACCTGCAGCGATAGTGCAAGCGAATCGCCGCTCGGCAACACCTTCTGAGGGAATCCTTTTGCTCTTCCGAACTCAGAGGGGAGAACCGTGGTCGCGCCCCCTGTGGCGTTCTCGACCAGGACGGTATAGCTTGGTGAGACCGCTCCGTAGCGTACGCTGCCCGGCAGAGGGACGTGGTTGGTGCAAGCGGCAAGCGCAAGCAGTGCGGTGACCAGCAGTACGTGCAGCCTGCACCAGGACAATCGGCAAGCGGAAGTGTTCATGGCCAGATTTCTTCAGGATAGGGAGAAACCGTCGACCAGCGTGCGGAAGTGATCGGCGGGCAGGGCAAGCAGGTCCTCTGGACGACGCCTGCCGGCTTGCACCTCGCCCAGTTCCGCCTCGACCTCGGAGTGCTTCGCGTAGTGCGGACCTGGTGCCGTCGCCTGCGGGCCCGGCAAGACCGGCTGGTTGGACATCAGCTTCCAAACTACATCAAGCACGGTGGAATTTTCGGCCGCTCCACCGTGCGCAACGCCCTGCACGTCGAACACGTTCGCGTCGGGTGTGCTGGCAAGACGTGCTGCCCAGAACGGCACGGTACCGTCATGCATGCCGGCATTGTGTCCGATCGGGTCGGCGCCCGCGCCGGCATTTGCGGCCCACTGCAATTCGAAGGGTATGCTCGCACCGGCGACGTCATTGCTGCGGATGTGGAAAACCCGATCCGCCACCTGCGCAGGCAGCGGCGCGTCGATCTGCGTGAACTGGTGGCGCGCGGCGACGAGGTAGTCGTCCGACACGTATGCCGGTAGGCGGGGGCGCGTATCGGCGTTGAATGGATCGCATTCGATGCCCTGGTTCATTGCATCGCGCACCGGGTAGCGCACCAGCCCCAGTTGCGCGAAGCGCGGTGCCAGAACGGCCTTTGGCGCTGGCAAGAGGATATAGGGTCCCTTGAGGGACGCCACGATGCGCGACACCCTGCCCGCACCGCCCGTTACCATGTTTGGCAAGGTTTCCCCCACGTAGTAGCGCGACAGGTGCGACCAGGTACCATAGAACGGCGAGCAGCAGGTGATCGTGCGCTCACACCAATCGGTGACGTTCTCGCCGCGCTCTACGACATCGTTGAGGAAAAATTTCGCGACCAGCCCGCCTTGGCTGTGCGCGTACAGAGTCAACCGGCGACGTGGATCGGCATGCCCCCTGGCCACCACCTTTTCGGCGATACGCCTCAGGAAGCCGCGCACATACATGAATTCCTTGTCCGGTGTGCGGCGCCAGTCGTAGCCGAGTCCCGCGAAGTTGGCCCTGCCTGCGAAGAAGGCACGCACTCCGTCGTACTTCTTGACGATCGACGACAGTTCGCCTGAAGCGACGAGAGGGTGACCGCTCTCGTCCTCGCCGAACGCGTTCATCGCGATGTATTGCAGCTCGCCTTGTAGCGCCTTGGCAAAATCAAGCCAAAGTTCGTAAAACCGCGTGTTGGTGAATGGCACGCCCGGCGTGTACGGCACCTCGCTGCGGATCAGTCGGGAACCCATGCCACCGGGCAGCAGCAAAACCGAAGGCCAACCGGGGTTGTACCCGTCGGCGAAGGCCTGCGCACGCAGTTCCAAGTCCTTTTGCCGAAGCTCATCCACTACGGTGCTGTAACTCATGTCTCACCTCCCGGACGATCGGAAAGGCCAGATGAGAGTCTGGCCTTTCCCCTGCCGTAGTAGCCTTTCTCTACAGCTGGACGCTCTTCGTCTTGTCGAGGCCATCCTCATCAAAGAGCTGAACCTCGATGCCGTCGCCAGTTACATTCAGGATTCCGAAATTGCCACTATCCCCGCCAAACCCAGGCCGAGCCGCGCCTGACGCCGTAAACTCCCACAGACCGTGCAACGATTTATGCTTCTTCGAAGCTATGGTGTGAATGTCGCCGGACAAGATGACTGTTCGCTGGAAACGCTGCTGCTTGAGCCAGCTCAGATCCAGGTATTGCTCCCAGGCGTCGGATCTCCCCGTGATGGTGGAGCCGGAACATAACACTATTATACCAGACCACTCATTGATCTTTTCAGCCAGCCAGTTCCTCTGTGAGTCGCCAAGCAAGCTGGTTGATTCTGGCCTTCTCTCGGGCTGGCCGTCAATTGGATCAATCTCCACGACCGCTTCTTCCCGGTAGTAGCGACCGTCCAGCATGACAAAACGGACCGCGTCGATATCGAAAACCTCCTCTATGCCGACATCAGGGCCTGAAAGCAAGCTTTCCATCTCCGGCTGTCCCGGATAGTCCGGCGGCAGAGGTCGCGTTCGCAGCCATTCCCGGAACTGCATGTGCAATCCTCTCGCTATCGACTTCTTCTCAGAAGGCATCACGTTCCATCCAATTCCCTTGCCCGACGCGCCGTTCCAGCCAAAATCGTGATCGTCCCAGATGGCTCCCACCCGCCCGACCGATCCAACGAGGTTACGGAAACTCGGCACTTGAGACTGCGCCTTGTAGCGCCCATGCATTTCCTTGGCAAATTTTGGTAGGTCCCATTTCTGCGGCCTACCCAGTGGGTGATCCGAGAAACCCGGAAGGCCGAAATCCATATAGATCGAATCCCCGAGCAACAGCAGAACATCCGGGTTTTGGGCAGCGACATGATTCCATACTTTCTGCACATCGTCATCGAGCACATCAAGGCAGGACGTAAAGGCGGCTTTCATAACGAACTCCTAACTAGATGAAACAGGCGTCCTCTGGAAAACATGAGGAACACGAGGAAAGAATCGGCGGAGTCTCAGGTCAACGGAACCGCTGGCGGGGCACCTCGTTACCCGTTTCGCCGAGATCTCTCCCACCGTCATGGCGGTGCCTTCGGATCGAACGTCAGATCACACGCCCGCTGCCCGTCGGCAGTGACCTGGCCGGTCGCAATGACCCTCGCCAGGTGCCGCAGCACGGGACTGACATTCCCGGTCACCTGGTAGCCCGGGTCGTTCGGGTCATCCTTTTCGTCGGTGAGCAGGTAACTGTGCCCTGCCATCGGATCAAAATAGTCGTTGAACTGATCACAATTTATCCGATAGACATTCCGCCTAGTCTTCTCCGGATCGTCTGGGCCAGTATGGCCGAGTCTCGTGCGCACGTCGCCAGCGAAATACACGGTCTGGCCAATCGTCTCGCTAGGATTATCCTCCATCGAGAAATATCCCCGAACTGCATTCGCCAGGATGCTCTCCTCCATGCGCTTGTCGTCTCCGGCGTAGTACACGACGACATTGCGCGCTGCCAGCGTAATCATGTTGCCGGGCTGATCACGCTCCAGCGCGGTGCTCGGAACATCTGCCGCGACCATGAACACGTTCCGAAAAACCAAAGGGACCAATCCACCACAGAAACTGTGGCCCCAGGAGTTGAGGATGTTGCTGAGTACACGATTGCCCATGGAATGAGCGAGGACGTTGATTCTCTTTGGACACGGACTTTTCACTTGGTCTGGATGTGCCCGCCAAAGCATGAAACGGGAAAGAACACGGGCGAAAACGGGGCCGGACATGTCTGCCGCGTCCTGGTCGGTCCAGTACGTCTTGACACGGTCCGTAACATCCCGGCAGGGCCAGACAACCCGAGTTCGACACTTTTCGCGT
>JFAX01000002.1:0-13064 GCA_000585015.1 Candidatus Accumulibacter adjunctus | reverse complement strand
GCCGTATTTCTGTCGAACTCGGGAGACAAGGGTAACGACTTCAACCAGCTGCGGGGCTATCCGATCGAGGAGGAGCTGCAGCGAGCGACCTTTCCCGACAGCCTTGGCAAATGATGTTTTGTATCCGTGGAGATAGAACAAAATGCTTTTCTTTGGAGAGTTTTTGAGATCGGTCAGAAAGTTCTCACTGAGCCGTTCTTTAATCACCCCGTCCTCGTACTGACAGTAAAAGAGGCTGTTGGAAATGTCCACCACATCGTTGTTGAAGGTGACTTCCCGCTGCGCGGATGCGGCGCCCTGGTCCGGAATTCTGTTCGTGACAAGAAGCATCTTTCCCCCCTCTCGACAGCTGCCATGACAAAAACAATAAGCTAGGAGAAAACCGAGCCGCCCGCTCGGATATCTCGCGGACTCTGCTTGCAGCCGCCATCCTGACATACCTGCAGACCAACCCACAGCCGACAACGCCAACCCGAGCCGGAACGACGGCGGGGTGAAGCAAATCCCGAACTGGTCCGGATCACGGCGAGCCAGTATTTCGCCCTAGAGTATTTTGTCCGGGATCCGCGACCTGGCAACACGACTTCACCGCAAGACTAGAGCCTGCATCGCCGTCCTGCAAATTCAAATAGTCTATTCGATCAAGATTTTTCTGCGGGGTTAAAAGGCAAATCAACGATGTTGATCCTGCGAAGACAACGGAGTGAGGTCTGGCGGCACTGGGAATCCGGGGCGACGGGCTGCTCTGGCGGCCCGCTGCACTGCACACCGACCTCGAGAGCGCAGTTCGCAGCATGACGAGCGAACTCTGCTTACGCCCCATAGACGACAACAGAGAGGCAAGCCATTCGGTTGAGGATCTCTTGACTGCCGCACCCACTTGGCAATGCCTGGCCTCCTCTTCCTGTCGATCCAAAATCACTGCGACCGATTTGACTCACTGTGGCGGAGGCACGTACTACGATCGGTTCAAGGCATTGAGCATCGTGTCACGGAAATCAGCGGGCACGGCTCGACGCGTTCCTGGCGGCGAACGCCATCGAACTGCCGGTGATCGACGATCGCGAACAGCAACTCAGCCGCGCGTTGGGCGTCCGCTTGCTGCCGACCACCCTCGTCCTTGACCACCAGCACCGCACCCGCCTGCGCGCCGAGGGTGCCATCGACTGGCATTCGGCGACCGTCAGCCAGCGCTTGCGGAGCGTTTTCGAGCGGCCGCCGCGATGAAGCCCGCCCTGTGGCGAGGCTACCGGCCTCCGGCGCGTGGACGCGGTCGGCGGGCGCTCGACCGCACCGGCGGATCGACGGCCCCGCGCGCATCGCCCAGTCCTCGCGAATCCGCGACGTCGCCCAACCGCGGCGCGCTCGCCAGAAACCGCCCGGTTCCCCGTCCGTCGCTGCGGCGACCGGTCCGTTCACCCACCCAGGAGACCCACCATGGATCGTCGTGATTTCCTCAAGACCGCCACCCTCTTCAGCATCGCCGGCTCTGCCGCCTGGCGGCCGGCACGCGCCGAGCAACAGTTCTTCGACCCCAACCCGGCCAACGGCTGGCGAGTCTTCGAAGTCAACATGCGCGCCGAAGTCGCCCGAGGTGGGAGCGAGACGCGCGTCTGGCTGCCGCTGCCCTCGCTCGATGAAGCCGCCTGGATCAGGCCGATGGGCAACCTCTGGCAGGGCAACGCGGCGACCATGCGGATCGCGCGCGACCCGGCTTACGGCGCAGAGATGCTCGTCGCCACCTGGGGCGCCGAAACCGGCGCACCGGTCGTCGAGGTGACCAGCCGCATCGCTACCCGCGACCGCGCGATCGACTTCAGCCAGCCCGGCCCGGTGAAGCCTCTCGACGGAGCGGCGCTCAGGCTCTACACCGGGCCGACCGAGCTGCTGCCGACCGACGGCATCGTCCGCCGCACAGCGAGCGAGATCACCCGTGGCGCGCGCAGCGACATCGACAAGGCGCGCGCCATTTACGAGTGGGTCGTCGACCACACCGCCCGCAACCCGAAGACCCGCGGCTGCGGCGTCGGCGACATCCGCGCGATGCTCGAGAGCGGTGACCTCAGCGGCAAATGTGCCGACCTCAACGCGCTCTACGTCGGCCTCGCGCGCGCCGCCGGACTGCCGGCGCGGGACGTGTACGGCATCCGCATGGCCGATTCGCGCTTCGGCTACAGGAGCCTCGGCAAGTCCGGCGAGATCAGCAAGGCGCAGCATTGCCGCGCCGAAGTCTGGCTGGCCGGGTTCGGCTGGGTGTCGGTCGATCCGGCCGACGTGCGCAAGGTGGTTCTCGAGGAGAAGCCCGGGCTCACACTGCAGGACGAAGTCGTCGTCGCCGTCCGCAGGAAGCTCTTCGGTACCTGGGAGATGAACTGGCTGGCGTACAACACCGCGCACGACATCAGACTCCCCGGATCGAGCGGGCCGAAGATTCCCTTCCTGATGTATCCGCAGGGGGAGAACGCCGACGGCCGCTTCGACAGCCTCGACCCGGAGAGCTTCCGCTACCGCATCAGCTCGCGCGAAGTGAACGCGTGATCATGGCGCAAGTCGGAAAAACGGTGACAGTATAGGAAATTGCACGCCGTGCCCTCGGTCACCGGCGACGCGCCGGAAACGCATCGGGCCAGCAGCGCCAGCCCGATCGCCTGCCCCACCGGCGACGGGTCCTACAACCGGCCTATGATCTCGTCCGCCATGCCGGTCGTGCCCAGGCTGCCGCCGAGATCGGCGGTGCGGGCGCCTCCGCTGATGGTGGCGTCGACCGCCTGTTCGATGGCGGCAGCCTCCGCCTCCAGCGCCAGCGAGTGGCGCAGCAGCATGGCGGTGGACAGGATCATGCCGATCGGGTTGGCAATGCCCTTGCCGGCGATGTCCGGCGCCGAACCGTGGATCGGCTCGTAGAGGCCGACGCGGCCCTGGCCGAGGCTGGCGGAGGGCAGCATGCCCATCGAGCCGGCGAGGACTGAGGCTTCGTCGGTCAGGATGTCGCCGAACATGTTCTCCGTCACCACCACGTCCAGCGCCGCCGGGCCGGTGATCAGGCGCATGGCGGCGGTATCGACGAGGACGTGCTCGAGGGCGATTTCCGGGTTCGCCGCGCCGACCTCGACGGCGATCTGCCGCCAGAGCCGCGATGATTCGAGGACGTTCGCCTTGTCCACCGAAGTGAGCCTGCGCTGGCGACCCTTGGCGAGATCGAAAGCCAGTTCGATCACGCGGCGGACCTCGTAATCGTAGTACTCGAGGGTGTCGACGGCGCGCTCGCGGCCGTCCTTGCGGTCACGACCCTTCGGCCAGCCGAAATAGAGGCCGCCGGTCAACTCGCGAATGACGAGGATATCGACGCCACGCAGCTTCTCCGGCTTCAGCGGCGAGGAATCGATCAGCGCCGGATGCACCTTCACCGGCCGCAGGTTGGCGAAGACGCCGAGTCCCTTGCGCAGCGCGAGGAGTCCCCGCTCGGGGCGGTCCTTTGCCGCCGGATCATCCCATTTCGGCCCGCCGACGGCGCCGAGCAGGACGGCATCGGCGGCCTGGCAGTCGGCCAGCGTCTCGTCGGTCAGCGACGAGCCGAAACGGTCGATCGAACAGCCGCCCATCAGGCATTCCTGGTAATCCCACTGGTGACTGTAGCGGCCGGCAATGGTGTCGAGGACGCGGACGGCTTCGCGAACGACTTCCGGACCGATCCCGTCACCGGGGAGCAAGACGATTTTTGCTTTCATGATTTTTCCATTTCACGGTGGCGCAGCAGCACTGCGCCGGGACACGAGCGGGCCAGGGGCAACGCAATCATTGCGCCACCGACAGGCCATACTCGACGGCATCGACCAGCGCCTGCCACGATGCCTCGATGATGTTGGCGCTGGCACCGACCGTACTCCAGACCCTGTCGGCACTGCGCGTGTCGATGAGCACGCGGGTGATCGCCTGCGTGCCGTCGCGACCGTCGAGGATGCGTACCTTGTAATCGGCCAGATGGAAGCTGGCGATCTCCGGGTAGTGCCCGAGCAGCGCCTTGCGCAGGGCGATGTCGAGGGCGTTCACCGGGCCGTTGCCCTCGGCGGCGGTGTGCAGCACCTCGCCCTTCACCTTCACCTTGACCATCGCCTCGGCAAAGATGCCGCGACCCTGGCGGTGCTCGACGTTGACCAGGAAATCGACCAGCTCGAAAGGTGCCGCGTAGTCGGGCTGCTGCCGCTTGAGCATCATGGCGACCGACGCCTCGGCAGCCTCGAACGAGAAGCCGCGCGCTTCGAGTTCCTTGACCTCGTTGAGCACGCCGACGACGTCGTCGACACTGGCGACGTCGACACCGTGCTCCTCGGCCTTGCTGAGGATGTTGGCGCGCCCCGACAGGGCCGAGACGACGACCCGCATGCGGTTGCCGACCCGTTCCGGCGCGACGTGCTGGTATGACTGTTCGGAGCGGCGCATCGCCGCCACATGGACGCCGCCCTTGTGCGCGAAGGCACTCCTGCCGACGTACGGCAGGTGGTCGTTCGGTGTGATGTTGGCCACCTCGTCGACGACGTGCGACAGCTCGTAGAGCTTCTGCAGGCGACCTTCCGGCAGGCAGCGACGACCCATCTTGAGCTCCAGGTTGGCCATCACCGAGCACAGGTTGGCGTTGCCGCAGCGCTCGCCGACGCCGTTGATCGTTCCCTGCACCTGTACCGCACCCAGCCGCACTGCCGTCAGCGCGTTGATCACCGCGCAGTCGCCGTCGTTGTGGGTGTGGATGCCGAACGGGTGAGCGATCGACTCTTTCATCTCGCCGATCGTCTTCTCGACCTCCCACGGCATGCTGCCGCCGTTGGTGTCGCAGAGGACCACCGTCTCGGCACCGCCGCGGATCGCCGCCTGCAGCGTCGCCAGCGCGTACAGCGGATCGGCGCGGTAACCGTCGAAGAAGTGCTCGGCGTCGTAGATGACGCGCCGGCCGGCGGCCCGCAGGTAGGCGACCGACTGCTCGATGATGCGCAGGTTGTCGTCGAGCGTCGTCAGCAGGACGTCGGTCACGTGCAGCGTCCAGGTCTTGCCGAAGATCGTGCACACTTGGGTCCGTGCGTCGAGCAGCGCGCGGATATTGGCGTCCTCTTCCGGACCGCCCTTGACCCGGCAGGTCGAGCCGAAGGCGGTGATCAGCGCGTTCTTCCATTCGATGTCACGCGCCCGCTCGAAGAACTCGGCGTCCTCGGGATTCGAGCCGGGCCAGCCCCCCTCGATGAACGCCACACCGAGATCGTCCAGCCGCTGCGCGAGGCGGATCTTGCTGTGACCGGACAGGGAAAAGCCCTCGCTCTGGGTCCCATCGCGCAGGGTGGTGTCGTAAATCTGGACGGCAGGCATCGCTCTAGCTCCGGGCTTCAAAGGCGGCAATCGCGGCCGCGCAGCCGCGGAAGTAACCCGGCTCGTCGAAGCCGTTGAGGAAACAGGTCTTGGCACAGAGTGTTGTTGACATGAGCAGTCGGAGACAGTGGGAAGAACCGCGACTCCCGGCCGATGGCCGGAGATCATGGCGCGCGCAGCGACCGTCTTCTGGCTGCTCGCTGCGGCGGCTTCGTGCGGATCGGCGCGGATGCGGATTCTCCCATGCTTTGCCGATTGGCGATAGCCGGCAGCGCGACGACGCGACGTGCAGTGGCGAGCGATGGCGGCGCCGGAGCCGAGTCCGCCGCTGGCAGCTCCCTCGTCACGCAACCGGGCCGGCGGCCCGGGTGCCTGCAGCCCGTTTCCGAGCCGGAGCGGAACACCGGCCGCAGCCGGGTCGTCAAACCGAACATGGCGACGACTGCGCCGAGGCCGTCCGCCAGAGTGCAGCCGACGCCGGCGAAACCGCCACCGGGTGGCGGCAGAATTGCCCACGTGGTGTCGCCGCAGGCGCCCACGAGCGTCCACTCTCGGCGCTTCATCGATCGAGGAGAAGCATCATGAGCACCGCACTCAGTGGCATCGCCATCGATGCCGCCTGCCGGCTGACCGCCGGCAAGGCGCAGTATCAGACTCCGACCGTCGTGACCTCACCGCAGTCACCACACGTCGGCCCGGACTTCGCCGGCCCGTTCTCGACCCCCGAACCCGGGCCCAATCCAGCCATCGAAGTCAAGCAGGAGTGGACCGCGATGCGCATCGACGCGAGACGCGATCTGTTGGCCGACGTCGCCATCGCGGTCCTCGACACGATCGCCAGCTTCAACCCGCGCACCGCGAGCGGCGCGCGCGAAGCGCTGGCAGCGGTGATCGCTTTCAAGGATCGCCTGATCGGCCTGCTCGAGGAGGGCACCTGGACGATCAGCCAGGACTGGTCGTTCGATTTCAAGATCGAGGGCAGTCACTGCTGCATCGTGCAGCCGACGCTGATGGCGCGGGCGTGGAAGAACGACGCCTACTTCAAGTGGGACGTTCGCCTGGAAACGCGGCTGAATGGCGCCTCGGTCGTGGCTGAGGACCATTCGCGCGACGAGACGCGCGCACTGAGCGTGATCGGACTCGCCCCCGAGCCTGTTTTCGCGTCGGTGGCACAACCAGGGGTCAACACCGTCACCCAGTCGATCACCGCCAACGTCCGCTTCCAGGGATACATGGACGAATTCCGCGACACCCTGGCGGCACTCGAGCGGGCGGTATCCTTCCTGGGCGAGCAAATCCAGAAGATCTGGGAGTGGTTCAGCGAACGCCTCGACGAGATCATGTCCGACGACAGCAAGACGGATCAGGAGAAGCAGGAGGAGGAACGGCGCGTCGAGCAGGAAAGGCTGCGCCGCGAACGCCGCGCCGCCGAGCGCGGCGCCGAGCTCGCCGAGCAGGCGAAACCGTCGGCAACCTCGGCCATCAATCGGCTGCGCACGCACATCGCGTATTTCGACGTCGACTACAGCCGCGTGCGCGTCACCGGAGTCAGCGGCAGCGTCGAGCAGAACCAGGGCATGATCGATCGCAACCAGCGCAATGCCAGTGCCGAGAGCCGGATCAAGGACGGCGAGCAGCGGCTGCGCGATGCGCTCGAGCTGCCGCCGGCCGGCACACGCGGCGAACTGCCCCTGCGCGGCATCGACGAGCGCCTGCGCCAGGAACTGGCCGTCTGGTCATACAGGGAAGTCCTGAGTCACCAGCTGGCAATCCGTCGCCTGGTCTTCGAGCGGCTGCCGCACGGCGAAGACTGAAGTCCCGGCCGGCGCGCAGCCTCTGCATGGACGAGCCCGGGGCAGCGCGACAAAGGCGCACGGCGGCGACGGGCCGATCGGCCAATCGGCCGCCGGCTGCCGGACGGGGGCGCGGTGTTACCATTGACCATCGTCCGCATGGCGCCCGTTCGGAATCCCAGGATGTCCCCCGTCGTCGATGACCGCGACCCGCCGCCGCACGCCGGTGTCACCGGCGCCGGCGACGCCCGGTGTGCCGCCGTGCAGCCGCTGCCCCGGCCGCCAGCGGCGACCGTCGTCCTCGTGCATGGCCTGTGGACGCCGTCGGTGGTCTGCAGCCTGCACGCCCGCTGGCTGGCACAGCGGGGCTACCGCACGCGGCGTTTCGGCTACCCGAGCGTCCGCGGAACGCTGGCGGAAAATGCCGAAAAGCTGCAGCGCTTCGTCGCCGCGACCCCTGCGCGCGCCATCCACCTCGTCGGTCACAGCCTCGGCGGCCTGCTGATCCTCGAGATGCTCGCACGGACGGCGGATCCGCGGCTGCGCCGCATCGTGCTGCTCGGCACCCCTTGCCAGGGCAGCCATTGCGCGCACAGGCTGGCGATGTTGCCCGGGATGCCCACGCTGCTCGGCCGCTCGATCATGCAGTGGCTGGCACGGCCGGCAGGCGGCGCGGCGGCGCCGGCAACGGGGACGGTCGGCATCATCGCCGGCACGCGCAGCTGCGGCCTCGGCCGCGTCGTCCCGGGGTTGCCGCGACCCAACGACGGCGTCGTGACGCTGGCGGAAACGCGGCTGCCCGGCGCTGCCGATTTCCTGGCGCTGCCGCTGGCGCACTCGCAACTGCTCGTCGCCCGATCGTGCGCGCAGCAGATCGCGTCCTTCCTCGACAGCGGTCGTTTCCAGCATGCGCTGGCGCCGTAGGGCAGCGCTGCGGCGCGCTGCCGCCGTCCTGCTGGCTGCCGGCGTTGCTGCCGGCGTCGCCGCCTGCGGCCAGATCGGCTACTACGGCCAGGCGATCGGCGGCCATCTCGAGCTGATGCAGGCGAGAACGCCGATCGACGAACTGCTGCGCGCACCGGCGACCGATGCCGATCTCCGGCGCCGGCTGGCCGAGGTGCAGGCGATCCGCGAATTTGCCAGCCGCGAGCTCGGCCTGCCGGACAACGGCAGCTATCGCAGCTACGTCGACCTCGGTCGCCCCTACGTTGTCTGGAATGTCTTCGCCGCGCCGGAACTGTCGCTGCAGGCGAAGAACTGGTGCCTGCTGGTGGTCGGCTGCGTCAATTACCGCGGCTACTACGACCGGCGCGCTGCCGAAGCGCTCGCCGCCGAGCTGCGGCAGGACGGCTACGACACCTTCGTCGCCGGCGTGCCGGCCTATTCGACCCTCGGTCACTTCGACGACCCGGTGCTCAACACCTTCCTGCAGCAGGGAACGCTGGCGGTCGCGCGCACCGTCTTTCACGAGCTGGCGCACCAGCTCGTCTTCGTGGCGGGCGATACCCGCTTCAACGAGTCCTTCGCGACGGCGGTCGAGGAAGAGGGGCTGCGACGCTGGCTGCGTGAACACGGCAGCGACGAGCTGCGGGCAGCCAACGCGACACAACGGCAGCGGCGAGCAGCCTGGCTGGCCCTGCTGCAGAGCCATCGCGAGCGCCTCGCGGTGCTCTATGCGAGCGAGCTGCCGCCCGCCGAGAAGCGCGCTGCCAAGGCGGCGTCGTTCGCCGCGCTGCGCCGGGAGCGGTCCGCCCTGCGGGCCGAATGGGGCGCCCAGGCGGGCGACGGGCGCACGGTCGACGACGATCTGAACAACGCCCGGCTGGCCTCGCTGGCGCTCTACAGTGAGCTGGTGCCAGCCTTCGAGCGGCTCCTCGCCAGCCAGGATGGCGACCTGCCGCGCTTCTACCGCGAGGTCGCCGGCCTCGCTGCTCTCGCCGCGAGTGAGCGGCAAGCCGCGTTGGAAGCCCTGCTGCTGCCAGAACAGCCCGGCCGCGGGCGCGAGCGCGAAGTCGCCCGCGGCAGCCAGGACGGAAACAGTTTGCCAGGCCGTTAAGCATTAATCTAGAATCTTCTTACGAAATGGCCGCAGCCACGGGTTCCGACACAGGGAGGAGTTCCGATGCACATGGCAGACGCACTGATTTCGCCGCTGGTCGGCGGCGTGATGTGGGCGGCCACGGCCGGCATCACCGTTTACAGCGCACGCAAGCTGAAGGCTGACGGTGACGACCGCATCGTGCCGCTGATGGGGGTGCTCGGAGCCTTCGTCTTCGCCGCACAGATGATCAACTTCAGCATTCCGGGCACCGGTTCGAGCGGCCACCTTGGCGGCGGCATGCTTCTCAGCATCCTGCTCGGTCCGTACGCCGCCTTCCTGACGCTGGCGTCGGTGCTCACCGTGCAGGCGCTGTTCTTCGCCGATGGCGGCCTGCTCGCACTGGGCTGCAACATCTTCAATCTCGCCTTCTTCCCCTGCTTCATCGCCTACCCGCTGATCTACCGGCCGATTGCCGGCACGCAGGCAGCCGGGAAACGCGTCGTCGCCGCGTCGCTGGTCGCCGCGATCGTCGGCCTGCAACTCGGCGCCGCCAGCGTCGTTCTGCAGACCTGGTTCTCGGGGATCTCCGACCTGCCCTTCGCCACCTTCCTGCTGCTGATGCTGCCGATCCATCTGGCGATCGGCATCGTCGAGGGGCTGCTGACGGCGGCCGTCGTCAGCTTCGTCGGCCGTGCGCGCCCCGAGGTTCTGGCCGTCGCGGCCAGCGGCCGGCAGCGGCCACCGCATGGCGGCGGCAGGCTGCTGGCGGGCCTGCTGTTGCTGACCGCACTCACCGGCGGACTGCTCTCCTGGTTCGCATCACCACAGCACGACGGGCTCGAATGGGCGATCTTTCACAGCACCGGCAAGGAAGCGCTGCCGACGCCGGTGAGCGAAGCGCATTCGCTGGCCGCGGCGCTGCAGGAGAGGACCGCGCTGCTCCCCGATTACGGCTTCCGGCAGGCGGCGGAGAGCGGCGACGCGACCGCAGCCGGCGAGGTCGCCGGAACGGTCGGCGAGATCGAGAAGGCGTGGCCCGACGTCAACGCCGGAACATCCTTCTCCGGCCTCATCGGGGCGACCATCAGCCTGCTGCTCGCCGGCCTGCTCGGCTTCGTCCTGCTGCGGCTCCGACAGCGGCCCTAGGCGGCCGGAACCGCGCCCGACCGCGTCCACCGGCTCCGCCCGGTGGATGGCGGCAGCGCTGTTCGGCGCAAAGAGAAGCGGCAGCCATGACCCGGATCGACGCCTCGTCTTCGCACCTGAGTTACCTCGACAGCCTCGCCTACCGGGATTCGCCGATCCATCGCCTGGATCCGCGGGTCAAGCTGATCACCACCCTGCTCTTCATCGTCTGCGTGGTGTCCTTCGCCAAGTACGAAGTCTCGGCACTGCTGCCCTTCGCCATCTACCCGCTCATTCTGCTCGCGCTGGCGCGGCTGCCACCCGGCTATATCCTGCGCCATCTGCTGCTGGCGGTACCGTTTGCGCTCTGCATCGGCCTCTTCAATCCGCTGTTCGACCGCGCCACCCTGCTGCATGTCGGGTCGATCGGGATCTCCGGCGGCTGGATCTCCTTCGCCTCGATCATGCTCCGCTTCGCCCTCACCGTCAGTGCCGCACTGATCCTCGTCGCCAGCACCGGTTTCGATTCACTCTGCCTGGCGCTTGCCAGACTCGGCGTGCCGCGCCCCTTCGTCGTCCAGTTGCTGCTGCTCTACCGCTACCTCTTCGTTCTCGTCGATGAGGCGATGCGGCTGTCGCGGGCCCGCGCGCAGCGCTCATTCGGTCGCCGCGGCATGGAACTGTCGGTCGTCGCCAGCCTGCTGGCGCAACTGCTGTTGCGGACGCTCGATCGTGCGCAACGCATCTACCTGGCAATGCAGTGCCGTGGCTTCGACGGCGAAGTCCGCCTGCTGCGCCCGTTGCGCATCGGCGGGCGCGATGTCGCCTTCCTCACTGGCTGGACGGCAGTCCTTCTCGGCCTGCGCTTCCTCGACCCGGCACCCGCGCTCGGCCACGCCTTCGGCGAGCTGCTGCCGTGGTGACGCAAGCCCTCGTCGCCGTCAGCGATCTGCGGCATGCCTACGCCGATGGCCAGACGGCGCTGGACGGCGTCTCGTTCGAGGTCGGCAGCGGCGAGAAGCTGGCGATCGTCGGCGCCAACGGCGCCGGCAAATCGACCACCCTGCTGCATCTCGCCGGCTGCCTGCTGCCCCAGGCCGGCAGCGTGCGCATCGCCGATCTCCTGCTCTGCCGCGAGAATCTGCCGCAGCTGCGCCGCCGTGTCGGCATGCTCTTCCAGAACCCCGACGATCAGCTGTTCATGCCGCGGGTCTGTGACGACGTCGCCTTCGGCCCGGCGAACCTGGGGTTGCCGGCGGAAGAAGTCAACGCGCGGGTGATGCAGGCGCTCGCCGTCGTCGGCGCGACGCATCTGGCGCAACGCCAGCCGCACCGGCTGTCGACCGGCGAGAAGCGCGCCGTCGCCATCGCTTCGGTCCTGGCGCTGTCGCCGACGATCCTCCTCATGGATGAGCCGACGTCCAGCCTCGATCCCGCTTCGCGGCGGCAACTCATCGAGCTGCTGCAGACTTTCGAGCAGACCCTGATCATCGCCACGCACGATCTCGACATGGTGCTCGACCTCTGCCCGCGGACGCTGGTGCTCGGCGAGGGACGAATCGTTGCCGACGGTGCCAGCGCCGTCCTCCTGCAGGATGCGGCACTGCTGGCGAAGGCTCGCCTCGAGAAGCCGCTGCGCCTGCAGGCTTGCCCCTCGTGCAGCGGCGCCGGTGCACGGCCCGCGCCCGGGCCGCACGGGTTGAACCGTCGGTAGGCCGTGGGAGGATGTGCCGGCCTTCCGCCAGTCGTTCGCAGTCGAGGCGAGCAACAGCGGGCAGCCAGCTGGCACCTGTCCACCCATGTCCGGAATCCAGTTTCTGGCGCGGCCGCGCGGACGATCCGGAAATGCGGACGCGGCACGCCCTGCCGACGATAACCGCAGTCGGCACGGCGAGGCGGCAGTGGCCGGTCGGGGCGGTCGTGCCCCACTACATCTGCCAACGAAAATGCGCTACCGTACCGGGCTGCCGGGAACCGCCGGCGAGCGCAAGCCGCACAGCATACACGTCGACAGGAGCCCAGGAAGACCGTGAAACGACAGCGCGCCACCATCGTCGTCGAGCTTGACGGCCGCATCCTGCTGGTCGAGAACCGAGGCGGGCTCGTCCTCTTGCCGGGCGGCGGGGTGCACGCCGGCGAATCCCGCCTGCAGGCAGCCGCCCGCGAGCTCGCCGAGGAAACGCGGTTGGTGGCGCAATCGCTGCTGTTCCTCTTCGAGCACGAGTCGGCGACCAATCGCCATTCGGTCTTCTGGGCCGCAGCGACGGGAACTGCTCTCGCCGGCGATGACGCCACCGCGCTGCACCGGTTCGTCGCCGAAGACGAGGCGCTGGGCGGGCGAATGTCGGCAGCCAGCCGGCAGATCATCGCGCGTTTCCTGGAACTGCCGCGCGACGCGACCGGCATTCCACGGCCGCCCGCCGGTGCGGAGGGATGAGTTGCGCTCGCGGCCGCCCGGCCTGCTGCCAGCGCGTCAGTTCGGCACCGAAGTCCGGGCGGCAAGCGGTGAACTGGGCACCGTGGTCGCATTGCCAGTCGTCGCATCGACGCGTGCGCATGCGTCTGCCTTTGCCGCGACTCTTGTCGAACGCACTGACCTGGGGGCCAGCCTGTTGCAGCGCCGTGGCGCAGGACAGGCCAGTGATGCCGGCGCCGATCAGTGCCAGATGGAGAGCTGGATTCATGGTTTTCCAGTCAACCTTCCCCCGACACCACCATTGTTTGTTCGTAATCGTTCACACCCCCTTAAG
>JFAX01000001.1:384759-399625 GCA_000585015.1 Candidatus Accumulibacter adjunctus | reverse complement strand
TCACCGGCGCCCGCTGGAGTCTGGACGGTGCGGAAGGGGTACTCCGCTTGCGCTCCCTTCGTGCCAGCGGTGACTTCGAAAAGTACATGGCCTTTCACCATCGCCAAGAGCGCCGGCGCAACTACGTGTCCGCACCGCAGAACAATGACGTCAAATTGGCTGCGTGACCGCAGGAAAACCGTGGCTCAAAAGAGCCGCACCCAAATGACTTAAGGATAGGAGATCCAACGCCACTTCCGCAACTGTGTTCCAGGCTCTGAGCTCTGATAGGCCCTGACAGCAGTCGTGATTCGGGGAAAGCGTGCCGACGGAGCCTGAAAACCTCGCCGGAATCGCAGCACGAGGATGGCCATGGGCCGCCGCGGCGACCCATGGTGCAAGCGGTCCCTGACGAGCCCGATCGGATCGTCTTCGTGCGGCCTTTACCAGGCGATGCGCTGATCGAATGGGTAGTCCGGTGCCGGTTGAGCTGGCGGGTCGAACTCGCCCTGCTCGGCATCGGTCATCTCCCACAGCGGCGGGCCCCGGGCCGGCGCGATAGGCGGCGGTGACGTCGGCTCGCCCAAGTGCGAGAGGATCTCGCGCACGGCGCAGGCGTCGGTGATGAAGGCGATGNTTCGCATCTCGCCGCCGCAGCGTGGGCAGACGAGCGGAAAGACCTCATAGATCCGCGCGAGCAGCAGCGCCCAAGCGTAACGGGCGGCGCGACGCAGGAGCGCTTCCTCTGCCTGCTCCTCGCTGTCGGACGACGCGCCTGGGGCGGTGATTTGCGCCGCGATTGGCTCAGTCTCCGTCTCAGTCGCTGTAACAAGCGGCGTGGTCGGACTCTCGGATTTGGGAGGCGGGGTCAGGTCTTGCCTCTTGCACACCTGTGCGGGTGCTGGACAGCCAGACCACCGCGGCCAGTCTTGACGCTTACGGCAGCTTGCCGTAACGTCGGTGCCGGAGGTTTTCATGACAACCGAACAGATTGCACGACTTGAGGCCCGCCTGCCGGCCAGCGTCTATGCCCTGCTCAAACGGGCCGCTGAGTTGAAGGGCCGCAGCATTTCCGACTTCGTCGTCAGCGCGGCTCAGGACGCGGCGCATCGGGCGATTGAGAATGAGGGGATCATCCGGTTGTCGGCCGAGGATCAGGCGAACTTCGCCCAGGCGTTGATACATCGGCCGGCACCGAACGCGGCACTCAAGCGCGCCATGCGTCGCCACGCCAAGAGCGTTGATGTGCGGTGACTGCCGCGTTCTTTTCGCAGGCGCTCGCTGATCACGATCGTTCCGCATTCAACTCCGGCAACGAGCGCATCGACCACTACTTTCGGCAGGCTGTTTCCCAGGATGTGAAGCGCAGCTATGCCGCGTGCTATGTCCTCATCGACAAGGCGAGCGACAGGCTCGCCGGCTTCTACACCCTGTCTTCGCACAGCATTGCGCTCACCGAACTCACCGTGGACGTGGCCCGCAAGTTGCCCCGCTATCCCAGCGTGCCGGCAGTGTTGATTGGCTGGCTTGGCCGAGACCTGAGCTTTCGCGGGCAGCATGTGGGCGCCATGTTTCTGGCCGACGCGATCACGCGCCTGGCTGCGGCACCGATTGGCATTCACGCCATCTGCGCCGATGCGATCGACGACGCGGCAGCTACCTTCTACCGTGAGCATCAGTTCGTGCCGTTCGCCAGCCGTCCGAACAGCCTTTACCTGCCGCGTAAAGACGGCAGTTGCGCTGGTGACGACGAAGGCAGGCGCCACGCCACCGCGCCGGTCGCGCTGCGAGTCAACGCACCCGTCGCGAGCCCATCTATCGCGATGACGAAGACCCGAAGACCGGCAAACCCCCTCGGGGTCACAACCCCCCTGTGGCCAAGTCTTGCCTTTTGCCCACTTACCCCACCGCATCGCGTCCGACGACAACTCGCATGCCATTGCACTGCCGACCCAAACGAGCCAAAATACACACGTCAGCGTACACACATTCCTTGAGGTGTTCCCATGGCAGCAGTCATCAGCAGAGTGTTCATGAACGGCAACAGCCAGGCGGTGCGCATTCCGCAGGAGTTCCGGCTCAACGTCAGCCGCGTGCAGGTCAGCCGCAATGAGGTGGGCGATCTGGTGATTCGCCCGTTGCCCTTGAACCGCGGTGTGGCTTTGCTGGCGGCGTTGCAAGACTTCGACGATGAGTTGTTGGACGATTTCCTTGGTAAGGTGAGCGAGGATCACCAGACACAGCCACCGGTGCAGGAGCGTGAGCCGCTGTGAAGTACATGCTCGACACCAACATCCTGATCTACCTCATCAAGAACAAGCCCGAGTCGGTGACGCAGCGGGTCAACGCGCTGGGGGAGGACGACGAGCTGTGCATGTCCTTCGTCACCTACGCTGAATTGCTGAAGGGCGCCGAAGGCAGCACGCGCAAGGCGGATGTGGTGCGGCGCCTCGAGGGCCTGATCCGGCAAGTGCCGGTGCTCTATCCCAGCGGTGCCGGGCTGTGCGAACACTACGCCGAGCAGTCCGTTCGCCTGAAGGCCACCGGTACGCCGATCGGGTCGAACGACTTGTGGATCGCCTGCCATGCCCTGGCTGAAGCGGCGGTGCTGGTGACCAACAACGAGTCGGAGTTCAAGCGGGTCGCGGGGTTGACGGTGGAGAACTGGGTGTAGCTCTGGCCCGCACAGGGGCCTCGGGGGTTAGGTTGCCGCGGACCCGGGGTCACGGAGCCGGAGTCAGGTCTCAATACGGTTCGGTTAGTGAGCGCCGGGCCCCACAAGAACGGTTTTCGCGGAGGTCGGCTCGTTGGTGGCGCGCTGCGCCTGTCAGCGGGGATGGGGAATAGGAGACAGACCACGTTCTAGCGGCGCAATTGGGGCCGGAAACACGGGAACACGGAAGCGAGGACAGCGAGAGGTCAGGCCTCTTTGAACGAGAGGTGTGACGGTGGTTCGACGAGGCGCAGCGATGGTTTGTGGGAGAAACGCTTGGAAGGGTGGACGTCACGCTGCCCGAGGTGACCACTGAGGGAATCGTGCACCGGCCGGTGGTGAGTGGGATGGGAGAGTACATGACGGCGGACGGGCCGGCAAAGGTGTGGCGACATCGGTGCCTGGGGTGGAAAGCAATGGCGAGAGCGAGTGTTGATGCTGGGCCTGGGCCAACTGCGCTTGGTGCAGTACGACAACCGGCGCGATCGGCACGGCGGGACGCTATGGGAATGACGGTTGCGCTCGTGTCTGACCGGAGAAGTGAGTGACCTGCTTTCATGCGTTGCATCGAACTCAATCCGGTGCGAGCCGCGATGCTTTCGCAGCCAGCCGAGTACCGCTGGTCCAGCAACCGGGTCAACACGCAGGGCCAGGCGAACGCTTTGGTGGCGCCGCACGTGCTGCACCCACCATGCCTTGGGCAAGGATGGGGAAGAGCGGCAGGGTGCCTATCGCGAACTGTTCCGTCATGGACTTGATTCCGGCACGGTGGATGCCCGTCGTCGGGCGACCAATTGGAATATCGTCCTGCGAGGGTCCCGCTTCTCGGCGGAGATTGCCAAGGCTGTGGGCTGGCGGGTGATCTTGAGAGTACCAGGCAGGCCGAAGAAGGTAGCGGATCCGGAATCGGGGAGTCTGTTCGAATGGCGCGAGGATGGAGGTGGCCATAAGTCTTTTCTGATTTCGGGAGAGCGCGGAAACTGTGGTCTGTGCTGTTCCCGTTTTTCCTTTCCATTCGCAAGGGGTTTAGCTTATGTTCAAGCCAACCGCAGCGGTTTTCCTTTCTTGTCTTTCCTTTATTGTGGGGTGTAACGTGAAACCTACCGTGCGCCAAATCGCGGAATCGATTCAAATCGACAAGACGTGGACAGAAATCCACCCCAGCCCGCCTTTGGTGGTCAGTGAACAAGTGCAGAGTATCTCGATCAAGGTACCCAATTTACCGGACTGGGACATTCGCCCCGAAACTGCCTCGTTTGTGCAACCCGACGGCACGGTGGTCAAGATCGAAGTCGAACTCGTCGCCACCGGCGGAACTCGCTTCAGCCTGGAATCCGTTGGTCTCGGGCCGGGATTGAAGTTTTCGCCTCGGCCTCAATCTGCAGCCCCCGATTCATCCCGGCTGCCGCAAGGCATGTCATTCAAGACGGTACGCTTTCGCTCAGACCGGCCCATCCAAGGTGGGCATGTCACTTGGATTTGCATCACCAACTATTAGATGGAGGTGAGACCATGTTGTCATTCAACGACCTCAAGCCTGCGGACATTCTACTGTCGACCGGAAGCGCGGCCGCTTCGATAGTCATTCGCAGTGGTACGGTCTCGCGTTACAGCCATGCCGCCCTTTATATCGGCAATGGCCAGATTGTCGAAGCAATCGGCAGCGGGGTCACGCAACAAAGCCTGCACGATGCGATGAGCGACGATACGCTGGTTTCTGTCTATCGCCGCATGCGAATGTCCGATGAACAAGGCTTGCAGGCGATCCGCTACGCCAAGGCACAAGTCGGCAAGAAATACGACTACGCAGGTGCCGCCGGTGGCGGTATCACTTCGGGCCCTGGGTTTGTCATCGGGCTGTTCCTAAGCCCGATCGTCGTTATCGGCGGCGTTGGCGCGGACTTGTACAACCGCAGCAATCCGGAAGCGTCATTCTATTGCTCGGAACTGGTCGCCATCGCCTTCGAAAAAGCCGGCGCCCCGATAGGCTCCGGCGCGGCCAGCACCACTCCCAGCGATGTATCACGCTCGCATGTATTGAATTACATTGGGGATTTGAAAAAGACCTGAGCGCGGGCACGGCAGCCTGAGCGCGGAAACTGTGGTCTGTCCCCCTTTTGCTGCTGCCCCTTTTGCTGCCCCTTTTGATTCCGATGTTCGGAATGCTTGCGCAAGTGGCTTGGGATCTTTTATTCTTGGAACCCTGCACCTTACTTCGGTCCGTCTAAGCGCGGCTGAATCGCTTGAAGACCCGGCGGCGGCGCCCGTCCCAATCAGACCAGGAGAAACACGACGTGAACGTATTCACCGAGGTCTACAACAAGAGCATTGAGTTACTGAGGTCGCCCAGCTTGCACGAGGACTGGAAGACGATCGAGGCCAACCTGAAGGCGCTGCTTCAGCCCGAGGGTCCCGAAATGGACAGGGCCAAGGTGCTGGAAGATCTGCGCGACAAGCTCCGCAAGGCGGCCGACAAGTCCGGCGGCGTGCGCGAGAAGGCTAAGGCCACGGAACTGGTGCGCATCGCGCGCACCGACAAAGAAGGCTTCCAGGCGCGGGCTGCGCTGCTCAAGCAGTTCAAACACTTCTATATGGTGGCCAAGAAGGGCAGCCAAAGCGTGTGGGTGGTGGACCAGCCCAAGAGCTACGGCAAGTGGAACTATGACCTCTTCGACGGCCAGACCCCGGCGCAGGTGACCGATCTGCTCGCCAAGAGCGCCGAGGTTTTCGGTGCAGGCAACCGCCAGATGATGTCCGACTCGCTGCAGCAAGCGCGCAAGTGGAGCGCTGACACCGAGACGCGCTTGGCGGACCCCAACACCGCCACGCTGGCGTCCGTTCGGCGCTGGTTCCACACTGAAGCCGCGACTGAAAGGGACGTGAAGGCTACTTGCCAGACCCTGCTTGATGGCTTCAAGAAGATCACCGCGGCGACCAACTCGGGCAGGGTCATTTTCTCCGATCGTCCTCACTACCGCGCTAGCGGCGACTACAACAACACCTACGCTTCCGTGAACGCGCTCGACAGGATGCCCGTGATCTACATCTACCCGCTCTTCCTGAATACCGGCAAGCGCAACAAGCTCACCGGTCGTATCCCGACCATGTGGCTGTGCGCACTGACCGTGGTGCACGAGCTGAGCCACAAGGTGGTGAACACCGAGGACGTCCGCTACGACTCCGACGGGCTCAAGCCCTCGGACTTGTTCCCCGCCGACAAGGCGATCAAGAACGCCGACAGCTGGGCCTACTTCTGTGCTGACCTGCTGGGCTACGTGCCCAAGGCGGCGATCGAGGACGCGCTGCAATGACCAAACTCGGCCTTCTCGCCGGCACCGCCGCCTTTCTGGCAGCGGCACTGGCCGCGACGAGCCCGTCGCAGGCCGCCCCCGGTGCCGACACTCCCAAGGAGAAGACGATGGAATCCGCTAAGCGCCGTGTCCCGACGGTCAAGCCGCTGCTGTACCAAGGTGTGCGATACGAGCCGCTCAGGCGAGCGCGCGAGCAGGGCTTCGCGCAATCTGGCGGGGTGCTGGCGGCCGCGGACGCGGCCAGCGGCAAGACGCTGTGGACAAGCCAGCTCTACGAGACTAGCTTCGACCCCAACGAGGAGCGCGACGTGCAGGAAGTCTACATCGAGTCGCTCGCACTCGATGCCAATACCGCGAGCTTGGTGGCCACCGACGAACGCAAGCGCCGCTGGCGCGTGCAACTCGTCGACGGCAAGGTCGAGGCGCTACCGCCAGCTGCGCGTGGGAAGGGCAAATAGGAACGGCAAATAGCACGGCAAACAGGGGACGCAAATAGCGCAAATAGGGAACGGTCAGGCGGCCGCCCAGGTGGCGCCGTCTCCGTCCCTGCCGGCAACGATCAGGGTCCCGGTACGCTGCAGGCGACGCACCGCGCCAATGGCGTTCATCCGTATCTGCTCGATCATGACGGTGGTCGCTTCCAGTCCCCGGTGGGCCGTCAGCGCTTCGCCGCTCCGGCGGCTGCTCAGCGTCGCACCTTGGGCCTCGCGGAAGATGTCGAGAACCATGCGCTGGCATTCACCTGGCCGGAAGAAGCGGCTCCGCATCCGATGGGCCTTGATCCGGATCGTTCGCAGGTCGATTTCCGTGGAAAACAGATTGAGGGTCGCGTCCAAGCGGGCCAGATCATCCGCCAGACGTCCCATTTCCTTCCGATGATGCTCGATCAGCCCCGCCAGCTCCGCGCGCTTGGTGATCAGGGCCGCAACGACGTGGCTCTCTGCCATGAGAAATGCTCCCGTTCAGTGAGAACGAGAGGATTCTCTTCGAGCGGGGGGCCAGGTGCTGGGCTAATCCTCGAAAGTCAGCCTATGGTCATTACTTCTTGTAGGTGTGGGAGAGGTGCGGCTTCGGCTGCGGTTTTCGAGGTTGGGAGCGATTGGGGACGAACTTCTGGAGGTTCAACGCGATTTCCTCGAGGAGGGGCTCGAGGCGGCGAGTGTTGGCGCTTGAAGCCAGGAGCCAACCGCCAATCTGTCGCTTGATCTTGTCGATTTCCAAGCTGCGGTTGATCTTGTCGGACGAACCGGGGTCGAGAAGGGCGTTGGTGGCGACATAGGCGGCCAGTGCATTGAGGTTGTCGAAGATCGCCTTGGCGCCGAAATCCTGGCGCCTCGGGCAGGGACGCAGAAGAGCGGCAGGCTGCCTGTCACGAACTATTTTCGACGGCGGTGATTTCGCCCCTGCGCCTCGTGACGCCGCCGAGCGGCCTCCTTCGCGGCCCGTCATGAAGACGGTCAGGGCGTGGCGGCGAGCGGGCTGCCGTTGGGCCATGGCGGTTCAGGCTGTCAAGGAGCGGCGCGTCGCCTGCATGCCGAGGGCACAACTCCGGCGCTGCTTTCTGTCTGTCAGAGCGCCCGGTTCGTTCCGGTCGCCTGCTCGCGAACAGCAGGAAGCCGCTCATCTTCCTCTGGCCAAGCCGTCCGAGCATTGCCCGTGGCTTGACCCGCGGCGCGGGACGCTTACAATTCCCATAAGTGCCGCCGTCGAGGCGCTTCAGTCCAACGAGGTTTATCTGCCGCGGATGCGCCAGCGGCAAGGCCGGACGCTTTCGGCGCGGCAGATAAGCGCTGTTCCTTGGATTGAGGTCAAAGGACCTTGGGGCCAAGTCCTGCAATGAGGCAACCTTACCCAAACGTTCCATGGGACGCTGCGAGATGAGGCCAAGCAGCGTCCAGGAGCCGGTTCTTCATCGTCCCGATCGGCGCGTGGTCGGAGCGATGGTCCGAAGAAGCAGTCGCTTCTCTGACTGATTTTGAGGTTCCTCGAGAGATGCAAATCGCTCGATTCTTGCCATGGGGAGCTAAAGTGAGAATCCTGGATCGACAATCGGCTGCGGCGTTCTTGCGAATGCAGGGGGTGATGCCGGAAGCAGAGGTAGAGAAGGTCTTGAGTGGATTTGATTTCACCAAGCCCGTGTATGAACATGGCTTCTTCCCCGGAGACAAGCTCTATTGTCAGCTTGTTCGACTTCCTTCATTCGATCAGCCGACCCCAATCGCGGGCAACTGGTTTGGGTTGGCAGGATTGACAACCGGCAAGGTGGCGATAAATGATGGTGGCGCTGGCCGTCGTGCTGGCCAGTTCGAGGTTCTGGTGCAATTCTCGGCCCTCGAAGGAACCGCCAAGGAATTCGCCGTTGACCTGCGGATCGGCATCGGTGGCCCGGGTGGTGGCACACAGATCTTCATCCCGCGAACGCTTCTCGGTCGAGTCCGATCGGTTGGTCCAGTCGAGCGCTGGTAAGTACGCGGTCTCACGGCGGAATGATGGCCAAGCATTTCGACCACAACTTCGGACACGGCAAGCGGTTCCTGGCCAACCGGTTCGCCACACTGATCCGCAGTGGTGCTCCATGAAAATGTTTGACGCCAGGGCCCAGCCATGCTGACTCTTTCGCGATCACCGATACCTGTCGTCGTCCAGCAGCACGCGGAGGAATCGGCGATCCTGCGTAACGTCCGTACGGTCCTGGTCAGGGCGCCGCACGTCCAACTGCTCCACCTGCGCCGTCTCGATGACCGGATTGCCGCCCACCTCGACGGCTTGGCGGTGGCCGGTGAGTTCGGAACGAAGCTTTGTCAGGCGGCGCTGGAGACGCCTGGCGTGGGCGAGACGTTCGCGGCGGCAGTTCGGGCGATCGAGGACAAGGACACGCAAGCGCTGGCTCGGCTGTTCGCGATTGCGCAATCGCTGCCGGAAAGCGAACGGGGTTTGGTCTCCGCCTTCGGCTGGGTATCGGCATCACTGCTGCAGGGAACGATCAAGGCGCTGCTCTCGGCAGACGATCCTTATCGCCGCCGGCTGGCCATTGCCGCCTGCGCGAGCCACCAGGTTGACCCCGGCCCTGCGCTCGCTGTGGCGATTGCCGACGGCGATCACGCTCTGCGCGCCCGGGCCTTGCGGGCCGCCGGGGAATGCGGGCGGCGTGACCTTCTTCCGGCTTCGTTGAAGGCGCTTGCAGACGATGATGCCGCCTGCCGCTTCTGGGCCGCCGCCTCGGCCGTGCTTCTCGGCGACCGGGAGGAAGCCTGGCGAGCCTTGCCCAAACATCTCCGCGTCGGCAACCCACACCGCGAGCAAGCACTGCGGCTGCTCCTGATGTTCGCGGATCTACCGGCCGCTCATGTCCTGCTGCAAGCGCTCGCGAGGGACGCTGCGCACAACATGCGTCTGCTGCTCCAAGGCACCGGAATCGTCGGCGATCCCCAATACGTTCCCTGGCTGATCAGGCAGATGGAGTCGCCGGAACTGACGCGCCTTGCCGGCGAGTCGTTTTCCTTGATTACCGGCGTCGACCTGTCGTATCTCGACCTCGATCGCCCGCCGCCGGAAGGTGTGGACTTCGGTCCGAACGACAATCCCGACGACGCGAACGTGGCCATCGACCCGGACGACAGCCTACCGTGGCCGGATGTCGCGAAAGTGCACGACTGGTGGCAGGCGAAGCAGCAGAACTTTCAGCCGCGTCAGCGCTACTTCATGGGCCAACCGCTGAACATCGACCACTGCCGGCGCGTCCTGTGTGAGGGCCAGCAGCGCCAACGCATCGCCGCGGCACTCTATTTGTCCGGGCTGCAGCCCGGCACAAGGCTGTTTCCCACCAACGCACCAGCCTGGCGTCAGCAGCGCTGGTTGGCGAGGAGCGATTGAATGTTCGAGCCAGTCAATCTTTTTCCGTTCATCGCGCTGGCCTTCCTGCTTGCCAGCGCGTTTCGGTGGGCGCGCAACGGCGGCCGGTGGGAGGTTTCGATTCGCATCTGGCTGATGATGGCGGCGATCTTCGCCATCGTCGCCGCTTGGCTCCGATTTCTTCGATGATGCAGCCAGCGTGCAAATCACGCCGTCAGGGGATGAGCCAGGAGGCCGGCCATACTGTAGACGGGCATTTCGAGTTATGGTGACAGTGTAGTTAACTTTTCACCCAAGCGATCTGGCAAGAATGCTCCAGCTTTCCAGCAGCGAGGCGGGCAGGAATTCCGCTGTACGAATACCGGAGAGTCTTGTTCGAGATCGTTGGCGACGAAAGTAATGAACATGGGAGCGCGGTCAGCGCGTGAGGCGAGTTCGAGTCTACAAACAAGCGGCCTGATCCCGATGTCTCCATCGGGCAGTTCTGGCGACTGGCTGTGACAGTCATCCGGGTTCACGAGAGAATTGCCAGGCACGAGACGGAAGGGCTTGGGTTTTCCGATCGCGCCCGAGAAAGGTCCGCAACGGCCAAGAGATTGGTGGAGGAGCAGCAGGGTGACCGGGGAGGAAACACTCGCACTCGTTGCTTGTACACGACGGGAGATCGCCGTTGCAGCGAGGCCGACGATGATGGCACGACGCGGGCCATGCGAAGAATCGTCCGGCGTCGACGCAATGCACCAGGAGGAAGTCACATGACCGGATTTCAGCGAAGTACTTTGTGCTGGACGACGATGGTAGTCGCGCCAAACCGGTTGACTCCGTAGTGGAACCGACGGTTTCGAGCGGCAGGTTGCCTGCAGAAGCAGATCCGCTGAGCATCGCCCTGCTCGACGCCGAGGGGGGCGTCCTTGCTGTTTACACGTTTCGGCAGGCGTTTACGGCTGGACGTGCGCCCGACAACATGATCGTCGTCGACGACGATGGGGTGAGTCGCCATCATGTCGAGGTCCGCCCGGCCGCGGGCCGTTGGCGCATTCGCGACCTGGGCAGCGCAAACGGCGTGTTCATCGACGACAGGCGGATCGAGAATGAGGAGGAACTGGTCCTTCCTGCCCACGTCGCATTGGGCGGCTCCGGTGCATGGCTCAGAATCACTCGACTGCCCACGGCCTCAGCGTCCGCTCCGGCAGAGCGCGCCGGCTCGAGCGCCGTCGGCGCGCCAGCAGGGTATTCCGGCTCCGAGCCGGCGCCACAGCGGCCGTTGACTGCAGATCCGGCGACCGCTTTCAGGGCGGAAGGGGAGGGCTCGGCTGCCACCGCCGGTCGGCGGACCAGCGGTGCGCCCGCAGACCCGGGCAGCGGGATCGTGCAGGCGCACGGCGGGCCATTCGCCGAGATCCTGGCCGTCACCGTCCTTGCGCCCGACGGCAGCCTGATGACGACCTTCGAGCTGACCGGGAGCTTCAGCGTCGGCCGGGCTCCGGACAACACGATCGTTCTCGATGACGCCGCGGTCAGTCGCCGTCATCTCGAGGTCAGCAAGCGTGGCGTCGGCTGGCAGGTCATCGACCTGGGTAGCGCCAATGGCGTGTATCTCAACGATGCGCTGATTGAGCGCGCCGCGGAGCTCCCTTTTCCTGCGGCGATCCTGGTGGGCCGCAGCGGGATTTGTCTCCAGATCACGCGAAGCTCGCCGGCGCAGGAGAGCTCGCAAGTGGCCCTGCCGGCCCCAGTTTCCGCCGTACCACAGAGCGACCACGCGCGACCAGGGAGCGGGAAGGTTCAGAGCCGCGCACCGGAGGATATCAAGGCCAGACTGCTCGACGAGGCCGAAGCGGAGGATTCCGGCGAGTACACTCGCATCGTGCGCCGGATCATCCGGGAAGATCGCGTCATCCGCAAGAAGAGCTACCGAAAGGTCATCTGGGTTCTGGGGGTCCTTTTTGGCCTGTCGATCTGCCTGGCCTCCTATCAGCAGTTTGCGCTCGCCAACACGCGCCGGCTCGCGCTTGAACTGTTCCACGACATCAAGACCCTGGAGGTCAGCCTGGGGCAAGCGGAGATTGGGCTTGAAGAGAGTGCCGATACGCTGGCGAAGACGATCGCGGCGATCAGCAGCGAACGCCTGCGAGTAGCGGATGAGCAGCTCAAGGCCGAGCGAGAGAAGATCGCCGCGGAACAGAAACGCATGGTGCAGGAGCGTCAGAGGCTCGCGGCCATGAAAACCAAGTACAGGCAGTATGTCGAAGAAGCCAATTCTCTCCGCCTTCGCTTCCCGGGCAAGCGTTACGAAGAGGACCTCATCGCCAGGGTCGCTAGCGAGCTCGGTGAGAGCGAACTGGAACTGCCCGATGAATTCGTTTCTGAAGTCAGGAAATACATCAAGTACTGGCAGGGCGGCTCGCGCATGCAGAAGGCGATCGAGAACATGGAACAGAACAACTATCTGCCCGTCGTCGCCGGCGCCCTGAAGAAACACGGCTTGCCACTGTATTTCATCTATCTGCCGCTGCAGGAGAGCAATTACGACACCCAGAGCATCGGGCCGCAGACCCGCTTCGGAATCGCCAAGGGTGCTTGGCAGCTGTTGCCGGCAACGGCCCAGGAATATGGCATTGCGACGGGACCTCTGGCGGATGTGGCGGCCTACGACGACCAGGATGCCCGTTTCGACTTCCGGCAGGCGACGCAGGCCGGAGTGAAATACTTGAAGCGTATCTACAGTCGCGAGGCACAGGCTTCCGGACTGCTGGTGATGGCAAGCTACAACTATGGCGACACCCGTGTCCGGAAAATGATCCGTGAGATGCCCGATGATCCCCGGGAAAGGAATTTCTGGAAGCTCACCAAGCAGTATCAGTTGCCCAAGGAGACGCACGACTATGTCTTCTACATCCTTTCCGCCGCCGTCATCGGCGAGGACCCGCCGCACTTCGGGTTCAAGTTCAGCCCACCGCTCCTGATGGTTGCGGCAGATGGCCAGCAGGAGAGCAACACCGGTCGGCAGAAGGGGCGCCGCCAGTGACCATGGTCGGCAATGGATACTCCGAAAGCGTGTCACAACGAACGGTCATGGCTGTCGAGACAGCCATGATTACGAAGGTCGTGGCCATTGCGCTGCATTCCCGGGCCTTTTTCCGCGCACGCGATCAAGGCATTTCCGCGTCGCTCGTGCGACTCCCATGCCAACGGGTCGCTGCCTCGGGATTCGCTGCGCAACGTGATCGCCCCTGGGGCGCACTGGGGCGCAGCGGGCTTGGCGTTTCACCACGCCGTGCGGCGCGCACTACCCGCCGTTGCCGTTCAGCCAGCGCAGTGCGACGCTGAGGCAGGTGTTGAGCGCTTGTCGATCCAGCTGCCCCGGCAATTGGCCGAGCAGCGCGTCGCAGCCGCTGGCGTCGTCGTTGTCGAAACACTCGAGCAGCGCGAGGATGCTCCCGAGGAGGCCGGCGTGCTCACAGAGCGCGGTGCGCACTTCGTCCTCGACGGCGATCTGCGCGAGGATCTCGTCGATCGGCAGCCCGAGCGCTGCTGGCATCATCGACAGGATGCCGGTCATGAACGCCAGGTCGGCCAGCCTGCCGTTCGCTCCCGACGGGTCGCCAGCGATCAGCAGCTCCATCATGCGTCCGCGCAGGGCAGCCACCTGCAGCAGCGGCGAGTTTGCCGGGTCGCTGCCAACGCTGCCCGGCGCGAGCAGCAGCAGCGACAGCCAGCGCTGCAGATGGCGCCGCCCGAAGAGGTTGATCGCATGGCGCAGCGAGGTCACCGGCTGCGACAGGCGGTTGCCGCGGTGTCCGACCGAGTTGACGATGCGCAGGAGATTGAGCGTCAGCGCCGGTTCGTGTTTGAACGCGTCCTCGATCAGCGCCACATCGACATCGCGTCCGACGAGGTTGATCAGGCGGATCAGCGCCGCCTGCGAAGCTGAAAGGCGGCGGCCGCTGACGATTTCGGCCTGCGCGAAATGGCGCCCCTGAAAGAGCGTGAAGCCGAGGTTGCGGCAACGATCCATCAGCTCGCGGCTGTCGACCCCTTGCGCCAGGAGCTTGATCGGCAGGTTGCGCAACGAGCCGGCGAGGTTGCCGAGCGTGCGCTGGTCCGTCGTGCCGGCGTCGATCTTGATGACATCGACCATCGGCAGCAGCGGCCGGCTGCGATCATCGATGCCGCGGTAGTCGGCGAGTGCCAGCGTGTAGCCGCGTTCGTGCAGGCAGCGGCAACGGATCTGGACCGCCTTGTCCGGCGGGCGGTCGAGCAGCAGTTCAAGGACGACGCCGGCCGCCGGCAGCAGCTCGAGCGCCTCCTGCTGCAGGAAGTCCGGCGTGATGCCGAGGTAGGCGCAGGTGTTGCCGAGGGCGCTCTGCATGCCCAGCTCGAGGTAGGCAGCACAGAGAGCGGCGGTGTTCAGCGTCTGCTGACGCTCATGGGTGTCGGGTTCGGCTCTGCGCAGCAACAGCTGGTAACCGGCGAGTTCCTGCTGCCGGCTGACGATCGGCTGGCGAAAGAGAAAGGCTTTCCGCAAGGCTTGCTCGGTGATCACGATGGCTCCTCCTGGGCGCCGTGCCGGGTCGTTGGCGGCTGCTCAGAACGGCAGGCGCAGGTCGGGTCGCGCCTCGGTGAAGACGCGACGGAAATCCGCCTGGATGCGCGCCAGCGCGGCGGCGGAGTCGGCCTCGAAGCGCAGGACGACGACCGGCGTCGTGTTCGACGGGCGGGCGAGGCCGAAACCGTCGGCATACTCGACGCGCAGGCCGTCGATGGTGATGATCTCGCGCGCGCCGGCGAAGCGGGCGTGCCGCTGCAGCTGCTCGATCAGCGCAAAGGGCTCGCCCTCGCCCATGCCGATGTTGAGTTCGGGTGTCGAGCTGCTGTCGGGCAGGGCGTGCAGCACGGCGTTGGCATCGGCTGCCTGCGAGACGATCTCGAGCAGCCGGGCGCCGGCATAGAGACCGTCGTCAAAGCCGAACCAGCGTTCCTTGAAGAAGATGTGGCCACTCATTTCGCC
>JFAX01000001.1:377082-384579 GCA_000585015.1 Candidatus Accumulibacter adjunctus | reverse complement strand
AAGAAGATGTGGCCACTCATTTCGCCGGCCAGCGGCGATCCGCTCTCCTTCAGCTTGGCCTTGACCAGCGCATGGCCGGTCTTCCACATCAGGGGTTCGCCACCGTGCTCGCGGATCCAGGGCGCCAGCCGGCGGGTGCACTTGACGTCGTAGATGATCGGTTGCCCGGGACAGCGGCGCAGGACGTCGGCGGCAAAGAGCATCAACTGGCGGTCCGGGTAGATGATCTCGCCGTCACGGGTGACGACGCCGAGACGGTCGCCGTCACCGTCGAAGGCGAGGCCGATCTCGGCCCCGCTGTCGCGCAGCGCCGCGATCAGATCCTGCAGGTTTTCGGGCTTCGACGGGTCGGGATGGTGGTTCGGGAAGCTGCCGTCGACGGCGCAGAACAGTTCGACGAGTTCGCAACCGAGGGCCCGGAAGAGCTGCGGCGCGATGCCACCGGCGACGCCGTTGCCGCAGTCGATGGCGATCTTCATCGGCCGTGCCAGGCGGACGTCGCTGCCGATCCGCGCCAGGTACGCCGGCTGCACGTCGGCGCTGCTGGACTGGCCGGAACCGTGCTGCAGGCGATTGGCGTCGACGCGTTGCCGGATGCCCTGGATCGTCTCGCCGGCCAGCGTCTCGCCGGCGACGACCATCTTCAGTCCGTTGTAGTCGGGCGGGTTGTGGCTGCCGGTGACGGCGACGCAACTCTGGCAGCCGAGTTCGTGCGCCGCGAAGTAGACCACCGGTGTCGGCACGCAGCCGACGTCGATGGTGTCGATGCCGGCCATGCGGATGCCGGCCATCAAGGCCTCCGCCAGCTGCGGTCCGGACAGGCGCCCGTCACGGCCGACGGCGATCGCTCGCTGGCCGCGTTCGACCGCCAAGGAACCGAGTCCATGGCCGATGCGGCTGACGATGGCGGGTGTCAGCGTGCGGCCGACGATGCCGCGGATGTCGTAGGCCTTGAAGATCTCTTGCGGCAGGGGAGCGTTCATCTCAAACCTCGTTCTGGAAATAGTGCAGGACTCGTTGCGGCAGCCAGACGAGCTGCCCCGGGGGACTGCCGGTGACGAAGCCGACATGGCCGCCCTGGCGCGGGAAGTCGATGCGGACACTGCCGGCGACCTCGTTGGCGGCAGGCAGCGCCCGTGGCGGCAGGAAGGGATCGTTGACGGCGTTGAGCAGCAGCGTCGGCAGCCGGATGCCGCCCAGCCACGGCTTGCTCGACGCCCGTCGCCAGTAGTCTTCGGCACCGGTGAAACCATGCAGCGGCGCCGTGACGACATCGTCGAATTCGTACAGGTTGCGGGCGCTGCGCATCCGTCGTTCGTCGAAGAGCCCCGGGTAGCGGCGCAGCTTGCCCGCCGCGTTGCGCTTCAGGCTGTGCAGGAAGTGCCGGGTGTAGACGCGATTGAAGCCGTGTGCGAGATGATGACCACAGGCGGCGAGATCGACCGGTGCGCTGATCGCCGCCGCTGCCTGCAGGCAGCTGCCGGCAGCGGCTCCGCGTTCGCCCAGCCACTTGAGCAGCGCGTTGCCGCCAAGCGAGACGCCTGCCGCATAGTGCCGCTGCTGCGGGAAAGCGCTCCGCAGCCGGCGCAGGATCCAGTCGATCTCGTCGCTGTCGCCCGAATGGTAGGCGCGCGGCAAGCGATTGCTCTCACCCGAACAGCCGCGGAAGTTGACCGCTACCGCGGCCCAGCCGATCGCCGCCGCAGCTCCCAGCAGCGCCAGCACGTAGTGACTGTTCGAACTGCCTTCAAGACCATGGAAGACCACCAGCAGCGATTGCGTCTGCTCCCTCGCCGGCGCGCTGCCGGGAGCGGCCAGCCAGTCGAGGTCGATGAAGTCGCCGTCCGGGGTCTCCCAGCGCTGCCTATGGTAGGGCATCGGGTCGGGGCGGATGAGCAGCGGATAGAGGGTCTGCAGATGGCCGCCGGGCAGCCAGCCGGGCGCGCGATACGGGATCAATGCAGCGTCCGCGGCGTGTTGCGGTCGCCGCCGCCATCGCCCTCGGTGGCTTCGCGCTCGGCAGCGGTCGACGAGTGGTGCGCCAGCAGCCGCCAGCCGCTGGCGCCACGCTGGAAGACGTTGGTGGCGAGCATCGGGCCATGCGGCTTGCGGTCATCGCCGATGTACAGCATCTCGACGACGGTGTGTACCGACAGCAGCATGCCGCTCCAGCGGACGCCGCGGCTGAGTCGCACCGACAGGCGCGGATTGTTGGCGAAGATGCTGCGCCAGCTGTCACGGATCGCGTCGGCGCCGACCAGGCGCTGGCCCGTCGGGTGAATGCAGACGATTTCCTCGTCTTCGGCCCAGACGCTCATCAGGGCACCCAGGTCGGCGCGGGCGATGGCCTCGTAGAACGCCGCCTCGACATCCTCGGGTGTGGCAAAGATGACGATCATGCGGCGACTCCACCAAGGCAGGCGGCGAGCACGCGCTCGGGCTCGAGCTGCTGCAGGCAGTCGAGGTGGCCGAGCGGACACTGCCGTTTGAAGCAGGGGCTGCAGGCGAGATTGAGGCTGATGATCGTCGCCGTGGCCGACAGGGGCGGCGTGAATTCGGGTGATGACGAGCCGTAGACGGCGACGACCCGGCGGCCGAGGGCGGCAGCCACGTGCATCAGGCCGGAATCGTTGCAGACGACCAGCGAGGCGGCACCGAGGAGGTCGATCGCCTGTGCCAGCGTCGTCGCACCGCACAGATTGAGCGGCAGGCTGCCGGGGCTGGCATGATCGAGGATCTCCTCGCCGACGGGCCGGTCCTTGGCCGACCCGAGCAGCCAGACGGCATGGCCGCGCTGGGCCAGCGCGGCGGCCAGCGCGGCAAAGTGTCGCGCCGGCCAGCGTTTTGCCGGCCCGTATTCGGCGCCCGGACAGAAGACCGCGAGTTTCGCCGGCAGGCTGACGCCGAGCGCGGCCAGCGTCTCGATGCGCTGCGCCGGGCTGGTGCGCAGGCACGGTTGCGGCAGGGGTCGCGGCAGTGGCGTTGCCGGCTCTTCGGCGAGCTGGGCGAAACGCTCCGCCATCTGCGGCAGCAGCTTCTTGTCCAGCGTGTGGCGGTGGTTGATCAGTCCGTAGCGGGTCTCGCCGATGAAGCCGATACGCTCGGGGATGTCGGCGAAGAACGGGATCAGCGCCGACTTGAGCGAGTTGGGCAGGACATAGGCGCGCTGGTAGCCCTCGCGTGCCAGTTCGCGGGCGATGCGGTGGCGGGTGCGCAGCGACAGCTCGCCATGCGCGAATGGGCTGTCGACGATGCGGTTGATCTCGGGCATCCGCTCGAGGACCGGTGCTACCCAGCGCGGCGCGAGCGCATCGAGCTGCAGGCCAGGGGTGCGCTCGTGCAGCCGGGTGAACAGCGGCTGCGCCAGTACCGAGTCACCGATCCACGAAGGGGCGACGACGAGGGCTTTCATCACTGGCTGTGCGGTGTGCGCTACCCGCGTTCGGGTAGCGGAGGCTCAGTGGTGGCCTTTCGGGAGCCCGCCCTGCAGCACATAGTGGGCGCTGCAGTAAGGGCAGGTGGCCTCGCCGCTGTGCGTGATGTCGAGGAAGACGCGCGGGTGCCTGGCCCAGAGCGGTGCGTCCTTCGTCGGGCAGTGCAGCGGCAGGTCGTTGGCGGTGACTGCGATGGGCTTCTGTTGGTCGTTCTGGGACATCTTCTTGATCACCTTGCAGAAGGCGTTTGGACGTAGGCAAGCCAGTTCTCGTGCGCCGGCACGCGGCCATTCACGCAGTCGAAGAACAGGCTCTGGATTTTCGTCGTGATCGGCCCGCGGTGGCCGGCACCGATCTGGCGGTTGTCGAGTTCGCGGATCGGCGTCACTTCGGCGGCAGTGCCGGTGAAGAAGGCCTCGTCGGCGCAGTAGACTTCGTCACGCGTGATGCGCTTCTCGACCACCGGGATGTCGAGTTCGGCGGCAAGCTCGAGGACCGAGGCGCGCGTGATGCCTTCGAGGCAGGACGTCAGATCCGGCGTGTACAGCGTTCCCTTCTTGACGATGAATACGTTCTCGCCGGCACCTTCGGCGACATAACCATCGACATCGAGGAGCAGTGCCTCGTCGTAACCGTCGTGCGCGACTTCCTGGTGGGCGAGGATCGAGTTGGTGTAGGTGCCGACCGATTTCGAGCGGCACATGTTGATGTTCACGTGGTGGCGAGTGAAGGACGAGGTCTTGACACGGATTCCCTTCTCCATTCCCTCGGCACCGAGGTAGGCACCCCACGGCCAGGCGGCGATGGCGACATGCGTGCTGATCGTGGTGGCGGCGATGCCCATCGCCTCCGAGCCGTAGAAGACGATCGGCCGGATGTAGCACGACTCGAGGCCATTCGCGCGCACGACTTCCTTCTGCGCTTCGAGCAGGGTCTCGCGGTCGTAGGGCATCTTCATCTGGAAGATGTAGGCGGAGTTGAACAGCCGCTCGGTATGCTCGGCGAGGCGGAAGATCGCCGTGCCCCTTGCCGCCTTGTAGGCGCGGACGCCCTCGAAGACGCCCATGCCATAATGCAGGGTATGAGTCAGCACATGGGTCGTGGCGTCGCGCCATGGAACCAGCTTGCCATCGTACCAGATGAAGCCGTCGCGATCCGCCATGGACATCGTCTTCTCCCCTCGAGCCGCTAAACCTGAAGCGGAAATTCTAGCCGATTTCGCCCCCCCGTTGGCGCTAAAATGGCGGCTTCGCCGACCCTCTCGGGGCTGCTGCCATGATCTGGAAACCCAACGTCACCGTCGCCGCGGTACTCGAACGCGACGGGCGTTTCCTGCTCGTCGAAGAGGAAACCGAGTACGGCATCCGCTTCAACCAGCCGGCAGGCCACCTCGACTGGGGTGAGTCGCTGCTCGACGCCGCCGTCCGCGAGACGCTCGAGGAGACGGCGTACACCATGCGTCCGCAGTCGCTGGTCGGCGTCTACCTCTACCCGACCGGCGCCGGCGATCTCGCCTACCTTCGCTTTGCCTTTGCCGGCGAGATCGTCGCCCACGATCCCGCGCGGCAGCTCGACGCCGGCATCCTCGCCGCACACTGGCTGACGGTGGACGAAATCCGCGCACGGCAGGCGCAGCACCGCAGTCCGATGGTGCTGCGCTGCATCGACGACTGGCTGGCCGGCAGGCGTTACCCGCTGCAACTTCTGAGCCATTTCCCGTGCGCTGGCTGATCGTCCTGCTGTTGGCGACATCGGCGCAGACGGCGGTGGCCGACGCGACGCTGCGGGTCTGCTACAACTACGGCTGTCTGCAGGAGGCGGAGGTGCGCTACAGCGAGCGGCAGCTGGCGCTCGTCGGAGCCTTTCTCGCGGCCGCCGGCGATGCCGCCGACGAGCGCGACCGGTTGGCGCTGGTGATCGGCTGGCTGCTCGGCTGGGCCGGCGAGCAGAGCGTCATCGCCGCCGACCGTGGCGGCAATGTTGCCGACGACGGGGTCGATGGGCGAATGGACTGCATCGATCATTCGCTGACGACGACGCGGCTGCTGCGCATGCTCGACGATCGCCACTGGTTGCGCTTCCATGAGGTTCGCGAGCCGGTGCTGCGGACGCGCTACCTTTTCGCTGCCCACTTCTCGGCGCAGATCGCGGAAAAGGTTCTGGAACCGACGCCGGACGGCGTCGCTGCGACTGCGAAGCTGCACGTCGTCGACAGCTGGTTTCACGACAATGGCCAGCCGGCAGTGGTCATGTCGCTACCCGAATGGCTCGCCGGCGGCGGTGAAGTGGAGAGTGCGCTGCCTGCGCTGGTCGCTGGCATGCCGGCTTTTGGCCCGTGAGATGATGATGGCTGCGGGGACAGGGAAATGAACGAAGGAAGAACGGTGCTCGTCGGCCTCTCGGGCGGCGTCGACTCGGCGGTTGCCGCGCTGCTGCTCAAGGAGCAGGGATGGCGCGTGGTTGGCCTGTTCATGAAGAACTGGGAGGACGACGATACCGACGAGCATTGCGCGTCGCGCCAGGACCTGATCGACGTCATGAGTGTCGCCGACACGCTCGGCATCGACGTCGAGGTGCTGAACTTCGCCACCGAGTACCGCGAGCGCGTCTTTGCCCATTTCCTGCGCGAGTACGAGGCGGGACGGACACCGAACCCGGATGTCCTGTGCAATTCCGAGATCAAGTTCAGGGCCTTCCTCGAGCACGCGGCGCGAATCGGTGCCGACCGCATCGCCACTGGCCACTATGCCGGCGTGCGCGAGTTCCAGGGCAGGTGGCAGTTGCTCAAGGCCGAGGATGGCACCAAGGACCAGAGTTATTTCCTGCATCGGCTGCAACAGGAGCAACTGGCGACGACGCTGTTCCCGCTCGCCGGACTGTACAAGCGTGACGTGCGCCGGATTGCCGCCGATGCCGGCCTGCATGTCGCGCTCAAGAAGGATTCGACCGGTATCTGCTTCATCGGCGAGCGACCCTTCAAGGAGTTCCTGATGCGCTACCTGCCGCCGCAGAAGGGCGAGATTCGCTGTCTCGACGACGACCGTGTGCTCGGTGAGCACGACGGCGTCGCCTATCACACCATCGGCCAGCGCAAGGGACTGCACATCGGCGGCGTCAAGGGCGGCAAGGGTGGCGCGAGCGGCGACCACGACGCCTGGTTCGTTGCCGGCAAGGACATCGTCGACAACGTCCTGCACGTCGTCCAGGGCCACGATCACCCGGCGTTGCTCAGCGACGAGCTGACGGCGCGCGAGCTCTCCTGGGTGTCCGGCCAGCCGCCGCACACACACTGGGTGTATACGGCGAAAACGCGCTACCGGCAGGCCGATGCGCCGTGCGAGATCGAGTGGGTGGCGGCGGACGCCTGCCACATCCGCTTCGCCGAACCGCAGTGGGCGGTGACTCCGGGGCAGTCGGTCGTGGTATACGAGAGCCGCGTCTGTCTTGGCGGCGGCGTCATCGCCTGAGCGAACGCCGCCACCCTGCACGTCGCTTCAGCCGATGCCCTGGCTGGCGAGGTAGTCTTCGTAGTTGCCGAGGTAGTTGACCAGCGTGCCGTCGGGGCGGATTTCGAGCACGCGCGTCGCCAGTGACGAGACGAACTCGCGGTCGTGCGAGACGAAGATCAGTGTTCCCTTGAACTTCTCGAGCGCGGTATTGAGCGACTCGATCGATTCCATGTCGAGGTGGTTGGTCGGTTCGTCCATGACCAGCACGTTCGGCCGCTGCAGCATCAGCTTGCCGAAGATCATCCGCCCCTTTTCGCCGCCCGAGATGACGCGCACCGCCTTGTTCACCTCGTTGCCCGAGAACAGCAGCCGGCCGAGCGTGCCGCGGATCAGCGTCGCCAGGTCGTCGCCGTCTTCGGCGCTGCCGCGCGCGTAGCCGGCGATCCACTCGGTCAGGCTGCGATCGCTGTCGAAGTCGAGCGCATGGTCCTGCGCGTAGTAGCCCGGGCGCGCCTTTTCGGCCCACTTGATGCTGCCGCGCTGCGGTTGCAGTTCGCCCATCAGCAGCTTGAGCAGCGTCGTCTTGCCGACGCCGTTCTCGCCGATGATCGCCA
>JFAX01000001.1:372605-376924 GCA_000585015.1 Candidatus Accumulibacter adjunctus | reverse complement strand
CCGTTCTCGCCGATGATCGCCAGGCGCTCGCCACCGTTGAGCGTCAGGTCGAGCTTGCTGAACAGTGGCCGCCCGGCACCATGATAGGCGAAGCCGAGGTTCTGAATCTCGACCGCCTGCCGGTGCAGCTTTTCCTTCTCGTCGAAGTCGAAGCGAATCCACGGATATTGGCGTGACGACGGCTTGACGTCCTCGGGTTTCAGCTTGTCGATCAGCTTCAGACGTGAGGTGGCCTGCTTGGCCTTCGATGCGTTGGCCGAGAAGCGGCGGACGAAGCTCTGCAGTTCGGCGATCCGCTCCTTCGCCTTGGCGTTGGCACTCTGCTGCCGTTGCCGGGCCTGCGTCGACGCTTCCATGAAATCGTCGTAGTTTCCCGGGTAGACGGTGATCCTGCCGTAATCGAGGTCCGCCATGTGCGTGCAGACCTGGTTGAGGAAGTGGCGATCGTGCGAGATGATGACCATCGTGCTGTTGCGCTCGTTGATCACGTTCTCCAGCCAGCGGATGGTGCCGATGTCGAGGTTGTTCGTCGGCTCGTCGAGGAGCAGGATGTCGGGGTCGGCGAACAGCGCCTGGATCAGCAGGACGCGCAGCTTCCAGCCCGGTGCGACATCGCTCATCGGCCCGTAATGCTGCGCCGCCGGAATGCCGACGCCGAGCAGCAGTTCGCCGGCGCGCGACTCGGCGCTGTAGCCGCCATACTCGGCAAAGCGGGCTTCGAGGTCGGCGGCGTGCATGTAGTCGGCCTCGCTCGCGTCGGGGTTGGCGTAGATGGCGTCCTTCTCGAGCATGCAGGCCCACATCTCCTCATGCCCCATCATGACGACGTCGATCACCCGCTGCTCCTCGAAGGCGAACTGGTCCTGGCGCAGGTAGGCCATGCGCTCGTGGACGTCCTTCGTGACGTTGCCGGCAGTGGGTTCGAGCTCGCGAGCGAGAATCTTCATCAAGGTCGACTTGCCCGAGCCATTGGCGCCGATCAGTCCGTAACGATAGCCCTCGCCGAACTTGAGCGAGACGTTCTCGAAGAGGGGGCGCGCCCCGAACTGCATGGTGATGTTGTTGGCGATGAGCACGAAGGAACCTCTGGAAGATCGATGACGTGAAGGTCTGGACGGAAAGGGATGGCGGTGGTTCCCGGACGGGCGGCTGGGTGGCGTTGCGTGACGACAAACTGCCGTCGGCCGGGCTGCTGCTGACGCTGCCGCCGGCAGCATCCATCGTCCGCGGCGAGGGCGCAATTGTACCGCACGGTCGTGCATCGTACGGGCATGATGCGGAGCCTCGGCCTTCACCGGTTGGCTGGCAACTGAGGGCGACGATTGACGCTGCTTCGCACGCGGAACTATACTGAGCCGGACCGTCGTGCTCCTTGTTTGTTCGCCCGCGGAAGTTCGGCGGCGCGCTGCGGACGACAGACGACGCCAGCGAGCAGGTCGCCGCCGGCAGTTGTCCGCGGGGCGCGACCGCCCGCTGGCTCGGGACGTGGCGCCGGCAGTGCGGGTCGGGCGCCTGGCGAGTGGCGGGCTGGCGCCGCTGCGGGAGCAGCTTTTTCGAGGAGGGGACCACATGTTCAAGAACATCCTCATTCCGACCGATGGCTCGGAGGTGTCACGCAGGGCGATCAAGGCTGGCGTCAGACTGGCGCAGTCGCTCGGGGCGAAGGTGACGGGTTACTACGCCATACCCTTCCTGCACCCCTCCACTTTCGGCGACGGCGAGCTGATGAACAAGGAAATGGTGACCAAGCTCGACCGGCTGGCGCGCACGACCGGACAGAAGTATCTCGACGAGATTGCCGAGGCAGCCAAGGAGGCTGGTGTCGAGTATGCGGGGTTGATCACCAAGCCGGCGATCACGTACGAAGGAATCACCGACGCCGCGAAGAAAAGGCGCTGCGATGCGATCTTCATCGCGTCGCGCGGGCGCAGCGAGATCAAGAAGCTCCTGCTCGGCAGCGTGACGCAGAAGGTGCTGTCGCACTCGCGGGTGCCGGTGATCGTCTACCGCTAGGCCAAGGTCGGCGGCTGCCGGCGATCAGCCGGGCCCCGTGGGCGATGGCGTGGTGCCCGCCCGTGCAGCCCGGCTTCGCCGCTCGACAGCGGCGCACAGGCTCGGCGCGGCCGCCTCGATGACCCCCGCATCCACCGCTGCGAAGCCGAGAATCATTCCCGGGCGCTGCTGGCGGGAATCGGCGTAGTACATCGACAGCGGACGCAGCACGATCCCCGTTGCGAGCATCTCGCGGGCGAGGGCGACGTCGTCGATCGGCTGATTGAAGACGTAGGGAAGGTGGAGGCCAGCCAGTCCGCCGGTTGTGCTCACCAGGCCGCCAAGGCGCGATTCGATCGCCTTGCGCAGCACGTTGCGCCGCTCCTGATAAATGCTGCGGACCCGCCGCAGGTGCGTTCCGAGGTGCCCGCCGTCGATGAACTCGGCGAGTGCCGCCTGTTCGATCATGCGTCCTTCGCGGTAGAGTTCGGCATTGCCGATGGCGAAGGATTCGGCGAGATCCTCGGGTACGACGAGGTAGGCGAGTCGCAGCCCGGGAAACATGGTCTTGCTGAACGTGCCCAGATAGATGACCCGCTGCGACCGCGCCTGGCCGAACAGCGAGCCGATGGCATAGGGATGGAAGCGGATCTCGTTGTCGTAGTCGTCTTCGATGATCCAGGCGTTGTGTTCCTCAGCCAGTTCGAGAAGCTGGATTCGTCGGTTCAGCGACATCACGACGCCGGTCGGGTACTGGCTCGAAGGTGACACGAAGATCAGTCGCGGCGGTGAAACCGGCGCCGCCGGCGGCGCCATGCCCTGCTCATCGACCGGTATGGGTTCGATCTGCAGTCCGCTCGCGCGCAGGACGTTGCTGGCGCCCCAGTAGCCCGGATCCTCCATCCAGACTCGATCCTTCTCGTCGCAGAGCATCCGCGCGCAGAGGTCGATGGCCTGGTGCGAACCGTTGACGATCAGGATCTGGCGCGGCGAGCAGGCCATCATTCGTGATGCGCGCAGGTACTCGGCGAGAACGGCCTTCAGTGGTCCGTGACCGCCGTGCCCGTAACGGGCCAGGTGGCGGTGCTCGAAGTCGGTATATCTGGCGAGCAGCCGTCGCCAGGTGGCGAAGGGAAAGAGGCCGACATCCGGCACGCCGGGAACGAAGGCGCCACTCTGGATCGGACTGCTCGCTGCGTGGCGTGCGATCTCGCTGCCACGTCGGGACAGGGGCCTGCCCTGACGCCACGGGCGATCCCGCCGCGTGTTGCCAGGTGCCGCCAGTGCCAGGGTCTCCGACACCAGTGTGGCGGAGCCGCCGCAACTCTGCAGGTAGCCCTCGACGCGCAGCTTCTCGTAGGCCCTGACCACCGTGCTGCGGCTGAGGCCGATGTCGGTCGACAGGATGCGGCTGGGAGGCAGTGGGGTGCCCGCCGGCAGTTCGCCGTCGAGAATCAGGCGGCGAATCGCAAGGTAGAGGCTGGCCTGTGAACCAGATTCACTCGTCAGGCTGTCCAGTCGGGTGCGGATCAGTTCGGCGCTGAGCGACTTGTCCATCGGTGCTCCTGCCAAATTGGTCTCGCCATTGTGGCAGCAATTGGTTCTTCCGGGGACCGTTTGCGCGGGTACAGTGCCTCCTATCCGCAGCGGGCGGCAGCAATGGCCGGTCTTGCGGGCGACCTTTCCTGCCGTTTGGACCATCCACGAGGAGAAAAGCCATTGGAACTCAGCGACAGATCACTGCTCAGGCAGTGGTGCTACATCGATGGGCAATGGGTCGGCGCCGATAGTGCGCGGACCTTTGCCGTGACCAATCCGGCCACCGGCGAGCAACTGGCGGCCGTACCCGACGCCGGCGCGACCGAGACCAGGCGCGCCATCGAGGCGGCGCGTCTGGCGCAACCCGGGTGGCGTGCCAGGACCGCCGGCGAGCGGGCGAAGATCCTGCGCCGCTGGTACGAACTGCTGCTTGCCAATCAGGAGGATCTCGCCCGGTTGATGACGGCAGAGCAGGGCAAACCGCTCGCCGAGGCGCGCGGCGAGATCGTCTACGCGGCTTCGTTCATCGAATGGTTCGCCGAGGAAGGCAAACGCCTCTACGGCGACGTGATTCCGGCGCATCACGCCGACAAGCGCGTCCTTGTCAGCAAGGAGCCGATCGGCGTTTGCGCCGCGATCACGCCGTGGAACTTCCCGGCGGCGATGATCACGCGCAAGGCTGGTCCTGCACTGGCTGCGGGTTGCACGATCGTCCTCAAGCCGGCCGAGGCGACCCCGCTGTCGGCGCTGGCGCTGGCCGAACTGGCCGAGCGGGCCGGCATCCCGGC
>JFAX01000001.1:368475-372333 GCA_000585015.1 Candidatus Accumulibacter adjunctus | reverse complement strand
CCAAGTATCGCAACACCGGCCAGACCTGCGTCTGCGCCAACCGCCTGCTGGTCCAGGACGGTGTCCATGATGAATTCGTCGCCCGGCTCGCCACCGCCGTGGCTGCCTTGCGCGTTGGCAATGGCGTCGAGGACGGAGTGACCCAGGGGCCGCTGATCGACGACGCGGCGATCGCCAAGGTCGAGGAACTCGTCGCCGATGCCTGTGCCAAGGGCGCCCGCGTCGTCTGCGGTGGCAGGCGACACGCTCTCGGCCGGACCTACTACGAGCCGACCATCCTCGCCGGGGTGACCCCCGCGATGCGCCTGGCGAGCGAAGAGGTGTTCGGGCCGGTGGCACCGGTGTTCCGCTTCAACAGCGAGGCCGAGGCAGTGGCGATGGCGAATGACACCGAGTATGGCCTGGCGTCCTACTTCTACACGGAAAACCTGGCGCGCAGCCTGCGCGTGGCCAGCGCGCTGGAATACGGCATGGTCGGCATCAACACCGGGCTCATCTCGACCGAGGTGGCGCCGTTCGGTGGCATGAAATCCTCCGGGCTGGGCCGCGAAGGTTCCCGCTACGGGATCGAGGATTATGTGGAAATCAAGTACCTCTGCATCGGCGGCGTCAACTGAGTCGCCCTTTCAATCCACTCATGAACAGGAGATCAAGATGAATGCACCGAACGAGAAACTGCCGCTGAAAACCAACAGCGAACTGATGCGTCGGCGGGCAGCGGCCTTGCCGCGGGGTGTCGGACAGGGACATGCGCTGTTCGCGGCGCGCGCGGAGAATGCCGAGATCTGGGACGTCGAGGGGCGTCGCTGGATCGACTTCTGCGCCGGCATCGCCGTCGTCAACACCGGTCACTGCCATCCGCGGGTCATGGAAGCCGCACGCCAGCAGCTGCAATCATTCACCCACACCTGCTTCCAGGTCGTCGCCTACGAATCGTACGTCGAGCTCTGCGAACGGCTGAATGCCGCAGCTCCGGGCAGCACGCCGAAGAAGTCCTTCCTCGTCAATACCGGTGCCGAGGCGGTCGAGAACGCCGTCAAGATCGCGCGCGCGGCCACCGGACGCTCGGGCCTGATCGCCTTTGGCGGCGGCTTCCATGGCCGGACGATGTTCGGCATGGCGCTGACCGGCAAGATCTCTCCGTACAAGATCAAGTTCGGGCCGTTTCCCGGCGAGATCTTCCACGTCCCGTTCCCGAACGCCCTGCACGGTGTCTCGGAGGACGATTCGATCGCGGCCATCGAGAGACTGTTCACCACCAGCATCGAAGCTTCGCGGGTTGCGGCGATCTTCATCGAGCCGGTGCAAGGCGAGGGCGGCTACGTTCCGGCGCCGCTCGGCTTCCTGCGCCGCTTGCGGACGCTCTGCGACCGGCACGGCATCCTTCTCGTTGCCGATGAAGTGCAGACCGGGATTGCACGCTGCGGCAAGCTGTTCGCCAGCGAACACTATGCCGTCGAACCCGACATCATCACCATGGCCAAAGGCCTCGGCGGTGGTCTGCCGGTCGCCGCCGTGGTCGGCAAGGCAGAAATCATGGACGCGGCGGACGTTGGTGGCCTGGGTTCGACCTATGCCGGCAACCCGGTGGCGGTCGCCGGCGCTCTCGCCGTGCTCGACGCCGTCGAGGAAGAGCAGCTCTGCGCGCGCTCGATGACGCTCGGCGAGCGGATGCGCGGGCGCTTCAGTGCGATGATGACGCGCTTTCCGTCGATCGCAGAGGTGCGCGGTCTTGGTGCGATGACCGCGGTCGAGTTCTGTCACCATGGCGACCCGCAGCAGCCGGCTGCCGACATTGCCACTGCCCTGAAAAACGAGGCGGCGAAGCGCGGCCTGCTGCTCCTGCTCTGCGGACCGCACGGCAACGTCCTGCGCGTCATGGTGCCGCTGAGCATCCCGCTGGCCGTGCTCGATGAGGGACTGGACATCATCGAGGCATCGCTGCGGGAAGTCGGGGGCTGAGCGGTCGCCCGTCGGGTGGCCGGACGGAGGTTCGTGGCCGCCTGCCGCTGCCGCTCATCCGTGGGCGGCAGCGACCGGCACGTGCTACCATCGCTTCCGATGGTGATGCCGATGATTCCGTCCGCTGTCGCGGCGATCAACACCATGCTCGTACAACCAGTTCAGGCGCAGGGAGACACTCAATGATGGTTCCGTTTTCGATTGCCGGCATCCAGATGAACATCTCGATGGAGCACGACAACATCGATGCCATGGCGCACAAGCTCGACGTGCTGGTGGCGCGGTTTCCGTGGGTGCAGATGGTGGTGTTCAGCGAGTTGGCGCCGTTCGGTCCGGCGCCGCGTCATGCCCAGCCCACCGGCGGGCCGGCCGAACTGGCTTTCTGCCAGATGGCGGCGCGGCACGGGCTCTGGCTGCTGCCCGGCTCAATGTTCGAGCGGGTCGGTGACGACATCTACAACACGGCTCCGGTGATCGACCCGAATGGTCGTGTGGTGACGCGTTACCGAAAGATGTTCCCCTTCCTGCCCTATGAGATGGGGATCAGGCCCGGGACCGAGTTCTGCGTCTTCGACGTGCCGAATGTCGGGCGTTTCGGTGTTTCGATCTGCTACGACATGTGGTTCCCCGAAACCACGCGCACCCTGGTGTCGATGGGGGCGGAGTGCATCCTGCATCCGACCATGACCGATACCATCGACCGCGATGTCGAACTGCCGATCGCGCGCGCCAGCGCGACGATCAACCAATGCTACTTCTTCGACGTCAACGGCGTCGGCGATTGCGGCACCGGGCGGTCGATCATCGTCGGCCCGTCCGGCTACGTGATTCACGAGGCGGGCGGCGGCGAAGAGACGATGCCCGTCGAAATCGATCTGTCACGCGTTCGCCGCGAGCGCGAGGTCGGCATCCGCGGTCTTGGCCAGACGCTCAAGAGTTTCCGGGATCGGCCGATCGAGTTTCCCGTCTATCAGAAACACCTGGGCAGGACCGACTACCTCGACAGCCTGGGTCCTCTGATCAAACCGACGCGCGGCTCGCGTTCCGATCGCGCGCTGCCGCCGGACCGGGTGGGCGCGCCCGGCGAAGGCGGCGTCCCCGGTGCGAGCCACATCGTCAGCGATGCCGGCGTGACGCTCACGGTTGCCGAGGCGACTCCCCTGCTGCACGCCCACCTCTGATCCGACGGACGCTTCTTTCCTGCTTCGCACGCGGCTATCGGAGAGTCGCCTCGTTCCTGCTGCGAGCCGTTGCCGGATGCCTTGTCGTTCTGCGACAGCCAAAGTGTCGCGAGTTGCCTACTCGGCGCCACACCTAGTCGTAGGCCTTGTCGCTGGGCGACTTGTAAAGCCTCTTGAGAGCGTACGACATCTGGAAGTTGAGGTTCAGGCCCTTCGGCGGAATCGGCTGCAGGAACCACTTGGTGTAGATCCTGTCGGCTTCGCCCGAGGTCATCACCTGCGCGAGCGCGGCGTCGACGACCTTCTTGAACGCCAGGTCATCCTTGCGCATCATGCAGCCATAGGCCTCAAGCGACTGTGGCGTACCGACCACCGCCCAGTCGCTGGCGTTCCTGGCGTTCGCCAGTTTGCCATAGAGCAAGACTTCGTCCATCACGAAGGCCGCAGCGCGGCCGCTTTCCAGGGTCAGGAACGCCTCGCCGTGATCCTTGGCGCTGATGATCTTCATCCTCATGTTGTTGCTGTCGTTCATCTTGCGCAGCAGGCGCTCGGAGGTGGTGCCGGCAGTGGTCACCACGGTCTTGCCGGCCAAGTCGGGAAAGTCCTTGATGCCGGAGTTGTTCCTGGTCATCAGACGCGTCCCGACGACGAAAATGCTGTTCGAGAAGCTGACCTGTTTCTGACGTTCGGTGGTGTTGGTCGTCGAACCGCATTC
>JFAX01000001.1:367629-368416 GCA_000585015.1 Candidatus Accumulibacter adjunctus | reverse complement strand
TTGAGCATCATTTCCTGCGAGTAGCCGACGACCTGCTGCTTGTCGTCATAGTACGAGAAGGGGATTGACGACTCGCGGTGCCCGAGCGTGATGACCCCCGTATCCTTGATCTTCTTCAGGGTTCCCGTCAGCTCCTGTGCCAGAGCTGGCGCCGAAATCAGGGCAGTGGCAAGTGTTGCGGCAATGGCGAGGCGCCGAGAGGTGGTGAACATCGTCTCTGTCTCCTTTTGTGATGGACTCAGGGGTGGGCGGGGCCATTCGGGAACACGATGTCGCGCTCGCCCGGGAGCGGCGCGAGCAACGACTGCTGCCAGCTCTGGTCTTGCCAGAAGAGCTCGGCGCTGCGGTTGGCCGGTTGGTACATCGCGCTGTACAGCGTCCCGTAGCCGCGCCGGTAACTGGTCTGGAACAGCGGCGGCTGGAGCAGCGCGGCCGCTGCTTCCGACAAGGTGCCAGGCCGTTCGACCACCTGCTGCATGGCGGCCAGACGCTCCACTGCGCAGGTTGCCTTGGCGTGCTGGGGCCAATCCACCTGGTGCTGGAAGTTGCTGATGGCCCGGCGACGGGTGACATAGGTGGCGATGTCCGGCCCAACGAAGACGGTTGCCCAATGGCCTGCAGCATCCAGCAGGGTGATGGTATAGGACATGTGCACGGGGACGCGCTTGAGGACATCACAAGCCTCTTCCACCGTACTCGACACTTCGAGCAGGTAGCGGACGACCAGCGGGATGCCAAAGCCCTTGCCGGCCTGACTCCTGCCACCAAAACTCAATGATGCTGCCAG
>JFAX01000001.1:346180-367072 GCA_000585015.1 Candidatus Accumulibacter adjunctus | reverse complement strand
CAGCACGTCAGAGAATCTTGAATGCACCCGGCTCTGGTGCGGCCTCATGCTGGGTGGTGACGATGGGCTTGCCGGCGTAGTAGTTCTTGATCCCGCGGATCCAGTCGCGGGCGCGCAGGTTGAGCTTGAAGTTGTCGTCCATGGCGCGGCCGCGGGTGATCAGGATACCCAGGTCGGCGCCCTCATACCGATAGTCGCCCGGGCCGGTGATGCGCAGGAAGAAGGCTTCGCGCTCGGTATCGATGGCCCGGCGGTTGTAGTCGAAGCGCTGGTAGCTGACACCGCCGTCTTCGCTCATGCGATAGATGCCGGTAGCGGGCGCGTGCGTGACCTGATCGACGTGATCTTCGGTGTATTTCATCACCACCTGTGACCAGGAGTCGATGAAGTGCGGCTGCGCCCAACGATCGTTGATTTCACGCACGTTCAGGTCGAACGGCACGCCGGAGAACTCGAGCAGGTGGAAGAGGAACAGCGGTGCGTCGGCATAGGCATGCGCCGCATGGTTGGTCATCGGGCTGGCGCCACACACGCGCGGGTTCAGTTCGCCGAGGTAGACCTCGCCGTTGTCCTGGTCGATCAGGAAGTCGAGGTCGAAATAACCGCGATAACCTTCCTCCAGCAACTGATTGCCGAAACGCTCTGCCATGTCACGGCACTTCGCACGCACATCTTCGGTAAAGGCGCCGGGAAACACCTCGTTGCCACACCAGCCACCCTTGTAGGGCGTCAGTTCGCGGGCGCCGACCACTTCCGTGAGCAGCGGGCCGACCAGCGTGCCCGACTGCGTGGCGCAGGCTTCGAGCGTCGCGCCACGGCAGTTGATGCGCTTCATTATCTTGACTTCGGGGTCGTTGATGATTTCGTCCTTGTACTTGTTGAAATCATCTTCCGACGCAATGAAGAAGGTGGTGTGGCCAGAGTCGCCATAGGCCGACTGAATCACCAGGTCATGTCCCAGGCCGTTCCGCTCGCAAGTCTCCCTGAGGCCGGCGTAGCTGCTCACCTTCTCGAGGGCATTGGGTACCGAGAGGACGCCGACCTTGTTGCCGATGCGAACGGTTTCCATCTTGTTGTCCAGGCGCTGACGCAGCTTGGCGGGCGGAAACCACACTTCCATGCCGAGTTCCTTGGCCAGCGACTCGGTCTTCTCGTCGAACATCAGGAAGGTCGCGACCGGATTGCCACCGCGGCGCTCGATCAGGTCGACCACGTCCTTGTGCTGCAGCAGATAGTTGTTGATGTCCTCGATGGACTCGAACTCGGCGTGCGGCGACTCCGGTGGCACGAACACATTCGGATGCCGGCCATCGAAGCAATCGATGTAGCTGATGTAGCGGAAGCGGTTGACCCAGCGATCCATTCCCAGCAGGTTGAAGTTGGTGGCGCTGATGAAGTAGATCGGGCGCTCGTTGCGGTGGAACATCAGCAGCATGTCGGAAACGTTCTTTACGGTGTGGGTCATTGTCTTCTCCTGGTGATTGTGACTGCCATGAAACGGTTCCCTTGGCTGTTGCCGCTGGCCGATTCAATCGGGTTCGGTCGGCGCATTGATCTGCGCGGTCCAGACTGCGTTTGCCTGCGCGGAACGTCGCAGCGCTGCCTCGGTGTAGATGCGGAAACCCAGTTCCGGCCGGAAACCATGGATCTCGCGCACATCGAGCGCCTGCATGAAGGTCAGGATCTCGGGGCTGATGACCTGTCCGGGCACCAGAATGGGGAAACCGGGCGGGTAGGGAATGACGAACTGGGCGGAAACGCATTCGCGTCCGCCCTTGATTGCCTTGTCGGTCTCGTCCATGACGAGGTACTCGCAGTTCCCCTCGTCGTAGCCCAGGAAGAAGGCGCTGCGGATGTCGCCATCGCGAGTCTCGCTGCGACCGTCGACGCTGCGACCGCGGAACGCGGTATGGAAACACGAAAAATTGGGTAGCGGTGGCAACTCGACAGTCAGCGAGCGCACGCGCTTTTCGTGGATCCGACGTTCGAGCGTGCTCATGTCAGCGACGCTCTGGTCGATGTCGCGGGCGATGTTGACCAGGACTTCGATCAGGTAGGCGATCGTCGAGCGGGTGCTGCCAATGTTGGTCATGAACAGCACTGTGTTGCGCGAGGTCTTGTTGATCTGGATATCGTATTTGTCGGCCAGATACTTGTTCTTCATCGTGTCGCCATCCATTCCCGACAGGCCGATCGACAGCGTCGCACGGCTCGGGTCGAGCGCGAACTCGTCGGTGCGCCAGGCCTTGAACAGGTTGACCCAGCCGGTTTCGACGTTGTACAGCGACTCGACGTGCGACTCGCGAAACTCCTCGGGTACCAGATCCACCACCGTCAGGAAACGGAAGTATCGCTTCAACAGGGGATGTGCCTTGACCTGCTCACGCAAGTTCATTGCCAGCTCGAGCTGGCGCTGCACCAGTTCGTAGCCTTCGAGCTCCATCTGCCGGCGGCCGACATCGAGGGTGGCGAGGATCTGGTAGTTGGGCGAAGTCGAGGTGTGCGTCATGTAGGCTTCGTGGAAGGCCTCCTCGGCCTTGTCCTTGAAGTCCACATCCCAGACGTGGATCATCGATCCCTGGCGCAGCGCCGTCAGCGTCTTGTGGGTGGACTGCGTGGCGTAGACCCGTACCCTCGCCTTCTTCGGGTCGGGCAGCAGGCGGGTATTGAGCACCCGTTCTTCGTCGGCCCAGGCAGCCTCGTCAAAACCGCTGGCGAACTCGGCGTAACGCTGGGCATAGGCCTCGCTCTGGAACATCTCGCTCAGCCTGGCGGCTGCCGCCATGCCGGTGCGCTGACGGTAAACCGGGTGGAAGCGGGCAAAGGCAAACCACGCCTCGTCCCACAGGAACACCAGATCGGGCTTGATCGCCAGGCATTCGAGCATCAGCCGCTCGACGTCGTAGACGATGCCGTCGAAGGTGCAGTTGGTCAGGAGGACCATGCGCACGCGGCCGAGCGTTCCGGCACGGCGCATTTCGAGCAGCGTTTCCTTGATGTGGCGGATCGGCACTGCGCCGTACATCGAGTACTCATGCAGCGGATAGGCCTCGAGGTAGGTAATCTGCGCCCCGGCCAGGACCATGCCATAGTGGTGCGACTTGTGGCAGTTGCGGTCCACCAGGACGATGTCATCAGGTCGGACCATCGCCTGGACGACTATCTTGTTGGCGGTCGAGGTGCCGTTGGTGGCCAAGAAGGTGCGGCGGGCGCCGAAAGCGCGTGCGGCGTACTCCTGCGCCAGTTTCAGCGAACTGGTCGGCTCGAGCAGCGAATCGAGACCGCCGGCGGTCGCCGAGGTTTCGGCCATGAACAGGTTCATGCCATAGAACTGGCCCAGATCGCCGATCCAGTTCGAGTTCATGATCGACTTGCCGCGCGCCAGCGGCAGCGCGTGGAAAACGCCGGTCGGTTGCTTGGCGTACTCGCGCAGCGCATTGAAGAACGGTGCCTGATAGCGCTCGGCGACACCCTTGAGGATCGAGTAGTAGAGTTCAAGCTGGTCTTCCTCGCCGAAGAAGACGCGCCTGAAGGTTGCTCCCGCCCTGGCCGCGACGTCTTCCACCTTGGCGTCGGTCACCAGATAGAGATCGAGTTCCGGACGCAACCTGGCAATCTGTTGACCCAGCAACTGGCCACGCTCGGATTCCGGCAGGTTTTCGCCGCTGACTTCCAGGCCGGCAAAGAAGCGACGCGCCACGAGTTCCGGGACGTACAGCGATCGGTAGGGAAAACCGTAGCCGATCACCACCGCCTGCAGGTTGAAATTCACCATCGACGCAACGAGGGCATCCTCGAAGGTCGGCACGACGACGATGTCGAAGATGAACTCGTCATCGGGGCGGCGACGGCTGCGCACGCGGCGGCGCAGTGCCTCCTCTTCTTCGGCCGGCAGGTCATCGACCCACAGGACCTCGAAGTAGGGGCAGCGCAGTTGCGTCTGGAACTCCTTTTCGGTTTCCATCTGCGTCGGCAGCTCGGCGTCGCTGGCGCTTGTGGGGCTGCCGTGACGATAGGTCAGCGAGGCCAGCATGCGGTGGTGGCGGCGAGCGACGATGGCGGCATGGGCGAGCTCGCCGCGGGCGATGAAGCCACACAGTTCGGCGAAGGCGCGGCGGCCCGGATAGGCCCAGCAGACTTCGATCGGCGTCAGGATTTCGGTCAATTCGTGCACGTGCGCCACGCGCGCTTCGCGGCCGCTTTGCTCGCTGGTCGGGTTGGCGAGCTGCGACAGCTCGTCGACCAGTTCGATCCAGCTTTCCGTCCGGACTTCCCAGACGCTGCGGTGGCGGCTCATCGGGGTCGCGGCGTCGACGCCGGGAGCATTGCTTGTGTTCATGTCTTGTCTCCAAAAATGCCAGCGATGCTTCGTCGCCGGTCGTATGGGCATCTTGCCAGGTTGGTTCCTGGACGGACCGTCAGTTTGCTTTCGCCAGGGTGACCCCTTTGCGCACGGCGTTCGGTCGCTTCGTCATCGCCGGAGGGGAACAGGGACAGGAAGTGCTTCCCGTCCCATCGTGCGTCTGCATGGCCAGGATCGCTGGCGACGATGCGCTAGCCGACCCAGAGAATCCAGGGCGTGCCGATGACCAGAAACACCACCAGGCAGAACATCGTCGTCAGCATTCCCAGGCGATACAGTTCGCTCTGCTTGAGATAGCCACTGGCGACGAAAATGATGTTCTGGCTGCCGCCCTGTGGCGTGATGACCGAGAAGTAGCTGCTGGCGAAGAGCAGCGCATACGCCATCAGGGCGACCGGAACTCCCGATTTCACCCCGACGTCGAGAAACACGCCAAGCAGCGCCAGCACCTGCGCGTTCTGGCTGACGAAACCGAAGTGGAGGAAGACGTATATGGTCAGCAAGGCAACATAGGCCGCCGGCCAGGCGAGACCTTTGAGACCGACAGCCAGTCGCTCACCGACATAACCCATGAAACCCATTTCGTTGAGCTGCCCGCTCATGCCGAAAAGCACCGCCAGCCAGATGAAGGTCACGAGGGTGCCGCCCTGCTGGTTCATGTCCTCCATCGTCAGAACGCCGGTAATCATCAGCACGGCGAACCCGGCGAAGGCAATCGCCGTCAGGTTGAGCTTGAAGGGCGCGGCCAGCACCCAGCCGGTGATCATCATGATGAACGTGATCGCCGTGATCCACTCATGACGCGACATCGGCCCCATCCTGCGCAATTCCTGACGGGCGCGCTCTGGCGCCTCGGGGGTGGCCGTGATCCCGGGCGGATAGAGGCGATAGAGCAGCGCCGGCAACAGGGCGATCACCACCAGACACGGAACACTCGAGGCGAGCAACCAGGAACCGAAATCGATTTTCAGTCCCTGTTCGGCGGCCAGCGACGCTCCGACCGGATTGCCCGAGGTGGCGGTGAACCACAGCGCCGAGGTGATGGCCAGGCTGGCCATGCCGCAGAACATCAGGTAGCCGCCAAATCGCCGCGTCCTGTCGTCGTCGGGTGTCGAACCGCCGTTGTTCGCCAGCGCCAGGATGACCGGGAAGAGCACGCCACCGCGCGCGGTATTGCTCGGGAAGCCGGGGGCGATCAGGGTGTCGGTGATGAAGATGCTGTACGCCAGGCCGAGCGTCGATTTGCCGAACAGCGAAACCACGTACAGACTGATCCGCTTGCCGAGCCCGCTCTTGACCACCGACTGCGAGACCAGGAAAGCGGTCACCACCAGCAGCACGATCGCGTTGGCAAAGGCGCCATAGGCCTTGGCCGGAGTCAAGGTCTCCGTGAGCACCACGACCGCGACCGCTATCAGCGACGAGGTGAACAGCGGAAAGGCATTGATCACCACCGAGAAGATCGCCGACGCGAAGATCGCAAAGAGATGCCAGGACTCACGGGTCAGTCCCTCGGGAACCGGCGTGAACCAGAGGCCGAAGAAGAGGAGCAGGAGGGCTACCAGCTTGACGATTCGTCCGGTTCCGAAAGCAGCTGTACTCATTTCGAACCTCCTGCGGCGGTGGGAGAAACCACTTTCGGCACGCCGAGGCGCGCCGACCCTTGCAGACCGACGACGCGGCCCGCGAGTTCGTCGCCTTCGATGGCGCCGAGGCGCTGCCACTTGAAGCTGTATTCGCCGCTGATTCCGGCGTAGCGACCCGTGCCGCCGGTGAACTTGCCTTCGATCAACTGGCTGGGGCCAAAGCCGTCACCGCTCAACTCGCTGAAGACCTTGTCGCCATGCTCATCGGTCCACACGCTCCGCCCGTGCATGCCGGTGGTGGTGTCGGAGAAGCCCATGGCTTCGGACTGGAACGCGCGATTGAGTCGCTGCTTGCCGCTCAGCATCATCGAACCGCTGACCTGGAAGATCGCTGCCTGTTGTCCCGGCAGGAGGTCCATGACACGGCGACTGCCGGTGACGGTCCAGTCGCCGGTGAAGCTGCGGACGTCGTCCGCTGCCGCCGTCACGGGCGCACCCGTCGCCTGACTCGCTGGTGGGCTCTCCGGCTGGCCGCAGGCGGTCATCAGGAGAACGCTGAGTAGCGCGATACTTGCCGAGCAATGGGATCTGGATGGGTTGCTTGACCAACGCATGGCATGCCTCCAGTGAAGAGAGAAGCGGTAAACCAACGAGCGTTCGGTTCGACAGGGGGGGCTTCTGCGGCTTCCCCAACGGTGGTGCGAGCCAGCCTAGCACTCTGTATTGTCTGGGGTCAACAGCTTTCCAACTGTGCGACACACCATCCGCAGGGTTGTCAATGTCGTAGCTGATAGGCATGCGACCGTGCGTTCCGGGAACTCCCATTGCTTGCCGTTGATAAAGGCGCGTCAATCACTCAGAAACTTGCCATCTGGATTCCGCCTTGGCGGCCGTTGCCAGTCCTCTGCCGGGGCGCACGTGGACCGGCCATGCGGTTGCCAGCGGGCGCCCGATTGCCGAAGCAAGCGGCGAGGTGAACCCTCCTCCTCGCCGGACGCCGAGGCGAGTCTCGTCGAGCGCGAGCGTGTCCCTTCGGTGAAGCTGCAAACCTGCACATGGCGCGGGCGGTGGTAACGGTACGCGTCGACGCCGGGCAACTCACGGGCGACTTTCTTCCGACGAAGGCAAGCGGTGAGACCCGCCCTTGCCGGAGGACGACTCAGCTCCGCCGCGCTGGCGCCTCGCTGGCCGTGGCGGCCTTGACGCGAGCCAGTGCCGCGGCAGCGTTCACGAGGAAGCGGGCGCTTTGATCGGGCTTGTTCGGGTTTCCGAAGTCTGAGGTGGGGAAGCCTCTCGCCTGCGCCCGACGGTGCCGGGAACGGCCGCCTAAGGCGGGCCTTGCCGCGTGCTGTCGGGTCGCGGACTGGCCAGGAAGGCGAGTCCGCCGGGTTGGGCAAACCAGGCCAGGTTGACGCCGTCGAGGACGATGATCACCGGCACCTCATGGCTCTTGCCGGCGTGCCGGATCGTCGCCATCCCTTCCAGTTGCTTGTCCTTGCCGCCGGTGATGCGGACGGCGAGAACCTCGATGCCCTGACCCCTGAACTGAGGATCGTAGCGAAAATACTCCTGCATCGAGACGCGGGTCAGTTCCCCTGTCTTTTCGGGCCCTGGCACGCAGGCCGCCAGCAGCAGGCAGAGAGCGATCGCTGCGCGCCGCGGGATGGCCATCATGCGCCGCTCTGCGCCGAGCGCGCTGGCCGAGCGGCTGCGGGGTGGGCCTTGTGCTGCGCCGCAACGACCGGCAACGCCGGCAGCAGCGGCGGCGCACTGCCACTCGCTTCAGTCATGGCTCGCCACCAGTTGCGTGGGCGACAGCAGCATGTCGAGCTCGCACCACAGAGGGTCGCAGAGGCCGGCGCGATAAACCGCGTCACGGAAAGCCGGATGCTCGCAGCGGTAGGTTTGCCAGAGCACCTGCCGGCAGTCGGCGACGCAGCTCCTGACGTTCGCCAGGCGGTCGGCAGCCTTGACGACGAGTGCCAGCTCCGCCGGGCCGCTGACGACGCCCGCCAGACGGGCGTGCGTCCGCGCCTTGCGCTCGGCGCGGGTGGCGGCGGGCGCGTCGGTCAGCAGGCCGACGCATTCGCCGATGAAAGGCCCGAAACGGGCGTGCACGTCTTCCTCGCTGACCACCGTGTCCTCGACGACATCGTGCAGATAACCGATGATCTGCGCCTGCACGCCGTAGGGAGCGAGCAATTCGACGACAGCCTCGAGATGCCACGAGTAGGGGCGGGAGCCGTACATCTGGCCGCTGTGCGCGCGGAAGGCGAAGGTGCGCGCCTCATCGAGCATGGCTGTCTTCCCGGTGCCCGACCGCCGCGCTGCTGCGCGGCCACAAGGCGGCAGCGAAGGCTTGCAGCCCCTCCCATTGCTGTCGCCAGAAGCCGCTGCGCTCGGCCTCAGGCGGCAGCGGGCCGCCGGCGAGGCCGCAGGGCGGCAGCTCCTGGCCGCGATACTGGGTGCCGAAGAGCTGGTCCCAGACCGGCAGCAGGACGGCGAAGTTGCAGCCGTGGCGGTATTGACGGCCCGGCGGCAGGTGCAGCGCGTGGTGCCAGCGGTGGTAGCGCGGGCTGACCAGCAGCCTTTCACCGAGGCGTCCGAACGAGAGGCGGGCATTGACGTGGGCGAGGTTCTCGACTGTCTTGACGACGAGCAGCAGGCCGATGAACTGTCCTGGCGGTACGCCGATGAGCAGGGCGATGCTGGCAAACCAGAAGCCGCCGATCAGATCCTCGAGCAGATGGTTGCGGCTGTCGGTCCACAGGGTCATCCGCCGCTGGCTGTGGTGGATCGCGTGCAGCGCCCACCACCAGCGCAGGATGTGCGACAGCCGGTGGCGCCAGTATTCGGCGAAATCGAGGAGCAGCAGGTAGACGAGAAAGGCGAGCAGCGGCCGCGTGTCGAGGGCCGGGATGAGGTCCTCGAGTTGCGGCGGGATGATGTCGTGCAGGCGCAACCAGCCATCGATGAAGGCGAAGAGCGGTGCCAGCAGTGCGAACACCGCGAGCGGAACGATACCCAGCCGGTCGAGCAGCGAGTAGAGGACATCGACGCGGACTGCCCGGCGATCCGGCCAGACCTCGACCGGCCGCCAGGCTTCGAGCGGTCGCAGCAGCAGGTAGGCGAAGCCGATCTGCAACACGCCGGCGAGGAAGAACTGGATGCCGTCGAAAGCCATTTCGAGGTGGCTGCCCATGCCGAGCGCGAGCAGCGGCGGTTGCACCACATGCTCGAGCAACCAGCCCTGCAGGAAGACGAAGGCCTCAGTCAGTGTGTCGATCATGTCTGCCCGCGCCGGGTGGAAAAACAGAAGCCCTTCGCCTTGAGGCCGGCGATCAGCGGCTCGAACATCGGCGCGAAGGGGTCCTTGCGCGACCAGATGCCGAGATGGGCCATGACGATGTCGCCATCGCGGAGGCGCTCGAGCGCTCGCTGCAGCAAAAGCGAATTGGGGTACGTCTCCGACGGCAGCTCGTCGCCGAGGAAGCCGGCCGCCGCCCAGCCGACATGACGGTAGCCGCAGGACTGTGCCGCCGCCAGCGTGTTCGGCGTCGTGCGGCCACCGGGAGCCCGCCAGAGCGGGTCGAGGCGGCGGCCGGTCAGTTCCTGGAAGCGGGTATCGGGTCGCTGCAGTTCGGCACAGATGGCGGCGGCGTCCATCGTTTCGCTGCTGCCGTCCTGCAGCCGGTAGCGGACCAGCGTGCCGCTGTCGCCACGAAAACTGCCGTGGCGCCAGGTGTGGCTGCCAAAGGCGTGGCCCTCGGCGACGCGGGCACGCCAGTAGGGGGCCCAGCTGGCGTCGAGGGCGCTGTCGCCGCGAGTGGTCTTTTCCTGCGCGAGGAAGAATGTCGCCTTGACCCCGTGTCGCGCCAGGGTGTCGGCGATCAGTTCGGCGTGGCGCATGTTGCCGGTATCGAAGGTGAGATAGAGCGTCCCCTTGCAGCCCGACGGCGTGCCGGTTGCGGCGGCGCCCGCGCCCACCGTCGCCAGCCCGAGCGCGAGAGCGAGCGCTGAATGAAAGCGTGCCATCCTCACCTGAGCCCGGCGTGGTTCAGGAAGAAGACCCCGTGTGGCGAGCTGCCGACCGGAATCGACAGCTTCAGTTGCTTGCTCACCAGGTCGACGACCTGCACCTTGCGCGCGAAGCGCGCGGTGGCCCACAGCTCCTTGCCGTCGGCGCGAACCATCATGTCGTCGGGGCCGCCGGGGACGTCGTATTTCTCGACGACGCTCATCGTCTGCGTGTCGAGCAGCGAGATGCTGCCGTCGATCGTCCGGTTGGAGACGAAGAAATGGCGGCCATCGCCCTTCGGCTGCAGGTTGTGCGCCGCTTTCGCGGTGGCGATCTGCCGTACGCTCTTGCGCGCCCGCCATTCGATCACCTCGACCACACCTTCGCCCATGCTGGCGACCAGCAGGTAGCGATTGTCCGGCGACATGACGATTCCCGCCGGCGTTGCCGCCACCGGCATCACCCAGGCGACTTTCTGCGTCGGCAGGCTGATCGCCATCACCTCGTTCGAGTCCTGCAGGGTGATGAAAACGAACTGGCTGGCATCGTCGAATGCCATGTGCGAGGGCGTCTTCGGTGCCGGCAGGCGGGCAAGCAGGCGGAAGTCGGCAGCGTCGTAGAGGTCGACGCGATCGAGGCGCAGCGAGGTGGCGACGAACCACTTGCGGTTTGGCGAGAAGCCGATCTGGTAGGGGTCCGAGATGTCGCGTATGCGTCTCTGCTCCTGGCCGGTCAGCGGATCGTAGAAGACGAGCTGGTTGGATGCCGCGCAGGCGACGATCAGCGATTTGTCGTCGGGAGTCGGCATCAGGTGATGCGGTTCCTTGCAGACGTTGATCTTGCCGGTGACCTTGTAGCTGTCGGTGTCGATCAGGCTGAGCGTCCCGTCTGCCGAGTTGAGGGCGATCGCGAGGCCGGCATGTGCTGCCATCTGGTTGCCGCAGAGGAAGACGAACAGGGCCAGCAGTCTGGGCATGAGACGAGCGAGGGATGCAGGTTGGCGGTGGGTCACTTCAGTCGGATTCCGGTTGCGAACGAGAGTGGTCGGCGAGCGTCGTGGTTCCAACCGGCGGCAGGCAGTCGGCGAAGTGGCTGCCGGGGCTGGCCGGGCGCCGGTAGCGAATCGCCCGGGGCATGATTCTGCAGGAAAATTCCCCCCTATGCCAGAACCACCAGTCGCGGATCGTCGAAATGATCGAGGAGGATGCGGCGCACCCGATCCTGCCACAGGCTGGCGAACAGTCTGCGGCTGTCCGGATCGTCGTCGCCGGCAAGCTGTCGTCGCAGCAGCGATGGCAGACGGGGGTCGGCGGGGACCTGCGCGAGTTGCAGCGTTGCCGTGATGCTTTGCCCATTGTCGAGGCGTCGGAAGCGGATGTCGCCTGGCAGATCCTGCCCGAAACGCAACAGGTCGCGGCGCACGAAGTGGCCAGCCAGCCCCTTGAAGCCACCGGCTCCGGCGGCACCGGTGAGCAGTCCGACGACCGCCGCCATGACGCCGCTGACGCCAGCCTCGGCCGCCTCGCGGAAGTCGACGGCGATCTCGCCACGCAGTGGTGTCTCCTCGCCGTGGAGGGCGCGCAGGGCACGATGGCTCAGCAGGTAGCTGCCGGCCACGGTCGGGCACGAGTGACCGGCAAGGCGGACGGCGTCGGCATAGCCGTACTCGATCAGCCCGCCGGCAGCGGCGCCGAGGAAGTCGGCAAGGCGATCGCGCAGGACGATCGACGGCACCTGTGCGAAGAAGGCAGGGAAGCCCACGGCCTCAGCCCTTCTTCTGGATCAGCTCGATACGGTAGCCATCGGGATCCTCGACGAAGGCGATCACGGTCGTTCCGTGCTTCATCGGACCCGCCTCGCGCACGACGTTGCCGCCACGCGCCCGGATCCGCTCGCAGGCAGCATAGGCATCGTCGACTGCGATCGCCACATGGCCAAAGCCGTTGCCGATCTCGTATGAAGCGGTATCCCAGTTGTGCGTCAGTTCGAGCACGGCCCCCTCCGACTCCGGGCCGTAGCCGACGAAGGCAAGGGTGAAGCGCCCGCCGGGATAATCCTGGCGGCGCAACTCGCGCATGCCGAGGACTTCGGTGTAGAAGGTGATCGATCGATCGAGATCGCCGACACGCAGCATGGTATGCAGGATTCTCATGGCAGTTCCTCATCAGATTGGACAAATGGCCGCCCGCCGCAGCTCCGCTCTCGCTGCGTCGTGGCCGCGATGGACGTCGGCGTCAACGGACCAGAAACGGCCGTCTTGGTTCGCTTCGCCGAGGTTGGTCGTCAACCCACTGTCAGCGGTTGCAATCACTCGCAATTCGGCCTCGCCTGCGTGCGGCGCAGCGACTTGGTCAAGTAGTAGCCTACTGACAGTGCCAAGGCGAGTGCCGCAGTGGCGTAGACGTAGTCTGGACTGACTTCCTTGTAATCAAGAATGACGATCTTGCGGAGAACCGCCATGTAGGCGGTTGCCAGAACGATGTCGAGGTGCAGCCCGTCTTCCTGCAGGTAGCTGACGATGTTGACGAACACTTCGATGGCGATCAGCACGGCCATGAAGGCGCCGAAGGTGGCGAGAATATCGCTGATCTCGAGGAGAAAATAGGGATGCACGCTGACCCGGCTGTAGAGCACATAGATCACGTCGGCGACGCCCCACCAGATCACCGAGACCATCAGCACGGCCAGCACGCGTGCCGCATGGCGGATGCTGCTGCGCAGCCGGCGAATCAGCGGCTCGTCGGGAAAGGGCTTGAACGGCGTTTCGCTTGCTGTTTCACGGTCCTTCATTGCTACCTCCCATGATTCGAGGAACGTCCGTGCCGGTCAGCGTCGACGCCGTCGATCCGTTACAGAGCCCATCGCCGCAACCGGCGCGATCCGTGCAGCCCTCCTAGACGAGGCCCGGAAGCGTCTTGCCAAGTACCCGCAACTCCGCCCGCAACGCCTGCCAGTCGGGGCAGGCGGCAGCGACGATCGCCCAGAAGCGCGGGCTGTGGTTCATCTCGCGCAGGTGCGCCAGTTCGTGTACGACGACATAGTCGATCACCGGCAGCGGAAAATGCAGCAGTCGCCAGTTGAGGCGAACGCCGTTGCGGGCGCTGCAGCTTCCCCAACGGGTGCGTGCGGCGGTGAGGCTCAGGCGTGGTTGCGGCACCTCCAGCACGGCCGCGTAGTGCGCCAGCCTTTCGCTGAAGAGTTCGCGTGCCCGTTCGCGCAGCGCTCGTTCGAGTACGCGCGGCGCTTCTGCCGGTGCGCGCAGGCAGAGGCTCAGTATCGCACCGCCGGCATGCCGGTGCCACAGACAGCGCTTTCCGCCCGATGCCAGACGGATCGTCAGGGTCTGCCCGAGGAAGGGCAGCTGCAGGCCGTCGGTGATCGCTTGCAGCCTTTCCGGTCGGCGCGCGTGCCACTCGTCGAGCTTGCGGCCGATCCATTCGCCATGCCGCAGGAGGAGCGACTCCACTTCGTGCAGTGGTGCGCGTGGCGGGGCGCCGACACGCAGGCCGCGATGATCGATCGACAGGCCGATGGTTCGGCGTGGGCTGCGGCGCAGGACGTAGGCGACCGTCCGCTCGCCGAGTTCGATCGTGCGCTGCGTCTCGCTGGCTGCCGCCTGCCGGCTGGCCGCGCTCGCCCTTTCAAGCGGCGACGACATCGGCCGCAGCCGGATAGCGGTGTGGCGAGATGCGGCGCATCTCGGCCTCGATCCAGGCGGCGGCGAGGGCGTTGATGCGCGCCGCCGATTTGCCGGCAGGGTCGATCGGCGGCCCGATGCTGACGGTGATGGTGCCGGGGGAGACGGCAAAGACGCTCTTGCGCCAGAATTCGCCGGCATCGTGTGCCACCGGCACGACCAGGCTGCCGCCGCGCAGCGCGAGGTGGGCGCCGCCGGGCTTGTAGCGTGCGGTTTCACCCGGTTCGACGCGCGTACCTTCGGGGAAGATCACTACCCAGTAGCCGGCGGCGAGCCGCTCCTTGCCCTGCTCGAAGACCTGCTTCAGAGCGTCCTTGGCTGCCGCACGATCGATCGAGATCATCTTCATTGCCGCCAGTCCCCAACCGAAGAAGGGGACGCGCAGCAACTCCTTCTTGAGCACGAACACCAGGGGCGGCAGGATGTCCTGCAATCCCACCGTCTCCCAGGCCGACTGGTGCTTGGCCAGCACCACCGCAGGCGTCGCCGGCAGGTTCTCGCGCCCGAGGACGCGGTAGCGCAGCCCGAGGAGAACCCGGCAGAGCGCCATGAAGCCCTTGCGCCAGCAGGCGATGATGCGGTAGCGGACGACCATCGGCAGGGCGATCGCGAGCGTCACCAGGAGCCCGAACGGCACCGTCCACAGACCGACCAGCAGCATGAAGAGGGCCGTGCGCCAGGCGGCCATCAGAGGAGCAGGATGTGGTCGGTGGCAGCCGCCAGATCGGCGAAGACCAGAGTGCCCTGCGGCAGGCCGCCGTCGAGCTGCGTCTGCGTTCCCTTGCCGGTCAGCACGAGCAGCGGCAGCGCACCGACAGCGGCGGCTGCCTGCAGGTCGCGCAGCGAATCGCCCACCGTCGGTGTCCCTGGCAGGTCGATGTTGAAGCAGCCAGCGATGCGCTCGAACATGCCGGTCGCCGGCTTGCGGCAGTGGCAGCCGGCGTCGACCGCGTGCGGGCAATAGTAGATCGCGTCGATGCGCCCGCCGGCGGCCATTACGGCGCGGTGCATCTTGTCGTGGATGGCGTTCAGCGTGTCCATGTCGAACAGGCCGCGGCCGACGCCCGACTGGTTGGTCGCCACCACCACCCGGTAGCCGGCCTGATTGAGGCGGGCGATCGCTTCCACGCTGCCGGGGATCGGGCGCCACTCTGCCGGCGACTTGATGAACTGCTTCGAGTCGAAGTTGATGACGCCGTCGCGATCGAGGATGACGAGTTTCATACGGCCAGCTTCGAAATGTCGGCGACCGCGTTGAGCTCGTCGTAGAGCGCTCGCAGGAGGCCGAGGCGGTTGCCGCGCAACAACGGCTCATGGACGTTGACCATCACTTCGTCGAAGAAGCGGTCGACCTCGCCGCGGACCGCGGCGAGCACCTTCAGGGCATCGGCGTAGTCCTCATTGGCGACGTGCGAGCGGACCAGCGGCGCCATCAGGACGACACGCTGGAAGAGGGCTTTCTCGGCTTCCTCCTCGAGCAGTGCGATATCGGGTTCCGGCAGTTCCTCGTCCGCCTTCTTCAGGATGTTGCCGATGCGCTTGTTGGCGGCGGCCAGTGCCTGCGCCTCGGGCAGCGCCTGGAACTCGCGCACCGCTGCCAGTCTGGCGGGAACCAGGTCGATGCGCGTCGGCCGCTGCGCCAGCACCGCCTCGATGGCGTCGACCGGATGTCCCGCTTCGCGGAGCATGCCGCGCAGGCGGTCGAGGATGAACGCCAGCAGGTTCTCGTCGACCGCCGTCAGCCGCACTCCCTGCAGCAGCAGCGCGTCGCGGGCGTCGGCTATCAGCTCGCCGAGGTCGAGTGGCAGTGGCGTTTCCATCAGGATGCGCAGGACGCCGAGGGCGGCGCGTCGCAGGCCGAACGGGTCCTTGTCGCCGGTCGGCACCTGGCCGATGCCGAAAAAGCCGACGAGGGCATCGAGCTTGTCGGCGAGGGCGGCGGCACAGGCGATGTTGCCCTGCGGCAGCGAGTCGCCGGCGAAGCGTGGCCGGTAGTGCTGCTCGATGGCATCGGCCACCACCGGCAGGCCACCTTCGTGCAGCAGGTAGTAGCGACCCATGATCCCCTGCAACTCGGGGAACTCGCCGACCATGTCGGTGAGCAGGTCGATCTTGGCGAACAGTGCCGCGCGCTCGGCGAGGCTGCCGTCGGCGCCGAGCCTGTCGGCGATCGCCCGCGCGACGCGGCCGAGGCGCTGCGCCCGGTCACCGAGCGAACCGAGCCGGTTGTGGTAGACGACGTCGCCCAGGCGAATGACGCGGTTGGCGAAGCCGGCCTTGCGGTCCTGGTTGAAGAAGAAGCGCGCGTCCGACAGGCGCGGGCGGACGACCCGCTCGTTGCCGCGGATGATGTGCGCCGGATCGTCGACCTGCATGTTGGCGACGATCAGGAAGCGGTTGAGCAGCCTGCCCGCGGTGTCGAGCAGCGGGAAGTACTTCTGGTTCTGCTGCATCGTCAGGATCAGGCACTCCTGCGGCACTTCGAGGAATTCCGCCTCGAACTCGCCGACGTAGACGACCGGCCACTCGACCAGCGCCGTCACCTCGTCGAGCAGCGCGGCCGCCGGATTGATGCGGGCGCCAAGCCTGGCCGCCGCCGCCTCGAGCTGGGTCGCGATCAGCGCCCGGCGCTCGCCGAAGGAGGCGATGACCTTGGCGGCCGCCAGTCGGGCGGCGTATTCATCCGCCCGCTCGATGGCGATGTCGCCGGCGGACAGGAAGCGGTGTCCCAGCGTCGTCCGCCCACTGCCCAACCCGAGGACCTCACCCGCGACGACCTGGCTGCCGTGCAGCAGGATCAGGCTGTGCACCGGCCGCACGAACTGGTGCTCGGAATCGCCCCAGCGCATCACCTTCGGGATCGGCAGCTTGCGCACCGCCTGGGCAACGATGGCGGCGAGGTGCGCCGACAGCTCCTCGCCCTTCTGCTCACGCCGCGCGACCAAGTACTCGCCCTTGGCATCGCTCGTCCGGTGCAGTTGCGCGAAGCTGACGCCGGCGGCGCGCATGAAGCCTTCGAGGGCGCGCGTCGGCTGTCCGGCAGCGTCGATTGCGCCGGCTACCGCCGGCCCTTTCTTCTCCAGCAACCGGTCGGGCTGGCGTTCGGCGACCTCGCTGATCGTCAGCGCGAGCCGGCGCGGCGTCGCGTAGGGTGTGCAGACACTGGTGGCAGTGGTGAACTCCTGCGCCCGCAGCGCGGAGAAGACCGCATCGGCGAAGGCTTCCGACAGCAGCTTGAGCGATTTCGGCGGCAGTTCCTCGGTCCGCAGCTCGATCAGGATCGTGTCGTTCATTTCATTGCGCTCCGCCGCTGGCCCGGCACATCGGGAAGCCGAGCGCCTGCCGCGAGTCGTGGTAGGCCTGCGCGACTTCCCGCGCCAGCGCGCGCACGCGGCCGATGTACGCCGCCCGTTCGGTGACCGAGATGGCGCCACGCGCGTCGAGCAGGTTGAAGGTGTGCGAGCACTTCATGACCATTTCGTAGCCCGGCAGTGCGAGACCGGCGGCGATCAGGCGACGCGCCTCGGACTCGTGTTCGCCGAAGTGGCGGAACAGCAGCTCGACGTTGGCGTGCTCGAAGTTGTACTTCGACTGTTCGACCTCGTTCTGGTGGTAAACGTCGCCGTAGGTGACGCGGTAGCCAGGGCCCTCGGCCCAGACCAGATCGAAGACGTTCTCGACGCCCTGCAGGTACATCGCCAGGCGCTCGATGCCGTAAGTGATCTCGCCGAGAACCGGCCGACAGGGCAGCGAGCCGACCTCCTGGAAATAGGTGAACTGGGTGACTTCCATGCCGTCGAGCCAGACTTCCCAGCCGAGTCCCCAGGCTCCGAGTGTCGGGCTTTCCCAGTCATCCTCGACGAAACGGATGTCGTGCTGCGCCGTGTCGATGCCGAGCGCACGCAGCGAGTCGAGGTAGAGGTCCTGGATGTGGGCGGGCGAGGGCTTGAGTACCACCTGGTACTGATAGTAGTGCTGCAGGCGGTTCGGGTTCTCGCCGTAGCGTCCGTCCTTCGGCCGTCGCGACGGCTGCACGTAGGCGGCGTTCCAGGGTTCGGGCCCGATGGCGCGGAGAAAGGTCGCGGTGTGGAAGGTGCCGGCGCCGACTTCGATATCGTAGGGCTGCAGCAGTGCGCAGCCCTGTTTGTCCCAGAACTCCTCGAGACGCAGAATGACTTCCTGGAAGGTAGGCATGAGAGATTGGTGGGCAGGACGAGAAGGCCGGATTTTACTTCGTTTCGCACGCCGCTGCTGACGACGATTGCCCGCCGGGTTCCGGGCATCCGGCTCGGCAGCCCAGTTTCGGCAGCCGGCGCGCGGCCGCGACGACCTCGATCCGGCGCCGTTGCTTGCAGACAGGCGTAGTGCTGCTCGCCAGCTTGGTTCCGGTGTGAGCGCTCCCGGTCGCTGGCCGAGGAAAGGCTGCCCTGCTTGCCGTCACGGTTGGCCCGTACAGGCTGTCCCCGCAGCTGCGAATGCTGGTCGAGTCCGGCCGCCGCTCGCTGCAGGCAGGGCCGTCGGCGGTGCAAGCGACGGTCAGTGGTTCTGGCGCAGCGATTCGGCGATCTGGTTGCGGCTGACGCGCAACGCTGGCAGGATGGCGGCGAGCACGGTCGCGCCAAGTCCGATGGCGAAGGCGGAGGCGACCGCTGCGGGCAGCACCCGGATCGAGACCACGTAGCCGGTATTGGCGTTGGGCAGCGGTGGCATCTCGATGCCAAGGGCAGTCAGTGCGGTCGCCACCACGATTCCCGCAGCGGCACCGGTGAGTGCTCCGATCAGCCCGATCAGCGCATTCTCGAGGATGACCAGACGGAAGATGTCGCGGCTGCGATTGCCGAGTGCGAGGAGCGTGCCGAACTCACCGATGCGCTCGAAAACGCTCATGTTGACCGTGTTCGCGACCGTCAGCAGAACCATCAACAGGACGATCAGCCGCAGGACCCCGAACTGCCGGTCGTAGAGATCGACTGCCTTCTGATAGAAATCGTTGAGTTCCCGCCAGGTCCTGATCTCATAGCGTTGCGCATCGAGTTGCCGGCCGAGGGTGAGCGCCGTGGCTTCGGTCTCGTCGGTCCTGTGCAGCGAGACGACGATGCTGTTGGCCCCGCTCGAAGCGAACAGTTCCTGCGACCCGGCCAGGGGAATCCTCACTGCACGCGCGTCGAACTCCTTGGAAAAGGTCTGGAACACGCCGACCACCTCGAAGTCCATCGTGTTGGTCGCGCCGGCAGTCGTAGACACCAGCAGGGTGACCGGGTCGCCCGGCTTGAGCTTCATGCTGGTCGCGACGCCATCGCCGAGCAGGATGCCATACTGGTCGCGGTCGGTCAGCTGGCGCCCGGCGCTGATCTTCAGATAGCTGCCGAGGCGCGCCTCCTTGTCGGCCTCGACGCCCTCGCCGACGATCGAGAGGTCGCTGCGTCCGTTGCTCAGCAGGCCGGTGAAGCTGATGCGTGCCATCGTCTCGGCGGTGGCCGGCAGGGCTTCGATCCCTTTCTGGATGATCCGCGGCTCGTCGATCAGGTACTTTTCCGGCGAGCGCGAGCCAGACTCGTAAAAACCCTTGCGATAGACCTGCAGGTGGCCCGATTGCGAGTGGATCGTGGCTTCGCTGAGCTGGAAGAGGATGTCCTGGACGAATCCGCCGGTGACGATCAGGCCGACGACACCGAAAACGATGGCACCGACCGTCATGCCGGTCCTGAGCTTGTGCCGCAGGATGTTGCGCAGGGCGAGGCTAAGCATCGGCAGATCTTTCCCGGCGCGCGCAGCGGATCTCAGCGGTTGTGACGCAGGGCATCGACGATCTCCATGCGGGATCCTTTCCAGGCCGGGTAGAGGCTGGCCAGGAGGGTCGTCACCAGCGCCAGCGCGACGGCGTCGGCGGCGAGCGCGACGGTGACCCTGATTTCTCCGGTGAAGCCGCGGGCCATGCCCGGCGGCGGCGGCATCGGGATGCCGACGTGGGAAATCGCCTGCGCCAGCAAGAGGCCGACAGCGAGCCCGGTCAGGCCACCAATCAAGCCGAGGATCGCCGCCTCGCCAACGAAGACCCGCAGGATCGAGCGGCGCCTGTAGCCGAGCGCCATGACCGTTCCGATCTCGCCGGTTCGCTCCATGATGCCCATGGTCAGCGTGTTCGAGATGCTCAGGACGATGATCACGGCGATGATCAGTTTCATCACGCCGACCTGTTTCTTGAACAGAGCGACCGTCTTGTTGTAGAAATCGGCCAGTGCGTACCACGGTACCACCTCGAGTTCCTCTGCCGGCAGCTGTTGGCGCAGCTTCGTCAGGACGGTGTCGGTGGCCGAGGTGTCGTCGAGCAGGAGCAACCAGCGATGCGCGCCCTTGCTGCGTACGAGTTCCTGCGCCAAGGGCAGGGGGAGGCGCAAGGCGGCATCATCGTAGGCTTTGGTTACCGTCGAGAAGAGCCCGCGTACGCGACACTCGACGGCATTGAGCCCCCCCGAGGCGGTGTTCGCGAGGAGCACGACGGTGTCGCCGACCCCCGCGCCGAGGTTGGCGGCCAGCCCGTCGCCGAGGATGATTCCTTTGGGATCGGCACTCGACAGTCCCTCGCCGGCGGATATCAGGAGGGTCCTGCTCAGCAGCGCCTCCTTCTCGGGATCGACGCCGTCGGCGACGAAGGCAATCGTTGCATCGCCGCGGCTGATCAAGCCGCTGAAACCCAGGCGTGGCGCAAGCAACCGGACATGTGGGGTGTCCTGCGCGAGCTGTCGTGCCGGCGCCTTTTCCGGTAGCAGGTACGAGAACGGGTCGGCGATTCCGGAATCGAGGTAGCGTGGTCTGACGATCTGGATGTGACCAAGGTGCGAGTGGATCGTGTCCTCGCGCATCGCCTGGTAGATCCACTCGATGAAGCCACCCGCAAGGAGCAGCGAGATGACGCCGAAGGCCACCGCGACAACGGCCAGGGCCGAGCGGCGGCGTTGGCGGACGACGTTGCGGAACGCGATTGCCAGTTCGCCGATCAGGGGATTGTTCGCCATCCGGGGAATGATAGCGCAGGCTTCTGGCGTCTGTCGATTCATCGCCGGCAGCGCAGCAGTTCTCATTTCAAAATTCATGGCAGGGGTTGGTGAGGTTCGGAACTGTTGGATGGGGCAAGTCAGCTGGTGTCTGGGGCGTTGGGAGCAAGGCGCTGCTGCATGAAGCGCATGAGNTGATCCCAGTCATCGAAGGGCAGGTACTGTAGCAAGGC
>JFAX01000001.1:346026-346174 GCA_000585015.1 Candidatus Accumulibacter adjunctus | reverse complement strand
GTGTTCGAAGAAGGTGCGGCGGGAGGGCAGCAGGGCGCGCACCTTGGCATAACGGGAGTCCATCCAGTCGAGGGCGGTATGGACCAAGAAGGCCAACAAGATCAGGGTGGCGAAGAGGTTGGCCAAGAACTGTTTGCCGTGTCCGAAG
>JFAX01000001.1:345351-346002 GCA_000585015.1 Candidatus Accumulibacter adjunctus | reverse complement strand
GTCTTGAGGGTGTTGTTGTTCTCGTTCTCGATTTTCCACCGCGCGCGCCCGGCGGCAGCCAGAGCGGCGACGTTGTGGCTGGTGATGGCATGCGAGGTGGCCCAGGCGTTCTTGAAGACGATGGCACCGCTGGCATCGGTGGTGACGAGTTCCAGCCAGTTGGCGATCACGGCATCGTCCGTGTCGCGCAAGGGCACTTGATGGGCGTAGCGATAGGTGTCGGTAAAGTGCTTCTTGCCGACACGTCGCGCCTGTACGACGCGACCGAGCTGGTCGTTGCGCTCGAAATCGCCAACCCACTCGTAGAGCGTGGCATGGGATTCGGGTTTGCAGGTGAACAGGAAGTCGGCCTGTTGCGCCCGCACCCGCAGGCAATGTGACTGATGGCAGTAGAGGTCGTCACCCAGATAGGTGATGCGCCACGGGCGGTAGTGCTCGCCCCAGCGCGCCAGCCAGCGGGCCGAAGCGGCCAGTTCGCAGTCCTGCTTGTCGTGGCCGTCCTGGCGCTGCACGAACTCCGGCGGCAACGGGATGGCGTTCGCCTGGCCCGGCGCCACCAGCACTGGCGTCACGGCAGTGTGGCGATGGAGAACCCTGCCGTTCTTCAGGCGCGTCTCGCTGCAATGGGGACAGGAAATCTTTTCCGAGGAG
>JFAX01000001.1:345203-345346 GCA_000585015.1 Candidatus Accumulibacter adjunctus | reverse complement strand
ATCAGTGCCGTCCAGGGCAATCAACAAGGTGTCGTTGATCGAGCGAAANNNNGCCAGATAGCCTTGCTGGTACAGCGCATCGCCCATCCCGGCCAAGACCGGGTACAGCCTTTCCGGCGGCACCGGGTCCAGCAGATTGCGAA
>JFAX01000001.1:335944-345184 GCA_000585015.1 Candidatus Accumulibacter adjunctus | reverse complement strand
CTCATGCACCCCGAACAGCGATGAGGCATTGTTCCGCCCCAACTCCTTCTGCATCCTGACCTGGCTATCGAGGAAGGACGGACTTTGCGAGAAAAACACGGCGAAGGCCGACAGGGCCGCATCNTCCATCTCATAGCGCCGGGCGTTGCTCGGCTTGCGCCCGTCGGGCAAAGCCCGGAATGCATCCCGAACNTTCTCGATCAAGGCGACGGCGGGGCTTGGCAAGGGGATGGGGGCAACGGTCGAAATGGGGTGGGCGCCTGAAAATCATCAAAACTTCGATCAAGTTCGAGGTTAACACCATAACGTACTGTTTACCAGCATTATTTTCAGAAAACCGGAGTTCCCCTCAATCTTCACCGCCCAGGCACGGCAATCCTCGTGCGCCAGCCTACGCCAACCGCCGCCTTGCGTGGGTTTGAAATGAGAACTGCTGTCGCCACCGACGTCAGCTTGACAAGCCATGCCGTGGCGGGTAGATTCGTGGGCCTGCCCCGGTTTGCAAGGGGGTGGCGCCGATTTGACACCAACAGATTGCGGGCGCCTTAGAAATCCAGCTAAAGCGAGGCTCACAGCACAACCCGTCGCGCCTTGCGTCGACGGGTTTTTGTTTTGTACCCATACCCCACCCCAGAGGGAAAATCAGGAAATCATCATGCAGCCCGACCGGACCGCCGAACTGAGAGAACTCCTCGAACACCAGATCCTGGTTCTCGACGGAGCGATGGGCACGATGATCCAGCGCCACGGGCTGCGCGAGGCCGACTACCGCGGCAGTCGCTTTGCCGGGCATCCGCATGACCTGAAGGGCAACAACGACCTCCTGCTGCTCACCCGCCCACAGCTGATCCGGGCGATCCACGCCGAGTATCTGGCGGCTGGCGCCGACATCATCGAAACCAACACCTTCAATTCGACGCGCGTCTCGCAAGCCGACTACCATCTCGAAAGCATCGTACACGAGTTGAACGTGGCCGGCGCACGCCTGGCGCGTGCCGTCTGCGACGAGTTCACCGCCGCCGATCCGGCGCGACCACGCTTCGTCGCGGGCGTGCTCGGGCCAACGTCGCGAACCGCGTCGATCTCTCCCGACGTCAACGATCCAGGCTATCGCAACACGAGTTTCGACGAACTGGTCGCCAACTACGACGAAGCCATCGACGGGCTGTGCCAGGGCGGCGTCGACCTGCTGCTGGTCGAGACGGTCTTCGACACCCTCAATGCGAAGGCGGCACTGTTCGCCATCGAGAGCTACTTCGAGCGGGCGGGTCGGCGCTGGCCGGTGATGATCTCGGGGACGATCACCGATGCTTCCGGCAGGACGCTTTCCGGACAGACCGCCGAGGCATTCTGGAACTCGCTCGCCCACGTGCGACCGCTCGCCTTCGGCCTCAACTGCGCGCTCGGCGCAGCGGACCTGCGGCAACATGTCGAAGAGCTGTCCCGGATCTGCGATTGTTGCGTCTCGGCGCACCCCAATGCCGGCTTGCCGAACGCCTTCGGCGGCTACGACGAGACCCCGGAGCAATTGGCAGCGGAGATTGCCGACTGGGCGAGCAAGGGCTTCGTGAACATCGTCGGTGGCTGCTGCGGCACCTCGCCGGCGCACATCGCGGCGATCGCCCGCGGCGTTGCCGGTGTCGCGCCACGCCGCGTTCCCGTCCGCGAGCGCAAGTTGCGGCTGTCGGGACTGGAGGCGTTCAATGTCGGCCAGGACTCCCTGTTCGTCAACGTCGGCGAACGCAGCAACGTCACCGGTTCGCGGGCCTTCGCACGAATGATTCTCGAGGGGCGCTTCGATGATGCGCTCGCGGTCGCCCGGCAGCAGGTGGAGAATGGTGCCCAGGTGATCGACATCAACATGGACGAGGCGATGCTGGATTCGCGGGCGGCGATGGAGCGCTTCCTCAAGCTGATCGCCAGTGAACCCGACATCGCGCGCGTGCCGCTAATGCTCGACTCGTCGAAATGGGAAGTGATCGAGGCCGGTCTGAAGTGCATCCAGGGCAAGGGCATCGTCAACTCGATCTCGATGAAGGAGGGGGTGACGGAGTTCCTTCGCCAGGCGAGGCTGGCGCGTCGCTACGGCGCGGCCGTCGTGGTCATGGCTTTCGACGAGTCCGGTCAGGCCGACAGCTTCACACGCAAGACGGAAATCTGCCGCCGAGCCTACCGCCTGCTCACCGAAGAGGCTGGCCTGCCGGCCGAGGACATCATCTTCGATCCGAACATCTTTGCCATCGCCACCGGCATCGAGGAGCACAACGACTACGCCGTGGCCTTCATCGATGCCTGCGCCTGGATTCGCGCCAATCTGCCGGCAGCGCAGATCTCGGGCGGGGTATCGAACGTTTCCTTCTCGTTCCGCGGCAACGATGCGGTGCGCGAGGCGATCCATACCGTCTTCCTCTATCACGCCATCCGCGCCGGTCTGTCGATGGGCATCGTGAACGCCGGGATGCTCGGGGTGTACGACGATCTCGACCCGGTTCTGCGACAGAAGGTCGAGGATGTCGTCCTCAACCGGCGCCCGGATGCCGGCGAGGCACTGGTCGACTTCGCGCAGACGGTCAGGGAGGGCAAGGCGAGGGATGCCGGTCCCGACCTCGCGTGGCGCGAACGGCCGGTCGAAGAGCGGCTGACGCACGCCCTGGTCAGGGGAATCACCGATTTCGTCGTTGCCGACACCGAGGAGTGCCGCGCGGCGCTGGCAGCAGCCGGCAAGCCACCACTGGCGGTCATCGAAGGGCCGCTGATGAACGGCATGAATGTCGTCGGCGATCTCTTCGGTGCCGGCAGGATGTTCCTGCCGCAGGTGGTCAAGTCGGCGCGCGTGATGAAGCAGGCCGTCGCGCACCTGATTCCCTTCATCGAAGCGGAGAAGCTGCGCACGGGCGTCAGCAGCAAGGGCCGCGTCGTCATGGCGACGGTCAAGGGCGACGTGCACGACATCGGCAAGAACATCGTCGGCGTCGTGCTGAGCTGCAACGGCTACGAGATCATCGACCTGGGCGTCATGGTGCCGTGCGACCGCATCCTGCACGCGGCACGTGAGCATGGCGCGCAGGCAGTCGGCCTGTCGGGGCTGATCACTCCATCGCTCGAGGAAATGAGTCACGTCGCCGCCGAAATGGAGCGACTCGGCTTTGCCGCTGCCGACGATGGTGCGCCAGCCGTGCCGCTGCTGATCGGTGGAGCGACGACCAGCCGAGCACACACCGCGATCAAGATCGCACCCAACTACTCGGGGCCTGTGGTGTACGTACCCGATGCCTCGCGCGCAGTGGGCGTCGTGACCCGGCTGTTGTCGGTCGAGGGTTCGGGCGAGTTCATCGGCGAGGTCGCGGCCGACTACGCGCGCTTGCGCGCGCAGCACGCGAACAAGAAGGGCAGCGTCCTGTTGCCACTGGCCGAGGCGCGAGCGAACCGCTTCCTCTGGAATGCAGACGCGCACTACCAACCCCACCCGCCCGACAAGCCGGGTCTGCACGTTCTGCCACAGGTGGATCTGGCGAGCCTGGTGCCGTTCATCGACTGGGGTCCGTTCTTCCAGACTTGGGATCTCGTCGGTAGCTACCCGAAAATTCTCGACGACGAGGTGGTCGGCCATACGGCACGCGCAGTCTTCACCGACGCGCAGAAGATGCTCGAGCAGTTGGTCGCCGGGAAGTGGTTGCACGCGAGGGCCGTCTGCGGCCTGTTTCCGGCGAATGCCGTCGGCGACGACATCGAAATCTATGCCGACGAGTCGCGCCAGAATCGGCTGATGATCTGGCACAACCTGCGCCAGCAGCACGAGCGCCCACAAGGGAAGCCACACTACTGTCTGAGCGATTTCGTCGCCGACCGCGGCACGCCTGACTGGATCGGCGCCTTTGCCGTCAGCGCCGGTTTCGGCATCGAGGAGAAGCTCGCCGAGTTTGCCGCCGTCCATGACGACTACCATGCGATCATGCTCAAGGCGCTCGCCGACCGTCTCGCCGAAGCCTGTGCCGAATGGCTGCATCTGCAGGTCCGCCGCGACTACTGGGGCTACGCTGCCGCCGAGAGCCTCGACCAGGCGGCGCTGATTCGCGAGGAGTATCGCGGCATTCGCCCGGCTCCCGGTTACCCGGCGTGCCCCGACCATACCGCCAAGCGGGCGCTCTTCGCGCTGCTCGATGTGCCGCGCAACACCGGCATGGCACTGACCGAGAGCTGTGCCATGATGCCCGCGGCAGCCGTTTCCGGCTTCTACCTGGCGCACCCGCAGGCACGCTACTTCGCCATCAGCCGGATTGCCAGCGACCAGCTCGAGGACTGGGCGGAACGATCGGGCTTCGGCCTCGAGGAAGCGAGGCGCTGGCTGGCGCCACTGCTCTGAGCCGCTGCCGGAGCGGAAGGCCGGCGATGCGTACGCAGCCCTTGCCCGACTTCGTCAGCGCCGACGTGGACCTGGCAGGACGGACGACGCTGGCTCTTCCCGGGCGCGCCGCGTATGTTGCCGAGGTCAGCTCCTGTCGCCAGCTGGCGCAACTCGCCAGCCTCCGGTCCGCGCGGCGCTTCGTTCTCGGCGGCGGCAGCAACGTGGTGCTCAGCGGAGACTTCGACGGCCTGCTGCTGCAGATGGCGATCGCCGGTCGCGAACTGCTCGCTGAGGATGCCGACGCCTGGTACGTGCGTGCCGGCGCTGGCGAGAGCTGGCACCAGCTGGTGCTGTGGACACTCGCCTGCGGCTGGCCCGGGCTGGAGAACCTGGCGCTCATCCCGGGCACCGTCGGTGCCGCACCGATCCAGAACATCGGCGCCTACGGGCTCGAGCTCGCTGATCGCTTCCAGTCGCTCGAGGCCTTCGACGTGGAGCGCGGCCGGCTGCTGCAACTCGATCGCGCGGCCTGCCGCTTTGCCTACCGTGACAGCGTCTTCAAGCAACAGGGCTGGCATCTCGATGGCAGCCACGTGGTCACCAGCGTCAGCTTGCGTCTGCCGAAGGACTGGCGGCCCCTGACCGGCTATGCGGACCTGGCTGCCGAACTGGACCACCGGCGACTGGCCCGACCCGATGCGCTGCAGATCGCCGATGCCGTCATCGCCGTTCGCAACCGCAAGCTGCCCGACCCGGCAACGGTTCCGAACGCCGGCAGTTTCTTCCAGAATCCGCTGGTCTCGGCGGAACTCGGCGGGCGGCTGCGGCGGGACTTTCCCGAACTGCCCTGCCACGTGCAACCGGATGGCCGGATCAAGATCGCCGCCGGCTGGCTGATCGAGCAGGCGGGCTGGAAGGGGCGCGACCTCGGCCGCGTCGGCATGTACGAGAAACAGGCGCTGGTACTGGTCAACCGCGGCGGTGCGCGTGGGAGCGAGGTGATGGCGCTGGCACGTGCCGTCCAGGATGCCGTACGGCAGCGCTTCGCGGTCGAGCTGTCGCCGGAACCGGTTCTCCTCTGACTTTGTTCCAGGGTCCCCAGCGACCCTCAGAACACCTCGCCGGGGCGCAGGAACCGCCACTGTCCGAGCGGCAGGTCACCAAGCCGGACGGCACCGATGCGGACGCGCTTGAGAGCAAGCACGCGCAGCCCGACGAGTTCGCACATGCGCCGGATCTGGCGCTTGCGGCCTTCGCGCAGGACGAAACGCAACTGCTCGGCGTTCAGCCATTCCACCTGCGCCGGTTTCAACCGGCGGTCGTCGAGGCTCAGCCCATGGTTGAGCAGCGCCAGCCCGCGGTCGTCGAGCTGGCCTGCGACGCGAACCAGATACTCCTTGTCGATCGTCGAATCCTCGCCGACCAGTCGTCGTGCCACCCGCCCGTCCTGCGTCAGCACGAGCAGGCCGGTCGAATCGATGTCCAGCCTCCCTGCCGGCGCCAGTCCCCGCAGGCAGGATGGATGAAAGGCCGGCGTGTCGGTGGTGCGGAACTGCCTTTCGGGCTGGATCAGAACGACCGCCGGCGTACAGCCGGGCTCCGGCTGTCCCGAAACGAAGCCGACAGGCTTGTGCAGCAGGATCGTCAGACACGCCTCCTGGACGGCCAGTGCCCGTCGGTCGAGGGTGATCACCGCGCTGCGGGCGGCTCGGCTGCCGAGTTCGCTGACCCGCCTGCCATCGACGAACACCCAGCCACGTGCGATGTAGTCGTCGGCATCACGACGAGAGCACAGGCCCCGCTCGGCCATCAGCTTGGAGATGCGGATCGCCGCTGGCTGCTCGCCGGCAACAGGGGGCGGCGTTGGCTGCACGGCGCGCGCTGCGGGCGAGCGCGGTTGCGTCGCACGGTGAGGCGGCTCGGCATTCCTGCCTGTCTGCTGCCATGCTGCCGCGTCACCGGTCGCCGGGCCTCGCTGGGGACGCGCGGCGCCTGCCGGCAAGCGTGGCGAGCCGGCGATCGCTTTCTCCGGCTGCTTCCCCGGGCGTCCGCGCGGCGATCTTCCCGGCGGAGCAGCCATCGCTCAGGCGATGTCGAGCAACTCGATCTCGAAGACGAGTCTGGCGTGCGGCGGGATCAGCGTGCCCGCGCCGCGCGCACCGTAGGCGAGTTCGGCCGGAATCGTCAGTTTGCGGATGCCGCCGACGTTCATTCCTGGCACCCCCTCTTCCCAGCCGGCAATGACGTGGCGCCCGTCGAGCGGAAAGCGGAAGGGCTCGTTGCGGTCGACGCTCGAATCGAACTTCTTGCCATCGGCCAGCCAGCCGGTGTAATGGACGATGACGTGCTGACCGGCGGTCGCCGTCGGGCCACTGCCGACGATGATGTCCTCGATCTGCAGACCGCTGGAGGTGGTGACAATGGGCATTCTGGTTCCTCTCCTCGATTATTGGCAAGGCGGCAAGTTTAGCCCACCATGGCCCGCAACGGCCAGTGGCATGAAGCCAGTGCGGCGGAACGGATGGCGCGAGCGGTGGCGGCGGCTGGCGTGTCGCGGGTGGCCGCGGCGGCATCGGCTGCGGCGTCGCCAAGGGGTCTCCTTGCTGTTATGATGCATCTGCCTGATGGCCGTTCACCATCGCGTCGGTTCTGCAATGAAGCGCACACTTGACCTCTTGCTGGCCAGTCTGGCCGCGCTGCTCTTGCTGCTCCCTGCCGCCGGCATCGCATTGCTCATCAAGTTGACATCCCGCGGTCCGGTGCTCTACTGGTCCGATCGCATCGGCCAGAACAACCGCGTCTTCCGGATGCCCAAGTTCCGCAGCATGCGGCTCGGAACCCCGGCTGTCGCCACCCACTTGCTGGCGGATCCGCAGACGTTCCTGACCCCCGTCGGATCGTTCCTGCGCCGATCGAGCCTTGACGAGTTGCCACAGCTGTGGAGCGTTCTGGTCGGCGACATGAGCCTCGTCGGACCACGCCCGGCTCTGTACAACCAGTATGACCTGATCGAGTTGCGAACGCGGCGCGGGGTTCATGACCTGCTTCCCGGGCTGACGGGATGGGCACAGGTCAACGGCCGGGATGAGCTGCCGATCCCCGTCAAGGTCGACTACGACGTCGAGTACCTGCGCAATCAGTCCGTATGGCTTGACCTGCGCATACTCTGCCTGACCGTCGCCAGGGTCGTTTTCCGAGAGGGCGTCAGCCATTAGCCCCCGTCACCGTGCGCTGTGCCGCCGCCCGCGACTGGCGATACGGGCAATGCTGCCGGTTGCTCGCCCCCCTTCCGCGCGCCATGATCGTCCTGTTCACTGACTTCGGTATCGATGACCCGTACGTCGGGCAGATGAAGGCGGCACTCTTGCGTGCCGGGTGTCGGGACATGCCGATCGTCGATCTGTTGCACCGGGTACCCGATTTCGCTGCACGAGCGGGCGCGCATCTGCTGGCCGCGCTGCACGCGAGCTTCGATCGTGGCAGCGTCTTCCTCGCCGTCGTGGACCCGGGCGTCGGCAGCGATCGGCCGGCGGCAGTCCTCGAGGCGGATGGCAAGTATTACGTCGGGCCGGACAATGGCCTCCTCGCGGTCGTGGCGGCGCGTGCCCGCGAACAACGGACCTGGCGCATCCTCTGGCGGCCCGATCGGCTGTCGCACTCGTTCCACGGTCGAGACCTGTTTGCTCCGGTTGCCGCGCGCATCGCCACCGGCGACTGGCCGGCAGCCTGGCTGGCGACCAGTCGCCTGCAGCATCCACTGTCCGCCGACGACTTGGCGGAGATCATCTATGTCGATCACTATGGCAACGCGATGACCGGGATACGCGCGGCGAACGTCCCGCCAGAGGCGCGGCTGCGACTGGGCGGGCAGGAAGTGTCGCCGGCGCGCGTCTTCGCCGAGGTTGCCGCAGGCGCGGCGTTCTGGTACGAGAACAGCATCGGTCTGGTCGAGATCGCCGTCAACCGTGGCAGTGCGGCATCGTGCCTGTTTCTGGCCCCGGGGACGCCGGTGACCCTTCTCGCCTGAAGCGTGCCGGCAGCCCGCCGACACCGGCCGCTCACGGCGACACGATGCGGCTTCGCGGTCGCCGTTCGAGATCCTGATCGCTCATCGACAGCGGATCCTCCAGCGGCTCGAGATGGGTGGTGACGTGCGCCCGCGGCAGAAGCTCGCGGATCTCGTCCTCGATGCGCTCGACCCGGTCGTGACCCTGTTGCACCGTCCACTGCCCGGGGACGAGGACGTGCAGACTGACGAAGCTGCGGCTGCCGGCACGGCGCGTGCGCAGCGCATGGAAGGCGATGCCCTGCGCCCGATGACGCGCCAGCAACGCCTCGATGCGCGCCAGTTCCGGCGCCGGCAGCGACGCGTCGAGGAGCCCCGAGAGCGATCGCCGCATGAGCTGGAAGGCGGTCCACAGGATGTTTGCCGCGACGACGAGCGCGATCGTCGGATCGAGCCAGAGCCAGCCGCTGAGCCAGACGAGCGCGACCCCGACGATCACTCCGGCCGAGGTCCACACGTCGGTCATGAGGTGCTGCGCGTCGGCCTCGAGGCTGATCGAATCGTGCTCGCGGCCGACGCGCAGCAGGATGCGGGCGGTCGCCAGATTGATGGCTGATGCCAGCAGCGAAACCATCAGGCCGACGCCCACCTCCGCCAGCGGCTGCGGGTCGACCAGCCTGACGAGCGCGGCGTAGCCGATGCTGATGGCGGCCAGCAGGATCAGGAAGCCTTCGAAGGCACTCGAGAAGTACTCGGCCTTGCTGTACCCATAAGCATGTTCCTCATCGGCCGGGAGTGCTGCCAGGGTCAGCATCCACAGTGCCATCAATGCGCCGACGAGGTTCACGAAGGATTCGATGGCGTCGGAGAGCAGGCCGACCGATCCGGT
>JFAX01000001.1:328344-335727 GCA_000585015.1 Candidatus Accumulibacter adjunctus | reverse complement strand
TCGGAGAGCAGGCCGACCGATCCGGTCAGCCACCACGCCGCGCCCTTGAGCGCGATCGTCAGCGTCGCTGCGCCGATTGACAGCCATGCATAGCGGGTCAGTGGCGCCCTGCTGACGACGTCTTTGGTCATCCCGCCGGCTTCCGGCATGAGCTGGCGATCCTCATTGCTGTGCGCTCTCCTGATGGCTGGGGACCCGCCAGTCGCCGGCGGCCCACGGCGCTCGACACAGGCGGCGACTGCCTGCCGGCGGGCAGCGTACCACCACAATGGGCAGCCACCATCATCAGTCTATCGCACGGGCAGCGCCAAGTTGGGGAAAAAGGGTGGTACGGGCAACGGCGGTGCGCGGCCGACGTCTGCAACCATCCCTTGCCACCGCCGCGACCGGCGGCAGCAGGGTGAAGCTCGGGTCTGCCGCCACGGCGATCGAACTTGCCTGTCGGCAATTGAGCGGCCGCAAGCTCGGCGTAAGGAAGCCGCAGCAGAATGCTGGTTGGCGGTGCGCCCGCCGCCCGTGCCAGCGCGCTCGTGGTGGGCACGCGCCATGCTGTCTGGCTGTCCCCGATTGCGGTCGCGCTCGCCGTCGCTGGTCCCTCTGCTCCCTGGCCCACGATGTACCGCGCTGTCCTCCGCAACTTCCCGAGTGTTCGTGCCATGACGATTCGTCGATGATCGACTGCGAGGATCCCTTCTTGGTTCTGGGCGTTGCCCGGGAGGCATCGCGCGAGGAGATAAAGGGCGCCTACCGTCGCCTGGCGATGCGCTGGCATCCGGATCGCAATCCTTCGCCGGCGGCTGCGGTCGAGTTCAAGCGGGTTCATGCCGCCTACGAACTGCTGCTCGACGACGACAGGCTGGCCGTTTGGCAGCAGGCTCAGCGCGGTGCCGCGGCAGATCGCGCCAGCGATCGCGCAGCAGCCGGCGATGATCTCCTGCAATCGTTGACGCTGACTCTCGAGCAGGCGGCAACGGGTTGCCAGCGTACCGTCGAGCTGCTGCATCACGTTCGCTGCAGCGCGTGCACCGGCAGTGGCCGCGTGCAGCACGGTCACTCGGTACCCTGTCCTGCCTGCAGTGGTTGCGGCAGAGTGGTGCGAGCCGGTGGCAGGACCAGCCGTTGCGACATCTGCGGTGGCCGCGGCTACCTGCGCGAAACGGTGTGTGCCGACTGCGCCGGCAGCGGCTGGCGAAACGAAGCGCGTACCCTCGTGGTGACCGTGCCACCCGCACTGCTCGCCGGCGAGCGCCTCCGCCTGGCGCGGCAGGCACCATTGCCAGCGGGGGACGAGTCGAGGATCGCCGGCGATCTCTACCTCGAGATCAGCCTGCTGACGCATGAATTGTTCGACCTCGCCGGACCGGATCTGCATTGCCGCGTTCCGGTGAGCATCTTCCGCCTGCTCAGCGGCGGTCGCATCGAGATACCCACGCTCGGCGGCACGACCTGGATCGATCTGCCACCATGGCCGGCGACTGCCGGCGGACATCGTCTGCCCGGTCTGGGTTTCCCCGGCAAGGGGGTGCGTGCTGCCGGCGACCTGGTGCTGCACCCGGAAGCGATCCATCCGCAAGTTGCAGCGCGCGAAGACTGCCAGTTGCTCGAACTGCTCGAGTGGCGACTCGCCAGCGATCTCGAGCGGCGGGCGCCGCTCCTCGCCGACTGGCAAGAGCGGCTGCGCGCACGCCGGGACGGACCACTCGTCTGAGAGCGGGTCAATGGCGACGGCCGATGGTGGTCAGGTAGGGCAGTGCCAGGAAGGGCCAGAGACTGGCCATCCAGCGCGTCAGGCCATTGAAGTTGAGGAAATGGCCCTGTTTCCAGGCCGCCAATGCGGCGTCAGAATACGGGTTGGCCGGCGTCAGGTTGACCAGCGCCGTGCCCACCATCAGCGCCACCCCGGCCAGCGCCAAGCGCATCGATGCCGGCAGGAGCAGGCTCAGGGTGAGCAGGACACCGCCGATCAGCAAGCCGACCTCGGCTCCGGGAGTCAGCCAGGCGAACGCCTCCTGCGGCGCGACCAGCACCGCTGCCGCCAACGTCCGGATCACCAGCGCGAGGGCGAAGAAGGCGAGGAGCGCCAGGTGCGTCGGCGACCCATCGGCGAGCAGGCTGCGGGCGAAGAGGCCGATGACGACGGTGTTGCAGCCGATGATCGCCGCCTCGAGGACGAAGAACGAGTGTGCGGCATAGGGGACGGCCGGTGTCAGCGCGAGCACGTTGCGCAGGTCGCCGGTGCCGAAGAGCAGCGTCTCCGGCGACGACTGGGTCAGCAGCCAGATGCCGAGCAGCACGAGACCGAGTTCGACCTGCTCGCTCGGCGCGAGCAGCTCCTGCTGCAGGCTGGCAACGCGGCGCAGGATGCGCTTGCCGTTCCAGGCGCCGAGCAGCGCCCCGATGGCCGTCCCGACAGCGTTGCAGGCGAGATCGAGATTTGACGGCACGCGGGCCGGGAGCCAGTTCTGCAGGCACTCGAGGCCGAGACTGAGCAGGCTGCCGACGAGCACCGCCGCCGTCACCGCCGACGCGCGACCGCCGGGCAGGTGGCGCAGCGCAAGGGTCAGCAGAAAGCCCAGTGGCAGGTAGGCAAGGACATTGACGGCGAGATCGAAGACGGTCCAGTAGCGCGGCCAGCCGGCACTCAGGAATTCCAGCGGGGCAACGCCGAGATCACGCCAGTTGGTGAAGGGGTAGAGGCTGGCGTAGCCGATCAGCACCAGATAGGCCAACGCCAGGTAGAGGGGCAGGCGTGTCGGCCGCGGCAGTGGCCGACCGATGCGCCCGGCGCCGGCCATCGGGCCGCCCGCCGGGTCGGGGATCAGCGCCGCGGTAGCGTCTGCACGCGCCTGGCGCTCACTTCCTGCCATGCTGGTGCAGACCGGTCGCGTGGTGCGTCTGGGCGGCTGCACGGTGGTGCATGCGGGCATGCAGGTCATGCGCCGGAGTCGGCTCGCCGATGCGCTGCGGCAGCAGTGAGCCGGCGATCATGCCGAGCATGCTGACCGCAAGTCCGATCAGCTGCGCCGGAACCAGCGGCGCTTCGACGAGCAGCTCGATCAGCAGCCAAGAGGCGAGACCGCCGACGATTGCCGTCAGTGCACCCTGGGTGGTCGCGCGCTGCCAGTAGGCACCGAAGAACAGCGGCACGAAGGCGCCGGCCAGGGTCACCTTGTAGGCGTTCTCGACCATCTTGAAGATCGAGGCTTCGGAATTCAGTGCGAAGACGAGGACGATGGCGGCAAAGCAGACCAGTGTCAGGCGCATGATGCGCAGGAAGGCGTGGTCACCGATCGATGGGAAGAAGTTGCGAACGATGTTCTCCGAGAATGCCACCGAGGGTGCCAGCAGGGTCGCCGACGAGCAGCTCATGATCGCCGACAGGACGGCGCCGAAGAAGATGGCCTGCGCGAAGACCGGTGTGTGTTCGAGAACCAGTGTCGGCAGGACCAGTTGCGCATCGCTTTCGATCAGTGCGTTGAACTGCTCCGGATTGATCAGGGTCGCGGCGTAGGCGATGAACATCGGCACGAAGGTGAAGCAGAAGTAGAGGCCGCCGCGAGGATCGAGGCGTAGATGGCGATCTTCGCCGTCCGTGCCGAAGTGACGCGCTGGAACACGTCCTGCTGCGGGATCGAGCCGAGCATCATCGTCATCCAGGCGGCGATGAACGCCAGCCACTCGGCGGCACCGGCGTCGGGGAAAAAGTCGAGCTTGCCGGCTGCCGCCGCCTGCCCGACGACGACATCGACACCGCCACTGATGCCGGCAATCAGGTGGGCGATGTAGAGCATGCCGCCCATGACCACGCTGATCTGGACGAAGTCGAGCACCGCAACCGAGAGCATGCCACCGAAGGTGGTGTAGGTGAGGACGACCAGGGTGCCGAGAATCATGCCGGCGGTCGGCGGAATCGCGCCATCGGTGACGACGCTGAAGACGAGGCCGAGCGCCTTGATCTGCGCCGAGACCCAGCCGAGGTAGGAAGCGACGATGCACAGCGTCGTCAGCACCTCGACCGTTCGGTTGTAACGCAGGCGGAAGAAGTCGCCCAGGGTCAGGATGTTGAGCCGGTACAGCGTCGTGCCGTAGAAGATGCCGGCGATCACCAGGCACAGGCTGGCGCCAAAGGGATCGGCGACGACGCCGCGCAGGCCGTCCTTGACGAAGGTCGCGGAAACGCCGAAGACCGCTTCGGCACCGAACCAGGTGGCGAAGACCGTGGCGGTCACCACCGGCAGCGGCAGCGAGCGCCCGGCGACGGCGAAGTCCTTGGTGTTGTGCACGCGCGTCGCGGCGTACAGCCCGATGGCAATCGACACCAGCAGGTAGATGACGACGAACCAGATCAGCATGTTGAAACCCAGGTTGCGCAAGTGGCCATGCCCGGCGCTCCACGGGCTGGTGGGCGTCGGATGTCGCCCGGCGTTGCCGTTGCCGCGTCCGCTTGCCGACGCCCGTGCGGCGCTTCCGCGCGGTATTATGCCAAAAAGGAGCGTGCAGCACGATCAGGGAGGGGGAGAGCATGCGCGAAACGGTGACGATCGCCAGCCAGCGACGCGAGCAACTGCTGGACATCACGCAGCAGGTGGCGGCAGTGGTGGCGCGGAGCGGCATCCGCGACGGTCTGGTAGCGCTGTACGCGCAAGGCGCGACCTGCGCCATCATGATCCAGGAGAACTGGGACGAGAGCGTCCAGATGGACGTGGTCAACCTGCTGCAGCGGCTGATTCCCCGTGGCGTCTGGCTGCACGACGAGCAGGACGGCAATGGCGACGCGCACCTCAAGGCGGGGTTGGTCGGGCCGTCGGAGACGATCCCGCTGATCGACGGCCGGCTCGGCCTGTCGCGCTGGCAGAACATCTTCCTCTGCGAGTTCGACGGGCCGCGTCGCGAGCGCCGCGTCGTGTGCACGGTGATCGCCGATACCTGAGCGGCTGTGCGCGGACGGCGCAGCGGCGCCGCGCGGCACAGCAGCGGGTGTGACGGGCGGGCCCTTGCCGACGCCGACCTAGCGCGATTCCTTGATCATGCGGCCGAAGCCCGGCTGGATCGGGCGAGCATTGTGCCGGTAGAGGCGTGCGAAGATCGCCAGCTGTTCGGCCGAAATCTGTTGCGGTTGCCGCAGCACGAGCCACAGCACGCCCTCGCTGCAGGGCGGCGTGGTCAGCGACCCCATGTAGGTGTAGTAACTCCGCTCGGCCGGCAGCAGCTGTGCGAGGTCGATGCTCAATCCTGGGGGCATCACGTACTCCCCCTTCTCCAGCGGCAGGTTGTTCCAGACGGTCTGGATCAGTGGATGCTCCATGCCCTTCTCGAGCAGGATGGCGACGACCGCCAGGCGGCCATCTTCCGAGCGATGCACGAGATGCGCCACCATGTCGAAGGTCTTGCCGTCGACGCGCTCCTCCGCCGGCCGGTGGAAGTGGAACTGGACGAGGTCGTAGCTCTTGCCGAGCAGGCTGATGCTGCTGCCACCGACCTCGACCTGGACGGTGTGCCCGTTGTCGACGACGCGAAACTCAGATGGACGATAGCGGAACTGGATCGGCTCGAGATCGACGCGGAAGCCGTCGCGAATGTCGATCGGCGACTGTCGCATGCCGGAGGCGCACAGCGCGTACTCCGGCTTCAGGCTTCCCCAGTGCTCGGGAGCGGTTTCCCCCTCGTACGACCAGTGAGCCGATCGGGCCGGCCGCGCGCTGCCGGCAGGCTCGGGGCGCACGACCGGCTGCGCCCTGCCGGCGCGCGGCGCATCGGCACCCGGCTCGGCCCGCGCGAGCGGCGCCTGGCGCACCGGCCGCGGCATCGGCGCGGTGCTGGCAGCCGGGCCAGCGGGCTGCGGACGTCGGCTCTCGCCCTCGGGCTTCTCGGCTGCCTGTGGCGGCGTCTGCAGGTTGGCACGGCGGACATCGTTCTGCAGCAGAGCCTCGTTCGCCTTGCGCAGTTCGCCGCTCGCCTCATTGACCCGGTCGGCCGTGCGACGGGCGGCGAGTGCCGCTTCGCCGCCCGCCTTCGGCCGACACACCTCGCGCAGCAGCTTGTCGTCGAGCATTCCCGAGCGCACCGGCATGTCGACCTGCACCTTGACCTCATCCTCGCGCAGCAGCTGGCCCTCCTCCTTGAAGTAGCTGCGCTTGAGCGTGCTGTAGCTGCGCGCCGCGCAGTCGTAGCTGCTCAGCGCCTGGACGATGCGGTACGCCGACGAGGTCTTCGGATCGATGATCGGTTTCTCGAGGATGATGCGGCCGAGGGCAACGGTTCGTCCGCGCTCGTCACGGGTGATGCTGCTGCGGTCGATCTCGATCCGCTTGCCCGGCTCGGACGAGATCACCTGCCACGCTGCCGGTGCGACCGACGGCGCCAGCGCGATCAGGGCAGTGACGATGATTCTGCTGTGTGGGTGCATCCGGCGGCTCCGTGGAGTGGTTCCATACAACAGTGAGTTCACGGCACCCGCGCAGCGTTCTTTAACGTGAAAGTCGCGTCCGCGACTTGCCAATCGCCCTTCTCCCGCGCGCCGCAGAAGGGCCGGAGATGAGGCAGACGGTGATGACTTCAACCATCCGGGCCATCTCGACGCTCATCACCGTTGGGGCGCACGGTTCGACGGGGGGTGGCAGGGACCCGTTCGCTGCAACTGGCGGATGCGCGACCCGGCGGCGCAGGCGGTCAGCCCGAGCAGCGCCCGGCCGCTCGGGAAGTTGGCGTCCGATCGAAGTGCAGCACCGGATAAACGAAAAAAAGCCCTGGCGGGCGATTGCTCCGCCAGGGCTGCAGGTGCTGCGAACGACTCAGTGGCTGGCGCCGGAAGCGCCGAAACCCGTCTGCGCGCGCACGTACTGGTCGTCGAAGGCGGCGATCTCGGCTTTCGCGCGGGCACTGCTGTCGCTCTTCGACATGATGTAGGCGAGGATGAACGCGATCGGCATCGCGAACAGCGCCGGCTGCGTGTAGGGGAACAGCGCCGCCTTGTTGCCAAGCACGTCGACCCACACCGACTTCGAGAAGAGGACGAAGAGGACGGCCGAGATGCAGCCGCCGTAACCGCCCCAGAGCGCGCCACGTGTCGTCAGGCCCTTCCAGTACATCGACAGGATCAGCACCGGGAAGTTGGCGGCGGCGGCGACGCCAAAGGCCAGGCCGACCATGAAGGCGATGTTCATCTTCTCGAACATGATGCCGAGGACGATCGCCAGCAGGCCGAGACCGATGACCGAATAACGTGAAACGCGCACTTCCTCCTGCTCGGTCGCCTGGCCCTTGCGGATCACGCGTGCGTAGATGTCGTGCGAGATCGCCGCCGCACCGGCGAGCGCCAGGCCGGCGACGACCGCCAGGATCGTGGCGAAGGCGACCGCAGCCAGGAAACCGAGCAGCATGTTG
>JFAX01000001.1:318109-328191 GCA_000585015.1 Candidatus Accumulibacter adjunctus | reverse complement strand
GCCAGGAAACCGAGCAGCATGTTGCCGCCGACCGCCTTGGCGAGGTGCATGGCGACCATGTTGCCGCCGCCGATCAGCTTGCCACCGACGACGCCACCCTCGAAGAACTCGGGGTTCTGGCCGACGATGATGACCGCGCAGAGACCCATCAGGAAGATGACGTTGAAGAAGTAGCCGACGATTCCCGATGCGTAGAGCACCGATTTCCGCGCTTCCTTGGCGTTGCCGACGGTGAAGAAGCGCATCAGGATGTGCGGCAGGCCGGCGGTACCGAACATCAGGCCGAGGCCGAGCGAGATGGCGGTGATCGGGTCGGCGAGCAGGCTGCCGGGCGCCATCAGTCGGGCGCCGAGCTTGTGCACGGCCTCGACCTTGGTCAGCAGCTCGGTGAGCGAGAAGCCGAACTGCGGGTAGGCGAGGAGCAGCGTCAGCGTGCCACCGGCGAGCAACAGGCAAGCCTTGATGATCTGCACCCAGGTCGTCGCGACCATGCCGCCGAAAGCGACATAGATCATCATCAGGATGCCGACGATGAAGATCGCGATGTTGTAGTCGAGGCCGAAGAGCAGCTTGATCAGCTGCCCGGCGCCAACCATCTGGGCGATCAGGTAGAAGACGACCACGACCAGCGACGAGATCGCCGCCATCGTCCGCACCGTTCCCTGGTCGAGCCGGTACGAGGTGATGTCGGCGAAGGTGAAACGGCCGAGATTGCGCAGTCGCTCCGCCATCAGGAAGAGGATGATCGGCCAGCCCGCGAAGAAGGCGAGCATGTAGATGTAGGCGTCGTAGCCCTGGCTGTAGGCCATCGCCGTCAGCCCAAGCAGCGTCGCTGCCGACATGTAGTCGCCGGCGATCGCCAGGCCGTTCTGGAAGCCGGTGATGCCGCCGCCGGCGGTGTAGAAGTCAGCGGTCGTCTTGGTGCGGCTGGCCGCCCACTTGGTGATGAACAGCGTCAACGACACGAAGATCAGGAACATGATGATCGCGTGCCAGTTGGTCGCCTGCTTGGCTGTCGCCTCGACTGCCGGCGCGGCGTGCGCCAGGCCGGCGATGCCGGCGAGGGCCAGGGCTGTCAGGGTGCGCGCGATCATTTCCCCTCCTTCTGTGCTTCCTTGATCAGTTCCTGGGTCAGGTCGTCGAACTCGCCGTTGGCACGGCGGACGTAGACCACCGTCGTCAGCCAGAAGAAGACGAAAAGGATCAACTCGATCGTGTAACCGATCGGCCACATCGAGCCCTCGGCGACCTTCTGCCCGAGCAGCCCCGGATTGAAGGCGACGAGCATGAAGAATCCGTAGAACAGGACCAGCACGATCGTCGCCAGGGTCCAGGCGAAGCGCCCCCGCTTCTGGACCAGTTCGTGGAATTTGGGATTCACCCGCATTCGCTCGTAAATCACACTACTCATGATAACGTGACCTCCTCTTTGATATTGTTGACGCCGTTTGGCAGCGGTGTTGACCCGTTGCCGACAAGACGATCCCCTTGCCGCGCGGAATACTAACCCAGATCAATGGCTTGTTCAAACAATGAAGAAGGGCAGAAAGACGCCAGTCGTTGCGTTTACGGCAACGCTCTTGACGGTCGCTGTGGCTGCATGCCAGCCACAGGCATCGACATCGACGCAGCCGCCGGCAGCGCGGGCGGCGCTGACGGTCAGCGCGGTCACCCCGGAGTGGCTCGACTGGCCGCTGACGCTGGCGGCCGGCGGCAACGTCGCCGCCTGGCAGGAGGCGATCATCGGCCCCGAGTTGAGCAACCAGCGCATCACCGAGGTCCGCGCCAACGTCGGTGATCGGGTACGCAAGGGCGCCGTCCTGGCGCGCATCGACAGCGAAGCCGCAGACAGTGAGCTGGCCGAGGCGCGGGCGGCGGTCACCGAGGCCGAGGCGACGCTGGCTGAGGCGCGTGCCAACCACGAGCGCTCGAAGCAGCTGCGCGAGAAGGGCTTCTACAGCCCGCAGCAGGGGATCCAGAGCGAGACCGCCGCGGCAACGGCGCTGGCCCGGCTGCATGCGGCGCAGGCTCGGCTGCGCGCCAGCGAACTGCGGCGCTCCCGGGCCGACGTGCTGGCGCCGGACGACGGCATCATCAGCGCGCGCGCCGCAACCGTCGGTTCGCTGACGCAACCGGGACAGGAGCTCTTTCGCCTGATTCGCGGTGGCCGCCTCGAATGGCGTGCCGAGGTCACCGCCAACGAGCTGGCGCTCTTCCGGCCGGGTCAGCCGGCGCGGCTGGAGACTCCCGGCGGTGCCGTCGTCGAGGGCCGGGTGCGGGCCGTGGCGCCGAGCGTGGACGCGCAGACGCGCAACGGGCTGGTCTATGTCGATCTGCCGCCAGCCGCCACCGACGCCCTGAGCGCCGGCATGTTCGTCCGCGGACAGTTCGAGTTCGGTCGACGCCCGGCACTGAGCCTGCCGCAGTCGGCGGTGCTCCTGCGCGAGGGCTTCAGCTACGTCTTCCGCATCGAACCTGCCGCCGCGAGTCCCGGCCAACTGGCGATGGTGCGCGAAGTGAAGGTCGGCAGCGGTCGTCGCAACGGCGAGCGGATCGAGATCAGCGACGGTCTCGCTGCCGGCGAGATGGTGGTCGCCAGCGGCGGCGCCTTCCTCGCCGACGGCGACACGGTTCGTCTCGTCGCCGCCGGAAAGCCGCAATGAACGTTTCCGCGTGGTCGATCCGCAACCCGATCGCCTCGCTTCTGTTCTTCGCGCTGCTCACCCTGTTCGGGCTGATGGCGTTCAGCGGAATGGGCATCCAGCAGTTTCCCGACGTCGATCTGCCGACCGTCGCCGTCAGCGCCAGCCTGCCCGGTGCAGCGCCGGCACAGATGGAGAACGAGGTGGCGCGCAAGATCGAGAACTCGGTCGCCACGCTGCAGGGCGTCAAGCACATCTACACCAAGGTGCAGGACGGTCTGGCGACGATCACCGTCGAGTTCCGGCTCGAGAAGCCGACGCAGGAAGCGGTCGACGACGTGCGCGATGCGGTTTCCCGGGTCCGCTCCGACCTGCCCGCCGACCTCAAGGATCCGGTGATCTCGCGGGTCACCCTTGCCGGCGCGCCGATCCTGACCTATACCGTCGCCTCGAGCCGGATGGACGACGAAGCCCTCTCCTGGTTCGTCGACAATACGGTGACGCGGACCCTTCTCAGCGTGCGCGGGGTCGGCTCGGTCACGCGCGTCGGCGGCGTCAGCCGCGAAATACGCATCGAACTCGACCCCGCCCGCCTGCTCGCCCTGCGCGCCACCGCGGCAGACATCTCGCGCCAGCTGCGCGAGGTGCAGCAGGAAGCAGCCGGTGGTCGCGCCGACGTCGGTGGCGTCGAGCAGTCGGTGCGCACGATCGCGACGGTGCAGTCGGCCGACGAGCTCGCCGCGCTCGAGATCGCCCTCGGCGATGGCCGGCGCGTGCGCCTGAGCGAACTGGCGACGGTCAGCGACACGGTCGCCGAGCAGCGCTCGGCCGCCCTGCTCGATGGCCGGCCGGTCGTCGGTTTCGAGATCGTCCGCGCGCGCGGTGCCAGCGAGGCAGCCGTCGCGCAGGGTGTGCGCGCGGCGCTGCAGGGGCTGCAGGCGGCGCATCCCGACATTGCCATCAGCGAGGCCTTCAACTTCGTCGACCCGGTGGTCGACAACTTCGAGGGCTCGATGTGGCTGCTGATCGAGGGCGCGATCCTCGCCGTGATCGTCGTCTGGTTGTTCCTCCGCGACTGGCGGGCGACCCTGGTCTCGGCGCTCGCGCTGCCCCTGTCGATCATCCCGACCTTTGCCGCCATGTACCTGCTGGGCTTCACGCTGAATGTCGTCACCCTGCTGGCGCTGTCGCTGGTCGTCGGCGTCCTGGTCGACGATGCGATCGTCGAGATCGAAAACATCATGCGCCACCTTCGTCTCGGCAAGACGCCGTACCAGGCGGCGATGGAAGCGGCGGACGAGATCGGCATGGCGGTCATCGCCACCACCTTCACCCTGATCGCCGTCTTCCTGCCGACCGCATTCATGAGCGGCGTGGCCGGCAAGTTCTTCGTCCACTTCGGCTGGACGGCGGCGATCGCCGTCTTCTTCTCGCTCGTCGTCGCCCGCATGCTGACGCCGATGATGGCCGCGCATCTGCTCAGACCGCCGCGTGGCAGCGCGACCGAAGCGGCGTGGCTGCGGCTCTACGGCCGCTGGGTGACGGCCTGCCTGTCGTATCGGCGGGCTACCGTGGCGGCCGCGCTCGCCTTCTTCATCGGCTCGTTCGCCCTCCTGCCGCTGCTGCCGAAAGGCTTTCTGCCACCGGACGATCTGTCGCAGACGCAGGTCCATCTGGCGCTGCAACCCGGCAGCAGCTTCCGCGAGACCCTGGCCGCTGCCGAGGCAGCGCGGCGGATCGTCGAGCAGAACCCGCATGTGCGGATGGTCTACACCGCCATCGGTGGCGGTGCCACCGGCAGCGACCCCTTTGCGCCGCGTGGCGCGGCCGAGGTCCGCAAGGCGACGCTGACGATCAACATGACGCCGCGCAGTACGCGCGGCGGGGTCCGCAAGCAGGACGTCGAACAACAGTTGCGTGACGCCCTGACTGTCCTGCCCGGCATCCAGGTGAAGGTGGGCCTCGGCGGTTCGAGCGAGAAATACGTGCTCGTCCTCGCCGGCGAGGACGGCGCGCTGCTCGCCGGGCACGCCCGCGTCGTCGAGCGCGAATTGCGCAGCCTGCCGGGAATCGGTGCCGTCACTTCCAGTGCCGGGCTGGTGCGCCCGGAACTCGTCGTGCGGCCGGATTTCGCTGCCGCCGCCGACCTCGGCGTGACCTCGGCGGCGATCGCCGAGGTGTTGCGCATCGCCACCGCCGGCGACTACGACCAGAGCCTCGCCAAGCTCAACCTGGCGCAGCGACAGCTGCCGATCGTCGTCAAGCTGCCGGCGGCGGCGCGCCAGGATCTGGGCCTGCTCGAACGTCTGACGGTGCCGGGGAAGAACGGGCCGGTGATGATCGGCCAGGTCGCCGATCTCAGTCTCGCCGGTGGTCCAGCCGAAATCGACCGCTACGACCGCCTGCGAAACGTCAACTTCGAGATCGAGCTCAACCAGCAGCCGCTGGGCGAGGTCGAGGCGCTGGCGCTGGCGTTGCCGAGCCTGCAGAAGCTGCCGCCGGGAATCCTGCAGACGACGGTCGGCGATGCCGAAGCGATGGGCGAGCTGTTCCGCGGCTTCGGCCTGGCGATGCTGACCGGTGTGCTTTGCATCTACGCCGTGCTGGTCCTCCTGCTGAAGGACTTCGTGCAGCCGGTGACCATCCTGGTGGCCCTCGTGCTGTCGATACCCGGCGCCTTCCTCGCCCTCTTCGTCACCGGCACGGCGCTGTCGATGCCGTCGATGATCGGCCTCATCATGCTGATGGGAATCGCCACCAAGAACTCGATCCTGCTCGTCGACTACATCGTCCTCGCCCGCCGCGATCTCGGGCTCGACCGCTGGCAGGCGCTGCTCGACGCCTGCCGCAAGCGTGCCCGGCCGATCGTCATGACCACCGTCGCCATGGGTGCCGGCATGCTGCCGATCGCCATCGGGCTCGGCACCGACCCGAGTTTCCGCGCACCGATGGCGATCGTCGTCATTGGCGGACTGATCACCTCCACCTTCCTCAGCCTGCTCGTCATCCCGGTCGTCTACACCTACGTGGACGACGGCATCATGTGCTTGCGACGGCGGCTGCGCCGAGGCCGTTCCTGACCCTTGCCTCGTGCTCGGTTCGCAGCAGGCGAATCGACATGGTTCTCAGGAATCATCCTTTTTCGCCGTGCGCGGCACGGTGGCGGCTTCATAGATGTCGTCCATGCTCAGGCGCATATCGAGGCTGCGCAGGGGCAAGGTCTCGCCGGGCAGGATGATTTCGTGCAGCCAGCCTTCCTCTCCGCGCCGAAAGACTTCGGCCCACTGGCGCTCCTGATCGACGAGCACGTATTCGCGCAGGCTGGGGAGTTGTCGGTAGTTCATCCACTTCTCGCGGCGGTCGACTTTTTCGGTGCCTGGGGAGAGAACTTCGACAACGACCCGGGGCGCTGCGAGGTGGTTTTGCGGTGCATCAGCGGCGAGATCGCGCTCGCTGCAGGTGACGACGACATCGGGGTAGTAATAGGCGCCGGCGCTTTCGACGTGCACCTTCATGTCAGCCGCCCACGTGCGGCAGGGGGTTCCGCGCAGATGCGCGCGAATGACGGCAAAAATATTGCCCACGATCGTTCCGTGCGCCTTGCTTGCGCCGGTCATGGCGAAGGTTTCTCCGCGCACGTATTCGTGGCGCAGACCGGGAAGTTCCTCACCCGCCAGATAGGCGCTTTCGCTGATCAACGAGAGTTTCGCTTCGCCCATGATCCATCCTTGCTTGCCGGGCATCAAATATAGCATCCGGCGTGCCGGCAATGAATGGGCACCTGCCTGACGCCAGTCACCACGGATGACCATAGCGCCGGCGGACACGAAGCGAACGTCTGTCGCCGTCGGCGGCAGGAGAGCGGCATGATGCCCGCACGGGCCGGCGGGTCGCGGTGCACTGCAGCAACCCGTTCCGCTGGCAACGCGGCCGGCGTTTTCCCGCCGCGCCACCACGACCGCGAAGACGATCGTCATCGTTCCGCAACGGAGCAGACATCGGGCTGCAACACTGGCGGTGCATCGTGCACCGGTCCCGTCACCAGGTAGTACTCCCACGATGACCGAAAAGCTCAAGATCGTCGGCGCGCTCGGCGAAGACGCACTGTTGCTGCCGGCGCTGGTCAACGACGCGCTGACCGCGAACGACCGTGCCAAGTATTACTTTTCACTGCTGCAGACGGCGCGCCTGCGCGCCGAAAACCTCGAGCGCCCCTTCTCGACGCTGCGCGAGGAGCGGATCGCCTCGTCGGTCGATCAGCCCTCCCTCGACCAGGTGGTGGCCGCCGCACGGCGCAGCCCGGACGGCCCCTACCTGATCCCGCAGGCGGAGCAGATCGTGCACCGGTTGCTGGCGGCGATACGCGAGATGATCGCACCGCTGGCGGCGGTCGCCGATGGCGAGCACGCAGCTGCCTTCGACGAGCGTCTGGTGCGGCTCTCGGCAGCAGCCGTCGTCGAGGACGACCAGATCGACGCGGCGTGCATCGACGCCATGACGCGCGCCGACCGCCAGCGCGGCGACAGCCTGCACCTGCTGGTGATGGACCTGCACAAGGAACTCAACGTCCTGCAGGCGGCACTGGCAACGGAATCGGTAGACGGCGCGATGACCTACGGACTGGCGGACGAGGATCGCGAACTCGTCGCGGCCTTCATGCAGGGGGTCAGGCGGACGGCACCGCTGAAGTTCGAACATCCTGGGCTGGGCACGACCGCCGCCCGTTCGGGCGGCGTGGTGGTGATCCAGAACGACATCGGCACGACCGATGCGCATGTCCTGGTGATCCGCGTCGACAACCTGACGGTGACGACCCTGTATTCGGACGTTCACCTGCAGCGACTGAACTTCTTCGCATCGCTCTTCGCACGCTGGAAGGTCCGCTGGGACGACATCCTGTCGCGTCGTGACGGTGCCATGGACGATGGCCTGTATCACCTGGCGGTCGCCCGCCACGAGGCCGGCGACCGCGACGGGCTGCTCGACTTCCTCGCCTTCCTCGGTTCGCGGCTGGTCTTCCTGATCGACTGGAACAAGGCGCGCAAGCGCCTGCGCAGCCTGCTCGGCAAGTCCGACGCGGCCGATCTGCTGAAATGGGCGGCAGACGAGGACGTCGGACACATGGGATTCCTCAAGTGTGGCGGTGACGAACTGATCTATCGCGGCCTGGCGCTCGCCGCCCGCGGCGACTATCGGCCCGGCCTCTTCCTGCACGACGTGCTGCCGCGCCATCTGGCGCGGGAGTTCATGCAGTTCGTCTTCCGTGCCGCCTCGCTCGGACTGCGCGAGGGCAAGCAGATCCTGCTGATCGAGGACGAGGTGGTGGTCGAGCTGTCGCGCTTCTTCCGCGGTGCCGAGGAACGGCTGCTCGACATGGCTGCCGAGCATGCCGCCCTGACCTGGGAGGTGGCCGCCGGCTTGCGCGACAGCCTGCTGCGCGCCCGTCTGTCCGACTGGCAGCGTCATTTCGGCCACAACGCCGAGCGCGCCAAGGCCTGGGAATCGCAGGCCGACGATCTGGTCCAGGCGGCACGACTGGCGATGCGCCGCAGCGAACCGGCGGCTTTCCTCGCGCAACTCATCGAGGCGGCCGACGAAGTGGTCGACTGCCTCGAGGATGCCGCATTCCGCCTGACGACGCTGCCGGCGGAGAGCAACGGCGAGCTCTGTCGGCAACTCGAAACGCTGGCGCGGCTGGTACTGGCCGCTGCCCAGGAGTACGTCAAGGTCGTCGCCACCGCCCGCAGCGGGCGCGACGCATCGTCGCGCGAGGACATGCAGGATCTGCTGGCCGGCGTTCACCGCATCATCGCCCTCGAGCACGAGTGCGACGATGCCGAGCGTGCAGCGGAAGCCGCGCTGCTGGCGCGCGCCGGCAGCTTCCGCGAACTCTACGTCCTGGCGGAGACCGGCAAGGACCTCGAACAGGCGGCCGACGAGCTGATGTGCGTCGCCCTGAAGTTTCGCGACCACGCGCTGAGCGAAGTCGCTGCACACTAGGATGGAAGGAAGAAGAATGGCTGGAGTACCGGCAACACAGCGCTCGCCGTTCCTGTTCGGCGGCAAGGCAGCCTCGTCACGGCCCGGCAGCGTCGAGGAAATGGGTTTCAAGGCTTTCAACCTGGTCGCGATGAGCGGCCTCGGACTGCCGGTTCCACAGGGTTTCGTCCTCACCACCAGCTTCGCCCGGCAGGCCGTCACCGCTGCCGGCGGCGCATCGGCCGAACTGCGCGACGCGCTCGTCGAGGGAATCCGTCATGTCGAGCGCGAGAGCGGCCTCGGCTTCGGCGCGCGGCGACGGCCCTTGCTCGTTTCGGTGCGGAGCGGGGCGCCGGTATCGATGCCGGGAATGATGGAAACGCTGCTCGACGTCGGGGTCAACGATCTGACGGTCGACGCGATCATCCGCAGCACCGGCAATCCGCGCCTGGCCTGGGACTGCTACCGACGCCTGGTCCAAGGCTTCGCAGAAGTCGTGCACGAGTGCCCGGCCAGCGCCTTCGCCAGTCGTATCGAGGAATGCATGCGCGCCTGCGGGGCCAGCAGCTCGCGCGAGATCGACTTTCGCAGTCTCGCCTCGCTGACCCGCGACTATCTCGCACTCTTCGAGGAACTCACCGGCACGCCGTTTCCACAGGACCCGATGCTGCAACTCGAACAGGCAGCCGTGGCGGTGGTTCGTTCGTGGCAGTCCGAGAAAGCCGTCAGCTACCGCCGGGCGCACCACATCGACGATTCGCCGGGCACCGCGGTGACGGTGCAGAGGATGGTTTTCGGCAACGCCGGGGGGATGTCCGGCGCCGGTGTCGCCTTTTCCCGCGACCCGTCGACCGGGGCCAGCGAACTGTACCTGGATTTCCTGTTCAACGCCCAGGGTGAGGACGTCGTCTCGGGCCGGCACGCGCTGGCTGATGAAGTGCCACTCGAGAAGCTGTTGTCCGACACCCGGCGCGAGATCGAACAGATCGCCGCGGCACTCGAGAGGGCATTCGGTGATGCGCAGGAGTTCGAGTTCACGGTCGAGGACGGCAAGCTGTTCATGCTGCAGACGCGGGTTGCCAAGAGGACGCCGCTGGCGGCGCTGCGCATCGCCGTCGACCTCGTCGCCGCCGGTCTGGTCAGTCCCGCGGCGGCGCTCGCGCAACTGCAGGGTATCGATCTGGCAAGCGTCGAGGAAGTCAGCCTGGCGCACCCCGACGAACAGGCTTTCCTGGCCAGCGCCACGCCGGCAGGCATCGGCATCGCGGTGGGCCGCCTGGTCCTCGATGTCGCGGCTGCCGAGAGACTGGCAGCGGCGGGCGATCCGGTGCTGCTGGTACGGCAGGAAACGGCGACCGCGGACATTTCCGGGATCGCCGTCAGCGCCGGCATCCTCACCGCGCTCGGCGGTCGCACCTCGCACGCGGCGGTGGTGGCAAGACAGCTCGGCAAGGTCTGCCT
>JFAX01000001.1:312305-317984 GCA_000585015.1 Candidatus Accumulibacter adjunctus | reverse complement strand
AGACAGCTCGGCAAGGTCTGCCTGGTCGGCTGCCGCGAACTGGTGCCCGACCTCGCGCAGCGACGTTGCCGGATCGCTGGCCACGAGCTCGCCGAGGGCGACTGGCTGTGCCTCGACGGCAACCACGGCCGCATCCATGCCGGCAGGCCGGAGGTCGTCAGGAAAAGGCCCGACGACCTCTTGCAGCAGGTCGAGAGCTGGCGCCGCCGGCTCGCCGCCGGCAGCGAGACCACTGCCACTGCCGTCGCCCGCGCCGCCTGAACGACGTCGCCGACAGCCACCGTCGCCGCGAACCGGGTCGGGAGGGGTGCCATCGGCGCGACGAGATGGTACCCTTCGCGCTTCGCGCCGCCGGGCCATGGTCGCTTCACCCGGCAGGCAAGCTGACGACACGGAGTGATGTACATGCAGCAACGGGACAACCACAGCAAGCTCATTGGCTACCTGCTCTGGCTTTTCGGCTTTCTCGGCGCGCACCGCTTCTATTACGGCAAGCCGGTGACCGGGACGATCTGGTTCTTCACGCTCGGCCTGCTGGGAATCGGTTGGCTGATCGATCTCTTCCTGATCCCGGGAATGGATCGCGACGCGGATCTGCGCTTCCATTCCGGCGCCATCGACTACAACATCGCCTGGCTGCTGCTGACCTTCCTCGGCGTCCTCGGCGTACACCGGATGTATCAGGGCAAATGGCCGACCGGCATCCTCTACCTGCTCACCGGCGGGCTGTTCCTGATCGGCATCCTGTACGACTTCTGGACGATGAACCAGCAGATCTCCCTGCGCAACGCCAGCCAGCCGGGCTGATCAACAGGAGCAAGTCAATAGCAAATCAATAGAGCAAATCAATAGGGGACCAAATCAATAGGGGACAGACCACGTTTTTCCGTCGCCCAGTCGCCATTTCACCTCTGGCACCAACAGCGGCGTCATCTCATCCCGAGCGCCCGGCTTATGCACGACCCGATACTGGTCCTCCACCGGCTCGCGGCAGATCAGCAATTCGCCGCCCATCAGGTCGAGCAGCCAGACTTCCGGAATGCCATGGCGAGCATAGAGAGGCAACTTCACCCCGCGATCGAAGTGAACCGACGAGTGCGCAACCTCGACGACCAACAGCGCATCGATTGCGCCAGGTAGCCGATCCATGTAATTGCCCGGCCGCAGCAAAACGATATCCGGTTGCGGTTCCGAATGCTCGTCGAGACACAGAGGGTTCTGCACGCTGACCAGATACCGATCGCCGGCGGCGGCCGCGAAGAACTGTGCGAGGCGGTTGAGGACAAAGGCGTGCTTGCTGCCGATGGGCGCCATATCAACGATCTCCCCTTCGATCAGCTCCACCCTGCTTTCCGGCGGCAGGATTCCCACTTCGCCCATCCGGTGGAAGTCGTTCACGCTGAGGCGGTGGCGGGCTTGCGCCATCAATTCGTTCATGCTGCCCACAGAGCATCTCCGATGTGACGGCGTCGTTCCGCCGAATTGGCGCGCCATCATCCGAACAAAGCGGCAATTCCGGAAGCAGTGCCCATGCGGCGCGAACGCGGGGATGCGGCTCTTTGGCCGCGGCTGCCGCCGCGCGTGCTACGCGACCGCGACGATGCAGGGCTCTGGACCTCGTCGCGCAAGGTTAGTCGCTCACCGCCGACAAGTAAAGAGACTGCCTGCTTCAGCTGCGCGACCATTCACTGATCGAAGTTGATCACGATCGAGCGACAGCCCGCTCGAACCCGGCGTCACGCCCGACGGCGCAGCGCTGCTGGCCCGGTCGTTCCTGGTGGCCGTGATCACCCGCAGTACCGGACGCGGGTGGGTTCCGGACTGGTGTCTGCGGCACAGCGAGGTGATAGTCTTGCCGCTTTCCAGATCACGAGGCCGGCAATGAATGGATACCGATTCCCGATGCGCACCCTGTCGACGGCGCCGCTGCTCCTCCCTTTTCCCCGATCAATCGCCGTGTGCGGCGCGCATCCGGCTCATCCGCAGGATCCGCCCGCATGAGGCCGCTGCTCAACGCCAGTCGTTTCCTGGTGCTCGCCGCGGTCCTTGGTGCGCTCCTTTCGGCGATGGCGCTTTACGTCTATGGCCTCGTCGATACGATCGTGGTCATCACACGGACGGTCACCTCCGGCGACATCTCGAGCACGGGCGCCAAGGCCCTGATGCTCTATTTCATCGAGATCTTCGATCTGTTCCTGCTCGGCACCGTCATGCTGATCCTTGCACTCGGCCTCTATGAGTTGTTCATCGACGCGGACTTCAAAGTGGCGTCCCGTCTGCAGATCAGCAGCTTCGAGGATCTCAAGACCAGTCTGGTGACGGTGGTGATCGCGGTGATGGCGGTGACTTTCCTCGGCCAGATCATGTCCTGGAATGGCGAGACCTCGCTGGTCGACATCGGCGTGCCGGTGGCGCTGGTGATCGCGGCGCTGAACATCTACCTGTGGGTCGCCAAGGCCGTCGGGAAGTAGCGGTTCGCACGCAGCTGCAAAGCCGTCCGCGCCAGCGCCGCGATGGCCCCCGCTGTGCGCGTTTCGCTTGGCCAGTCCTGGTCGGCAGGACGATGCCGACTTGCCGGTGCTGGCTTGCGAGCCGTGGCCAGGATCACGACCGGGGCTGAACGGTGAACGGGTCCGGTGCGACTCGCTTGCCTGCACCCATGATCGGAGCTGACGTTGACCGGTGGCGCGGCGATCACCGATAATCACCCGCGACGCGCGAAAAGCCATCGCTGTCGACGGTATGTGCCGATGACCTTGCCGCCAACCGTCATTCCAGAAACCGGCGGCTCGCCTGCCAGGAGTTCGCGACGGCACGGCGGGCGGCGGGCAGTTCTCGGAATCGATTGAATCAACCTGCGACGGGATGCTTATGCTCAGTCCTCTGAAGTTGGTGCTCGCACTGCTCATCGCCAGTGCGTCGTGCATGGCCACTGCGGCCGAACAGACTGCGACCACGACCACCTCGGTCAATGTCCGCGCCGGTCCCGAGAAGAACTTCCCGACCGTCACCTGGCTGTTGAGTGGGACCAGGGTGACCGTCCACGGCTGTGTGGCCAACTGGCGGTGGTGCGATGTCACGGCCGGTCGGGATCGCGGCTGGGTGTACGCCCGCTTCCTGTCCATCCCGTTCGATGGCCGTGTAGTGACCATTCTCAATGGCGGTCCCAACCTCGGCCTGCCGCAAGCCGATTTTTCTCTCGGGGAATACTGGGACGCCCACTACCAGCGCCAGCACTGGTTCGGGCGCAAGGCCTACTGGCAGAAGCGCTGGGACCGCCGCCCGCCACCGCGCGAATGGCGTGCGCCCGTGTCGGCCACCAGGCAATGATCGACGGTCCCACGGCAACGCGGGTCGCCACTTCGGCAAGCCTGTTTCGCGCTGCTCGCTAGGCTGTCGAAGAGCCTGGCGATGCCGCGATGCCAGTCGCAGCGCGACCGGTCGCAAGCATGACCTCGGCAGCAGGAGCGCTCGCATCGTCAGGTGCGGAGCCCGTCCGTCAAGAGCTGCGCGCAGGCCGGCACTGCCGAACATCCCGGCCGGTCATGCAGCGTCGGCCAGTGCTTGCAGCGGCAGCGCCAGAGGACACCGGGACGGCCAGGGAAGCGGGCGGGTTCAGACATGGATAGACTGCAGCGGTTCGTGCATGGCACCGCCCTGATGCTGCTCGCCGGCTGGCTGCTGTACATCGGGAAGGACATCTTCGTTCCGGTGTTCTTCGGCCTTTTCGTCGTCTATGTGATCGTCGGCCTGGCGCAGGCCATGCAGGGACTTCCGTTGCTCGGCCGCGTTTTGCCGCTGCAAGCCCGATACGCGCTCTCGGTGCTCGTCATCACGCTGTCGCTGCTCGTCGTCGTGTACCTGTTCCTGATCAACAAGGACCGGTTTCTGGCGATTGCCCCGCAATATCAGCAATCGCTTCTCGCCGCCATCCAGAGACTCGCCGTCCTGCTGCGCATCGAGGCTGAACCCACGTGGAGCACGCTGCGGCAGGAACTTCTCGCCCAGATCAACATCCAGCGCCTGCTCGGCTCGATGCTGGCCTCGGTGTCGTCGATGATCTTCAGCATCATCGTCGTCTGCCTGTATGCCACCTTCCTGTTGGCCGAGCGGCGATTCTTCTCCCGGAAGATCGAAAAGATGTCGAGCGACGCGGACCGCGTGGCGCGGATTCGGGCCATCACCACCGACATCAACAAGCGGATCGGTTCCTATCTGGCACTGAAGACGCTCATCAACCTGTTCCTGGGAGCAGTCAGCTGGGGGATCATGGCCCTTGCTGGACTTGAATTCGCCGCGTTCTGGGCGGTGCTGATCGCCCTTCTGAACTACGTTCCCTACATTGGCTCCTTTCTCGGCGTGCTCTTCCCGGGCATCATGGCGATCATGCAGTTCCCGGATGCGAACGTGGTGTTCTGGGTGCTGCTCGGCCTGGTGCTCGCGCAGTTCCTGATTGGCAACTTTCTCGACCCCTACCTCATGGGCAATTCGCTCAACCTGAGTCCATTCGCCATCCTGGTCAGCCTGGCGATCTGGTCCGAATTGTGGGGGATCGCCGGCGCATTCCTTGCGGTGCCGATTACCGCCGTCATGGTCATCATTTTTTCCGGGTTCCCGAGTACGCGCCCGATCGCAGTCCTCCTCTCGCGGAACGGCAGTCTGTGAAGGCAGTGCCGCAGCGTCTCGGCGAGGCGGGGCGTCAGCCGCAGCCGTTTCTGACCGGCGTCAAATGCTCGCCGCTGCACGGCGGGCCGACGCGCGCGCGCGGTCTCGCTGACCTGCAGGGCGTCGGGGCGTGACGTTCCGGGACATCCTGGATCTCTTCAAGGCGGCTGCCGTGAACTGGGTCGCTGACTACGCCCAAAGCATGGGAGCGGCACTGGCCTTCTACACGATGTTTTCGATTGCTCCCCTGCTGCTGATCGTGATTTCGATCGCCGGGTTCTTTTTCGGCGAGCAGGCCGCGCGCGGTGAAATCCTTGCGCAACTGCAGGGATTGCTGGGGACACCTGGAGCGCTGGCCGTCCAGGCTCTGCTGGAAAGCGCGGGCAGGCCCGCCGAAAGCGCCATGGCAGCGATCTTCGGCCTGATCTTTCTCTTCATTGGCGCGACATCGGTCTTCGCCGAGTTGCAGGACGCGCTCGATCGCATCTGGCGCGCGCCGCAAAGGGCGAGAACCTCCGGCGTCTGGAGGCTGGTACGAGCCCGTCTGCTGTCGTTCGGCATGATTCTCGGAATCGGCTTCCTGCTGACCGTTTCGCTGGCTTTCAGTGCGGGCCTGGCCGCCTTGAGCAAGTGGCTTGATCCGCATGCCACAGGTTGGGCGACGATCGAGAACACGAGCGAGGTCTCACTCGGCCTCATGCTGGCGACGGCGGTTTTTGCGATGATCTACAAGACCATGCCGCGCGTCCGGATCCACTGGAGCGATGTCTGGGTCGGTGCCATCGTCACATCACTCCTGTTCATCGCCGGCAAGGCGCTGATCGGTGCCTACATCGGGAGAAGCGGAGTTTCATCGCATTTCGGCGTTTCGGCCTCGCTGATCGTCGTGCTGCTCTGGGTGTACTATTCCGCTCAGATCTTCCTGTTCGGCGCCGAATTCACCTGGGTCTACTCGCACCGGTTCGGCTCGCGCAAGGGGCAGGCGTTGTCCAGCCACGCCGAAGCACTCCGGGA
>JFAX01000001.1:308210-312128 GCA_000585015.1 Candidatus Accumulibacter adjunctus | reverse complement strand
CAGCCACGCCGAAGCACTCCGGGAAAGCGCCGGCGGACCTGCCACCGGCCGCTGATCGGATTTCACGACGCCTCTGCCGGTACATTGCCGACACCTCCGTCACTCGATCCGGCCAACGTCCCCGGTCGCCACGAAGTTCTGTATGATTGCCGACCCAGGGCTGGTGCAAGCAGACATGGAACGATCGGTGGGCAAGGATTCACCCGTCGCTGCGGGGCGGCGCAAGCATGAGGCCTGAAGATCCGGGAGCGCACGACCCGCCAGGGCGCCCGCGCACCTGGAGGTGACGGGAAAGCCGTTGTGCACGGGAAGCTGGCCATCAGGGAACTGCCTGGCGTCCTGCAGGAAGGAGGCATCACATGATCTACTTTGCCGCTCTGGTCGTACTCGCGACCCTCATCGCCATGGCCTCGGGGCGGGTTCCTGCCGTCCTTGCCCTGGCTGCGGCGATCTGCGTCGCGGGCATCACCGGTTTGGCTCCGGTGCCGAACCTCCTCGCCGGATTGAGCAACGGCGGCATCATCACGGTGGCCGCAATGCTCGTCATCGCCAAGGGCATCGTCCATACCGGGGCGGTGTCTCGCGTCACCTGGGCACTTCTGTCGACCGTCAGCAGCGCGCAGCACGCCGTGCGTCGGCTCGCACTGCCGATCAGTGTCGGTTCCGGCCTGATGAACACCACCCCGATCGTTGCCATGCTCGTTCCGGCGGCCAAGGAACTCGAGCAGAACCGCGGCATCAACGCCCGCGAGGTGCTGCTGCCCGTGGCGCACATCACGACCCTGGCCGGCTCGGTGACGCTGATCGGCACCAGTTCGAACCTGCTCATCGCCGGCATCGCCGCGCCAGCAGGAGTCGACATGACGATGCTGTCGTTCGCCCCGGTGGCCTTGCCGGTCGCCATCGTCGGCGCGGTGATCGTCTATCTGACCGCACCGCTGATGCTGCGCGGTCAGGGAGAAACGGTCGTCGCGGCCCGCGACTGGCGCGTCGAAATCCCGGTCTCCGGCAAGGCGCTGGCGATTGGTCGCGTGGCGGCGGATTTCGGCATCGACCAGACGCAGCAGTACGCGCTCGATGCGATCCGGCGTTGGGACGCTGACCTCGATCCGTCGGCGCCGATCGAGGCTGGCGACACCCTGGTCTTCTCGGCGACCGAGGGGGGTGTCACCGCCCTGTGGGGCAGCCCGCTCTTCGGCCTGGCCGAACAGCGTCTCTACCGGGTGTCGGTTGGATCGGGCGCCAACGGGACGGTGCGCGATTTCGAGACCGACGGCGGTATCCGGGTCATCGCTGCGCGGACCAGCCTCCCGCTGCGCGATACCGAGGTGCGCCCCGGCGCGACCGCCTTCGTCACCACCCCGCGCAAGTCCCTGCTGGTCGACCAGCCGGAGGTGGCGATCTTCGAGAAGGCCGCCGGGCTGAGCCCGCAGCCGGCGAAGACCGCGTTCGCTCTGGCCATCCTCGTCGCGGTCATCGTTTCGGCGTCCTTCGGCCTGGTTGCGGTCGAGCTCGCCTCACTGACCGGGGCCGTCCTCATGGTGGTCACCGGCATCCTGACGCCGAAGTCCGCCGTGCGCGCGCTCGACTGGAACGTGTTGTTCATTCTCGTCGGCTCGGTGGCGCTCGGCGCGATCGTCGTCGAGAGCGGACTGGCCGCCGTCCTCGCCGACGCCATCGGACGCCTCGCGGGAGGCAGCATGCTGCTCGTCGTCATCGTCTTCGCGCTGACGACGGCGATCGTCACCAACCTCGTCACCAATGCAGCGGCTGCGTCGATCCTGACGCCGGTGGCGATCGGCATCGCCAGTGAACTCGGCATCAACCCGGTGGCACTGCTGGCGCTGATCGGGACGTGCATCTCGTTCACCTTCATCAACCCGTTCAGCCATCAATCGAACCTGATGGTGATGCAGCCCGGCGGCTACAGCTCGGCCTCATTCGCCAGGTTCGGCATCCCGCTGGTCGCCGGATCGCTGGTGACGGTCGTCGTCGTCACCTACCTGCTGCTCCACCTGCAAATGCGGGTCTAGCTGCGGCAACGAGGGCGCGCAAGCCGACAGCAGCCGGACTCAGGCAGGCTCCGGGTAACGGGCATCGTCCGGATACGAGGCAAAGTCCTTGCCGCGTGCCCGCCAATCCGACAGCCACTGTTCGGCAACCGCCTGCCCTTCCTCGCGCAGCCTGGCGAAATGACCAGCGCTGCGGTCGAATTTCGACGTGTGTTGGAGACCCCAGGCGGTTTCGCGCCGCATCTTGATGGTCCGCACCTCGACGATCTTCCGGCCCTGCAGCGGCGGATGCCGGTCGCCATGGCGCGCGAGCCAGCGATTGATCGTCAGGATGTGGTCGAGCTCCTGGTTGAGCGAAAGATTGCCGGCGAGGTCGTTCTCCCGATCCTTGATGTCCTCGAGGCTGACCTTCTGCGATTGCGGCGAGATCTCCTGCGGGTTGATGCGCACGACCCAGATTTCGTCAGGCTTCTCTGCTTTCGTCCCGGCGTCCAGCAGGTCGCGAACGGGAGGGTTCTGCGAATACAGGCCGTCCCAGTAGTATGCGTTTCGCGTCACGACCTTGTTCGCTTCGCAAGTGGGGAACATCGTGTTGCCGATGACTTGCGCCGGCAGGATCTCGGGCAGCGTTCCCGACGCTGCCACACCCTCGAGCGAGAACGCCCGGCGCATGCGCCAGCGCGTGCTGTCGTATTGATCGAACTTCGGTGGGTGGGCCAGCAGACCGAGTTCCTCGAGCGTCTTGTTGGAATCGAAGATCTCGAAGTTGCCGCTGAGCACCTCGATCGCGCCGACCAGCACGCGCCGCTCGGCCTTCGCCACTGCCGCCCAGTCGATCGCCGCGAAATCCGGACAGAGCGCGGCGAGCAGTTCGGGAAAACCAAGGTAGTCGCTGCGCGCACCCATCATTGCCAGTGCCGACAGGCCGATATCGCCGTGCCCGGAGTATGGATTCGATCCCGGGAACGGCATGCCCTGCGCCTTCCACTGCAGCAGCGTGCCGACCATCTGGTTGTGGGCGATTTCCACCGGCGTCGTCGCAGCGAAGTTGTTCCAGAGGAAATTCAGCCGCTCGATCGCCTTGTCGAGCGTGCCACAGTCGGCGTCGGCAGCGTTCGGGACGAGTCCGTACCAGGTGGCCAAGGCGCAAAGCGCTCCGGCAGAAGTGCCGCTGATGGCCACGATGTCGAACTTTCCTTGCTCTCCCGCCTCGGCGTCCCACGCCTTCTTGGTTGCCAGGATCTGCGTCAGAACGCCCCAGGTGAATGCTGCGTGCGTACCACCACCCTGACAGGCGATGGCAACTTTCTTCGTGTTCATGTCGGGTCTTTCACGTTCATCAAGAAAATGGAAGACGCAGCGGCGTCCTCCCGGGTAAGCGAGTCACCATTCGAGGGCCATCCGTCCCGCTGCCTGGCGCACAAGCAACCCGCTCGCCGGTCCGCCAATACCGGTGTCAGGGTCGCCACGGCTAGAACGAGCCGACTGTCGAGCCCACGGCAATGACCGCAGCGAGCGCCAGCAAGGCGCCGACGATGGCGACCATGACGATGTCGAGATAGCTTTGCCGGTGCGTGGCGCCGCAGACGGCGAGCAGGGTGACCACGGCACCGTTGTGCGGCAGGCTGTCGAGTGTGGCGGCGCCGATCACCGCCACGCGGTGCATCAATGCCGGGTCGATGCCATGCGCCGCAGCGAGTTGCATGTAGGTCTCGCCGAGCGCGCCGAGGGCAATCGTCAGGCCGCCAGATGCCGAACCGGTGAGTGCCGAGAGCACGTTGGTGGCGAGCGCGAGGCCAACCAGCGGGCCGCCCTCGATGCCCAGCACCCAGTCGCGTACCGCCGCGAAGGCGGGCAGCGACGCGACGACCGCACCGAAGCCGACCAGGCTGGCAACGCTCAGCAC
>JFAX01000001.1:298681-307721 GCA_000585015.1 Candidatus Accumulibacter adjunctus | reverse complement strand
GGCGAAGCCTTCGCCGGCGCGGCGCGCGGCAGACTCGGCACGCGTCAGCCACCAGAGGCCGAAGCCCAGCATGATGGCGGCCGCCATGACGCCGAGGCCGGGCGCCGCGAACGGCGTGGTGCCGAAGAACGGCATCGGGATCGCATTCTGGATCGCCGGCGTGCCCGGCAGGGCCGACATCGTGAAGGTCGCGGTGCCCAGCATCACGGCCGCCGGCAGCAACCGGTTCGGCACGTCGGCGGCACGGAACAGGGCCTGGCCCATCGGTGCGAGGACGAACATCGCGACGAATACGCTGACGCCGCCGTAGGTGACCAATGCGCCGGCGAGGACGACGGCGAGGATGGCACGGTGTGGTCCGAGCCGCTCGGTCATGAAATGCGCAATGGCGGTGACCGAGCCGCTGTCGTCCATCAGCTTGCCGAACAATGCGCCGAGCAGGAACAGCGGAAAGAACTGCGCGATGAAAGCCGCGGCTGCCCCCATGAAGGTCTGCGTCCAGTTGGCGAGCAGCGGGTCGCCGGCGAAGGCCGCCGCGACCAGCGCGGCGATGGGCGCCAGCCCGAGCACGCTCCAGCCGCGAAAAGCCAGCCAGACGAGCAGTCCGAGACCGAGCAGGATGCCGAGCAGACCCATGGTCAGAGTGTCTTGAGCAGAAGGTTGAGGACGAGCATCCGGTTTGGGCAGGCGCGTGCGGCTTGCGCGTCGCACGACCAACCCGCCGGACGGACCTCGTCATCACGCCACATGGCGTCATTGTATGGCAGGCACGAGGCGATCGTCCATCGCCCGTGCGTGTCGCGCCGGATGTCTGCCCTCTGCCGCCGCTACCGATCCGCAGCCGCCGGCGGCACGAGTGCTCCGGACGCGTTCCGCAGGTGCAGTTCGCGTTGCGGCAGCGGCACCTCGACGCCGGCCTCCGCCAGACCGTCGCGAATCGCCACGGACAGCTCGCTGTGCACCGCCACCCAGTCGGAACCCGGTTTGGTCCACGCGCGTACGCTGTACTCGAGCGCACCCGGCGTCAGGCCGGTCAGGACGGCGATCGGGGCCGGCGACGAGGCGATCCCGTCGACCGCCCGCGCAATGTTCACCAACAATTCGATGGTCTGTGCGGGGCGCACGCCGTAGCCCGTGCTGACGCCGACGTGGATGCGCCGGTTGCTGCCGCTGAGCGTCCAGTTCACCAGCTTGTCGGCCAGCAGCATGCCGTTCGGCACGACCACCTCGGCGCCATCGAAGGTGGTGATGGTCGTCGCGCGCATGCCGATGTCGCGCACCTTGCCGCTCATCCCGGCAACATCGACCACGTCACCCAGCCGGATCGGTCGCTCGAACATCAGGATCAGCCCGGCGACGAAGTTCTTCACCACGTCCTGCAGGCCGAAACCGATACCGACGCCGAGGGCGCCGAAGACGAGGGCGAGTTGCCCCACCTGGAAGCCGGCCATGGCCAGAGCCAGCAGCAGGCCGATGAAGAGGATGCCGTAGTAGCTCAGCGTCGAGATACTGTCACCCACCCCGCGCGGCAAGGACAGAGCCGGCAGCAGGTCTTCGGCGAGCAGCAGGCGGATCGTCCTGGCCAGCCAGAAGGCGGCCCAGATCGCCAGCGAAAATGCCGCGAGGCTGCCCAGGCTGATCGACAGCAGGCCGAGCTGGAATTCGTGCGTGAGCACCGTCAGCAGCGCGCTGGACAGCGGGCGGTAGAGGCGAAACGACTGCAACGCGTAGATCAGCCAGGCCAACACCATCAGTGTGCGACCGAGCCGGGCGGCAAGTGGGATCAGGGAAGCGGAGTGGCGCCCGGCGACGCGCGCCAGCGCCGCGCGCGGAATCACGACCTGGAACAGGGCCACCAGGACGGTGCTGCCGGCGTACAGCGCCAGCGCGGCATAACTGCTGTCGAGCAGCGCGCCGGTGAGCATCGTCGCCAGAGAGATGTTGCCGAGGACGTTGGACGCCGCCGATACGAGCAGCACGCCGCCGGCGACGCAGCCAAGCAGAGTCAGCGCCCAGACGGGCAGCGGCCCGCCCTCGTCGGCAGCACGGCGGCGCGCGCGCAGCATGCGCCAGGAAAGGGTCAGCAACATCAGCAGGTTCAGGGCGAGGAGGACACTGCGGTAGAGCAACTGATCGCCGAGCATCATCGAGGCCATGGTGTTGAGACAATAGAACAGAGCGCTGGAATAGGCCCACGGACCGACGCTGGCCAGCACGCGGCGCTGGACGAGCGCCAGCACCGGAATCCAGGCGAGCAGCATCACCGCCTGCTGGCGGAAGATCGGCCCCTGGATGTCATAGACGACGGCGCCGATCAGGACGAGCAGCAACCATGCCGCCCACGGTCGCGAGAGCGCGCGCATCGATGGCTCTTTGGCCTGCCCGCTCGCCACCAGCGAGCGGGCGCGATGCCGCAGCCAGACCATCGCCGGCAGGAGCAGCACGGCACCGGCCGCGAGTGCCGGCAGCCAGCGCAGGTTGGCGGCGTCGTAACTGCTGGCGAAGGCACGCTCGATATCGAGGCTACGGGTCAGACCAGAGGTCACCGGCTCGCGCGACCCGGCGTCGCGCAGCGCCAGCCACAGCGGCGGCGTATCCATGCTCACCAGTCGCCGGTCCTGGTCCTCGACCATTCCCGACAGCGCGACGACGCCCTGCTGCACCTGCGTGGCCAGCGCGCCACCAGTTCGTCCGAGGGCGAGCAGGGTGGCGAGTGGCAGCGAAACGAGCTTTTCCGCGTCATCGATGTGGACAATCATCTCCTCGACGCGTTCGCGCAGAGCGGGCGCCAGACCCGCGCTCTGCTCGGTGGCCTGCCAGACCGCCCGGCGGCTCGCCAGTTCGGACAGGTCCTCGGAGCGGGCGTTGATCGTGCGCGCCAGTTCCGCACGCGTCTGGGCGATGGATCGCTCGTAGAGCAGCCAGTGGCGCTGCAGGCTCTCCAGCCGGCGCACCGACAACACCGCCAGGTCGTTCCTGCCGGAGCGTTCCTCGAGTTGCCGGATGGCTGCGGCGTGGCTCGCGAGAGCTTCTTCGTAGCGCCGGGCGGCATCCGGCACCTGCGCACGGCGCACGATGGCCTGGATGTCCTGCTCGTCGGCGTCGGCGCGAGCAGGGATGTCGGCCGACCGCAGGGCCGGCGCCTGCAGCGCGACGTCCGCCGGCGCCGCAGGGCTGTCGGCAGCGGCGGTGACCGCCTGCGCGCGAGCGGCTGCCGCCGCGACCATGAGCCACAGCAGCAGCGTGCCGAGGGCAATCCAGGCACGGCGCAGCGGCCGGCGAAACGTCCGGCGGCAGCCTGTCGACCAGCGGCAGAGTGCGAACGGCAGGAATGGACATCGCATGCGTCTCGTGCTCCCTGATCGGCACGTTGCTGGGCAACGCCAGCGCTTCTGCAGCCAGGTGCTGCTGGCCAAGCCGCGGCGAGGCACGGTCGCTTCCGGCGCAGCGAGGTTTCACCCGCGCTGCTGCAACCGAGTCGCCGCCGCAGAGTGTCGCATTCCTGCGGCAACGAAATCAATCCGCCGTCGCCCGTCAGCGGCCCCGTGCCGGTTGACAACCCCCTGCCACGGATGCATCCTTCCCCGGATTTGAAACGATGCCGCGCGCCGGATGCCTCATCCGCCGCTGGCCAGCGAGGCCACCGGGTCATCCTGTTCATTGCAACCCTTCTGGCGGTACGCCGGACACGCTTCGAGGACTGCCTCCATGACGGGGACCGAAACCAGCACGAGTTCGCCGGCAACGGCGCCGGGGCACGACATCCGGGAAACCGTCGCGGAGCGACAGGCGGCCGGCAAGGCGGCACGCAAGCGGGCACCGCGGAGCGCTCTGGCGCGCTGGGACGAGGCCGCACGCGGGCACGATGCCCTCGACACGATCGTCGCCCAGAACGCGATCCGGGTCCCCGAGTTGCTCCCCGTCCGGCATGGCCGCATGGTCGCCTCGCCGTGGAACTACTACCGCGGAGCCGCTGCGGTGATGGCTGCCGATCTTGCCTCCAGGCCGCACAGCGGGCTGCTCGTGCAGCTCTGCGGCGACGCTCACGTGCTCAACTTCGGCCTCTGGGCAACGCCTGAAAGGAACCTCCTGTTCGACCTTCGCGACTTCGACGAGACCTTGCCCGGGCCTTTCGAGTGGGATGTGCAGCGACTCGCCGCGAGCCTGGTGGTGGCGGCCCGCGAGGACGGGATCAAGGCGGCGACGGCGGATGAGGCGGTGGTCACGGCAGTCGAGGCGTATCGGGAGCGCATGGCGCGCTGCGCCAAAATGAGCGAACTCAGCCTCTGGTACGATGGAACGCATGTCGACAGCCTGATCAGCTACTTCACGGCGGCCGACCGCGGGCCGATCGAGGTGCACATCAAGAAGGAGTCCAGGAGCCGTACGCACCTCGGCGCTTTCGCCAAACTCACCTCGATGGTCGACGGCCGGCCGCGGATCGACGAGGATCCACCATTCCGCGTCGCCATCGATGACGACGAGCAGGACGCGCTGACCGACCAGCTCCTCGCCGGGTACCGGATGACGCTGCAGGAGGATCGGCGCGTCCTGTTCGACCGCTTCACCCTCGTTGACGTGGTGCGCCAGGTGGTGGGGGTCGGCAGCGTCGGCATGCGTGTCTATCTGGCCCTCTTCGAGGGCCGCAGCGGCAGCGACCCGCTGTTCCTGCAGATCAAGCAGGCGGGTCCGTCGGTGTACGAGTCCCGCCTCGGCCGCAGCCGGCACGACCATCACGGGGCCCGGGTGATCGCCGGCAAGCGCGCTCTGCAGACGGCAACCGGCATCTTCGTCGGTTGGGGCTCTTTCCAGGGCAGGGACTACTATGTGCGCCAGTTCCGCGACATGAAGATCATCCTCGACATCAAGTTGCTCGCTCCCTGTCTGGTCGAGTTTGCCGCCGCCTGCGGCGAGACGCTGGCGCGGGCGCACGCCCGCTCGGGGGACGCCGTGGCGATCAGCGCGTACCTGGGCAAGAGCGCACAGTTTGCCACCGCCCTTTGCGATTTCGCCCGCCTGTACGCCGACCAGAACGAGCGCGACCACGCGCAGCTCGAACGCGCGATCGCCGCGGGCTCGCTCGCGAGCGCGCCCGGCTGGTAGGAACGAATTTGCCATCCCGCGTCGCGGGCTTGCCCGCCAGGCCCGCAGGACTTTGACAAGGAGCCGCTCCGTGTTCGTGAACCCCGCCATCCGAAGAACTCCTCCACCATCCGGAATGAAGGTCTTGCTGCCGCTCGCCGCACTGGCGCTGCTGGCGGGCTGCCAGCGCGCTGACGAAGCGTTGCAGCCGGAGATTCGCCCGGTGCGTGCAATCACCATCGAGAGCCGTGCCGCGAGCGGGATGGCCTCGCTGACCGGCGTCGTGCAGGCGCAGACCGAGATCAACGAGTCCTTCCGCATCGACGGCCGGCTGGTCGAGCGGACGGTGGACATCGGCGACAGCGTCAAACCCGGCCAACTCATCGCGCGACTCGATCCGCAGAACGAGGAAAGCAGCCTGCAGGCAGCGCGTGCGCAGTTGGCGGCGGCCAGGGCGCAGTTGGTCGAGGCGCGCAGCAATCACGCGCGCATGCGCGAGCTGGTCGCCGAGGACGCCGTCTCGCGCGCCTCGTTCGACCAGGCCGTGGCCGTTCTGAAGACCACCGAGTCGCAGGTCGAAGCGGTACAGTCGCAGGTCAGCCTGGCGGAGAACCGCTTGAGTTATACGCGCCTGATGGCCAACGTGGCCGGCGTCGTGACGGCGCGCGGGCCGGAGCCCGGCGAAGTCGTTGCGGCCGGACGGATGATCGTGCAGGTGGCGCGCGAGGGCGCCCGCGACGCCGTGTTCGACGTGCCGGGCCGGATCAAGGACATCGCGCCGAGGAATCCGGAGATCACCGTGGCGCTGGCCGACGACCCGCGGGTGACGGCCGCCGGCCGCGTACGGGAAGTCGCGCCGCGCGCGGATCCGGTGACCGGCACCTTCGCCGTGCGCGTACGCCTGATCGACCCACCGCCGGCCATGCGCCTGGGCAGCACCGTTACCGGCAAGATGCAGCTGCCCGAGGCGCTGGCCATCGAGGTGCCGGCATCGGCGCTGGTACGTGCCGATGGCAAGGTCGCGGTCTGGGTGGTCGACCAGGCGTCGAGCACCGTATCGTTGCGCAACGTCCAGCTCGGCGGCGGCGACGCCAATACCGTGCAGGTGGCGGCGGGGCTGAACCCGGGCGACGTCGTCGTCACCGCCGGCGTGCAGGCGCTGCGCCCGGGCCAGAAGGTACGCGTGCCGGAGGCCCGCCCGTGATCGGACCGAACCTGTCGGAATGGGCGCTGAAGAAGCGCTCGCTGGTCGTCTTCCTGATGATCCTGGCGGTGGTGGCCGGCGTCATGTCCTTCTTCAAGCTGGGACGTGGCGAGGATCCGGCGTTCACCACGCGCACGATGGTCGCCGCCGCCGTCTGGCCCGGCGCCACGGCGGAAGAGACGATGAAACAGGTGACCGAGCGGCTCGAGCGCACGCTGCAGGAAACCGACTACCTCGATCGCCTCCGCAGCTACACCGTCGCCGGCCAGACGACGATCTTCGTCGACCTGAAGACGTCGACGCCGCCGGCCAAGGTGCCCGACATCTGGTACCAGGTGCGCAAGAACGTCGGCGACATGCGCCACACGCTGCCGCAGGGCGTGCTCGGCCCGTTCCTCAACGACGACTTCGGCGACACCTTCGGCATCATCTACGCCTTCACCGCCGACGGCTTCAGCTTCCGTGAACTGCGCGACCATGTCGAGGCAGCGCGCTCGCGGCTGCTGCAGGTGCCCGACGTGTCGAAGATCGAGGTCCTCGGCGCGCAGGACGAGCAGATCTACATCGAGTTCTCCACCGAGCGACTGGCCGGCCTGCGCCTGAACCTGAGCCAGATCGTCGCCACGCTGCAGGCGCAGAACCTGGTGCGTCCGGCCGGCACGATGCAGGGTGAGCAGGAACGGGTGTTCCTGCGCGTTTCCGGCGCCTTCGACTCGGAGCGCGACATCGAGGCGGTGAACATCGTCGCCGGCGACCGCATCTTCCGCCTCGGCGACATCGCCAAGGTGCGGCGCGGCTTCACCGATCCGCCGCAGCCGATGTTCCGCGTCAACGGCAAGCCCGCCATCGGCCTGGCGATCGCCATGCGCGACGCCGGCGACATCCTCGCCCTCGGCGATAACGTGCGCAAGGTGATTGCCGAGGTCGTCGCCGACCTGCCGGTCGGCATCGAGACGACTCTCGTGGCCGACCAGGCGGTCACCGTCGACCACGCGATCAACGACTTCATGACCTCGCTCTGGCAGGCGATCGTCATCATCCTGGCGTGCAGCTTCGTCAGCCTGGGCGTGCGCCCGGGTACGGTGGTGGCGCTGGCGATCCCGCTGACGATGGCGATCGTCTTCGCGGTCATGGACGTGGCCCACATCGACCTGCACCGCATCTCGCTGGGCGCGCTGATCATCGCGCTCGGGATGCTGGTCGACGACGCGATGACCACGGTGGACGCGATGTTGCGCCGTCTGGGCGCCGGCGACAGCCCGGACCAGGCAGCGACCTTTGCCTACCGCACGCTGGCAGCGCCGATGCTGATCGGCACGCTGGTCACGATCGCGAGCTTCGTGCCGATCGGCTTCGCCAGGAGCTCGGCCGGCGAGTACACCTTCTCGATCTTCTCGGTGGTCGCCATCTCGCTGATCATCAGCTGGCTGGTGGCGGTGATCTTCGCGCCGCTGATCGGCAAGGCGCTGCTCAAGCCGCCTCCGAAGCAGGAGACCGAGCCCGAACCGGGCAAGCTGCTGCAGATCTACAGCGGCTTCGTGCAGGGCGCGATCCGCATGAAGTGGCTGACCATCGGCGTCACGCTGGCCGCCTTCGTTGCCGCGCTGGTCCTGTCGAGCCACGTGTCGCGGCAGTTCTTCCCGTCCAGCGACCGGCCCGAGCTGACGGTGAATCTGACGCTGCGCCAGAACGCATCGATCTTCGCGACGGAGCAGGAGGTCAAGCGGCTGGAAGGGCTCCTGAAGAGCGACCCAGACGTCGACCACTTCAGCAGCTACGTCGGTCGCGGTGCGATCCGCTTCATCCTGACCCTGGACGTGCAGCTGGCCAACCCCTTCTTCGGCCAGTTCGTCATCGTCGCCAAGGACCTCGAGGCGCGCGAGCGGCTGCAGGCCAGGCTCGAGAAGGTGCTGGCCGAGCAATTCCCCGACGTCGTCTCGCGCGTCTCGCCACTGGAGCTGGGCCCGCCGGTGGGCTGGCCGCTGCAGTACCGCGTGTCGGGTCCGGACAAGGACGAGGTGCGGCGCCTGGCACTGGAGCTGGCCAACGTGGTCGGCAGCGACACGCGCGCGCGGCACGTGCACTTCGACTGGATGGAGCCGGCGCGGCAGCTGCGCGTCAAGATCAACCAGGACCAGGCGCGGCAGCTGGGCGTCAGTTCCGCGGCGATCGCCGGCGTGCTCAACGCCGCCATCTCCGGCACGCCGGTGACGCAGGTGCGCGACGACATCTACCTGGTCAACGCCGTGGTCCGCGCCGCCGACGGCGAGCGTGCTTCGTTCCAGACGCTCGCCTCGCTGCAGGTGCCGACGCCGAGCGGTCGCATGGTGCCGCTCAAGCAGTTCGCGACCTTCGTCGAGGAGCAGGAGTTCCCGCTGGTCTGGCGCCGCAACCGGGTGCCGACGCTGACGGTACGCGCCGACGTCCAGCCGGGCGTGCTGCCCGACGACGTGGTGAGCGCCCTGGCGCCGAAGATCGCCGAGTTCGCCGGCAGGCTGCCCAAGCCCTACACGGTGGAGACCGGCGGCCTGTTCGAGGAAAGCCAGGTCTCGCAGGCCTCGGTGTTCGCGGTGGTGCCGCTGATGATCGTCCTGATGCTGCTGGCGATGATGGTCATGCTGGTCAGCTTTCGTCGCCTGGCGATGGTGGTGGCGATCATGCCGCTGGGGCTGATCGGCGTCGTGACATCGCTGCTGCTGTTCAACCGGCCGCTGGGCTTCGTGGCGATTCTCGGCATCCTGGCGCTGATCGGCA
>JFAX01000001.1:295069-297941 GCA_000585015.1 Candidatus Accumulibacter adjunctus | reverse complement strand
CCGGGCTTCGTCGACTATCCCGTCGGACTGCCACGCGGCGCGGGGCGCAGCGCCTTCGAGCTGATCGCCAGCCTGATGCCCGGCACGGTGGCGAGCGGCGGCAAGGCGGAGATGATCGAGTTCCATTGCCTCGACACCGGGCAAGCGGTGGTCGAGCAACTGGCCGCCGAGGAGCGTGCCTACGCCAGAGCGCTGCAACCGGAGCGGCGGGATGGCTGATTTTCTGCTCTCGGCGGCGGCCTTCGTCGTGCTCATGGTCGCCCTCGGCCTGGTGCGCGTGGCGCGCGGACCAGGCCGCGCCGAACGAATGATGGCTGCGCAGCTGTTGGGCAGCGGCGCCATCGGCGCGCTGCTGCTGTTCGGCGCGGCCTCCGGCGAGCGGGCGATGTTCGACGTGGCGCTGACGCTGGCGCTGCTCTCGGCCTTCGCGTCGATCGCCTTCGTCAAGTTCGCGCTTCGCCAGGACGAGAAGGTCGCCGCCGACGACGCCACGGAGGGTAGCCGGTGAGCGTCGTGCTCGACGTCTTCAGCATCGTCGCCATCGTCGCCGGCCTGGTGTTCTTTCTCGCCGGTACGGTCGGGCTGTTGCGCTTTCCCGACGCCTACACGCGGCTGCACGCGCTGACCAAGGCCGACAACCTCGGCGTCGCGCTGCTGGTCACCGGCCTGCTGCCGCAGATGGATGGCTTGCTCGCGGCGCTGAAGCTGCTGCTCGTGTGGCTGCTGCTGATGCTGTCGAGCGCGGCGGTGTCGCAGCTCATCGCGCACTCGGCGCGGCGCCGGGAAGGCGGCGAATGAGCGCGGCGGACCGCTGCCGGTCGCTCAGCGCGCAAGGCGCGGGGTAAGCGAATGACGGCGCTGCTCAGCCTGGTCGTTGCCTTGCTGCTGCTCTGGCTGGCGCTGTGGACCGTGGTCGCGCGCGATGCCTTCGTGGCAGTGGCCGGTTTCGTCGTCTATGGTTTGCTGCTGTCGCTGGTGTGGGTGCGTCTGGCCGGCATCGACGTCGCACTGACCGAGGCGGCCATCGGCGGCGGCCTGACCGGTGCGCTGCTGCTCGGCGCGGTCGGGCGGCTGCGCGGCACCGAGACGGCGGCCGCGGCCGAGCGCAGCGGCGCCGGTACGCGCGCGTTCGCGGCTTTGCTGTCGCTCGGCGTCACCATGGTACTGGCGCTGTGCGTGCTGGCCTTGCCCGAGCCCGCGCCGACGTTGGCGCCGCAGGCGGCCGACAACCTGCCGGCCACCGGCGTCGGCAACCCGATCACCGGCGTGCTGCTCGCCTTCCGCGCGCTGGACACCTTGCTCGAGGCGATCGTGCTGGTGATTGCCTTGCTCGCCGTCTGGTCGCTGGCGCCGGACCGCTTCTGGGGCGGTCGCCCGGGGCCGCGCTACGTCGCCGATCCCGACGGCGTCCTCGGCTACCTGGCGCGCGTGTTGCCGCCGATCGGCATCGTCGTCGGCCTCTACCTGTTCTGGGCCGGTGCCGACCACCCGGGTGGCAAGTTCCAGAGCGCCACCATCCTGGCGGCGATGTGGCTGCTGGTGCAGATGGCCGGCCTGGGCGATGCACCGCGCATCGACGGCCGCTGGCTGCGCACCGGCATCGTCGTCGGACCCCTGGCGTTCGTCGCCGTCGGCCTGCTCGGCGCGTGGCAGGCCGGCGCCTTCCTTGGCCATGCGGACGGCTGGGCCAAGCCGATGATCGTGGTCATCGAGCTGGCACTGCTGCCGACCCTGGTGCTGGTGCTGGCCTTGCTGTTGAACGGCGCACCGGCGCGCAACAGCGGGAACATGCCAGCCGGGGATGGCGGCCGATGAACGTCGAGACGCTGTTCGCGCTGTGCGCCTGCGCGCTGGTCGGCATCGGCCTGTACGGCCTGATCGTGCAGCCACACCCACTGCGCAAGCTGGTGGCCTTCAACATCATGGGTTCGGGCGTGTTCGTCCTCTTCGGCTCGCTGGCCAAGCGCGGTGCCGCGGCCGGCATGGCCGCCGACCCGGTGCCGCAGGCGCTGCTGATCACCGCCATCGTCGTCGCCTTCGCCGCCACCGCCGTGACCGTGGCCGTGCTGTTGCGGCTGATCGAATCCACCGCCACCGCGTCGCTGGCCAACGAGCCACCGCCCGGCGAGTGACTGGACGCACCGGCGGTGGCACTCTCGACGGGCACCCAGGCAGGCGCGCTGCTGGCGGCGGCAGTGCTCCTGCCCTTCGTCGGCATGCTGCTCGGCGTCCTGCTGGGCGGGCGCCGGGTGCAGCGTGTGGCCTTCGCCTGCATGCCCTTGGGGCTGGCTCTGGCACTCGGCATCACGGTCGCCTGGCTGCGCGAAGGCCAGACGCTGGTCTACCTGCTCGGCGGCTGGGCACCGCCGCTGGGCATCGCGCTGCGCGCCGACGGGCTGGCGGTGGCCATGCTGCTGGCGGTCGCCGGGGTGGTCTGCGGCATCGGCATGTACGCGCGCGCCGACTTCGCGACGCCGCCGGAGGTCAGGGAATCGCGCGCCGCGTTCAGCTACTGGCTGCTGCTGATGGCGGTGTGGGGTGCGCTCAACCTGGTTTTCGTCAGTGGCGACCTGTTCACCCTCTATGTCGCGCTGGAGCTGTTGACCTTCGCCGGCGTGCCGCTGGTGTGCCTGGCCGGCAGCGGCGAGACCCTGCGCGCCGCGTTGCGCTACATGCTGTTTGCGCTGTGCGGCTCGGTGCTCTACCTGCTCGGCGCGGTACTGCTGTACGGCGGCTACGGCACACTGGACATCCCGCTGCTGGCCGGCGCGGTGCAGCCGGAAGCGATTGCCCGCACGGCGCTGGCGTTGATGACCGCCGGCCTGCTGGCGAAGACCGCGCTCTTCCCGCTGCACATCTGGCTGCCGCCGGC
>JFAX01000001.1:279566-294861 GCA_000585015.1 Candidatus Accumulibacter adjunctus | reverse complement strand
CCGCTGCACATCTGGCTGCCGCCGGCGCATGGCGGCGCCCCGGCGGCAGCCAGCGCGGTGCTCTCGGCGCTGGTGATCAAGGGCTCGTGGTTCCTCGTCCTGCGGCTCTGGCTCGACGTGATGCCGGGGGTGGTGACCTGGGCCTCGGCGCAACTGCTGGCGGGACTCGGCGCGATGGCCATCGTCGTCGGCAGCGTCGTCGCGCTGCGCCAGGAGCGCCTGAAGTTGCTGGTCGCCTATTCGACGGTGGCGCAGATCGGCTACCTGTTCCTGATGTTCCCGCTCGCCTTCGACGCCACCGGCAACGCGCTGGTACACGGCGCGGCATCGACCGGCGGACTGCTGCAGGCGGTGTCGCATGCCACTGCCAAGGCCGCCATGTTCATGGCCGCCGGTCTCGTCTATGCGGCGCTCGGCCACGACCGCATCGCCGACCTGGCTGGCATCGCCCGTGCGCTGCCGGTCACCGTGCTGGCCTTCGTCCTCGCCGGCATTGCGCTGATGGGAGTCGTCCCGAGTGGCGCCTATCTGGCGAAGAAGCTCCTGCTCGACGCCGCCGATGGCTCGGGGCAGTGGTGGTGGACGATCGTGCTGCAAGGCGGCGCCGCATTCACCGCCGCCTATGTCGTGCTGGTGCTGGTCAATGCCCTGCGCCGTCGCTCCGCTGCACTGATCCAAGTGAAGCGCGTTTCGCGCCTTGCCGAGTTCGCCGCACTGCTGCTCGCCGTGGGCTCGCTGGCGCTGGCCCTCGCCGCACTCGGGCCGCTTCCCGGCGATCTCGTTGCGAACCCGCTGGCGCCGAAGGAACTGGCGACGACGCTGCTGGTTCTGGTGGGTGGCGCGCTGCTGGCGCTGGGACTGTCGCGCGTGCCGTTGCTCGCGGCGCCGCGGCCTGCTGCGGCCGCACCCGCCGGCCGGCTGCGCCCGGCGGCGCTGGCGGTGGGCATCGCCTGCGAGCAGGCCGACCGGCTCGTGCGACGCTGGTCGTTCGCCAGCATCGGCTTGCTGACGCTGGCAGCGCTGTTCGGCGCCCTGCTGCTCGTCGGGCGGGCGACATGACTGCCGCCCGGCCCGGCCCAGGGAAGCCCGGGCGCAGGCTGGCGCGGATGAGTATTGCTACAATGCGGGTCGGGGCATCTCGCCATGCACGGCGGTCGACCAGCGGTCGCCGCCGGACTCGGCTGCGCATCACAGGAGGGCAAGCGACATGAGGATCAACGTATTCGTGGCACTGCTGGCCAGCGGCCTTGCCGGCTGCATGGTCGGGCCCGACTACGTGCGCCCGACGGTGGAATCGCCCACCGCATGGCGCATCGAATATCCGATGGCGGCGGAAGTGGCCAACACCAGATGGTGGGAGCAGTTCGGCGACCCGGCGCTGAACGATCTCGTAGACAGCGCGCTGCGCGAGAACCTCGACGTGCGCATCGCAGCGGCGCGAGTCGATCAGTTCATCGGCGCGCTGGCCACCACCCGCTCGCAGTTGTACCCGCAGATCGGCTATGGCGCCGAAGCCAGCCGGACGCGCGCCAGCCGGGTTGGCCAACCGCCACTGCCGCCCGGCGCCGACCCGTATTTTTCGCTCTACCAGGCATCGCTCGGCGCCTCCTGGCAGATCGACCTGTTCGGGCGCGTGCGCCGCCTCAGCGAGGCCGCGCAGGCGCAGGTCTATGCCAGCGAACAGGCGCAGCGCGGCGTCGTACTGTCACTGGTGAGCGGCGTCGCCACCAGCTACATCTCGCTGCGCGCACTCGACCGCCAGCTGGAAATCGCGCAGGCAACGGCGAGGAACTTCGGTGCCACCGCCCGGCTGTTCGAGCTGCGCTTCAAGGCCGGCATCGTCGCCAGGACGGACGTGATGCAGATCGATTCGCAGTACCAGCAGGCGCTGGCCGCGATTCCGGCGTTCGAGCAGGCGATCGCGGCGCAGGAGAACCTGATCTCGACGCTGCTCGGCCGCAACCCGGGACCGATTGCGCGCGGCAAGGCGATCGACCAGCTCGTCGCGCCGCTGATCCCGGCCGATCTGCCGTCGACACTGCTGCAGCGCCGGCCCGACATCCTGCAGGCCGAGCAGAACCTGGTGGCGGCGAATGCCAACGTCGGCGCCACGCGTGCGCTGTACTACCCGAGCGTCTCGATCACCGGCCTGCTCGGCAGCGTCAGCACGGCGTTCAGCAGTCTCTTCAGCGGCCCGGCAAGCGCCGGCCTGATTGCTGCCGGCGTCAGCGGGCCGATCTTCACCGCCGGCGCGATCGCCGGCCAGGTCGGTTCGGCCGAGGCGCAGTACCAGCAGGCGCTGCTCGCCTATCGACAGACCGTCCTCGGAGCGTTTCGCGAGACCAACGATGCGCTGACCGGGTCGCAGAAAAAGATCGAGGAAGTCGCGATGCAGAACAAGCGGGTGGACGCCTTGCGCGAGTTCGCCCGCCTGTCGAAGCTGCGCTTCGACAAGGGCGTGGCGGCTTATCTCGATGTGCTGGTAGCGGAGAACGAGCTCTTCGCGGCCGAGCTGGCAGGGGTGCGCCTGCTTGCCGATCGGTACTCGCAACTGGTCAATGTGTATCAGGCGATGGGCGGCGGCTGGGTAGACCTCGCGGCCGCGATGGCGCCGACGGCGCAGAACCTGACGACCGCGCAGACGCAGTAGCGGCCGCACGCCATCTGCCGCCTGACTGGGCGAGCGCCAGCGCACAGGTCTCGACAAACCTCAAGGCAACACGGACGCGAAGGAATGAAATTGAACCACCATTTGCATGGCGCGCCGCGGCGCGCGCTCCCCATCACGGCACTGGTCATGTTGTCCAGCCTGACTCCGGCTCTCGCCCCGACGACGGCTTGGGCCGACATCAACCTTGTTCCGCCGGGCCGCAGCATCGATCCCAGCGCACCGTTCAGGCTTTCGCTGATGGTCACCGGGGAAGCCGAATCGCGTTCGTATTCGCTGCCCGAGATGCTTCGCGTCAACCTGACGCCTGATTTGGGCGCAGTGGCGCGCGTGGAATTGCGCCGCGAGACGCCGGTGCCCGACCAGATCACGCTGCGCCAGGGCGAGTTCAAGCGCATCGACTACGTCGGCGAGGTACCAGCGAATCTGCGCGGCCGGGTGCGCATTGACGCCGTCGATCTGGACGCTCCGGCAATGCTCGTCCAGCTCTCGACGCCACGGCAAGCGCTGGCGACGGCTGAACCGCCGCTGCCTGCGGCCAGTGGCGGAGAAGGCCTGGCACTGGCCGCCGCGGCCGGCACCTCCGAACGCGCGCCGGCCACGGTCCTGACCGTGCGCTCCGCCAACGATCCCAACCGGCAGGATGAAGGCCGCCTGAGCTTTTATGAGCCCATGTTCTTCGTTGCCGGCGCCGGCGTCGATGCCAACGCGCAGATTCAGCTGAGCTTCAAGCTGCGCCTCTACGAACCCGCCGACAAGAACTCGCGCCGCTTCCTCGACAATCTGTACTTCGCCTACACGCAGACGGCGTTCTGGGATCTGACTGCGGATTCGAAGCCTTTCCTCGACACCAACTACATGCCCAGCTTCTTCTACTACGTCCCGAACACCGACTGGCGCGTCGGCGGCAACGCGGTCGGCATCGCCGCCGGCTACGAGCACGAATCCAACGGCAAGGACGGCAATGAGTCACGGAGCATCGACATCCTGTTCGTGCGGCCATACTTCAGCTTCGGCGACACGAGCGACTTTCACTGGACGTTCTCGCCCAAGCTCTATGCCTACATCGAAAAGAACGAAAACCCCGATATCCAGAAGTATCGTGGCTACGGCGACTTCCGCTTCACCTACGGCAAGGACGACGACTGGCAAGCGGCGTGGATCCTGCGCAAGGGAACGAAGTCGAGTGCGTTCAGCTCCGACCTGCAATTCACCTACCCGCTCAACCGGCTGGTGACGGGCCTGTCCGGTTACCTGATGGCGCAGTATTTCACCGGCTACGGCGAGAGCCTGCTCAACTACAACCAGCGCGAGCCGTGGAGCGTGCGCGTCGGCTACGCCATATCGCGCTGACCAAGCACGCCGCAGAGGCTGGACGGAACCGCCGCGACGCCAGGCCCTGGCGGCGGTTCCCGTCGAGCACCGCCGCCAGAGGCGGATGGATCAGCGTTTGGCCATGGCCGCATCGCGCTTGGCCTTGGCCGCGGCCATGGCTTCATTGCGCCTGTCGGTGATGACCTTCATCTTGGCATCGAAGTCCGGCTTGGTGGCTTCCATCGCCTGCCGCCTGGCAACTCGCCCGGCGACCACCGGATCCTTGCCGCTCGCCTTGGCGGCGGCCACGGCCTTGTCCACATCAGCCTGGACGGTCGCGGTACGTTCCGCACGGATGGGTTTGGCGGCTGCATTGAACTCATTCCGTGCCGCACGCTGCTCCTTGCGCATCACCACGATCGGGTCGCTGCTACTCGCCTTGGCAGCGGTTGTGGCCGGGGCGGCCGGTGACGTCTGGGCATGAACGAGCCCGCCGATCAGGGCGAGCGACAAGGCTGAGGCGACGATCAGATTCTTCATGGCAGTTCCTTCGATGACGGTAAGGGTTAGCGGAACGGGAAAGCCGACGCGCCTGGCAGCAGGCCATGGGATCGCCGCTTGGAGTGTCGCCGGACGAGTCTATTCGCGACGACGATCTCGCGTCAAGGACGTGCCAGCCCGGATGCCCGGCCCACGTTGCCGCCAGCCCCCCTCAGCGGTGGTGTCGGAACCTCGGCGCATGAACCGGCGAGAGGCTGTAGTAGACTACGCAGCGAATGATCCGGCACGGGGAACGGACGACACCGTTTCCTTCTCTCACTCCGACCTGAAATCGAGGACTCCATGATCAAGACTCTTCTCGCGGCACTCATCGTCAGCACGGCGCTGATCGGCGGCACGGCCACGGCGCAGACCGGCTCCGCAACGCTGGCCCGGATCAAGTCGGCCAAGCTCATCAACGTCGCCTATTCCCCCGATTCGCTGCCGTTCTCGTTCGTCGGCGCCGACAAGGAGCCGACCGGGTATTCGATCGATCTGTGCAAGCGCGTCATTGCGCAGATCGCGCGTGCCGTCGGCGACGCGAACCTGAAGGTGAACTGGATCGCCGGTTCCGTCAGCGAACGGCTGCAGATGGTCGCCAGCGGGCGCGCCGATCTCGAGTGCGCCAACACGACGCAGACGCAGTCGCGCCTGGCAAAGGTCGACTTTTCCAATCTCATCTTCATCGATGGCGGCGGGTTTCTCGTCAAGGACGGATCGCCGATCAATCGGTTCACCGATCTGGCGGGGAAACGGATCGCGGTGCTCAAGGGGACGACCACCGAGAGCCGACTCAACGACATGCTGCGCCTGTTGCAGATCAGCGCCACTGTGCTGACCGTCGCGGATGCGACGAGCGGCCTGGCGATGCTTGAGGCGGGCGACGTCGAGACCTACGCCGGCGACAAGATCAAGCTCGTCGGCCTGGCGGTGCAGGCGAAGGAACCCGCCAAGCTGGCGCTGCTGGCGGAAGACCTGTCGATCGAACCCTACGCGATGGCCCTGCCACGCAACGACTCGGCTTTCCGTCTCGAGGTCAACAAGGCGCTGACGCAGGTCTACATGGGCGGCGACATCGAACAGATCTTTGCCCAGTGGCTGGGCAAGCTGGGACGGCCGACCGGCTTGCTGGCGGCGATGTTCCTGCTGAATTCGATTCCCAACTGAAGAGTCCGTCCATCCGCATCGGAGAGAATGAAGATGACCCAGATTTCGCCATGGCAGCGTCTTGCCGCCCTATTGACCATCGCCCTTGCGCTGCTGCTCACCGGCTGCGAAACCACGCCGGCCTTCCAGGTTTCCGGGCCCTCGTGGCGTGACGGTACCGTCGAGTCGATCGTTCAGGACACGGTGCAGAGCGGCAACGCCGCCGCCGGTGCCCTTGGCGGTGCGCTGGTTGGCGGCCTCCTCGGCAACCAGGTCGGCGGTGGCAGCGGCCGGACCGCGGCGACCCTCATCGGTGCGGGTGGTGGCGCCTTCGTCGGCAACCAGGCCGCGCAGCGCCAGACGCTCGTCTGGCGCATCGGTGTGCGCTACGACGACGGCTCGCTGGCCACGATCCAGCAGACGACGGCGCCAGCCCTGCGCATCGGCGACCGTGTTCGCGTCACGGCGAACGGCATCGAGTTGCTCAGGCAGGGTCCCAACTGATCACTCCCGTCGCGTCGCGACAGGACTGACGTGACTCCGTTCCGGATGAAGCGCCGCCGCCTGCTGCTCGGCGCCGGCGCTGCCGCCTGCGGGCTGCTCGCCGCCTGTGATTTCTCGTTGCGCGACGGCGTGTTCAATGCCTGCCTGGCCGAACTGCCGTCGGACCTGCGCGAGCATCCTCTCGTCACGGGCGCGTGGGACGGGCTCGACGCCGGCAAGGTCTGCGACACCCATTGCCATGTCTTTGGCGATGGCGATTCGGGCAGCGCTCTCTGGTTCAATCCCCGCATGGAGCAGATCTGGAATCCGCGCGGCTACGTGCAGCGCGAGTTCTATCTCAATGCCTCTTGCGTGGACGAGCGGCCGGGCAAGGTGGACACGAGTTTCGTCGAGCGCCTGCTGGCACAGTGCCGGAGCATGGCCCCCGGTTTTCGTGCGCTGCTCTTCGCTTTCGACTGGGCACGCGACGAGACGGGCGCGCCGATGGCGGATCGCTCGACCTTCCATGTCCCGGACGACTACGTGGCTGGTCTGGCCTTCAGCCATCCCGAGCGTTTCCTTTGGGCGGCATCGATCCATCCCTACGACCCGCGCGCCCTCGACCGCCTCGACACCGCGGCGGCGCTTGGCGCGCGGGCCATCAAGTGGCTCCCATCGGCACAGAACATCGACCCGGCTGACGCACGCTGCGACCACTTCTACGCCAGACTCGCCGCCTTGCGCATGCCGCTCATCACGCATGCCGGCGACGAGCGCGCGGTGCATGGCTTCGGCGAGCATCTCGGCAACCCGCTGCGCCTGCGGCGGCCGCTCGACGCGGGCGTGCGCGTGGTGGTCGCGCACTGTGCGTCGCTCGGCAGCGGCCACATCGACGATCTGCGCTCGGCCAAACTCAGCAACTTCGAACTGTTCGCGCAACTGATGGACGATGCGCGCTATCGCAGCAACCTGTTCGGCGATATCTCGGCGATCACGCAGGGAAACCGGATGAGCGTCGTCGCCTCGTTGCTCGAGCGTCGCGACTGGCATGAGCGCCTGTTGAACGGATCGGACTATCCGCTGCCCGGTGTCGTGCCGCTGATTTCGCTGCGGGCGCTGGTCGATTGGCAGTTGCTCGATGCGGCAGCCGTCGATACCCTGCGGCGGCTGCGCGACATCAATGTCCTGCTCTACGATTTCGTGCTCAAACGCAACCTGAAGAAGGATGGCCAGGGCTTCGCGACACCGGTGTTCGAGACCGCACCGTTCTTCAGCCGGCCGGCCTGACCGGGGCCCCCCCCAACCCGATCGACCACCGTTGACACCGCTTTCTGCAGTCCCCGCAGGCCGCCACCGTCGGGGCAGGCGGGATCGGTCAGCAAGGCTGATGCGCTGCGGCGAGCGGTGCGCAAACCCCGATGACACATTGGACGCGCCATTGACACCCCTTTCACCACTCGCCCGGCTGATGCGCTGCACGCTGCTGGCCGTGGCGCTGGCATTCGTCGGCTGCGGCTCGCTGCCGCGCAACGGCGTGCCGACCGAGTTGATGTCCAACGCCGTGATCCCGGGCATGCCGGACGTGCGCGCAGCCTCCGGACTGCGCAGCCCGGTGATGGAAAGCGACATGGTGCAGTCCTTTGCCCAGGAGTCGGCCAGCGAGTTCCCGGTGACGACCGACGGCAGCGTGCTCCATCCGCACCTCGCGCTGTCGGGCGGCGGCGCCAATGGCGCGTTCGGAGCCGGCTTCCTGAATGGCTGGTCGAGCACCGGCAAGCGCCCGACCTTCAAGGTGGTCACCGGCGTCTCGACCGGCGCGCTGATGGCACCCTTCGCCTTTCTCGGGCAATCCCGCGACGCGGCGCTGCGCGAGTTCTATACCACGACGCGCTCGCGGGACATCTTCGCCCTTGGCGCATTCCTGGCGACGGTCAGGAAACTGCTGTTCGGCGAGAGCATCGCCGACACGAGTCCGCTCATCGCGCTGATCGAGCGGCACGTCGACGACGCCCTGCTGCGCGAGATCGCGCTCGCCCACCAAGGCGGCCGGCGCCTGTACATCGGCAGCGTGGATCTCGATTCGCAGCGCTTCATCATCTGGAACATGGGGCTGATCGCCAGCAGCGGCCATCCCGATGCGCTGCCACTCTTCCGCCGGGTCATGCTGGCTTCGGCCGCCATACCGATCGCCTTCTCGCCGGTACTCTTCGAGGTGGAAGCCGGCGGACAACGCCATGACGAAATGCATGTCGACGGTGGCGTGGCGGCACAGGTATTCAACATCGGCGGGCTGCTCAGCGCGCGCGAACTGCGTCGGCAGGCCGGCTACGGTGCGCTGCGCGAGGACATCTACGTCATCCACAACGGCCAGCTGGCCGCCGATGCCGCAACCACGCGCCGCTCGGTTCCGGACATCGCACGACGCACATTGCAGGCCGCCGGCAAGTCAGCCGTCGTCGGCGACCTCTTCCGCATCTACGCGCTGGCGCTGCGCGAACACTCGGGCTATCACTGGATCACCATCCCGGAGGGCATCAACCTCGCCGGCAACGAGACCTTCGATCCGTCGGTGATGCAGCAACTCTACGACCTCGGTTACGCGATCGCACGTTCCGGACCACCCTGGAACGTCCTGCCACCGGGTGTCAGCGGCGAAACCGGAGCGATGCGGGATGGCGCGGTGCAGTGAGCGTCGAGCTGCCGGATCAGGACCCGGCAGCGCGCTCACGCAACGGGTTCGTGCACACATCGGCGCCATCGCGCGGCAGCGGGCCGAGGGTGAACCACTCGATCGGCAGGAGGATCGGTGATGCGATCAGCCGCAGAACCGATTCGAGCAGGTCGCGCGGCTCGATGCCGAAGCGAAAGTCGGTGAGCGTTCCGCTGACGCGCAACGGGGTCTGCAGGCGAAACACGGCGAAGCCCTTTCCCCGCGGGCGAAAGACGAATGCCAACTGCTCCCGCGCCAGGTTGGCGCTGCCCGCGCCACGAATGCGCACCCGCGTCGTATCGATGATGATCTTGTCGTCGCTGAGCTTGCCATCCTTGAGGTCGAAGCGACCAACGACACAATTCACAACGGCGTCGCCACCCGGATCGATCAGGGGCACCACCGTCAGCAACAGATTCACCGACCACAGACTGAAGACGCCGCTCTGCAGCTCGGTCGGCCAAACGGCGAAATCGACCTCGCCGTCGGCGTGGTGCATGATCGTAGCCAGCGACGGCGCTCTGCCGGCAAGCGCCAGATGCAGGCTGAGGAGTCCCCTGACGTCGTCCGCCCGCCTGAAACGGCGAGCGATGATTCCGTAGTCGAAGCGCTCGACGTAGGCGCCGACAGCGAGCGCAACCTCCGACGGGCTCGGGTCGTACTCGGCGGCGAGCCGCAGCGTTCCCCCTGGGATGTTGAGCTCGGCCGGACCAATGAAGACGCGCCCGTCGACGACCTGGACGCGCAGGGATCCGTCGGCCAGCCGGTCGTCGCCGGCAAGCACCTCCTGCACTTCGACGGCGATGTAGGAATCGAAGCGGCGCAGAAACCCGGCACCCAGCAGTCGCTCGCTGCGCACGACGAGCTGGCCTGCCGACCGGCGCAGGCTTTCGGCAGCGCCGACCGGTGGCGAGGGATCGGCAAGGCGCTCCGGCAGCGGGAAGTCGTCGAGTTGGATGCTCGGCGCGCTCAGCCGCAGGTCGAGCCGTGGCCGGGGCCGGCTCATGTCCAGCGTGCCACTGCCCTCGAGCCGGCTGTCGCCGACGCGCAGCTGCAGCCGCGGCACCTCGTAGCCGCTCGCCGTCATGTGCAGCGGGCCGCGCAGCGACCAGGGACCCCACGCCGGGAGTTCGACGCGCGCCAGGCCGCTGAGCATGTCGAACCGTTCGCCGCTCATCTCGAGGGTGAGCTGACCGGCGCGCCCGAGCGGCAGCGCCACCTCACCGTCGAGTGTCAGCTTCGCTCCAGCCGTCTCCGCCGCCAGCGCGAAGGGCAGATGCGCCGCATCACGCAGCAGGTCCGCGAGCGTCCCGGTGCTGAATGTGAGGGCGAGCGCGGTCTCGTCGAACGTTCCGTCGAGACGAAGCCGGATCGGTTCGCCCGGTCGGACTGCGATCGCTGCCTCGCCGAGGTGGAACTCGGCGAGCGGGCGCTGCTGGGCGCCGAGGACGCTGATGTGGCCGCCGACCACACGCGCCTCGAAGGCCGACAGGCTGGCAAGCTCGCGCTGGGTATTGCCGCGCCCGCGCAGGCTGAGCTGCAACTTTTCCGCACGCCCGGCGATGTTCTCGGCGGCACCCAAGTCACGCAGCAGGAGGCCGAGGTCGACTTCGCCGGTGGCCAGATCGAGCCGGACTTCAGGCCACCTGCCGCGCTGGTCGAGTGCGACCAGCCCGCTGAACGGTGCGCCGGCGACCCTGCCGGAGAACGTCGAGGGCAGCAGACCCCCGGCGCGGACGCGGCCGGCGAAGCGGACACCCTGCAGATCGCTGCGGCCGAGGATGACGCGCTGCAGCGCCAGGTCGAGATCGATGTCCGGCAGATCGAGGGCGTCGGGAAAAAGCGGCGCGTCGTTGCTGCGGGCGCTGCCGCCGCGCAGCGTCGCGAGTTCCGGAACATCGATCAGCCGGCTGCGCACCGCGGCGACGACCGACGGGTCGTCGCCGCGGGTAATCCGCGCGTCAACCGTCAGCTCGCTGCGGCCGAGCCCGAGCGTCGTCTGCTCGAGGAACCATGCATCACTCGCAATCCGCATGCGGCCGCGCAGGGCGAGGGGCAGTCTCGATTCCGGCGCGACACCCAGCCAGCGCGCCAGATCACCCGTACGGCGGACCTGCAGGGCGAAGTCAAGAGCCGCTTCGCGCTTCGCCGCCGGATGTGCGAGCATGCCCTCGATGCGCAGTCTTGCCGGCGCGGCAGCAATCTCGAGTTCGACCGGCATGGCCAGCTCGCGCAGCATCTCGGGCAGCGTATCGCCGCGCAGCGAGAGTTGCAGCGGCTCGGCCAGCAGCGTCCCGCGCCCGTAGCCACGCAATCGTTGCCCGCGCGGCAGCGCGACTTCCAGTGTCGCGAGCGTGCTGGCGAGCGGCCGGCCGTCGTCCCGCTTGCCAGCGCTCAAGCGGGCGTCACTCGCCGCCAGTGACAGCTCCAGGTCACTCAACAGTGCGCCGGTCGTCTCGCCACGGCCGCCGAGGCGCAGTTCGATCTGCCCGAGCCTGCCTGCGCCATCGGCGGCACCCGTAAGTTGCCGCACGAGATCGTCGAGCACGACGTCCCGTGCGGCGAAACGCAGCGCCAGTGTCGGCGTCGCTGCCGCCGTATCGAGGTCGACGCGACCGGAGAACGGGATGCCGGCCAGCGTCGCGCTGATCGGCATCCGCACGCCGCTGGCATCGGCATGCAGATCGAACTTCGCGTCCTCAACATCGACCGGCAGGCCGCGCCACTCGCCGATGTGCAGGTCGACACTGATGTCGACGGGCACGAGATCGCGCAGGAGCAGCATCTGCCCTTGCTGCGTGACGGCATCGGGGGCATCGTCCGGTGCGTCCTCGTCGCTGGCGTCGAACGGGCGCAGGTCGAGGGCGGCAACGCTCAGCGCCCCGCTGAGTCGCGGCCGCGCGTCACCGAAGACGAGCTCGAGTTGCCCGGCAAGTTCGTTCGTCCTGGCGACGGCGCGCGATTCATCGCCGGCAGCAGCGGGGGCAAGCGCTGCGGCATCAGGGCCGAAGGCGATGCGCGCCTCGCCCTTGCCCGCGTCGACCGCACCGCTGGCCTGCAGCCGCGCGCCGGGCGATTCGATGTCAAGGATGAAGGGCCACGGCTCCGCCTCTTCCCGGATCAGGCGCAGCGGCCCACCCTCGGCCTTGAGGGCGAACGGAAGCTGCTTGCCGATGCGGCCACGCATCGTCAGGCGCAGCATTTCGTTCGACCCTCCACTCGCCCGCAGCTCGTCCAGATCGAGGCCGTGGTGTGTCGCCGAGCGTTCATCGCGGTAGTCGACGGCAAGCCCGTGCAGGACGATCTGCCCGACCTCGATCCGGCCCGGTGGCGACGCCGGAGCGTCCGGTCGTCGCAGGTCCCAGTTGCTGCGCCCGTTGCTTGCCCGTTCGAGCCACAGGCGAACGGTGCTGGCCTCGAGGCTGCGCAGATGCAACTCGCCAAAGAGGGCGTCGAGCAGATCGATGCGCACGCGTCCATCGGCCAGCGCCAAGAACTCCCGTGCGGTGAAACCGGGCGGGTTGAGGATGCGCAGCTCGCCGATGCGCACTTCCGGCGCGCGGCCCAGCGACAGCTCGAAAGGCCCCGCCAGAAAGACCGGGCGCCCAAGGGCAGAGGACATCCGCTCGGCCGACCAGTCGCGCCAGCGCGAAGCGTCGATCGTCGCTCCGCTGACCAACAGCGCGACGATGGCGAAGAGCGCCGCAGCAAACGGGAGACCGACGAGGCCCGTGAGCGCGACGAGAAACCAGCGCCAGCGGCTCATCGAAGCCGGCGCACCGCATGCCGACGCAGGACGCGCCCGGGAAAGAGAAGGATTTTCAACCCGGCAACCCAAGACAACCCAAAGTGAGCCGAAGTATCGTTGCCTTGCATGCCACGGTCAATGCCTGGATTCTGCTCGGGAGAACCTGAATGGCCGCGCATCCTGCTCCTGCCGCCAGCGGGCGCGAGGGGCTCCTGGCCGCTCGTCGGGTCGCACGATCGGCTGCTCCGCCAGGCAAGCGGGCAGCGAAGGGGACTGGATCCGGCGCCAGTCCCCTCCGCTCGCCGATCCGGCCTAGCCCAGTTCGACGGGAATGAAGATCCGGGCGTTGCCGCGGTCGACCAGGACAGCGATGCGCTTGCCGGCCTTGTTGATCAGGTCGCGCAACTGCTCCGTACTGGAAATCGCCTCACCGTTGACCGCAACGACGATGTCGCCCGGCTTGATGCCTGCCCTGGCGGCTGCGCCGGTGACATTCTGCACGACGACGCCGTTGCTGACATCGGAGCGCCGCTGCTCTTCCGGGGTGAGCGGACGCACCGCCACACCGAGGCGGCCCTTGCCGGCGTCTGGGGTGTCGTTGCTGGCCACCTGCTCATCGGCGAACTTGCCGACCTCGACATCGAACGGACGCGTTTCGCCCTTGCGCCACACCTGCAGCTTCGCCTGCTCGCCAGGCTTCATCGACGAGACGATCGCCGGCAGCTCATTCGAGGAGGCAATCTCCTTGCCGTTGATCGACAGGATGACGTCGCCCGGTTCGAGACCGGCCTTCGCGGCGGGACTGCCCTTTTCCACCGAGCCGACCAGGGCTCCGGCGGGTTTCTTGAGGCCGAAGGAGTCGGCGAGCGACTGATTGACCTCCTGGATCGCGACGCCAAGCCGGCCGCGTTGTACCTTGCCGTGGGTGACGATCTGTCTTTCGACGTTCATCGCAACCTCGATCGGGATCGCGAACGAGAGTCCCTGATAGCCGCCACTGCGCGAGTAGATCTGCGAGTTGATGCCGATCACCTCGCCCGCCATGTTGAACAGCGGCCCGCCCGAGTTGCCGGGGTTCACCGCGACGTCGGTCTGGATGAACGGCACGTAGCTGCCGTCGGGCAGCGATCGCGAGAAGGCCGAGACGATGCCGGCACTGGCGCTGCTCTCGAAGCCGAAGGGCGAACCGATGGCGAGAACCCATTCACCGACGCGGGTGTTGCCGGCCGAGCCGATGCGGACCGTCGGCAGATCGCTGGCGTCGATCTTGAGGACGGCAACGTCGCTGGCGGTATCCAGGCCAAGCACCTTCGCCTTGAATTCGCGCTTGTCGCTCAGCTTGACCATGACTTCCTCGGCGCCATCGACGACGTGGGCATTGGTGAGAATCGTGCCATCCGGACTGACGATGAAGCCCGAGCCGAGGCCACGAGCGGGCGCGTCGCCCCGGTTGTGCGGAGCACCAAAGCGACGGAGGAAGTCCGGGATCGAGTCGTCCTCGTCGAATTGCGGCGATCTGGGTCCGCGCGCGCCTGCCTTGCGCGTGCCGGATACGCTGATATTGACCACGGACGCACTGTTGCGCGCGACGATGCCGCTCATGTCGGGCAAGGCAGCACCTGCAACCGGGACCGGCTGGTTGATCGCGGCGGGAAGCGTGACCTGCGCCGCGGGGGCGGGTGAAGCGGGGGCGTTGGCATGGCCAATCGTGTAGGCACCGGTCAGCGCCGCGACGACCGCGGCTGCGCCCGCGGTCAGCTTGAGCGTGTTTGAGTTCATGGCGTTCTCCTGGGTGAGTTCCGGGCAGGCACGATGCCCGCCGACGGGAGAAGCATGCCTGGGCAAGACTTAAGTCCGACTTAATGGCAACTGCCGCCGACGGGAGCGGCTGCCTGCACCAGTCTGGCGCGACCCGGTGCCGCAGACCAGGCGCAGGCCTGCGACGCGCTGCAGGTGACCGACATCGTTTTGTCACAATGGTCGCCCAGACTGGGTGCCGAAACCCTGCCGAGCGAGGGACTGAAGGCGTACGCACCACCGGAAACCAACCCGTCTGCCGCGGCGGTACAGCAAAGAGGAGAGGAGCATGTACACACCCCTTCCCGACGATGGCTTGCCATCGCTGATTTCCACCGGTCATCTGCCGCCACCTGAGGAGGTCGAAACGCTGGTTCGCCAGGTGTACGCCCGCTACAGGGATCTGGACGAAGGCAAGGTTGCCGACTACATCCCGGCGCTGGCGAAGGTATCGCCGAGGCTCTTCGGCATCTGCATCGCCGGCATCAACGGTCGCACCTTCGCCATCGGCGATGCCACGCACGAATTCTCGATCCAGAGCGTGTCCAAGCCCTTCGTTTTCGCGCTTGTGTGCGAGGCGATCGGCAGCGAGGAAGCGCGCGGCAAGGTTGGCGTCAACGCGACCGGTCTGCCGTTCAATTCGGTCATGGCTGTCGAGCTGAACAGTGAGCGGACGATGAACCCGATGGTGAACGCCGGCGCGATCGCCACCACGAGCCTCGCGCCAGGCGACACCGCCGAAGCCAAGTGGCGGTTCATCCAGGAGGGCCTTGGCCGGTTTGCCGGAAGAACCCTCGACCTCGACAGCGAGATCTACGAATCGGAAGCCGCCACCAATCTGCGCAACCGCGGCATCGCCAAGTTGCTCAGGGCAATCGCATGAATCCTA
>JFAX01000001.1:233804-278313 GCA_000585015.1 Candidatus Accumulibacter adjunctus | reverse complement strand
ATTCATGCGATTGCCCTGCCAAGTTGCTCGAGGGTTACGGCTGCATGTACTTCGATGCGCTGCAGGCGACCGACATCTATACGAAGCAGTGTTCGCTCAAGCTGAACGCCTGCGACCTGGCAGTCATGGGCGCGACGCTGGCGGACGGCGGCGTCAACCCGCTCACCAAGGAGCGCGTGGTGAGTGGCGAGGTCGCCAAGCGGGTGCTCGCGACGCTCGCGACCGCCGGACTCTATGAGCGCTCCGGCGACTGGCTGTTCGAAGTCGGCCTGCCGGGGAAGAGTGGCGTCGGCGGCGGCATCGTCACCGTGTCGCCTGGCAAGGGCGGTCTCGGCGTCTTTTCGCCACCACTTGACGAGGCCGGCAACAGCGTCCGCGGCCAGCGCGTCACCAAGTACCTCTCGGAGCGACTCGGACTCAACCTGTTCGCTTCGCAACCCGAATGATCCCGTCCATCAACCCCGTCCGCCATCGTCACCGATGACCCAGGAGTTCCGCCATGACCAACTCCCCCCTCACGACCGCCAGTGATGTGAAGGAATCCTGGCTGCCGCTGATCGCGATCGCGCTCGGCCAGGCTCTGATGTCGTTCAACGTCGCCTCGTTGCCGGTCGCCTTGAGCGGCATGGTGCAGAGCTTCGACGTGCCGCCAACCACGGTCGCCACCGGGATCGTGATGTACTCGCTCGCCGTCGCGGCCTTCGTCATGCTCGGCGGCAAGTTGACCCAGCGCTTTGGTGCGCTGCATGTCTTCCGCGCCGTGGTCCTCCTGTTCGGCGGGGCGCAGGTGTTGATGACCTTCAGCCCGACCGCCAACCTCATGCTGACCGCCCAGCTCCTCGCCGGACTCGCGGGTGCGGCGCTGGTCCCGTCGCTCGTCGCGCTGATCGCGAACCAGTACCACGGCCAGCAGCAGGCCGCCGCGCTCGGCGCCCTCGGTTCGGCGCGCGCCGGTGCCGGTGTGCTGGCCTTCCTGATCGGCGGCGTACTGGGGACCTACATCGGCTGGCGGCCCGCGTTCGGCATCCTGATCGCGGTTTCGCTGGTGGTCCTCGTCCTGAGTTTCAAGCTCAAGCCGACACAGGGCCGGCCGGAAGTGCAGATCGACCTGGTCGGCGTGCTGCTGACGGCGGCGGCGATCACCCTGATCAGCTTCGGCTTCAACAACCTGAACCGGTGGGGGCTCGGTCTCGCGCGGGAAGCCGCACCGTTCGACCTGCTGGGCATGTCGCCCGCGCCGTTCATGATCGTCATCGGCATCGTGCTGCTGCAGGCCTTCATCGTCTGGACGCGCCGGCGGACGGCGGCCGGGAAGACGCCGCTGCTCGCCCTCGAGGTGGTCCGCTCGCCTTCCGAGCGGGCGGCGGTCTACGCGATGTTCGCCGTCGTCGCGCTGGAAGGCGCGCTCAACTTCTCAGTGCCGCTCTACATCCAGATCATCCAGGGCCGCACGCCGATCGAGACGGCCATCGCGATGATGCCGTTCAACCTCACCGTGTTCTTCACGGCGATGCTGATCATCAAGCTCTACGACAAGCTGACGCCGCAGCAGATCGGGCGCTGGGGCTTCGTCCTGTGCACGGTCGCGCTCCTGTGGCTCGCCTGGGTGGTGCGCAACGACTGGAGTGCGCCGGTCGTCATGATCGGGCTGATCGTCTTCGGTATCGGGCAGGGGTCGCTGGTGACCCTCCTGTTCAACGTGCTGGTCACCGCCTCACCCAAGGAACTGGCGGGCGACGTCGGTTCGCTGCGCGGAACCACCAACAATCTCGCCGCCGCCGTCGGTACCGCGTTCGCCGGCGCGCTGCTCGTTGGCCTGTTGAGCGCCTTCATCCTCGGGTCGCTGGGCCAGCACCCGGAACTGAAGGAGCAACTCCAGTCACAGGTCGACCTCGACAACAACATCACCTTCATGAGCAACGAGCGGCTGCTGACGGCGCTCGAGCGCAGCGGCGTCTCGCCCGGGCAGATCGACGAAGCGGTGCGCATCAACGAGGAAGCGAGACTGCGGGCGCTCAAGATCGGCCTCCTGGTCATGGCCGCATTGTCGTTGCTGGCGATTTTCCCGGCCAGCCGGTTGCCCAAGTACAAGCCCGGCGAGATTCCGGCAAATCCGCCGCCACCCAGGCCGAAGCGCGAGGAGGAGCGGGCAGGAGCATGACACCCATGACCAGACCGCGTCTTCTCGTCCTTTCGCTCGGCGGCACGATCACCATGGTACCGAGCGCGTCGGGGGGCATCACGCCCAAGCTGGGTGCCGACGAACTGGTGGCGTCGGTGCCGGCGCTCGCCGAGGTCGGCGACATCGACGCACGGTCGCCGTTCCGCCTGCCCAGCCCGTCGCTGACCCCGGCAAACCTGGTCGAAGTCGCGCGCCTGATCGAGGCAGGCTTCGCATCCGGTTGCGACGGTGCGGTGGTGGTGCAGGGCACCGACACCATCGAGGAATCGGCTTTCCTCCTCGATCTTCTGGTCGATTCCGACAAGCCGGTGGTGGTGACGGGCGCGATGCGCGGCGCCGACGCGCCAGGCGCGGAGGGGCCCGCCAATCTCCTGTCGGCGGCCATCGTCGCGGCGTCTGCGGAGTCACGCGGTCTCGGGACGCTCGTCGTCCTCAACTACGATATCCACGCGGCGCGCTTCGTCCAGAAATCGCACACCGCGCTGCCCTCGGCTTTCCTGTCGCCGCTGATGGGGCCGATCGGCACGCTCATCGAACGGCAGCCGCGCTTCCATGCGCGCGTGCAGCGCAACCCCACGCTGTCCGCGGCAGAGGGTTCGCCCGTGCCGGTGGCCCTCATCAAGGTCGCGATGGGCGACGACGGGCGCCTGCTCGGTCTGCTGCCCGGCCTCGGCTACGCGGGCGCCGTGCTCGAGGGGATGGGCGCCGGCCATGTGCCTGCGGAGGTTGCCCCGCTGGTCGGCGATCTTGCCGCGAAGATTCCGGTGGTGCTCGCCAGCCGTGCGATGACCGGCCATGTGTTCACCCGGACTTACGGCTATCCGGGTGCCGAGATCGACCTGATCGAGCGCGGCGTGGTGCCCTCCGGCTGTCTGTCCGGCCTCAAGGCGCGGCTGCTGCTGGGGCTCGTCCTGCGCTCCGCCAAGGGTGCCACCGGCGTATCCGCAGCGTTCGCGCCCTACCGGTAGCCGCTGGCGCCAGGTCCCGGGCCCGACTCTTTTGATTGACTGCCGGCTTTGCAACCGGCCATACTTTCGCCCGCAGGTACGGATTTTCCATCCATCGAACACGGCGCGCTGAAGAGCCGACGCCAGGAAACGTGACGAGGCGAGACTATGCTGGGAACCATCGGAAGAATCCTGAAGTGGGTGCTGCTGCTGGTCCTCGTGATCGCTGTCGCGCTGCTCGCCCTGCGCTCGTTTCGTGTGCTCGGTGGCCCGGCGTTGCAGCCATGGCATACCTACGTGCCAACGGAACTGTCGGCTGAGCAACTCGACGCAGCCGACTGGGGCCGCTACCTCGCGCAGGAAGACGACATCATGAGTAGCGTGCGCGCAGAGGTCAGCCAGAAGCTGGCACCCGAGCAGCGCGTGCCGATCAATCGCTACTTCGAGGCGAGTCCGGTCTACCCGGCGCGCTTTGCGCAGGACTGGAACCGCTCCTACGTCATGGAGCCCGACGGCAAACCACTTGGCGTCGTCGTCCTGCTGCATGGCCTGACTGATTCGCCGTACAGCCTGCGGCATTTCGCGAGACATTATCGCGAGCACGGATTCGTCGCCATCGGCCTCCGTTTGCCGGCTCACGGCACCGTCCCCGCCGGTCTGAGCAAGGTCCGCTGGGAAGACTGGATGGCAGCAACCCGCCTCGCCGTACGAGAGGCGCGTCGGCTCGTGCCTGCCCCTGCACCGCTGCATCTGGTGGGCTTCTCGAACGGCGGCGCGCTGGCGATGAAGTACTCGCTCGATGCGCTGGAAGACCAGCGACTCGCACGCGCCGAGCGGATCGTCCTGTTCACACCGATGATCGGCATCACCCGCTTTGCCCGCTTTGCCGGCCTGGCGAGCCTGCCGGCCTTGCTGCCGCCATTTGCCAATGCCGCCTGGCTGAGCGTCATTCCGGAGTTCAACCCGTTCAAGTACAACTCCTTTCCGGTAAACGGCGCGCGCCAGTCCTTCCGCCTCACCGATGCCCTGCAGGCGCAGATCCAGCGCCTTGCGAAAGCCGGCCAGCTCGGCGGCCTGCCGCCCGTGCTGACCTTCCAGTCGGCGATCGATTTCACCGTCAGCACACCGGCAATCCTGAGCGCGCTCTACGCGCACCTGCCGGACAACGGTAGCGAGATCGTGCTTTTCGACGTGAACCGGACACTCAAGTTCGCCCCGCTGCTGCGCCCGTCTTCCTACGTCGCAGTGGACCGCCTCGCTCCCACGACCCCCGTGACCTATCGCTTCACCACCATCGCCAACGCGAGTGACGACAGCGACCTGACGGTCGAACGCAGCATCGCGCCCGGCCAGTTGCAACCCGTCGTTCGCCCACTGGGCCTGCCGTACCCGCCGGGAATCTTCTCCCTGTCGCACCTCTCGATCCCGATCCCGATGGATGATCCCCTGTATGGAATGTATCCCGACCCGAAGACGAAGGACGACTACGGTTACAACCTCGGCGCGATGGATGCCCGCGGCGAACGTGGCGCGCTGATCGTCGACCAGGACTTCCTGACCAGGCTGTCATCCAATCCGTTTTTCCCTTACCTGCTCGAGCGGATCGATGGCGAGATCAAGCGCCCATCGGGTCCTTCTGGCCTCAACATTGCCACGACGACCACGGCGGGACTGCCCGTCCGACTGGAAGCCGTGTTTTCCACACTGTTGCCGTCCGACGAAGAATTGCAACCATTCGCCGGGCCCTGACGGGGACCATCGGCGCGTGGCCACAACGTCGGACACACCGCCCGCAGAAGGTTGCCTGGTCTCGCTCGCCGCGCCGGATGACGGCCTGTTGCTCCCGTGCAACGGCGGGCTCGTTCGACAGCGGGGTCGACCGCAGGCGACGCACCACGCCGTGCAGCTCGCTGCTATCCTGCCGCAAGGTCACGAATTCTTTTTTCGGGGGCGACATGAACTTCCTCTCTACGCGCGTTGCGCGCCTGACGGTGCTTGCGGCACTGCTCGCTGCGGCTGCTCCGGTGCAGGCCGGCTCCTATGTCGATCCGGTCGCGGATGCGCCGACGCCGGGGCAGGGATCCGCAGGCTGGCAGCCATTCGTTTCGCTCACCCCGCTCTACCAGGGGAGCGCCGACCTCGATCGCGGGGGTGATTTCAAGGTCGGCGGCGCGGTCGTCCGGGGCGGCGCTGCGTACGACTTTGGCGGCGGCACGCGGGCAGGCGTGACGCTCAACTACGACTATCTCGACTATTCCTTTTCCAGCCCGAACTCGTTGGCCGGCAGATCACCCTGGGGCGTCGTCCAGCGTTATGGCCTGAGCCTCCCCATGTCCTTCGCGCTGGGCGATGGCTGGCGACTGGGGGTGGCGCCATCGGTCGACTGGTTCCGGGAGAATGGTGCCAACACGGCTGACTCGCTCGTCTGGGGCGCCCTCTTCTCGGCCACCAGGCGGTTTGCCGATGGCAATCTCATCGGCCTGGGAGTTGGCGCGTACGATGGGATCGAGAAAACCAGCGTCTTCCCGTTTCTGCTGGTCGATTGGCGCCTGGGCGAACGCTGGCGCCTGATCAACCCGCTGGCGAGCGGGCCAACCGGCCCTGCGGGGCTGGAACTAGACTACCAGTTCGACGGCGGCTGGACCGCCGGCGTCGGCGCGTCCTACCGCGTCATGCGCTTCCGCCTGGACAACGATGGGCCGACGCCGAACGGAGTCGGCGAAGAGCGCGGGGTACCGGTGTTCCTCCGCGTCACGCGCCAGTTCAGCGACCAGATGGCGTTGCACCTCTACGGCGGCGTCGTCGCGGCCGGGCAGTTGCGGGTGGAGAATTCCTCCGGCAACCTGTTGCGCAAGGACGACTTCGACGCGGCGCCTTTTTTCGGCGCCACTTTCATCGGGCGCTTCTGATCCCGGCCGGCGACCGGAGGGCCATGCCGCCCGGGGTCGCCGCTCCGCTCCTGGAGTGGGAATCGGGTTGGGACGGGCCTGCGGCGCCGTTTCGGGTCGCCCGCAGCTTGCCACTGCCCACGCGCAGTTTGCGACGAACGTGCCCAAGAGCACGCAGGCGAGCGCCGGCGGCCCAGAGCTGCGGACAACCTGAACTCATCCACTCGACCAAGGCACTGCTTCGCAAGTTTCCGATCGGCAGGGCGAGGGCTTGTCAGCACCAGGCAGCGACCCGCCAGCACGCCCGAGACTCTTTCGCCGACGCCGATGCCGAAGACTTGCTGCGCCGCTGAAGTAAGGGCAGAATGCTCGCGGCGGCATCGGGCTGCTGCTTCCTTTCCTCAATCACTCCGGAGCAAGTCCATGAAAAACAATCCATTCTTCCATGCGACTCTGGGTGCGGCCGCGCTCGCTCTTGGCCTCGCCTCGACGCTGGCCGTCGCTCAATCGCGCGTGCAGTACGGGCGCGTGACCAACGTCGTCGCGACAACCGTCACCGACACGACGGCCCAGAACGTCGGCACCATCATTGGTGGCGGCATTGGCCTGGCAACCGGCAGCGGACGCTCCGGCAGCAATCGTGCCCTGCGCACCATTGGCGGCGCAGCTGCCGGTCGTGGGGTTGGCCATCTCGCCGGCCGGTCGCAGTCCTTCGAGTACACGGTACTGACCACCAGCGGCGCAACGGTGCGCATCATTTCGGACCAGGCGGGCAAGATCGTCGGGGATTGTGTGGCGATCGAACAGGGCCAGTTCAGCAACATCAGGCTGGTCGCCGACGACCGCTGCGCGCCCACGCGGACGGGACAGCCGACCGCTACGACAGCAGCGGCGGCCGACGTGCAGGCGGCGAATGCGTGCGACCAGGCCAAACAGCAAGCCCTCAACGCCGAGACCGACGAGGCTTTCGCACTGGCCGAGCGCCGCATTCGCCTGTTGTGCGGCGAGTGATGGTGGCCAGACCAGAGGCCCGGACATGAACGTCGGCCTGTTGCAGCCGGTCGCTGCGCTGGTGCTTTTTCTCGCGTGCTCGCTGCCCGTCAGGGGAGCGGAGGCGTCGCTGATCTGTTTCGGCAACGAGCCGTCATGGGGGCTGTCGTTCACCGCAAATGGCGCAGCACGGCTCGAGTTGGCCGATCAGGGGGCCGTCGCGTACCGCGGCAGCGTGACGCGTCTCACGGCAACGAAGGAGCGCGCATGGCGCGGCCGGCCAACGAGCGGCCGGGGTGGCGAACTGGTCGCCTTCCTCACCGATGCCACCTGCAGTGACAACATGTCGGAAGTGCAGCACCCGGTCGCCGCGCGTGTGTCGCTGCCCGATGGTCGCCTGCTCGTCGGCTGTTGTCGGCTTCCGGCTGCGGCCAGGACGCCGCCGCCGGCCATGAGCATCGAGGGTCCGACGTGGCGCCTCACCGCCATCGACGGCACGAAGCCTGACCCCGCCGGCCAGACCGGGCGACCGGTGACGGCGCGCTTCGAGGCCGGGCGAGTCGACGGCTTTTCGGGTTGCAACCAGTTTTCTGGCGGCTACACGATCGACGGCGACCGCATCAGCTTCGCTCCATTGGCCGGGACGATGATGGCCTGTGCGCCGCCGGCAATGGCGATCGAGAGGTCGGTTCAGGGGGTGCTCGTCGGCACGGTTCGCTACGCGATCGACGGCGACCGGCTGACGCTCACTCCGGCAACGGGTGCGGCACTCGCTTTTCAGGCCGAGCCCCCGCCAACGCTGGCAGGCGTCGTGTGGCATGTGACCGGTTTCAACAACGGCCGCGACGCTGTCGTGGGACCGTTGGCCGGGACCGATCTGACGCTGTCCTTTGCCGACGGAATGGTACACGGGCACGCCGGTTGCAACAGCTTCCGCGCGCCCTACACGAGTGACGGCGAGCGCATCAGCGTCGGCGCGGCGATGACGACGCGCAAGGCCTGCGCCGGCGAAGGCGTGATGCAACAGGAACGCGAGTTCCTGGCGGCGCTGGCAACGGCGACGAAGTGGAGCGTGCGCGGCGGCATGCTCGATGTGCATCGTGCCGACGGACAGCGCGTGCTCAACGCCAACGCAGAAACCCCGTAGAGGAGCTGGAATGCGTTACGTCTACATCGGGCTGGTCGTGGTTGCCACCGCCATCGTGCTGCTCTTCAAGGTTCAGAACCTCACTGCGGTCACGGTTTCGCTACTGGGAATGAGCGTGACCATACCGGTCTTCCTGCTGGTCATCGGCATCTACCTTCTCGGCATGCTGACGGGAAGTTCGCTGCTCGCCCTGCTGCGCGGCTGGATCCGCAACGCCAGAGGCGACTCTGCCTGACAGACCACGTCGGCCGATCAACGGCAACGCTCCTGGAGCAGGGGCACCGCAAGCGCTCCTGCGCCGCGGACTCTCGCGAGCGCGCGGGCTCGCGGACAACATCTCCGGCCGGCGACCCCCGGACTGCGCTACTGACCCAGAATCGAGGCCAGAGCCCAGACATAGAGCGCCCCGACCGACAACTGCAGCGCCGCGATGGGCAGCCCGATGCGCAGGAACTCGGCGAAACTCACGCGCTGGCCATTTGCCGCGCAGATGCCGACGGCTACGACATTGGCCGCGGCACCGATCAGCGTCGCGTTGCCGCCAAGTGTGCCACCGAACATCATCGCGACGAATACCGGCAGCGTCGCCGATGGCCAGTTGACGAAGCCCGGAGCCAGCGCGATCTCCGGGGCTGCGCCGGCCGCCACCAGATAGCCGGTGACCATGACCAATGCGGCAGCGACCACGGGAATGTTGGCCAGCAGGCTCGACAGCACGCCGATGCCGGCGAGCAGGACGAAGGCCACCGGCATCAATTCGGCACCGAACCACTGGTACACCTGGATCGACAGGCCCTGCAGCAACTCGGTCTTGATGAACGCCTGGACCAGCGTGAAGATGGCGCCGAGAAACAGGATCGTCTTCCAGTCCACGTCCCGGATCACTTCGCCGACGGGCTCGATGCGCACGCCATAGACCAGGAGCAGCGCCAGCGCTGCGCCGATGATCGCGACCTGTGGCGGGACGATGCGCGTCGGCAGGTACTCGCCGATCATGAACAGGGCCACCATCAGCGCAAGAACGAGCAGTGACAGGATCAGGAAACCGGGACGTTCCAGGGGAGCGGGTGGGCGCGCCTCCGGCAGGCTGACCCGTGCCGCCCACACCTTCGGCAACAGCAGCGGCAGCAGCGGCACCACCGCGAGCACGGCGAGCAGGCCGCCCAGGCTGACCTGCCGCAGATAGTCCGGGAACGACAGCCCGATCGCACTACCGACGAGAAAGGTGGCCGGGTCGCCGACCAGCGTCAGCATGCCGGCGGCGTTGCTGACGATCGCCGTGATGATCAGGGGCCCGACGAAGTCGACCTTGAGCGCCCGGCAGACGTTGACGATGACCGGCGCCACCAGGATCACCGCCGTGGCGTTCGGCAGGACGGCGCAGATCGGCGCGACCATGGCGACGATCAGCAGCAGCAACCGCTTGCCGCTGCCGCCGCTGGCGCGCAGGAAGACATCGCCGATCCGCTCGAAGATCCCCGTCTTGCCGATCACCCGCGCCACCACCATGCCACCGAAGAGCAGCGACAGTGGCCCACCGGCGGTGTGCACGATCGGCATCAGGTCACTGCCGTCGAGGATGCCGAACGCGATCAGCGTACTCACCCCGAGCAGTGCGGCGACCACCATGTCCAGCAGATCGAAGGCGATGCACAGGATGACCGCAGCGAAGACGACGATCGTCAGGTTGATCTGGAAGTCCGTCATCCGTGCATCCCTCACTCGATCGCCGGCGAATAGTGGAGTCCGCCGTGCAGCCACAGCCGGTTGAGACCGCGCTCGATCTTGAGCGGGCTGTCGCGCCCGATGTTGCGCTCGTAGACCTCGCCGTAATTGCCGACGGCCCGCAGCGCCCGGATGCCCCACTGCGGTTCGATCCCCAGCGCCTGTGCGATGATCTTGCCCTCGTACGGGTCCTGTCGCAGCAGCGGGTTCCGGTTGCCCTTGACCTCTTCATCGACGCGGTCACGGGTGACGCCGTATTCCTCCCCGAGGATCAGCATGTTCAGAACCCAACGGATCACCGTCGCCCACTCCGGATCACCACCCCAGACGACCGGGCTGATCGGTTCCCTGGAGATGCGTTCGGGCAGGATGACGAAGGAGGCCGAGCCACCCGGCGCACGCAGACGCATGGCCGCCAATTCGCCGGAATCCGCGGTGTAGGCCTGGCATTGGCCGGCGAACAGGGCTGCCGCCGCCTTCTGCGCCGAGGCCATGGGCAGCGGCTTGACCGACTGGCCGTTCGCCTTGAAGTAGGCCTCCAGGGTACGCTGGTGCGTCGTTCCCTTCTCGACGCAGATGGTCGCACCGTCGAGGTCGGCGGGCTTTGCCACCTTGGCGGCGGCGGCGACCATGAAGCCCTGGCCATCGTAAAGGAGGACACCGGGAAAGCGCACCCGCAACACCGCTTCGCGGGTGAGAGTCCAGGTGGTGTTGGCGAGCAGCAGGTCGACCCGGCGCGTCTGCAGCGCCGGAAATCGGGCGGTGGTCTGCAGCGGCACGAACTCCACCTTTTCCGGGTCGTTCAGCACCGCCGCAGCGACCGCACGGCAAAAGTCGGCTTCGAGTCCGCGCCAGTAGCCATTGCCATCGCGCTCGGCGAAGCCGGGAATGTCTTCACTCACCCCGCAGCGCAGTTGCCCACGCGATTTCACCCCATTGAGGACCTCGGCGGACTCGACCCGCGGCAAGATCGCCAGCATCAGGGCCAACAGGGCGGCACAGTGGACAGCCAGTTTCATCCGGAACCTCCGCGATTGCAGGACGGTGGATTGATTCGTTGCCATGGCGCAGGAGGCCCGGGACGCTCGTCTGGGCCTCCTGGGAAGCCATGCAGGTGACGCCCACAAGACCGACACAGCGCTCGGGATACTACCCGCGGTGTGCGGATCAGGCAAGGGTGTTCCCGGACAAGCCGGACAGGCTGTTCCCGGACTCGGCCGTCATCGCTGCCGCGGGCCGCCGACGCCAGCGGCGGCGGTCGGATCGCTGTCTGCGGCCCTGCCACGTCGGGATCGCTTCCCGACGACAGGCAGCGCTCAGGAGCAGGTGGTCCGCAAGCGCCGCAGCGAGTTGTTGGCCTTGGGCAGCACGGCCGGGTTTTCGTCCGGGAAGTAGCGCTGGCCCTTGGGTATCTGCGGGCTGCCCGGCGGTGGCCAGCCGCGCACGGCGATGACCTCCGGCACCAGAAGGGACAGGTCCAGGCTGCCGTTGTCGACATCCCGCTGGCAGACGAACAACACCCCGTTGGCAGCGACCACCCGCTCGCGGACGGCGGCGAGCGGCCGCGCTGCGGTCCGCGCGAGCGCGGCGGTTTCGGGCGGTAGCGACAACAGGAAGAAGCGCTGGCCGCGAGGATTCTTCGCCATTCCCTGTTCGGCAGCCGCCTGGAAGCTGAAACCGTCGCCGGCGATGTAAAGGCCGCCTTGCGCTTGCGCGGAGACCGTCGCCGGCAAGGCGACCAGACAGATGCTGGCCGCGAACCAGAGAATCCGTGAGCGGCACGGGCATCGTTCATCGAATCGAAACATGGGTGAGCTCCCGGGTCTCAGGCGGCGCGCGTCTCGCCGCCGGCATTCGCGGCGCTGGCCGAGAGGCGATTGACGCCATTCACCAGAGCCCTGATGGACGCCGTGACGATGTTGCCGTCGATGCCGACACCATGGCACTCGCGGTTGCAGCCGGCACGCGCCAGTTCGAGGAAGGCGCAGGCGTTGGCGTCACTGCCCTTGCCGGCCATCGAACGTTCCTCGTAGCTGCGCACCTGCACGCCGATGCCGATGCTGCGCAGGGCATGGACGGCGGCATCGATCGGCCCGTTGCCCTCGCCGGCGAGCAGGTGCACCCGGCCGTCGAGCTCCAGCGTCAGGCGGATCCCCTGCGCCTCGCCATGCTCGAAGAGATGGTGTTCGACGTAGCGGATCGGCGTTTCGCCGGCGAGGTAGGTTTCGGCGAAGAGCGCCCAGATCTCGGCTGCGCTCATCTCGCCACCGTGACTGTCGGTGTGAGCCTGCACGACGCGTGAGAATTCGACCTGCAACCGGCGCGGCAGAACGACGCCGTACTCGGCCTCGAGCAGGTAGGCGATGCCCCCCTTGCCCGACTGGCTGTTGATGCGGATCACCGAGTCGTAACTGCGGCCGACGTCGGCCGGATCGATCGGCAGGTAGGGAACCCGCCAGTGGTCGTCGACATTCTGGACGCCAAAGCCCTTGCGGATCGCGTCCTGGTGCGAGCCGGAGAAGGCGGTGAAGACGAGGTCGCCGACGTACGGGTGGCGCGGGTGGATCGGCAGGCGACTGCAGTGCTCGACGGTACGCGCGACGGCGTTGATGTCGGAGAAGTCGAGCTTCGGCGAAATTCCCTGCGTGTACAGGTTGAGCGCCAGGGTGACGATGTCGACGTTGCCAGTGCGCTCACCGTTGCCGAACAGGCAGCCCTCGACGCGTTCGGCGCCGGCCATCATCGCCAGCTCGGCGGCGGCCACTGCCGTGCCGCGGTCGTTGTGCGGATGGACGCTGAGGATCACGCTGTCACGGCGTGCGAGATGGCGGTGCATCCATTCGATCTGGTCGGCATAGACGTTCGGCGTCGCCATCTCGACGGTGGTCGGCAGGTTGAGGATCACCTTGTCCTGCGGGGTCGCGCCCCAGGCGGCAGTGACGGCATCGCAGATCTCGAGGGCGAAGTCGAGTTCGGTGGCGGTGAAGGTCTCCGGGCTGTATTCGAGCACCCACTCCGTCTGCGGCCGTTCGGCGCTCAACTGGCGGATCAGGCGGACCGCGCTGACCGCCATGTCCACCACTTCCGCCCGGCTCATGCCGAAGACGTTCTCGCGGAACGGCTTCGAGGTGGCGGTGTAGACATGGACGATCGCCCGCCGCGCGCCGGCAAGCGAATCGATCGTCCGGCGGATGAGGTGCTCGCGCGCCTGCGTCAGCACTTCGATGGTGACGTCATCGGGAATGTGCTGCCCCTCGATGAGCTTGCGGACGAAGTCGAAGTCGGTCTGCGAGGCAGACGGGAAGGCGACCTCGATCTCCTTGAAGCCGATGTCGCAAAGAGTGTGGAAAAGGCGCATCTTGCGTTCGATGTTCATCGGCTCGAACAGCGCCTGGTTGCCGTCACGCAGGTCGGTGCTCATCCAGATCGGCGCGCTGCCGATCGTACGGTCGGGCCACTGCCGATCCGCGAGGCGGACCGGCGGGAATGGCGAATACTTGCTGGCGGGATTCTTCAACATGCTGGAGCTCCTCGAAGGCCTTGCTCTGATCCATTGATGGTGGGGATGATACCTGCGATGAACCGGCACGTGCTTGCGTTGTTGCCACCAATATCGACGGATTTCGGCAGAATATTGCGTTCGTGTGTCAACATGTTAAGATTTCTGCCTTTCCCTCACTTGAACAGGCAATCGGATGCAACTGGATCGTTTCGACCGCAGGATCCTGCAGGTGCTGCAGGAGGACGGGCGGATCAGCAACCAGGATCTCGCCGAGCGCATCGGCCTGTCGCCTTCGCCCTGTCTGCGACGCGTGCGTGCGCTCGAGGAAGCGGGTGCGATCGTCGGCTATCGGGCGCTGGTCGACCCGCGAGCGCTCGGCCTGTCATTGATGGCGTTGATCCACATATCGATGGACGAGCACACACCGGAGCGCTTCAGCCAGCTCGAAGCGGCGATCCGTGAGATCCCGGAGATCGTCGAATGCCTGCTGATCACCGGCCAGGCAGCCGATTACCAGCTCAAGGTGGTGATACGGGACATGGACGCCTACCAGGATCTGCTGCTCAACCGGATCACCGGCATCAAGGGGGTGACCGGGGTGCATTCGAGCTTCGTGCTGCGGCGTGTGGTGGACCGCACGGCGCTGCCGGTCGGCGAGCGATGAGCATCGAGACGCTGCTCTACTGGGTCGGCGTGGCGGCGGTGGCGGTCAATGCGCTGACCGGTGTCCTCGATTCGGCGCGCCGGCAGATGGACCTGATCGGTGCGTTGCTGGTTGCCGTGGCAACCGCCCTGGGTGGCGGTACCGTCCGCGACCTGCTGCTCGACCGCCACGTCTTCTGGGTGGTCGACCAGACCTACCTTGCCGTCGCCCTCGGCACGGCCGTACTGACCTTCTTCATCGCCCGCAGCTGCCGCGTCCCGCCGCGCCTGTTCCTGATTCCCGACGCCATCGGCCTGGCGTTGTTCACCATCGTCGGTACGCAGGTGGCGCTGCAGTGGCACGCCCCTTGGCTGGTGGCGAGCCTGATGGGGGTGATCACCGGCGCCATCGGCGGCGTCCTGCGCGATGTCCTGTGCAATGACGTCCCGTTGATCTTCCTGCAGGGCGAACTCTATGCGTCGGCGGCATGGGCCGGGGCGCTGACGATGATCACGCTGCAGGAGGCGGGCGTCGCACCCGTCTACGCGTCGTGGGCCGGGATGGCGATCGTTCTCGGCCTGCGCCTGGCGGCGATGCATTTCCGGCTGGTGCTGCCGACCCTGCCGCAACAGCGGAAGGGCTGAGGGGAGACCGGCGGCGGCGCAGCCGCAGCATGCGTCGAGTGGCGGCAAGCCGTCGTCGCCGGCGTCAGGCCCCTTGATCAGTGGCTGCCATCGCTTCTCCCGCCGGCGGGGAATACGCAGCGGCTTCCTGGAAGAGCCAGTCGCGAAAGGAGACGACCGCCGGCTGCTCCTCGTCGGCGGGACGCGAGAGGAAGTAATAGGCCAGCGGTGACTCGATGATCGTCGTGAACAGCCGCAACAGGCGGCCATTCGCGAGATCGTCGACGGCCAGCGTGTGTCGGGCGAGCGCGACACCCTGGCCGGAGGCAGCGGCCATCAGCATCAGGCTGGAATCGTCGAAGGTGGCGCCACGTTGCGGCTCGTCGATGACCAGCCCGGCTGCTCTGAACCAGGGCTGCCAGTGCTCGTCCGGAGAGCGCAGGAGGGGCAGCGTGATCAGTTGCGCCGGGCTTTCCAACTCGTGGCGACGGTGGAAATCCGGTGAGCACACCGGATAGTACCAATCCTTCATCAGCAGCCGGCAGTTCAACCCGGGGTAGCGTCCGTGACCGAAGCGCAGCGCGACGTCCGCTTCGCCACCCTTGATGTCCGCCAGGCGCGCGCTCGACTGTACCTCCACGTCACATTCGGGGTGAAGGGCGATGAAGTTGCCCAGGCGTGGCAACAGCCAGCGCGCGGCGAAGGAGGGCATGCAACTGACCCGCAGACGGCGATAGACGCGGCTCGCAAGCAGCCGTTCCGTTGCCTGGTCGATGTCGGCGAAAGCGCGTGCCAGTTCCTCGGCATAGGCGGCACCGTGCGTCGTCAGCCGCAAGCCGCGGCCATGACGCTCGAAGAGGGCGATGCCGAGGTGCTCCTGCAACTGCCGCAACTGATGGCTGACGGCACCGTGCGTCAGATGGAGCGCTGCCGCGGCTCCGGTGACGCTCTGGCTGCGCGCCGCGGCGACGAAGACGCGCAGGCTGCCGAGTGCTGGCGTACGTCTGTGATCCGACAAATCTTCTCACATGTCAGGTGAAAACATTTCCATTGTAGCGGCGCCACCGACGGCTGAGAATGACGTTGCCGGTATCACTTGGGCCGGTGTCGGGAAAGGGAAAGGAGAAGTTCATGGCAGTCCGCACACCATCAGTCGAGTTCGCATTGGGTGCCAGCGAGGCAATGTCGCTCGCGGGCATCGCCGGCTGGACCCTGACCGCGGTCAGCGATCGCATCTGGCTCACCGAGGAGAACGGGGGTCGCGACGTCTGGTTGCTGCCCGGCCAGCGTCACCTCATAGCCAGTAACGGCCGCGTGGTGGTCGAGCCCTGGCACGGCAAGGGCGGCGGCGCGTGCGCAGCGACCTTCCGGCTGCTGCCGCCGGTGGCATCCTGCCGGCGCGGATGGCGCCTGCCCGGGTTGCGGCCGAGCAGCGCAGCTGTTGCCTGCGCCTGAGAGATCCTGCAGACTGCCTCAGCCGCCGCGCAGCGCCGCGAACTCATGGCCATCACTGGCTGCTGTCGCAGCCGGCGGGCAGCAGAGCCACTTCGATTGGAGACTGAAGATGACGCAAACGACGAACAGAGGGCAGCATCAGTTGCTCGGCCTCTACGACTCGCCTTTCGTGCGCCGGGTGGCGGTGAGCATGAAACACTACGGGATCCCGTTCGAGCATGTCTCGCTCTCGGTCTTTCGTCACATGGACGCGATGCGTCCGCTCAATCCGCTGTTCAAGGTGCCGATGCTGACGCTGCCCAACGGCGAGAGACTGTACGAGAGCGCCTATATGCTCGATTACCTCGACGAACTCGCCGTCGAACGCCACATCACCCCGCTGACACCGCGCAGCGGCGCCGACCGCCGCCAGATCCAGCAGTTGATGGCGCTGGCGATGCTCGGTACGGAAAAGGCGGTGGCCATCGAGTACGAACGCAAGCGCCCGGCCGAGCAGCAGTGGGCCGAGTGGACGAGTCGCCTGCGCGAGCAGATGCGGCAGGCCTTGACGATGCTCGAGGAGCGCCTCGACGGCGACTTCCTGTTGGCCGGTCGCCTGACGCAAGCCGACATCTCGACGGTCGCCGGAATCGGCTTCATCCGCTACGTGCTGCCACACGAATGGCCGGCCGCGACCTATCCCGCGCTCGAAGGACTCGTCGCGCGACTCGAGGCAAGCGAGGCCTTCAAGGCGGTGCCGATCGACGAGTAGTGCGCGCGGCACGCCGCCGCTTGCCGGCCCGCCGGCCCGCCGGCCCGCCAGCGCGCCCGCCGCGTCACGCAACACCGTCGCATCTCCTCGCACGACGCGATCGGGCGACCGCTACGGCACGAAGGCTCAGCGTCGAACTCCCGCTTCGCCCGGATGCCGTGCAGCTCGCGGCGTTGCGCGGCATGCTGCGCGCAGCCCGCATGTGCGCTCGCGCGTTCGCCAGAAAGGCCCCGTCATTCGCGCGTAGACGCCTTGTTCCGTGGCTTGGGCGTGACGACCGTCTGCACGACGTTCCTGGCATGGGCAGCGGCCCGCTCCGCCTCCTCCAGAGCAGCAACCCATTCTCCGATCTGGCGATAGACGCGAGCATCGGTCAGCAGGGCCATGTGGCCAAGCCTGCCCAGCGTTGCCGTCTGCACGTCGCTTGCAGCCGCCGGGGCGGTAGCGCTGCCGAGCGACACGAGTCCGTCGCCGAGCAAGCGGCCAAAACGCTGTTCGACGTCCTCGGCCAGGCTAGCGCCGAGAAAACGGTAGGCGATGTGAGCGGCTGCCGGATGCACCCGCGCAGCACCTGGGCCGTGTCTCAGATCCTGGATGCCCTGACTGCGCGCGGTTGCGATGCGGGCGATCGGTTGCGTGACCGTCGATACCTGCAGGGCCGAGGTGACCAGATGACCCAGGCGCTCGAGCGCCGAGCCGAGCTGTGGCGCGCCGAGGCAGATCAGCATGCGGGTGGCCAGCGGCCACCGCATGCCAGCGGCGGCGGCCTGCTCACAGGCTGCCATCGCCACCAGGCCGCCCATGCTGTGGCCGATGATGACCAGCTCGCTGTCCGCTGGCGCCGACGTGGTGATGAGTTGCTCGAGCAGGGCAGCCAGTTCGCCGCCGTTGCGGCTGATCGGCAAGCCGCTGTTGTAGCGCAGGTAGAGCGGCGTGTAGCCCAGGTCGGCCTGCAGTTGCTGCCCGAAGTCGACGGTCGTCGTAGCTTCCGCGTGTCCCGGGCGTGGTTGCCAGGACGATTCGTCGCAGGCAAGGCCGTGTACGAAGACGCACAGGCGCCGTCCGACAGCCGGAAACGGATGGCCGCCCAGCGCGAGGGTGGCACCCTCGTGGTACAGCGTCATGACGATGGCCAGGCGGTTCTCGGTGGCGGCGAGATGATCGCCGAAGACCCCGTTCAGGGCGGCATCCATGCGCGTGGCGAGTCGACGCGGCGCTTCGCCGACGGGCTGCTGCTGCACGCGCCGTTCCTCAAGGATGGCAGCCGCGTCAAACAGGGCGCCGCTGCCGTGGTGGATCGCCTGGTACACGCCGGCGACGATTCTGTCGTGCGCGATCTGTACGAGTCTCGTCGGACCAGCAAGGAAGGGAACACGCCGCAGGACAGAGAACGGCTTGCTGGCGATTGCCTGATGCATCTCGCGTACGCGCGCCGTGGTCTGCTGCACCGCGATCTTGGCCGCCTGGCTGCGGCCCGCGCCCGGCTGGTGGCTGACGGCCCTGGTCTTTAGCGGTGGCATGGTGCGGTGTCCTTGACCTCGAGTTGCAAAGCCGTCGCAGTATAGGACAGAGTCGCGCCTCGTGGCGACGGCCGCCGGCCGACGTTGGGCAGACCGGACGGGCAGACACCAGCGCTTCCTCAGCGGCCCTCGGCACGGCAGGCGCTCGCCTTCCGCCGCCAGCATGCCGGCTTCTGCAAGGCGGCGACATCGAGCCCGCGCGCACCATAGACCTGCTGCGCCAGCGCCCAGCGGGCACGCTCGTCACGGGTCACGCCAGCAACCTGTTCGAACCACTTCTGGATGGTATTCATGCTTTCTTCCTCCTTCGTCCGGATGAATGGATCACAACCAGCGACAGCGGAACGAAGAGTAGCGCACGACTGTATGTTTGTCCAGTTGTTTTTCGACTAGCTCCGCAGGCGATATCCGGTCCTGAAGATCCAGGCAACGATGGCGATGAAGATCGCCAGGAAGGCGAGCGTCATCGCCAGGCTGACCGCGACACTGACGTCGGCGACGCCATGGAAACTCCAGCGAAAGCCGCTGACGAGGTAGACGACCGGGTTGAACAGGCTGATCGTCTGCCACATGGGCGGCAGCATGCTGATCGAGTAGAAACTGCCGCCGAGGAAGGTCAGTGGCGTGATGACCAGCATCGGCACGAGCTGCAGCTTCTCGAAGTTGTCGGCCCAGATGCCGATGATGAAACCCAGCAGGCTGAAGCTCAAGGCCGTCAGCAGCAGGAAGAGCAGCATCCAGAATGGATGCTCGATGCGCAGCGGCACGAACAGCGCGGCCGTGGCGAGGATGATCAGGCCGAGGATGATCGACTTCGTTGCCGCCGCGCCGACGTAGCTGGCGGCGATCTCGAGATAGGAGAGTGGTGCCGAGAGCAGCTCATAGATCGTCCCCGTGAAGCGCGGGAAGAAGATGCCGAAGGAGGCGTTGGCAACGCTCTGCGTCAGGACCGAGAGCATGATCAATCCGGGGACGATGAAGGCGCCGTAGCTGACGCCGTCGATCTCGTCGATGCGCGAGCCGATGGCGGCGCCGAAGACGACGAAGTAGAGCGAGGTCGAGATCACCGGCGAAACGATGCTCTGCAGCAGCGTGCGGCGGGTCCGCGCCATCTCGAAGAGGTAGATCGCCCGCATCGCCGGCAGGTTCATCGTTCATCCTTCACCAGATCGACGAAGATCTCCTCGAGCGAACTCTGCGTCGTCTGCAGGTCGCGGAAGGCGATGCCGGCCGCACTCAGATCCTCGAGCAGCGCGAGGATGCCGCCGCCCTCCCCCTGCGTATCGTAGGTGTACGTGAGCTCGCTGCCATCGTGCGACCGCTCGAGCCGATGTGCGGCCAGCGCTGATGGAATCGCCGGCAGCGGCTGCTGCAGTTGCAGCGTCAGCCGCTTCCTGCCGAGCTGGCGCATCAGTTCGGCCTTCTCCTCGACGAGGATGAGTTCGCCCTTGCTGATGACGCCGATGCGGTCTGCCATCTCCTCGGCCTCGTCGATGTAATGCGTGGTGAGGATGATGGTGACGCCGGTGGCCTGCAGCGTGCGCACCAGTTGCCACATGTCGCGCCGCAGGCTGACATCGACGCCGGCGGTCGGTTCGTCGAGGAAGAGGACCTGCGGTTCGTGCGACAGCGCCTTGGCGATCAGCAGGCGGCGCTTCATGCCACCGGAGAGGGTGCGGATGCGGCTTTCCCTGCGCTCCCACAACGAGAGGTCGCGCAGCAGCTTCTCGAGGTACTGCGGGTTCTCGCGCCTGCCGAACAACCCGCGGCTGAACGATACCGTCGCCCAGACCGATTCGAAGGCATCGGTGGTGAGTTCCTGCGGCACCAGCCCGATCAGCGAGCGGGCCGCACGGTAGCCGGCGACGATGTCGTGACCGCCGACCCGCACGCTCCCCGAGCTCGCCTGGACGATGCCGCAGATGATGCTGATCAGGGTCGTCTTGCCGGCGCCGTTGGGACCGAGCAAGGCGAAAATCTCTCCTTGGCGGATGTCCAGACTGACGCTCTTCAGCGCCTGGAAGCCCGAGGCGTAGGTCTTGCAAAGTTGCGCTACGGCGATGATGGTCTGCAGCGGTGCGGCGATGGCAGAACCGGGCTGCCGCGGAGTCCCTTGCCGGTCATTGCGGGTCATTTTGCCGCCTCACGCCAGCGTGCCCAGCAACCAGCCGGCAGCACCGCCGCCGAGCACGACCAGCCACGGCGGCAGCTTCCAGAACATCAGCGCAACCAGCGCCACGAGCGCCAGGCCGAAATGCTGCGGTGCGTGGATCGCGCTCGTCCACACCGGCTGGTAGAGCGCTGCCAGCAGCAGCCCAACCACCGCCGCATTGACGCCCGACAGCGCCGCCTGCGTGCGGCTGTTGCGACGCAGACGCTCCCAGAACGGCAGCGCTCCAACGACCAGCAGAAACGACGGCGCGAAGATCGCCAGCAGGCAGATGAAGCCGCCCAGCCAGCCGGAAGGCGCCTGGTTCATCGCCGCGCCGAGGAAGGCCGAAAAAGTGAACAGCGGCCCCGGAACGGCCTGCGCGGCCCCGTATCCGGCGAGAAACGCGTCATTGCTCACCCAGCCGGAAGGCACGACCTCGGCCTGCAGCAGCGGCAGGACGACATGCCCACCACCAAAGACCAGCGACCCGGAGCGGTAGAACGCATTCACCATCGCCAGTGCCTGGTTCGGGAACAGGGTGCTCAACAACGGCAGGCCGAGCAACAGGACGAGGAACAGCGTCAGACAGAGCAAGGCCCCGCGATGCCCGACGGCGATCGGCAGCGGCTCGTGCACAGCCCCCGGCTCGGGCTTGAAGAGCAGCAGACCAGCGACCGCTGCCATGCCGATCACCCCCACCTGCCCCCAGGCGGACGGCACCAGCAGCACCAGGCAGGTCGCCACCGCCATGATGCTGACGCGCGGCACGTCCGGACAGAGCGTGCGGGCCATCCCCCAGACGGCCTGCGCAACGACCGCCACCGCAACCACCTTGAGACCGTGCAGCGCCCCGGACGGCAGCGCATCGCGGTAGCTGGTGATGCCCAGTGCAAACAGGATCAAGACGATCGCCGACGGCAGCGTGAAACCCATCCAGGCGGCCACGGCACCGGCATGGCCGGCGCGCGAGAGACCGAGCGCGATCCCGACCTGACTGCTCGCCGGCCCCGGCAGAAACTGGCAGAGCGCGACCAGATCCGCATAGCTGCGCTCGCTCAGCCACTGCCGCCGCTTGACGAACTCGTCGTGGAAGTAGCCCAGATGGGCAATCGGACCGCCGAAGGAGGTCAGTCCCAGTCGGAGAAAGATCAGGAAGACTGTCCACGGGCTGCGGTCCGTCGTGGTGACATCGGTCATGGTGGCGTCCTGGTCGGCAACGGTGTCCGACGATCATATTCGAATTTCGCTCGCGCAACGCGACGACACGGCATGCGGATCATGGAACGGCCGCAGAACTGCCGCGCACCGCCCGTCAGTCGACGAGTGTGATCTCGACGCGGCGGTTGCGCCGGCCTTCGTTGCGGATCCTGAGCACGCGGATGCCGCCGATCTCGGCGATGTTCCTGACGTGCGTGCCGCCACAGGGCTGCAGGTCGATGCCGGCAATGCGCAGCAGCCGCACGCGCCCGCTGCCCCGCGGCGGCTGGACGCTCATCGTCTTGACGAGATCGGGACGGGCTTCGAGCTCGTCGTCGCTGATCCAGACGGTCTCGGTATCGATGCCACGGCCGATCAGTGCGTTCATTTCGCTCTCGATCCGCTGTGCATCGAGCAGGCTCATGTCGATGTCGAAGTCGAGACGAGCGCGATCGGGAGCGATGTTGCCGCCAGTGACCGGTGCAACGACGACGCAGGACATCAGATGCAGCGCGCTGTGCAGACGCATCAGGCGATGGCGGCGCGGCCAGTCGATCGCCAGGCTCAGCAGCTCGCCGACCTGTGGCGAAGGCGACCCCGGCGCCGGCACGTGAACGACGGTATCGAGCGCGGCATCGCGGCGCGTGTCGACGATCGCGATGCGTTCGCCACCGCGGCGCGCCAGGAAACCGGTGTCCCCCATTTGGCCACCACCGAGCGGGTAGAAGATCGTCCGCTCGAGTTCGATCCCCTGCGGGTGCAGCGCCGTGACGCGCGCGCTCGCTGTATGCAGGTAGGCGTCGTCACGAAAAAGCAACTCTGTCGCCATCAGGCCGTCTCCGTGGCAAGGCGGCAGCGGCGACTGCCGGTCGTGCGGCACCGGGCGTCGATGACGCCGCACAACCAGGCAACAGTCGCTGCCTGAATTTCCAGCACTCCAGCTCAGATCCGCGGCGCACTGGCATAGCGCGCGTCCCGCGTCTCGATGTGGCGGACAAGAAAGGCCAGCAGCTTGCCGGCGTGTCCCGGCAGCAGCGCCGCACCACCGACCCGGTGGGTGTCGCGCATCGCCACCAGCGCGTCCAGCATCTCGGCATGGTCGGCGACATGGTCGTCGAAGTCCTCATGACTGTCGAGTCGCATCAACAGTTCCTCGGAAAGGAAATGCGCCTTGCTGAAGTCGAGCAGCCGCTCGAGGATGACACCGATCTCCTCGTTGGCGGCACGCGCATCGACCGCGGCACAGAGGGCGGCGATCAGCTCCAGTTGGATGCGGTGCTCGCCATCCATCATGGCGTTGCGTGCTGCTGTGGTCGGCAAGTGATCGGGCACGGGGTTCTCCAGTGAAGGTCCGGGGCATGGCTAGGCTTCGCCAACCACGACCTGATGCTCGCCCTGCAGGCGATGGACCGGAATGACGAGGTTGGCGGGCGCCGGTCCGCCGCGGTAAACGCGACCGGCGAGGTCAAACCTCGAGCTGTGGCACGGGCACAGGAAGTCCGGGCCATCGCCGTCGGGACGGCGCAATTGTGGCGTACACGCCTGGTGCGTGCATTGGCCGATGGCAACCAGGACGTCCGGTCGCAGCGAGCGATGACGGTTGCGACAGTTCTCGGGCTGCAACGAATGCTCCGAGCCGGCATCAAGAAGCAGCGTCTCGTTCTTCGCCAGCGCCGCCACCTCGTCGGGGTTGCGCCGGAGAATCCATAGCGTCCGTCCCTGCCAGTCGAGCACGCGCAACTTGCCCGGCAGCAGGTCGGAGAAGTCGGCAAGGAGCGGCGTGCCCGTCGGTGGCCGCGGTCGTTCGGAAAGGTAGCGGCCAATGCCAAGGCCGGCGCCGAGGACACAGATGCCCGCCACCACCTGCAGGCGACGACGCTGCGGATCGCCCGACGACTCGTGGCTCATGACACCGATGGCCGATCGCCGGGCGCCGGCGCGACGGGCGCCAGCCACGGCAGGAGGGCAGTGGCGGCCTCGTCGGCGCCCGTCGGCCGGGGTGGCCTTGGCTGCGGCTGCTGCCAGAGCGCGGCAAGCGGCGCCTGCAGACGGCCGGCGCGCAGATCTGCCGCAGCGACCTCGGCGCACCTCGCATGCGTGTGCAGCCACTCGATCAGGCAGTCCTGCTCCGGCCATTCCTGCCGCCTTACGTACAGCAGCGGCGTCCCGTTGCACGCCGCTTCGGCAAAGGTACCGTACCCGGGTTTGGCGATCACGGCATCGACCGAGCACAGGAGATCGATCATCGGCAGTTCGAGCGACTCGAAGTCGGTCGTGTTGGCCTGTCGCAGCCGCCAGCCCTGCGGCACCAGCCAGCGGATGCCGCTCGCCCGCGGCCATTGCGCGACCGGCAATTGCGTGTCGATGCCGCCAAAAGCGATCAGTACCAGCCGCTCCTCGGGGTGACTGGCGAGTTGCTGGCGCAGCGCCTGCCGACGGTCGACGCCGAGGGCCGCCACCGGGCCGATGTTTCGTCGTCGCGCAAGATCCGTCATCGGCATGCCGGGAGTCAGACGCAGGAAGAACTCGGCGCTGTCGTAGGCGGCCAGCATCTGTTGGTGAATCGGTGGCGCCCAGTCGGCGGCAGAGAAGAAATGGGCGAACAGTTCGGCCCAGTTGAGTGAGCAGAGTGCCACCGACGGGATGCCGGCACGGGCGGCGCCCGCCAGCGGCAAATAGGCGACGTCGCTGAGCACCAGGGTCGGCTGCAGGCCGGCGAGGAAGCGCGCTTCCTGGGCGACCAGTCGTTCCCATTCGGCGTGCTGCCGACGGTAGGCCTGCGCCGTTGCCGCCAGGTCGACGCGCATGGCGTCGAGCATCACGTAGCCGAAGTCGCTGCGCGCTGCGAGATGGTCGAAGGTGCACCGCAGGCGCTCGCGCAGCTTCGCCTGCGGCAAGCCGCTGCGGACGGTCAGCCGCAGCTTTGGCGCATGCGTGGTCAGAGCGTTGATCACCGGTGCGGCCTGCGCCAGATGACCGAAGCCGTGCGCCGAGATGTCGACGAAGAGATGCGCTTGATTCATGCTCCGCGCCCTGTCACAGAAGACGCGCCAGCAAGGCACCCGGCAGATCGACCGGCCAGGGAATCCAGACGCGATGCCCATTGCCGGGCGCCACGCCGATCTCGAGCCCTGCCAGATCGTGCATGCACTGCAGAGTCAGCCTGCGGTTACCCGAGGGATGAACGACCTCGAGCTGATCCCCCACCGAGAAGCGGTTTCTCACCTCGATCAACGCTCGCTGCGCGACAGGATCCCAGGTCAGCAGGTCGCCGACGTAGAGACTGCGCCCGGATTCCGAATGCCCACGCAGGTAGTTCTGCATGTCGTGCTCATGATGCCGTTGCAGGAAACCGGCTGTATAGCCGCGATTGGCAAGGCCGTCGAGTTCGCCGAGCAGGGTGGGGTCGAACGGCCTGCCGGCGACAGCATCGTCGATGGCGCGACGATAGACCTGCGTGCTGCGCGCGACGTAATAGCGAGACTTGGTGCGCCCCTCGATCTTCAGCGAGTCAACGCCGATCTCGAGCAGCCGCCCGACGTACTCGACAGCCCGCAAGTCCTTCGAATTCATGATGTAGGTGCCGTGTTCGTCCTCGTCGATCGGCATCAACTCGCCGGGACGCTCGCTCTCTTCCAGCAACCAGCCCGCAGCGCGCTGCCGCGCGACCTTGCCGGGCCTTGCCTGCAGATCGCCGGTGGCATCGTGCCCGGCGGCGTGCAGGCGGTACTGCCAGCGGCACGAGTTGGTGCAGGTGCCCTGGTTCGGGTCGCGGTGATTGAAATAGCCGGAGAGCAGACAGCGTCCGGAATAGGCGACACAGAGGGCGCCGTGCACGAAGACCTCGAGTTCGACGTCGGGACATTGCTGCCGGATCTCCTCGATCTCCTGCAGAGAGAGTTCGCGCGACAGGATGATGCGCGCAATGCCCAGTTTCTGCCAGAAACGCACGGCAGCGAAGTTCAGCGTGTTGGCCTGTACCGAGAGGTGTACCGGCATCTCGGGCCAGCTCTCGCGAACCAGGTCGATCAGCCCGGGGTCTGCCATGATCAGCGCGTCCGGCCGCGTGGCGATGACCGGCTCCATGTCCGCCAGATAGGTCCGGAGCTTGGCATTGTGCGGCAGGATGTTGCTGACGACGTAGAGCTTGCGTCGCGCGGCATGCGTCTCGGCCACACCCTGCGCGAGCGCCTGCAGATCGCCGAAGTCGTTGTTGCGCACCCGCAGGCTGTAGCGCGGCTGCCCCGCGTACACGGCATCGGCTCCGTAGGCCAGCGCCGCGCGCAGCATCGCCAGCGAACCGGCCGGAGCAAGCAGTTCGGGCGATCGGGTGGCGTGCAGAAGAGGCATTCGGCGGGGCGATCGGACAGGGTAGAATGCGGCCAGCCGGAATCTTACTCCCGTTACCGCAGTTCCCACTCCCTTTGCGTGGAACGACCGTCATGTCCGAAGAGATCCTGATCAACTTCACGCCACAGGAAACGCGCGTTGCCGTGACGCTCCAGGGTGTGGTCCAGGAACTGCACATCGAGCGGAGCGCCAGTCGTGGCTTCGTCGGCAACGTCTACCTCGGGCGGATCGTCCGCATCCTGCCCGGCATGCAGTCTGCCTTCATCGACGTCGGCCTTGGCCGGACGGCCTTTCTCCATGTTGCGGACATCCGCGAGCCACGAACCGGCGACGAGCCGCTGCGACCGATCGAGCGGCTGCTCAGCGAAGGCCAGAGCATTCTCGTACAGGTCATCAAGGACCCGATGGGCAGCAAGGGAGCGCGCCTGTCGACACAGGTGTCGCTGGCCGGCCGCATGTTGGTCTATCTGCCGCAGGACAGGCACATCGGCATCTCACAGCGGATCGAGCGCGAGGCCGACCGCGAGGCCTTGCGCGAGAAGCTGGGGCGACTGGTGCCCGGTGACGAGCCGGGCGGCTTCATCGTCCGGACGATGGCCGAGAGCGCGAGCGAAGCCGAACTGGCGAAGGACATCGAGTACCTGCGCAAGCTGTGGCGCGACATCCGGGCGCAGTCGACGACGGCGGCGCCACCGGCGTTGCTCTACCAGGAGCTGTCGTTGTCGCAACGCGTGCTGCGCGACTTCGTCAACCCCGAGACGGCGCGCATCGTCATCGATTCGCGCGAGAACTTCCAGCGCCTGACCGCCTTTGCCGCCGAGTACACGCCGACCGTGGCGCCCTTGCTTGAGCACTACGTCGGTGAACGACCACTGTTCGATCTGCACGGGGTCGAGGACGAGATCCAGAGGGCGCTGGCGCGGCGGGTGGACCTGAAGTCCGGCGGCTACCTGATCATCGACCAGACCGAGGCGATGACCACCATCGACGTCAATACCGGCGGCTTCGTCGGTGTCCGCAACTTCGACGACACCATCTTCAAGACCAACCTCGAGGCCGCGCAGACGATCGCCCGCCAGTTGCGCCTGCGCAACCTGGGCGGCATCATCATCATCGACTTCATCGACATGGAGAACGACGAGCACAGGACGGCGGTTCTCAGCGAGTTCAACAAGGCACTGGCGCGCGACCACACGCGCCTGACGGTGAACGGTTTCACCGCCCTGGGGCTGGTCGAAATGACGCGCAAGCGCACCCGCGAGTCGCTGGCGCACGTCCTCTGCGAGGAATGCCCGACCTGCGGCGGGCGCGGTGAGGTCAGGACGGCGCGCACGGTCTGCTACGAGATCCTGCGCGAACTGCTGCGCGAAGCGCGCCAGTTCAATGCCCGCGAGTATCGGGTCCTCGGCAGCCAGGCGGTGATCGACCGTTTCCTCGACGAGGAATCGCAGGGGCTGGCGATGCTCTCCGACTTCATCGGCAAGCCGATTTCGCTGCAGGCCGAACCGAGCTACTCCCAGGAGCAGTACGACATCGTCCTGATGTGAGCCGCGCTCTGCGGTCGGCAGCACCACCCGCTGTGCCGTGGCTGGGCATGGTGGGGCTATCATGACGGCTGACACCACCGACGAGGAGAGGAAAGCCGATGCGTGCGACCCTGAGAAAGCGGATGATGTCGTTGGCAGCGGCCCTGGCCACCCTGACGCTCGTCAGCTGCGCGACGACCCAGATGAAAAGCGAGTGGCGTGACCCGAAGGTTGCCGGTGCGGTACTCAAGGGCCAGCCGGTTCTGGTGGTCTGTCAGAGCCGCGACCCTTCGTTGCGCCGCATCTGCGAGGACCAATGGGCGCTGCGACTGCAGCGGGCAGGGGCGGCCGGCATACAGAGCTACGCCATACCGAACTTCCCGGCCGACGGCATTGCCGGCAGCGAGGAGACCAGGTCCGCCGCCGAACGAGTCGGAGCCCCGATCGTGGCCAGCGTGCAACTGGCGCTGGACGACCTGGCGGTGGTCAATCCGGCGCCACAGGTGGGCATTGGTATTGCTGGCGGCAGCGGCGGCTACCGCAGCGGTGGTTTCAGCGCCGGCGGTCTTGGCCTGTCCTTCCCGCTCGGCTGGCCGACTGCGGCGCAGGGAATGGTCTGCAGCGCGGCGATGGTGGATGCCGCCAGCGGTACCGTCTTCTGGTCGGGCAGTGCCGCGGCGCCGCCCTCGGGAACGCAGGCTGGGCAAGTGGCGGAACTGACGCAGCTGATGATCGACTCCTTGTTGCGCGCCGGACTGCTGCATTAGTTCGTTCCGACCACTCAGGCACGGAAGATGGCGCGTCGTCGTGCCCGACGGCGTCGCTGGTCCTCGGCACGACCGCGGCCGTGGTATCGTGCCGCGCCTCGCCGGCCGGCGCAGACGATCAACCCTGCTCCGTACCGACCTCCCTGAGGAAGTGCGCACGCTGCTCGGCGCTGTCGATCTGGCTGGCCAGCGCCCGGCACAACGAATCCAGGTCGGCCGCCCGGGCGGCTTCGCGACGCAACAGAATCTTCGCCAGAGGGCCGATATGGCGTGCCAGTATCCGGCCAATGCGCTCGCAGTCGGCCTCGGCGAGATCACTGCCGGCTGCACTGCCGGCGGCCGCGGCTGCTGACGAAGGCGGGCCGGGATGATGACTGTCCGTCTTGGCGCCCGCCGCGGGCTGCTGCAACCTGTGCGTGAGCGCGGCGAGAAATGCCGACCGCGCTGGTGGGTCGGGGATCATTTCCGCCAGCAGGCGGTGCAGATCCTGGCGTCCGCCGGCACGCGGCAGCGTCTTGCGCACCAGGATGCGAGCCATCGGCCCAATGTACGCCGTCAATACCCGTTCGGCCTCCTCGACGACGGCCGGTGTCAGATCACTCGCCGTCGTTGCGGCGGCATTGGCGGTGATCGGCTGCGAGGCGAGCGCGCCCGGAGTACCGACGTAAAGGTAGAGATCATGCACCCGGTCCTGCGGGTCGCGCCGCTGGCCAAGTGCGGTGAAACAGGTCGCCGCGCTGCGGCGCAGCTGCGCAATCAGATCGACATAGGCGGCGCTGACCAGCACCTGGCCGGGCTCGGCGAAACGCATGACGCGGAAGGCGCTGGCAACGCCATCACCGAGCAGGCGAGAGCGGCCTCCGGGATCGGGCTGGACGCGTACCGGCCCGAGGTTGATGCCGATGTGCAGGCCCAGCCCGCGTTCGCTCGCTGCCGCGCTGAGCCGGCTGGCTGTGCGCAGGGCATCCTCGGGGTCACCGACGTAGCAGACGGCACAACCCTCACGGGTGTTCGCTGCCAGGCGGCTGTTCGCCGGCAAGCCGGCGACGGCTTCGCCGACCAGCGTCGCCAGGAGCAGGCGGTGCTCCTTGTGCACCGCCTCGGCGGCTGCCTCGACTGGCGTCGGTGCAGCGCACACGTCGCTGAAGAGTACCGCGCCGATGAAGCTGCAGCCTTCACTGAAGGAACTGCCGGGCGTCGGCAGCACCGCCGGTGGGTCGGCCGCTTCGACCGCGGGTTGCCCGGCCGACGGCAGGCAGGCGCGGCGGAAATCCGCCACCCGTCGCGGGCGCAGGTTCTCGTCGGGCGTCAACGCCCAATCGATGGCCCGCAGCATCGACTTGCCGTAGACGTCGGCCCGCCCGATCGCCGCCGCAGCGGGCATCGGATCCTCGCGCAGCCGCGCCAGGCTCTCGGTTGGCAGATGACCCGTGACCAGCCAGTACATCACCCCGGCCAGCGAGTAGAGGTCGCTCCACGGGCCCTGCTTGCCGTCAGGCAGGTACTGCTCGGCCGGTGCGAAGCCGGGCGTCACGACCGCGGTCAGCAGCTGCTGCTGTCCCTGCGTGGCAAGGCGCCGGGCCGAGCCGAAGTCGAGCAGCACCGGTGAGCCGTCGGCCCGCATGTAGATGTTGCGCGGCTTGATGTCGCGATGCAGGAAGCCGGTGTTGTGGATGGTTTCGAGCCCGTCGAGCAAGGGTCGCACGATGCGCTGCAGCGTGGCGGCATCAACGGGCGCGCGACTGGCGAGCCAGCTGTCGAGCGGGTCTCCACTTTCGTATTCCATGACCATGTAGGCCGTGTCGTTGGCAGTGAAGTAGCGCAGTACGCGCACGATCGCGGGATGGTGAAAGCTGGCGAGCGCCCGACATTCCTGCAGGAACCGATCGAGACCCCAGGCGAAGGAGCTGGCACCGGCAGTCGAGTGCGGGCGCACCGACAGCCCAGGCCCCCGCCCGGCAGTGTCACGCGGCAGATACTCCTTGATCGCCACCGGGCAGTCGAGATGCGTATCGTGCGCGAGATAGGTGATGCCGAAGCCGCCGCTGCCGAGAACCCGATCAATCCGGTACTCGTGCATGCCATGGCCGGCTGGCAGAGCCAGCAGGTCGTTGTCGGCTGCCGACGAGCGACGCTGTCCCTGGCCGGCGCCGTCGTTGCTCACGCCGCTCATGGCTCGCTCAGCCATCGATCATCTGCATCGCCTTCTCGAGACTGCGACGCATCCGGTTGAAGGAACTGGCCAGCACGGCAACCTCGTCGCCGCCCTTTTCGGGAAACTCCGGTTGCTCGAAATCACCGGTGCTGACCTTGTCGGCCGCCGCCGACAGGCGCGTCACCGGTCGTATGATCAGCCAGGAGAGCAACAGGTTGAGGACGACGAAGACGACCGCGAACACCGCCGCCAGGGACACCATGAAGGTGCGGAAAGCCTGCGCCGCGTTCTCCAGTGGCACCGACATCGGCACCGAAACGACCTGCGCCCCGACGACCTCATTGAGCTTCCAGCCGAAGCCATTGGCCGGGCCGTAGATGCGGATCATCGACGGTGGCGCGACGTCGGGTGTGCTGTGGCACTGAAGACAGGCCGGCGACTCGATGCGGATCGGATGGGCGACGTAGAGCAGCCGGCCGGTGGGCGTGTCGCGCTCACCACTGATCTCCTTCTGCTCGGCACGGTTCCGGAAGCTGTGGATCAGGTCGGCTTCCCAGTCGGCGGGCCGGTCGCGCAGGTTCGTCGGATTGAGCGTCGCTTCCTTGTACGCGTAGTTGGCGTAATTCCGTCGCAGATGCTGAAGCGTCTCGGTGGCGGCAAAAGCCGGCACCGTCTGCGGCAGGAAGACCTTGTCCATCTGTCCGACGAGGTGCGGCCGCACCTGGTCGACCGTATAAGCACGCACGGCCAACGCCGCTTCCATCAGCAGGCGCGCCTCGCCAAGCACCTGCTCGCGCGCGTGCCGGTCGAGCAAAGTCCGGGAAACGTAGCCGGTGACGGCGAAGCCGGCAAGGAACACGGCGAGCAACACGAGATTGAATTTCAGTCGCAGACCCATGGAGAGACCTCCCAGTCAGGAGTGAAACGGCGCTACCGGCGAAACGGCTGCGTGACGACAGACCGAACCGGTTTCCCTTGCCTCGCGTCACCGGCGTCCCGCCGGCAACGTCGCGAGTATCCGGGCCTTGTCGCGGCGAGTCAATCGGCTTCCTCGCGCAACAGGAGTGCATGCTGACCGCGGGTTGCGTAGCGGCGCCGGTCCGCCGGAGCATCCCGGCACGCCAGCGGTCAGGCCCCGCGACAGCCCGGCACGACGCGGGCAAGGGTTACTTCTTTTCGACCGGCGTTTGCCCGTCCGGTTTTTCGCCGGGTTTCGGCGCATCACCGAGGACGGTCTTCAGCGGGCAGATGGAAAAGGCCGGGCATCTCTTGCAGCCGGCAACGATGGCGATCGGGCACACGGTCATGATATCTCCCGGCAGTCGTTGAAAGGATTCAGGATACATTTCTTTGCCCTGCAGGTGCAGGTAGGCACCCCAAAAGCGGCTGTCCCGTCGGGGCGCGCCGCGGCGGCAGCCGGAGTTCCCGTTCGTCGGCCAGAGACTGGGCACCGTGGTCGACGTTAGCCGGTAGAATTGCCATGCCCGACGGCGCTCGCCCCGAGGCCACCACGACCATAGCCCCACAACCTTGCCGACCACCGAACAATGAACGCGCGCCTCCGTCTGGCCATCTCGGTCATCATCCTCTTCCTGCTGGTGACCGGCCCCTTCCTGATCACGGCGGCACTGATCTGGGCAGATGCGCAGGCGGACGAGCGTGCCGCGCTCATCCGCCTGATCGCGCCGCACCTGTCGCTGGGTACGATGATGACCGCCTTTGGCTTCTTCGTCGGTCTCCTGGTCATTCGCTATCTCTTTCGCGAATATGTCCAGGGGCTGCTGAAGATGGCCGAGAACCTGCGCCTGATGCTGGCGGCGAACCGCAACTTCCGCGTCACCCCCGAAGGACCGCCGGAGGTCCGCCTGCTGGCGGTGGCGACGAACGAGCTCGCACAGCAGCGCGACGGTCTGATGGACGACGTCGCGGCACAGATTGCCGCCGCCAAGTCGTCGGTCGAGGAGGAGAAGAACCGGCTGGCGGCGCTGATGTCGGAACTGGCCCAGGCGGTCGTGGTGTGCAACCGTGAGGGAAGGATCCTGCTTTACAACAGCCGGGCGCGACTGCAGTTCCGCGCACTCGCGCTCGGAACCACGGCAGTCGCCGGTGGCGCCTTGATCGGGCTCGGCCGGTCGATCTTCTCGATCCTCGAACGCAGTCAGATCGACCACGCTCTCGACGTCGTCCGCCAGCGATTGCACAAGGGCGCGGCCACGGCGATCGCCACTTTCATCACCGCGGCACGCGGCGGACAGCTCCTGCGCGTGCAGCTGGTACCCGTCCTGGCGACCGATGACGCGCCGCAGCAGCGCGAGATGACCGGCTACGTGCTGACGGTCGAGAACATCACCCGCAGCCTGGAACAGGAATCCCGTCGCGATCAGGTTCTGCAATCCCTGACCGACGGCACCCGCGGCAGCCTGGCCAACATCCGCGTCGCAGTGGGCAACCTGCTCGACTACCCCGACATCGAGCCGGAGATCCGTGACCGCTTCATGGGCATCATCAGCGATGAGGTCGTCCGCATGAGCCAGCGTCTCGACCGGACGATGAGCGAGTTCGCCGATTCATTGAAGACGCGCTGGCCGCTGGAAGAGGTCCAAGGACTCGATCTGGTCGTTGCCGCACAGCGGCGCATCGAGCAGGAGCTGCAATTGGCAACCGCCAACGAGGAGATCGATGAGGCAGTCTGGCTGCGCGCCGAGAGCTTTTCGCTCGTTTTCTCGATCTGTTTCCTCGCTGCGAGGCTGGTCCATCATCATCGCATCCCTGAACTGCGTTTCCGACTGCTGCCTTTCGGCAGGCTGGCCTACCTGGACATGATCTGGGCCGACCACGCCATCTCGCTGGAGACGTTCACGACCTGGGAAAACGAGACCATGCACCTCGGGACGGAGAGCTCGCCGCTGTCGCTGCGCGACGTGATCGACCGTCACGGCGGGGAAATCTGGTACGAACGAGAAAAGGCCAGCGCGCGCTCCTTCTTTCGCTTCGTGCTGCCGGTTGCCCTGCCCGACAGCCTGCAGGCGCAAGCGGCCGGCGACGAGCCGAGCGTGCGCCCGGAGTACTATGATTTCGACCTCTTTCATTTCCGCGACCAGAGCATCGATCTCGACCGGCGGCTCAGCGACCTCGCCTACACCGTCTTCGACACTGAAACCACCGGCCTCGAACCGGCTGCCGGCGACGAGATCATCCAGATCGGCGCCGTGCGCATCGTCAATGGCCGACTGCTGCGGCACGAGAATTTCGATCAGCTCGTTGACCCACAACGCTTCCTGCGGCCCGAGGGTATCCGCATTCATGGCATCACCGACGACATGGTCCGCGGACAGCCGCAGATCGACGCCGTTCTGCCCGCTTTCCATGATTTCTGCAACGAGACCGTGCTCGTTGCCCACAACGCCGCTTTCGACATGCGCTTTCTGCAGTTGAAGGAGGATTCGTCGGGCGTGATGTTCAGGCAGCCGGTCCTCGACACGCTGCTGCTTTCCGGCGTGCTGCACGCCAATCAGGACTCGCATCAGCTCGATCACATCGCCGAGCGACTGGGCGTGGTGATCGCCGGGCGCCACAACGCGCTCGGCGACGCCTGTGCGACAGCCGAGGTGTTCCTCAGGATGCTGCCGCTGTTGGCGCAGATGGGAATCGTCACCCTGCGGCAGGCGCTCGAGGCGTCGGAAAAGAGCTACTTCGCGCGCGTCAAGTACTGAGCCGGTTCGCCGCCACGGCGACCCCGCAGGCTCACTCGACGGTCACCGACTTCGCCAGGTTGCGCGGCTTGTCCACGTCCGTGCCGCGCACCAGCGCGACATGATAGGCGAGCAACTGCAGCGGCACGACGTGCAGCAGCGCCGACAGGGCACCGTAATGCTCCGGCAGGTGCAGCACGTGAATCCCGTCCGACTCCTTCATCTCGCTGTCGGCATCGGCAAAGACCCAGAGTTCGCCACCGCGCGCACGCACTTCCTGCAGGTTCGACTTGAGCTTCTCCAGCAGGACGTCGTTGGGCGCCACGGCAATCACCGGCATCTCGCGATCGACCAGCGCCAGCGGACCATGCTTCAGTTCGCCGGCCGGATAGGCCTCGGCATGGATGTACGAGATCTCCTTCAGCTTGAGCGCGCCCTCCATGGCGATCGGATAATGCCGGCCGCGGCCGAGGAACAGGGCATGCTGCTTCATCGAAAAACACTCTGCCCACTCGCGGATCTGCGGCTCCAGTTCGAGGATCATGCTGACCGCCATCGGCAGGTGTCGCATCGCCAGCAGTTCGCCAGCCTCCTGCTCGGCGTCGAGCCGGTCGCGGACCTTGGCGAGGACCAGCGTCAGCAGATAAAGAGCGGCGAGCTGGGTGGTGAAGGCCTTGGTCGACGCCACGCCGATCTCGGGACCGGCGCGGGTGATGAAACGCAGGCTGTTCTCGCGCACCAGCGACGACTCGGGAACATTGCAGATGCACAGGGTGCGGTGCATGCCGAGCGACTTGGCGTAGTGCAGTGCCGCCAGCGTGTCGGCGGTCTCACCCGATTGCGAAATGGTGACGACGAGGGTGCGCGGATCGGCGACCGAGTCGCGATAGCGGTACTCGCTCGCCACTTCGACCGAGCAGGCGACACCAGCAATCGACTCGAGCCAGTAGCGCGCCACGAGACCGGCATGGTAACTGGTACCGCAGGCGATGATCAGCACCTGCCGCACGCCGCGCAGCAGCTCCTCACTCTCGGCGCCGAAGATGCCCGGCTGGATGCTGCGCGCGGCGCCGAGCATTTCGAGGGTGTTCGCCAGTGCCACCGGCTGCTCGAAGATCTCCTTCTGCATGTAGTGCCGGTAGTTGCCCAGTTCGATCGCATCGGCCGACAGCTGCGATTCGCTTTCCGGCCGCTCCACGGGCGTACCGTCGACGCGGGCGATGCGGTAGCCGTCGCGGGTCAGTTCGGCACAGTCGCCGTTCTCGAGGTACACCATCCGGCGCGTGACCTGTACCAGCGCCGAAGCATCGGAGGCGGCGTAGAGCCCGTTGCCACTCAAACCGAGAAGGAGCGGCGCGCCCTCACGCGCGACGACGAGCCGGCTCGGATCCGCTTCACGGACGACGGCGATCGCGTAGGCACCCTGCAGTTGCGCAACCGCCCGGCGAACGGCAGCGAGGAGGTCGCTCTCGGTCTTCAACTCATGGGCAATCAGATGGGCGACGACTTCGGTGTCGGTGTCGGAAGTGAAGACATAGGCGAGGTCCTTGAGGCGACTGCGCAGCGACTCGTGGTTCTCGATGATCCCGTTGTGGACGACGGCCAACCCACCGGAGATGTGCGGATGGGCGTTTCGTTCGCACGGCACGCCGTGCGTCGCCCAGCGCGTGTGTGCGATGCCGGTGTTGCCCGCGGCGTGCGTCTCATCGACCTGCGCCGTCAATTCGGCAACGCGGCCGACTGCGCGCAGTCGGCGCAGGCCGCTGTCGTCGATCAGGGCGAGGCCCGCCGAGTCGTAGCCGCGGTATTCGAGCTTGCGCAGGCCCTCGAGCAGGACGGGAACGATGTTGCGGTCGGCGACCGCGGCAACGATGCCACACATGGTCAGTTCACTTCCGGATTTTCTGCGGCCGTTTCCAGCCCGATATGGAGGTTTGCCGGGCACGCGAAATGGTCAGCGTGTCTGGCGGGGCATCGCGGGTCAGCGTCGTGCCGGCGCCGAGGGTGGCGCCGCGACCAACGGTTACCGGCGCCACCAACTGCGTGTCGGAACCGATGAAAGCGTCGTCCTCGATCACCGTCTGGAACTTGTTGGCACCATCGTAGTTGCAGGTGATCGTTCCGGCACCGATGTTGACGCGACTGCCGACGACCGCATCGCCGACGTAGGCCAGATGGTTGGCCTTCGACTGGGCAGCGAAGCGGCTGTTCTTCAGCTCGACGAAGTTGCCGACATGCACCCCCGGACCCAGCTCGGTTCCGGGGCGCAGGCGGGCGAACGGCCCGATCACCCCGTCCGGTCCGACGATTGCGTCCTCGATGTGGCTGAATGCGGCGAGGCGCGCGCCGGAGCCGATGTGTGCGTTCTTCAGTACGCAGGAGGGGCCGACTTCGACTGCCTCGTCCAGCACCACGCGGCCCTCGAAGACGCAGTTGATGTCGATGAAGACATCGCGGCCGCAGACCAGCTCGCCGCGCACGTCGATCCGTGCCGGGTCTGCCAGGCGGACTCCCTGCGTGAGCAACTGATCGGCGATCCGTCGCTGCGCGACGCGTTCGAGCTCGGCCAGCTGCACCTTGCTGTTCACCCCGAGCACCTCGGCTGCCGACTCCGGTTGGGCGGTACGCACCGGCAGTCCGGCGGCCACCGCCATGCCGACGATGTCGGTCAGGTAGTACTCCCGCTGCGCGTTGTCGTTCGACAGGCAGCCGAGCCATTCGGCGAGACGCGCTGTCGGCAGCGCCATGATGCCGGTATTGATCTCGCGGATCGTGCGCTCGTCGGGCGAGGCGTCCTTCTGCTCGACGATGCGTGCGACGTCGCCGGCAGCGTTGCGGACGATCCGGCCATAGCCGGTCGGGTCGTCCAGTTCGACGGTGAGCACTGCCAGCGAGTCACGTGCCGCATGCAGCAGCCGCTGCAGTGTTTCCACCCGGGTCAGGGGCACGTCGCCATAGAGTACCAGTGTCGTTCCAGCAGCCGCCAGCTGCGGCAATGCCTGCATCAGCGCGTGCCCGGTCCCCAACTGTGGCTCCTGCAGCACCCAGACGAGATCAGGCGCCGTGATGGCAGCACGCACTGCCTCGCCACCATGCCCGTATACGATGCAGACTCGCTGTGGCGCAAGACTGCGTGCGGTGTCGATGACGTGCGAGACGAGCGCCTTGCCGGCCAGCGGATGCAGGACCTTTGGCAGATTGGAGTGCATGCGCTTGCCCTGGCCGGCGGCGAGAATGACGATGTTCATTTGCTGAACCCTGATGAGACGCTACGATTGGTTCCTGTTGCGCCTGCCGGGGATCCGGCCGGCGGCAGCGGCTTGCTGATGCAGAGGACGCGGACCCGCCTGCAACGGGGGTCGACACCAGCGTTCACGTTGCTGCAATCATTGTTCCAGATCCGGTGGCGAGCCGGGCACAAAAATGTCACGCTCGGTCACGGGAAAAAGGGAGCTGCGGGCAGGCCGGCGGCAGAAAGACTCACTGCCGTGCATGCATCCTGGCTACAGTATACGTCCGAAGCCGCGCTGGCGGGCCGTGCCGGACGGCCGCCTGGCCGCGCCCAGCTGGAGAGGCGATGCATGGCAAGGCTTCAGCGCGGCAGGTCCGAACGCCCCATGAGGAAGGCATCGACCTCGCGCGCGCACTGCCGGCCCTCGCGGATCGCCCAGACGACCAACGACTGCCCTCGGCGCATGTCACCGGCGGCAAACACCCGTGGCACGCTGGTCGCGTAGCAGCCGTCGCCATCGGTCGTGGCGCGGACGTTGCCGCGCGCATCGAGTTCGACCGCCAGTTGCTCCAGCAAGCCCTGCCGGACCGGCGACACGAAGCCCATGGCAAGCAGGACGAGGTCGGCAGCAATCTCGGTTTCGCTCCCGGCGATCTCGCTCATCCGCCCGCCGCTCCAGTCGACACGAGCGACACGCAGCGCCTTGAGCTTGCCGCTCTCGCCAATGAACTGCGTGGTCGACACGGCGAAGTCGCGGGCGCAGCCTTCCTCGTGCGATGACGACGTACGCAGCTTCATCGGCCAGTAAGGCCAGGTCAGCGTCTTGTCCTCCTGTGCTGGCGGCTGCGGCATCACTTCGAACTGGGTGACCGACAGGGCACCCTGGCGGTTGCTCGTACCGACGCAGTCCGATCCGGTATCGCCGCCGCCGATGACGACCACTCGCTTGCCGGTGGCGGTGATCTGCTGGCGAAGGCGGTCGCCGGCGTTGACCCTGTTCTGCTGCGGCAGGAACTCCATCGCGAAGTGCACGCCATCGAGCTCGCGTCCGGGCACCGGCAGATCCCGCGGCGACTCGGCGCCACCGGCGACGATCAGGGCATCGAATTCAGCCAGCAGCTGGGCAGCCGCGACTGCGCCCGGCCCGCTGCCGCCAACCTCCTGTTCGACACGGAACTCGACGCCTTCGGCGCGCATCTGTTCGACGCGGCGGTCGATGTGCGACTTTTCCAGCTTGAAGTCGGGGATGCCATAGCGCAGCAGGCCGCCGATGCGGTCGCTCTTCTCATACACGACGACTGCATGGCCGACGCGTGCCAGTTGCTGTGCGGCAGCCAAGCCTGCTGGCCCGGAACCGACGATCGCAACCTTCCTGCCGGTCTTCTGCGCCGGCGGCTGCGGCACGATCCACCCTTGTTGCCAACCCTTGTCGGCGATCGCATGCTCGATCGACTTGATCCCCACCGGATCCGTGTTGATGTTGAGCGTGCAAGCCGCTTCACACGGAGCCGGACAGATGCGGCCGGTGAATTCCGGGAAGTTGTTGGTCGAATGCAGGACCGCCAGCGCCTGCTGCCAGTGGCCGCGGAACACGAGATCGTTCCAGTCGGGAATGATGTTGTTCACCGGACATCCGCTGTTGCAGAACGGAATGCCGCAATCCATGCAGCGCGCCCCCTGCAGGCTGGCCTGCTCGTCAGTCAGCGCGAGGACGAACTCGCGGTAGTGCTTGAGGCGTGCAGCAACCGGCTCGGACGCTTCCGCCAGACGCTGGTACTCGATGAATCCTGTCGGCTTGCCCATTTCTATACGGTCTCCGGTTCCTTTTTCGCCAGCTCGCTGAGCACCCGGCGATACTCATGCGGCATCACCTTGACGAAGCGCCGGCGATGGCGCTCCCAATCGTTCAGCACGCGTTGCGCCTGGCGGCTGTTGGTGTAGCGATAGTGCTTGTCGATCAGCCCCCTGAGGAGGACCTCATCGATCTCGCCCAGGTGCCGGACATCGACCTTGCCGTGGCTTTCGAGCTCGTCGCCGGCGTCGCTGCCCTGGCGCGCCAGCAACTCCTCCTCGACCGGTTCGAGCGACACTTGCGCCATGTTGCAGCGGGAGGCGAAGGTCCCTTCCTCGTCGAAGACGTAGGCGACGCCGCCCGACATGCCGGCAGCGAAGTTGCGCCCCGTCATGCCGAGAACGATGACGGTGCCGCCGGTCATGTACTCGCAGCCATGATCGCCGACGCCCTCGACGACTGCGGTCGCACCGGAGTTGCGCACGGCAAAGCGCTCGCCCGCGACACCGGCGAAGAAGACTTCGCCCTCGGTCGCGCCATAGAGGACGGTGTTGCCGACGATGATGTTGCTGCGGCTCTCACCACGGAAGCCGGCACTCGGACGAACGATGATGCGCCCGCCCGAAAGACCCTTGCCGACGTAGTCGTTGGCCTCTCCGACGAGGTCGAGGGTGACGCCGCGCGCCAGGAAGGCGCCGAAGGCCTGACCGGCAGTTCCCCGGAAGCGAATCTCGATCGTTCCGTCGGGCAGACCCGCTCGCCCGTAGCGCTCGGCAATTCGCCCGGAGAGCATGGCTCCGACGGTGCGGTTGATGTTGCGCAATGGCAGATCGAGCGTGACGCGTTCGCCGTTGTCGATCGCCGGCCGGGCCAGATCGATCAGTTGCCGGTCGAGCGCCTTCGCCAGTCCGTGATCCTGCTGCTCGCAATGGAAGACGGCGGCGCCGCTGGCGTTGGCCGGGCGATGGAAGATGCGGCTGTAATCGAGCCCCTTCGCCTTCCAGTGGCTGATCCCGGGCTGCATGTCGAGCAGGTCGCTGCGCCCGATCAGATCATTGAAACGACGGATGCCGAGTTGCGCCATCAGCTCGCGGACTTCCTCGGCAATGAAGAAGAAGAAATTGACGACGTGTTCGGGCTGGCCGGAGAAGCGGCGACGCAGGACCGGATCCTGCGTCGCGACGCCGACCGGGCAGGTGTTGAGGTGGCACTTGCGCATCATGATGCAACCCTCGACCACCAGCGGTGCGGTCGCAAAACCGAATTCGTCCGCTCCCAGCAGCGCACCGACGACGACGTCGCGCCCGGTCTTGATCTGTCCGTCGACCTGCACCCGGACGCGGCCGCGCAGCCCGTTGAGCACGAGCGTCTGTTGCGTCTCGGCGAGACCGAGTTCCCACGGCGAACCGGCATGCTTGATCGACGACTGCGGGCTGGCGCCGGTACCGCCATCATGGCCGGCTATGACCAGATGGTCGGCCTTGGCCTTGGTGACGCCGGCGGCCACGGTGCCGACTCCGACTTCCGATACCAGCTTGACGCTGATCGATGCCTTCGGGTTGGCATTCTTGAGGTCGTGAATCAGTTGCGCCAGATCCTCGATCGAGTAGATGTCGTGGTGCGGCGGTGGCGAGATCAGGCCCACTCCCGGCACCGAATGGCGCAGGAAGCCGATGTACTCGGATACCTTGTGGCCCGGCAACTGGCCGCCCTCGCCAGGCTTCGCCCCCTGCGCCATCTTGATCTGCAACTGGTCGGCGTTGACCAGGTACTCGGCGGTGACGCCGAAACGCCCGGAGGCGACCTGCTTGATCGCCGAGCGCAGACTGTCGCCCGGCTGCAACCGGTAATCGCGCTCGATGCGCGACTTGCCAAGCACATCGGAAAGCATCTCGCCGCCCTGCAGGGTTCGGAAGCGCGCCGGATCCTCGCCGCCTTCGCCGGTGTTCGACTTGCCGCCAATGCGGTTCATCGCGATCGCCAGCGTGCTGTGTGCTTCGGTCGAAATCGAACCGAGCGACATGGCACCGGTGGTGAAGCGCTTGACGATCTCTGTCGCCGCTTCGACCTCGGCGAGCGGCAGCGGCGGCTGTCCGGCCGGCTTCAGCTCGAACAGCCCGCGCAGCGTCATGTGGCGTTTCGTCTGCTCGTTGATCAGGCGGGCATACTCCTTGTAGCTCTCGTACCTGCCGCTGCGTGTCGAATGCTGCAGCTTGGCGATCGCTTCGGGGGTCCACATGTGCTCTTCGCCGCGCACCCGGTAGGCATACTCGCCACCGGCGTCGAGCATCGTCGCCAGGACGGGATCGTCGCCGAAGGCCTGCAGGTGCAGACGGATCGCCTCCTCCATGACGTCGAAGACGTCGATGCCCTCGACCTGCGTCGAGGTGCCGGTGAAGTACTTGTCCACCATTCTCTTCTGCAGTCCGACGGCCTCGAAGATCTGCGCGCCGGTGTACGACATGTAGGTCGAGATACCCATCTTGGACATGACCTTCAGGAGGCCCTTGCCGACGCCCTTGATGAAGTGCTTGATCGCCTTGTCGCCCTTCACCGGGTCGTTGCCCGCCATTTCCTGCAACGTTTCGAGCGCCAGGTAGGGGTGCACCGCTTCCGCCCCATATCCGGCGAGGACGGCGAAATGGTGCGTCTCGCGCGCGGCACCGGTCTCCACGACGAGACCGACGCGCGTCCGCAGTCCCTTCGTCACCAGGTGCTGATGCACCGCTGAGGTGGCCAGCAGTGCGGGGATGGCGACATGCTCGGCGTCGAGCCGGCGATCGGAAACGATGAGGATGCTGGAACCCTTGTGCACATGATCTTCCGCCTCGGCGCACAGCGACGCCAAGCGCGCTTCGACCCCCTGCCGGCCCCAGGCGAGCGGATAGCAGATGTCGAGCTCGGCCGAGTGGAACTTGCTTTCGGTGTAGGTGGCGATCCGCCGCAGCTTTGCCATGTGGTCGAAATCGAGCACCGGTTGCGACACCTCGAGACGGTAGGGCGGATTGATCTCGTTGATGCCGAGCAGGTTCGGTTTCGGCCCGATGAACGAAACCAGGGACATCACCAGCTGTTCGCGGATCGGGTCGATCGGCGGATTGGTCACCTGCGCGAAGAGCTGCCGGAAATAATTGAACAGCGGTTTGCTGCGGTCCGAAAGAACGGCGAGTGGCGAATCGTTGCCCATCGAGCCGGTGGCTTCCTCGCCCGATCCGGCCATCGGCTCGAGGATGAACTTGATGTCCTCCTGCGTGTAGCCGAAGGCCTGCTGCCGATCGAGCAGCGGCGTCCGATGGGCGCCTGCCGGAACCGCGTGTGGCGCCGGCAGTTCGTCGAGCTTGATGTTGATCCGGCCGAGCCAGTCCTGGTACGGCCGCGCGCGCGCCAGCGTGTCCTTGAGTTCGGCGTCGTCGATGATCCGTCCCTGCTCGAGATCGATGAGGAACATCTTCCCCGGCTGCAGGCGCCACTTGCGGACGATCCGCTCCTCCGGTATCGGCAGCACGCCCGCCTCCGAAGCCATGACCACGAGATCGTCGTCGGTCACCAGGTAACGGGCCGGACGCAGGCCGTTGCGGTCGAGCGTGGCGCCGATCTGGCGGCCATCGGTGAACGCGACCGCCGCCGGTCCATCCCAGGGTTCGATCATCGCGGCGTGGTACTTGTAGAACGCGCTGCGCTTCTCGTCCATCAGGGTGTGCGACTCCCACGCCTCGGGAATCAGCATCATCATCGCGTGCGCCAGCGAGTAGCCGCCCATCACCAGCAGTTCCAGCGCATTGTCGAACGATGCCGAATCCGACTGGCCAGGGTAGATCAGCGGCCAGATCTTCTCGAGGTCGCCCGCCAGCAACGGCGACGACGTCCCTTTCTCGCGGGCGCGCATCCAGTTGTAGTTGCCGCGCAGGGTGTTGATCTCGCCGTTGTGCGCGATCATCCGGAACGGGTGCGCCAACCTCCAGGTCGGGAAGGTATTGGTCGAAAAGCGCTGATGAACCAGCGCCATTGCCGAGACGCAGCGGGGATCGCGCAGGTCCGCATAGTACTCTCCAACCTGGTTGGCGAGCAGCAGGCCCTTGTAGACGACCGTCCGCGCCGACATCGACGGCTGGTAGAACTCCTTGCCGTGCTTCAGGCCCAAGGCTCCGATGGCGTTCGCCGCCCGACGGCGGATGACGTACAGCTTGCGCTCGAGGGCATCGGTGACCATCACATCCGCACCGCGGCCGACGAAGATCTGACGGATCACCGGCTCGCGTGCGCGCACCGTCGGCGACATCGCCATCGAATGATCGACCGGTACGTCGCGCCAGCCGAGCACCACCTGGTGCTCGGACCGCACGGCACGTTCGATCTCCTCCTGACACGCCAGACGCGACGCCGATTCCTGCGGCAGGAACACCATGCCGACGCCATAGTCGCCAGCCGGTGGCAGTTCGATGTCCAGCTTCGCCATCTCGGCGCGATAGAAATCGTCGGGAATCTGGATCAGGATGCCGGCGCCATCGCCCATCAGGGGGTCGGCACCGACCGCTCCGCGATGATCGAGGTTCCTCAGGATCAGCAGGCCCTGCTCGATGATCGAGTGACTCTTCTTGCCCTGGATATGCGCGACGAAACCGACGCCGCATGCATCGTGCTCGTTGGCCGGGTCGTAGAGACCCTGCCCTTCAGGTATGGCGGAATCCATCACTCTCGAATCCTCACAAAACTGGGACGGCAAACGAACCACATTGCTCGCAACAGCCGTCGTCTCGGGTACGACGCGGCCGTTCCGGCCACTCCGCGCGACCCGCGACTATACTCGGAAAGCACCGTCGAGACAAGATGCTGCACCGCACCAACGAGGGGCACGCTGGCGACGCCGGTGCACCAGGATGGGGCATCAACAGCAGCAACGACAGCGGCGACGCGTGACTCGGGCGGGCAGCGATCGATGAAGCAAGATGCGTGCCGTCATCCTGTCAGGCTTGCCCGTACTGGTGCACTGGTTGCGCAAGAGCGGCCGATTCGCACTGCTCGGTTGCAGCCACGGCGCCGCTGCGGGTGCTCGAAGGCGGCACGGCTTGCCACCCCATGCGCTGCAGGGCGTCTTGCGCCGGCGCGGCTGCGGGCTCTCGTCGTCGAGGCAGTCGGGACGACTCGGCCATGCGGTGCCCCGCGCATGGTAAATTTGGCCTTACGCTTGTGGTAAGCTGGTGCGCGGAGGCATGGGCGATACTGCAGCCGTTCCCGCAACAGCCAACGAGGGTGGGGCGGCAGCCGCGACCGAC
>JFAX01000001.1:204634-233549 GCA_000585015.1 Candidatus Accumulibacter adjunctus | reverse complement strand
AGGGTGGGGCGGCAGCCGCGACCGACGGCAGCAACAGGATGCGATGTCGAGACGGGAGCGTTTTCGACAGGGCAGGTGTGGCTTCTTGGGGGACCAGCCGCGGGCGGGATGCGGACTGGTCTTTTTGAATGCGTGGACTCGAAGAATGAGCAACGAGTAATGGAGGACTGAATGCCAATGAAAATCGGAGTGCCGAGGGAAACGGCACCGGGGGAAAGACGGGTCGCCACGGTACCCGAAGTCGTCGAGAAGTTGATCAAGCTCGGTTTCAGCGTTGCCGTGGAATCCGGCGCCGGCGAGCTGGCAAACGTTTCCGACGAGGATTACCGTGCCGCGGGTGCGGAGATCGTCGCCGACGCGGCCAGCCTGTGGGCTTCGTCGGACATCGTCTTCAAGGTCCGCGGCCCATCGAGCGAGGAAGTTGGGCTGCTGCGTGAGGGCGGGACACTCGTCAGCTTCATCTGGCCGGCACAGAATCCCGAGCTGTTGCAGCAGTTGGCGGCGCGCAAGGCCACGGTCCTGGCGATGGACAGCGTGCCGCGCATTTCGCGGGCACAGAAGCTCGATGCCCTGAGTTCGATGGCGAACATCGCCGGTTACCGCGCGGTGATCGAGGCGGCACATCATTTCGGCCGCTTCTTTACCGGTCAGATCACCGCCGCCGGCAAGGTGCCGCCGGCCAAGGTGTTCGTCATCGGTGCCGGTGTCGCCGGCCTGGCGGCGATCGGTGCCGCCTCCGGGCTGGGCGCGATCGTGCGTGCCAACGACACGCGCCCGGAAGTGGCGGATCAGGTCAAGTCGATGGGTGGCGAGTTCGTCGCCGTCGACTATCAGGAGGAAGGTTCCGGGGTAGGCGGCTACGCCAAGGTGATGAGCGAAGGCTTCCAGAAGGCGCAGCGTGAGACCTTCGCCAAGCAGGCGAAGGAGGTGGACATCATCATCACGACGGCTTTGATTCCGGGCAAGCCGGCGCCGCGGCTGATCACCGCCGAGATGGTGCAGTCGATGAAGCCGGGCAGCATCATCGTCGACATGGCAGCCGAACAGGGTGGCAACTGCGAGCTCACCGAACCGGGCAAGGTCGTCGTCAGGCACGGCGTGACGATCATCGGCTATTCCGACCTGCCGAGCCGCCTGTCCAAGCAGTCGAGCACCCTCTACGCCACCAACCTCTTCCGGCTGAGCGAGGAACTGTGCAAGGGCAAGGACGGTACGATCGACGTGAACATGGATGACGAAGTGATCCGTGGCACGACGGTCATCAAGGAGGGCACCATCACCTGGCCACCGCCGGCTCCGACACTGTCCATGGCGCCGGCGGCAGCCCCGGCGGCCGCGCCGGCGGCCAAGCCCGCGGCCAAGTCGCACGGTCATGGCAAGGGCGGGTCTGCGGCCTCCGGCACCGCCGTCGGCCTGCTCTTCGCTGCCGGTGCGCTGATCTTCTGGGGCATCGGCGCCGGCGCCCCAGCAGCCTTCCTTGGCCACTTCACGGTCTTCGTTCTCGCCTGTTTCGTCGGCTACATGGTCGTCTGGAACGTCACGCCCGCGCTGCACACGCCGCTGATGAGCGTCACCAACGCGATCAGCAGCATCATCGCGATTGGCGCGCTGATCCAGGTCGCGCCACCACTGGCAGCGGGAGTCGAACGACCCGACGAGTGGATTCGCTGGCTCGCGGTCGGCGCCATCGTCCTGGCGACGATCAACATGTTCGGCGGTTTCGCCGTCACCCAGCGCATGCTGGCGATGTTCCGCAAATAGGAGACGACGATCATGTCCCAAGGCTTGGCTACCGTTTCCTATCTCGGTGCAACCATCCTCTTCATCCTTTGCCTCGGCGGCCTGAGCCACCCCGAGACGTCGCGCCGCGGCAATCTCTACGGCATCATCGGCATGACCATCGCCGTGCTGGCGACCGTCTTCGGACCGAGCGTCGGCGCTGCCGGCTACGCCTGGATCATCGCCGCGATGGTGGTGGGTGCGGGCATCGGTGTCTATGCCGCGCGCACGGTGCAGATGACGCAGATGCCCGAACTCGTCGCGCTGATGCACAGTTTGGTCGGCCTCGCAGCAATGCTCGTCGGCTTTGCCAACTACATCGACCCGGCGGCTTCGGCGCAGATGAGCGGCGCCGAAAAGACGATCCACGAGATCGAGATCTACGTCGGCATCCTGATCGGTGCCGTCACCTTCTCCGGCTCGGTGATCGCCTTTGGCAAGCTGTCCGGCAAGATCTCCGGCAACCCGATGTTGCTGCCGGCGCGCCACTGGATCAACCTGGCCGGACTGCTGGTGGTGATCTGGTTCGGACGCGAGTTCATCAACGCCCACTCGCTGAACGAGGGCATGCTGCCGCTGGTGGTGATGACCGCCATCGCGCTGCTCTTCGGCATCCACATGGTGATGGCAATCGGCGGCGCCGACATGCCGGTCGTCGTCTCGATGCTCAACAGCTACTCCGGCTGGGCCGCGGCAGCCACCGGCTTCATGCTCTCGAACGATCTCCTGATCGTCACGGGCGCGCTGGTCGGCTCGAGCGGTGCGATTCTCTCGTACATCATGTGTGCGGCGATGAACCGTCACTTCATCAGCGTCATCGCCGGTGGCTTCGGCACCACCGGCGGCACGCCAGCTGCAGCCGGAGCGCAACCCGCAGGTGAAGTGGTCGCGGTAACCGCCGCCGACACGGCGGAACTGCTGCGCGAAGCGAAGAACGTCATCATCGTTCCCGGTTACGGCATGGCCGTCGCGCAGGCGCAGCATACCGTTTACGAGATCACCAAGCTGCTGCGCGAGAAGGGTGTCAATGTCCGTTTCGGCATCCATCCGGTGGCAGGGCGCATGCCAGGGCACATGAACGTGCTGCTGGCCGAGGCCAAGGTACCCTACGACATCGTTCAGGAAATGGACGAACTCAACGACGACTTCCCGCAGACAGACGTCGCGATGATCATCGGCGCCAACGACATCGTGAACCCGGGAGCACAGGACGACCCGAACAGCCCGATCGCCGGCATGCCGGTGCTCGAAGTCTGGAAGGCCAAGACCTCGATCGTCATGAAGCGCAGCATGGCTTCGGGCTATGCCGGCGTCGACAACCCGCTTTTCTACAAGGAGAACAATCGAATGCTGTTCGGTGATGCGAAGAAGATGCTGGATGAAGTCCTGGCGTCGCTGAAGAGCTGAGCCGCCGGCCTCTCCAACTGAGGCCGAGACGAACGGACGCCCGCTCGCGCGGGCGTTTGTTCTGTGATGGCTGCCTCTGTGCCGACCTCGCCCCTCCCTTCGGCCGAAGCGGTTGGAGCACCCGTCGACGCCTTGACAACACCCCGGCACAGGAAGTCTCGTCGCATTTCCGGATGTCGTTGGACATCTGATAGAATCATCGCGAAACATGGACTGGCGTCGCAACCAGCCAACCTTTATCGAGGGGGTACCATGGAGGTAAGAGAAGTTCTGCAGGTCAAGGATTCCGCTCTTTTTGCCGTGCATCCAGACTCGCCGCTGTCCGAGGCCGTGATCATGATGGCTGACAACGACATCGGCTCGGTGATCGTCATGGACGGAGGCAAGCTGGCAGGGATGCTGACCTTTCGCGAAGTGCTCCTGATCCTGGCCAAACGCCAGACCGAGCGTCGCGTCGGGCCGACGCCACCGATCGCCGAAATCCTCGTCGTCGAGGCAATGGACCGAAATCCACCGACCGCGCATCCCGACATGGACGTCGACGAACTCCGCCGCATGATGGTCGACTCGCACACGCGCTATGTGCCGGTGATGGAGGAGGAAACGATCGTCGGCATCGTCTCCTTTCATGACGTCGCGAAGGCGGTGCTCGAGGAGCGGAACATGGAGAACAAGCTGCTCAAGGCCTACATCAAGGACTGGCCAGCACCCTGAGCGGCCGATCCGCAACAGGCCGCGATTCGACCGGGCAGCTGCCTTTCAGCCTTCATCGACGCAAAACAAGCGCCGGTGCTCGCGGATCGCGTAGCGGTCGGTCATCCCGGCAATGTAATCGGCGACTCGGCGCACCGGCGCCGCATCGGCCGGCGCTTGGTATTGCGGCGGCAGCAGGCGGACATCCGAGGTGAAGGCAAGGAACAGGTCACTGACGATTCGCCGCGCCTTGCTGGCCATGCGACGGACTTGGTAGTGCTCATAGAGATGGCCGCGCAGGAAACGCTTCAGGTTCCGCTGTGCTTCACCCAGGCTTTCGGAGAAGGCAACCAGTTCCGGCGCCCGCCGCACCGCAGCGATGTCGACCGGCTGATGGACGGCGATGTTCCGGGCAGTGGCTGCGATCAGGTCGCAGACAAGCGCATTGATCATTCGCCGGATGGTCTCATGGATCAGGCGGCGCCCGAGAAGCCCCGGATAGTGCCTGCGGGCATCCGCAGCATGCTCGGCGAAGAGTGGCACCTCGACCAGTTGCTCCAGGGTGATCAGTCCAGCGCGTAGCCCATCGTCGACATCGTGGTTGTTGTAGGCGATTTCGTCGGCCAGGTTGCAGACTTGCGCTTCCAGGGAAGGCTGCGTGCCACTGAGGAAGCGCTCGCCCAATTCGCCGAGCAGGCGCGCGTTTTCCCGCGAACAATGCTTGACGATCCCCTCGCGCGTTTCGAAGCACAGATTGAGACCGTCGAACGCCGCGTAGCGCTCCTCGAGCAAGTCGACCGTCCGCAGGCTCTGCAGATTGTGCTCAAAGCCCCCGTGCGCACGCATGCACTCGTTGAGCGCGTCCTGGCCCGCGTGACCGAATGGGGTGTGGCCGAGGTCGTGTGCCAATGAGATCGCTTCGACGAGGTCTTCATTGAGCCGCAGCGCGCGCGCGATGCCGCGGGCGATCTGTGCCACCTCGAGGCTGTGGGTCAGGCGGGTGCGAAAAAGGTCGCCTTCGTGGTTGACGAAGACCTGCGTCTTGTACTCGAGCCGCCGGAAAGCGGTCGAGTGCACGATGCGATCGCGGTCGCGCTGGAATTCGGTGCGCTGGACCGGGGCCGAGTCCATATGCCGCCGGCCGCGCGAGCTGGCCTCGCTGGCGGCGTAGGGCGCCAGCTCATGCATGCGCCGTACGTTCGGCGATCGCCTGGCGCACCTGGGCCAGAGGTGCCTGGTCGGTCAGCACGGCGCGCCCGAGTCGCTGCAGCAGGACCAGCCGCGAACGGCCATCCTGCACCTTCTTGTCGTGCTGCATGAGCTCGAGGTAGCGATCGACGCTCAGCATCGGGCCAGCCACCGGCAAACCGGCACGCTGCAGCAGCTGCTCGACCCGGGCGAGGTCGTGACGGTCGATCCAGCCGAGTTGATGCGACAGTTGCACCGCCATCATCGTACCTGCAGCGACCGCTTCACCGTGCAGCCACTCGCCGTAGCCAACACCGGTCTCGATCGCATGCCCAAAGGTATGACCCAGGTTGAGCAGGGCCCGCTCGCCGGCTTCACGCTCATCCGCGGCGACGACCTCGGCCTTGTTGCGACAGGAGGCGGCGACCGCGGTCGCCAAGGCCGCCGGCTCGCGTGCCAGCACGCGCTCAAGGTTCAGCTCGAGCCACTCGAGGAACGGCAGATCCCGGATCAGCCCGTATTTGATCACCTCGGCGAGACCGGCGCGCAGTTCGCGATCGCACAAGGTCGTCAGGGTATCGGTATCCGCCAGCACCAGTCGCGGCTGATGGAAGGCGCCGATCATGTTCTTTCCCTGCGGGTGGTTGATCGCCGTCTTGCCACCAACCGATGAGTCCACCTGCGCCAGCAGGGTCGTCGGTACCTGGACGAAAGGCATGCCGCGCTGGAAGCAGGCAGCGGCAAAGCCGGCAACATCGCCGACGACGCCGCCACCGAGAGCGATCAGCGTCGTCGAGCGTTCGCAGCGACCGGCAATGAGTGCGTCGAAAATCGAGTTCAGGGTTCGCCAGTCCTTGAACTCCTCGCCATCGGGCAAGACGACCTCGACCACCTCGACGCCGGCTTGCAGCAGCGGATCCGCCAATCGTCGCAGGTACAGCGGCGCGACGGTCGTGTTGCTGACGATGGCCGCCTTCTTTTGACGCAGCGAGGGCAACAGCAGGTCGGGGCGGTCGAGCAGCGAGCGACCGACATGGATGGGGTAGGAGCGATCTCCCAGCGCAAGCGTCAGCGTTTCCATGCTTCACCCTCTTTCTTGAGCAGCAGATTGAGAATCGCCTGCGGCGTGATGTGGCTGCCGGAGATGGTCACATCCGCCACCTCCCGGTAAAGCGGATCGCGCTGCGCAAGCAGTTCGCGCAGCTTCTGGCGCGGATCGCTGACCTGCAGCAGTGGCCGCTTGCGGTCGTGACGCGTCCTTTCGTGGAGCGTGTGCAGCGGCACATCGAGATAGACCACCGTGCCGCTCGAGCGCAGCGCCAGCCGGTTCTCCGGTCGCAGGACGGAGCCGCCACCGGTGGCCACCACATGCTGCCTGAGCTCGGCCAACTCGGCGATGAGTTGCGCCTCGCGTTTGCGGAAGCCGTCCTCGCCCTCGATTTCGAAGATGGTAGCCAGACTGACGCCGGTACGCTCCTCGACTTCCTGGTCGGAGTCGAGAAAGCGGTAGCCAAGGCGCTTGGCGAGCGCCTTGCCGACGGTCGTCTTGCCGGCACCCATGAGGCCGACGAGATAGATGTTGCGGGTCAGTTCGTGGAGTCTCACCGCGCCATTCTAACGCAAGCGTGACGCGCTGCCCCGCGACGCAAGAGGCCGGCTGGCGGCCGGCCTCGTCGTCCCTGTCCGGAAGCTGCCTAGCGCAACGACAGGTGCTCGGTGACGATCCGCGGTGTGATGAAGATGAGAAGCTCCTTCTTCTCATCGACGGTTGTCCGGTTCCTGAACAGAAAGCCGATGTACGGGAGATCTCCCAGGAACGGTACCCTGGCCGTGGTGGTGTCCACTCTTTGTTCGTAGATACCGCCGATCACCACGGTACCGCCATTCTCGACCAGCACCTCGGTCTTGACATGTTTGGTGTCAATCGGTACTGCGCCCCCGGTCAGCAAGAGGGGCCTGTCCTTATTGACGTCCACTTCCATGGCAATCCTCCCATCCGGCGTAATGCTGGGCTTCACCTTCAACGAGAGAACGGCTTTCTTGAACGCCACGGCCGTAGCGCCGGAACTCGTCGCCTGCTGGTAGGGAATCTCGGTTCCCTGCTCGATGATAGCCTCGACACCGTTGGCCGTCGTCACTCTGGGGCTGGAGATCGTCTTGCCTCGACCATCGGCTTCCAGCGCCGAGATCTCGACGGTGAGGAACTGGGTGAGCGCGCTGTTGAAGAGTTGGAGCGCGAAGCTTCCAGGGGGATTCCCCTGCAAGCCGATTGCCGGCAGATTCACTACCGAGCTGTCGGCGATACTTCCGCTGGTGTTCAGATTCCCCCTGATCAGCGTTGAATCGCCACCAATGCGTCTCGCACCTGCTCGGTCCATCTGGTCCCACAGCAACCGAACGCCGAGGCTCTTGGAAAAGGTATCACCTGCTTCGACGATCCGCGCTTCGATCATGACTTGCCGTGGCGGAACATCGACCTTGGCAATCATCGCCCGCACTTCGTCAAGCCGGCCCGGTGTGTCCTTGACGAACATCATGTTCGAGCGTTCGTCGACCAACGCACTGCCGCGCTTCGACAGGAGCGTCTGCTTCGGGTCGATCAGAAGCCTCTGCAGCGCCTCAGCCCTGATGTAGTTCACCTGGAAGCTCTCGGTCTGCAGCGGTTCGAGATCGCCGATCTGCGCCCGTGACTCGAACTCGAGCTTCTCCCTGGTGGCGATCTCCTCGCGCGGCGCAATCAGGATCACGTTGCCGCTCTTGCGCATGTCGAGACCCTTCTGCTGCATGATGATGTCGAGCGCCTGATCCCATGGCACATCCTTGAGGATCAGGGTGATCGACCCGCCAACCGAATCGCTGATCACCATGTTCATGCCGGTAAACTCGCCGATCACCTGCAACAGGCGCCGAACATCGACGTTCTGGAAGTTCAGCGACAGCTTCTCGCCGCGGTAGCCGCCACGCGAGCCCTGCACCAGCTTGTTCGGATCCTCGATGATCGGTTTCACTTCGATGACGAACTGCGTGTCGCTCTGATAGGCGTTGTGCTCCCAGAGTCCGCGCGGGGTGATCGTCATGCGCGTGTCAGCGCCCTTCTGGATCGTGTTCACCGTCAGCACGGGGGTTCCAAAATCGGTGACATCGAGCTTCTTGCGCAGGGTTGGCGGCAGATTGACGCGCACGAAATCGACCACCAGATTCTTGCCTTCGTGCCGGATATCGATGCCGGCGTTGGGATCGGTGAGGTCCACGGTGATGCGTCCCTCGCCATCCTTGCCACGACGGAACGTGACGTCACGAATGCTGTTGCCGACCTCGCCGCTACTGACCCTGGCGAAATGCTCGACGGCCTGCGTACTGTCGGGCTTTGCGGCGGGAACCATTGCCAGCAGCAGGCTCCTGCCCTCAATGCTGGCCTCATGCGACATTGCGCGGTTGAGGTTGAGGACGACACGCGTCCGACCCTCGGCCTGGACGATGTTGGCGCTCTTCAGGTCGCCTTCGTTGAAGGTGTGGCTCGATTTTCCCGAGGCATTGACGGTATTCGGAAAATCAAGCGCGATGCGAGCCGGTTTGGCGACGCTGAAGGCCGACGGCAGCGCCTGCAGGGGATCCTTGAAGGTCAGCTTGACGTTCACCACCGCGCCCTGCTGCATCACGTTCATCGACTCGATGGCGTTTGGCGCCGCCTCCTGGGCAGTGGCAACGCCAACGAGCAGCGACAGGGCACCCATCAGGCCGGGCAGCCAATGTTTGATCCGTTTCATCTACCTTGCTCCCTTTTCCTGCAGCAGCAGCGTGCTCGTCCGCTCGACCCAGTCACCGGCCGAATCCTGAACGAGTTCCCGCAACGTGATCTCGGACTCGGTCACGCCAACGACGACGCCAAAGTTCTGTCCCATGTAGTTGCCGATCTTCACCTGATGCAGCGCACCCTCGATCTGCACGATCGCGAAGGAAACCTTGTTCCTCGTGATCACGCCAACATACTTGAGTGACTCGAGCGGATAGAGCTCCAGAGGCTCTTTCGGCCGATCGAGATCCGGCCGAAAACCGCCGCCACTCTTCTTGTCCGCCACGCCCATCTTGGCGACGGCGAACGGTTCGGTAAGATTGCCCACGTCATAGGGGACCGCTTCGTAAGGCTGCACCACCGGCAACGGTGGGATGTTCGGTTTGACACCGGCAGCGGCCGTCTTCATCCACTCGCGAAGTTCCTCCTGGTCATTGCCGGCACAGCCGGCGACTGCCACGGCACTCAGGAGAATCAAGGGCAGTATGCGTCTCATTTGCCGGCCTTCGCGGCCTCTGCCGCCTTCTTGCGGTTCGCCGCCAGTTCCTCTTCGTCCAGATAGCGGAAGGTTTTCGTCGTCGCATCCATCACCAGACTGCCATCCTTGCTCTGTTGATTGGTATTGATCGCGATGTTGTTCAGGGTGACGATGCGGGACAGCTTGCCGATGTCGCCGGCAAATGCACCGAAATCGTGGTACGTGCCGGTCAGGCGAACGGTGATCGGCAGCTCGGCGTAGAAATCCCGGACCTGCTCGGGGCCCGGTTTGAAGAGGTCGAACTGCAACCCCCTGCCCATACCGGCCTGGTTGATTTCGACCAGCAGCGACTCAACCTCGGCCTTGTTCGGCAACTGCTTCAGCAGGGCCCCGAAGGCCAGATCGATTTCGCTCAGGCGCTGCACGTAGAGATCGAGGTTGACTGCCTGAGCCTTCTTTCTGACGAATTCGTCACGCAGTCGCAACTCGGCCTCCTGCTTCTCGCGCAACGAAACCAGCTGATCATCCCAGTAGAACCACCAGCCCGCCAGCAGAATCATCAGGAAGAGGACGACCAGGACCGTGGCACGCGGTGCGACGGGCCAGGCGCCGACGTCACGCGGATTCAGGTTCTGAAAGTCACCGATGATTCGCCGGAAGTCAATGCTCGCAAGAGACCTCGCCATCACTTCGCTCCCTTTTGCTCAACCGGAGTCCGCTTCAGCGACGCGTTCATGGCAAACTCGTTGAGCCGCCGCTTGTCGACGGTCACTGCCTTGATCTCCAGTAGTTCCGGCTTCTCGAGCCAGGGCGAAGCCTCGATGTTGCGCATCAGGGTCGACACCCGGGCGCTGGACTGCGCCCAACCAACCATGTGGATGCGTTGTCCCTCCTGCTTCAGCGCCTTGAGGTAAACTCCCTCGGGCATCTGCTTGGCCAGCTCGGTCAGCAGACGCACGGCTTCGGCACGGTCGCGCTGCAGCGCCTCGATGGTCTCCTTCCGTTTGAGCAGCGCCTCGGTCTGTTGCTTGAGGCGCTTGATCTGGTCGATCTCCTTGTCGAGAATGGCGATTTCCTTCTTGAGAAAGTCGTTCTTGGCCTCCTGATTGGCGATGTAGCCGGCGATTATCGAATACACCAGAACGGCGATCAACAGGGCCAGAACCGTCACCAGCCCGAGCAAGGCGTAGAACTGCTGCCGCCGCGCACGGCGCTTTTCTTCCCTGTGGGGCAGGAGATTGATGCGTATCATTCGTCGAATCTCCGCAGCGCCAGGCCGCATGCCACCATCAGCGACGAAGCGTCGGCCGACAGGCTCTTCTCGCGGATGCGATCGGAAAGCACCATGCCGGCAAACGGGTTGGCGATGACGGTGTTGATCTGCGTCCGCGATGCAACCACCTGGTCGATACCGTGAATCACGGCGCAACCGCCTGCGAGGACGATGTGGTTGACCTGATTGAACTGGGTGGACGTGAAGAAGAACTGCAGCGCGCGCGACAGTTCGAGTGCAAGCGCTTCGAGAAACGGTCGCAGCAGTTCGGTTTCGTACTTCTCCGGCAGGCTGTTGCGACGTTTTTCGCCTTCCGCTTCCTCGAAGCTCATGTTGAACAGACGAGCGATGTCCTGCGTCAACTGGTTGCCGCCGAAAGCCTGCTCGCGTGCGTAGATCTGCTGGTCATTGCGCAGCACCGTCAGGTTCATGACGTTGGCGCCGACGTCGACGAGAGCGATGATCTGCCCTTTGCCGCCTTCGGGAAGCGTTGCCTCGACCAACTGAAAGGCGGAAAGGACCGCGTAGGACTCCACGTCGAGGACGCGCGGTTTCAGGCCGGCCGACTCGGCCACGGCGACGCGGTCTTCGACCTTCTCCTTTCGCGATGCGGCGATGAGAACCTCGATTTCGTCCGGCGACGACGGAGCCGGGCCAATCACCTGGAAATCAAGGTTGACCTCGTCCAGTGCGAAGGGAATGTACTGATTGGCCTCCGACTCGACGAGCAACTCGAGTTCCGCCTCGCGCTGGCCAGCGGCGACGATGATCTTCTTGGTGATGACATGCGAAGCCGGCAGCGCGATCGCCACCTGTCGTGTCGACGTGGCCAGTTTCTTCCATGCCCGCCGCACGGATTCGGCCGCAGCCTCGAGGTTCACGATGTTGCCGTCGGAAACGACATCGCGCGGCAGGATCTCGATTGCGTAACGCTCGACGCGGTATCCCCCCTTGCCGTCACTCGCCAGTTCGACCATCTTCACCGATGAAGAACTGATGTCCAGCCCAATCAGGGAGCGAGCCTTCGGATTGAATATCGAAAGATCAAGCGTCAAAAGCGTACCCCTTGCCCAAAAAACCCTTGAATAATTTACAGTTAGCGTACTTATAGATATTCTACTTTAGATGCTAACAACAACACTGCAGGGTGTAAAGCGATTTCTCCTGGATGCATCCCGGCTTGTCGCGAATCGACAACGATCGATGCACCGCGGCCGGAGCACGGCCAGACGGGCATGAGCCGGCAGCATCGCGCCGACACGGTAGACCGCCCTGCCACGATGCCAAGCTGATCACAGGCGTTCGACTGGCGCGTGCCCGCACGCCAATCGCCCGGCCGGAAGTTTGCAGGGAAAGCCAGACACCGGTCGGGCGCACGAGCAGCGAACGCGCGGCGGCAACCTCGCGGCGGCTACCTTCCAATATAATGTGGGCCTGTGGAAAATCCCTGCCGGAACCTCTCTTGCCTACTGCTCTCCGCTGGCTGCTCTATCCCCTGGTCGTCGTTCTCGGGCTTGCCGCAATCGCCGCTGCGATGGTGGCCGTCGTACTGAGCCTGGCTTACCCGAATCTGCCATCACTCGAAATCCTGACCGACTATCGACCGAAGATCCCTTTGCGTGTGTTCACCGCAGACGGTCATCTGCTTGGCGAGTTTGGCGAGGAACGGCGGGCCGTGGTCAGCATCCAGGACGTGCCCGCCGTCCTCAAGCAGGCCGTGCTTGCCGCCGAGGACGAGCGCTTCTATCAGCACGGGGGAGTCGATACGCTTGGCGTGCTGCGCGCGCTGCATGCCAATCTGGTCGGCGGCGGCAAGCGTCAGGGCGCGTCGACCATTACCCAGCAGGTCGCCCGGAACTTCTTCCTGTCGTCGGAGAAGACCTACACGCGCAAGCTCTATGAAGCGCTGCTGTCGTTCAAGATCGAAAGGAACCTGAGCAAGGATCAGATCTTCGAGCTCTACCTCAACCAGATCTTCCTCGGACAGCGTGCCTACGGCTTTGCCGCCGCTGCGCACATCTATTTCGGCAAGCAACTGGGCGAACTGACGCTTGCCGAAGCGGCAATGCTCGCCGGGCTCCCGAAGGCACCCTCCGCCTACAATCCAATCGTCAACCCGCGGCGTGCACGCATCCGACAGGAGTATGTCCTGCGCCGGATGCGCGACCTGGGGTTCATCAGCGAGGCGCAACACGATGCCGCCCTGGCGCAGGCGCTGGTACTGCGGCGCGAAAGCAACGCCACTCCCATCCACGCCGAATTCGTCACCGAGATGGCCCGCCAGATCGCCGCCGAGAGATTTCCCGATGACGTATACACACGTGGACTGCGTGTCTTCACGACGATCCACAGGGACGATCAGGAAGCTGCCTATGCCAGCGTGCGCAGGAACATCCTCGATTACGATCGCCGGCACGGATATCGCGGTGCAGAAGCCTACGTCGACCTGGCGGGAATCAAGTCCGACACTGACGAAGCACTCGAGGAACTGCTGCTCGAATATCAGGAGAGCGAGGACCTGCAACCAGCCATCGTCCTGCAGGCCGACGCCAGGAAGCTGCGGGCGTTCCGTCGCGGCGGCGACGTCATCAGCATCACCGGTGAGGGTCTGAAGTTCGCGGCAAGAATGCTGGACGACCAGGCACCACCCAACAAGCGTCTGCGCCGCGGTGCGATCATCCGCGTGCAAACCGACGACAAGGGGAACTGGCGCATTGCCCAGATGCCGGAAGTCGAGGGAGCCTTCCTGGCGGCGGACCCGACGGACGGTGCCATCCGCGCGCTGGTTGGCGGCTTCGACTTCCAACGCAACAAGTTCAACCACGTGACCCAGGCTTGGCGGCAGCCGGGGTCGAGTTTCAAGCCCTTCATCTACTCCGGCGCTCTGGAGCGCGGCTTCACCCCCGCTTCGATCGTCAATGACGAACCGATCAGCTTCCCGGCGACGCTGACCGGCAGCCAGGCCTGGGAACCGAAGAACTACGATGGGCGCTATGAAGGTCCGATGCGGCTGCGCACGGCGCTGGCGAAGTCGAAGAACATGGTCTCGATCCGCGTGCTGCAGGCCAGCGGTGTCCGCTTCATCCAGGATTACATCACCCGCTTCGGCTTTGACGCGAAGAAGCACCCCCCATACCTGACCATGGCGCTCGGCGCAGGTTCGGTCACGCCGTGGGAGATGGTCGCTGCCTATGCCGTGTTCGCCAATGGCGGCTACCGCATCCGGCCGTACATCGTGCGCGAGATCGTCGACGACAAGAAACAGGTACTGGCGCAAGCCGAGTCAGTCACCGCAGGTGACGAGAACCTGCGGGCCATCGACCCGCGCAACGCCTACCTGATGGACAGCATGCTGCGTGACGTGACGATCTACGGCACCGCCGCACGTGCTTCGGCAACGCTGAAGCGCCGCGATCTGGCTGGCAAGACCGGCACCACCAACGAGCACGTGGACGCGTGGTTCTGCGGCTACCAGCAGACCGTCGTCGCCTGCTCGTGGATCGGTTTCGACCAGCCACGCAACCTCGGCAAGGGCGAGACCGGCGGGACGGCAGCCCTGCCCGCGTGGATCGGCTACATGACGAAAGCGCTGAGCAACACACCCGAGTCCTTCATGTCGATGCCTGAAGGAATCGTTTCCGTTGCCTCGCCGGATGCTGGCAAGGGTCCGGCGCAAGAAGTGTTCTACCGGGAGAACGTCCCCGCGCAGATCGAGCCGGAACCGCCTGGCGACGACGTGCGCGCCGAGGATTGAACGCGGCGGCTGCGAGTGGATCGCCCGCGCATGGCGATCGCGCGGTTGCTCGCTAAGCGCAGGGCAGCCGCTCCTCGAGAGCGTACAATTCCTCGACCGTTTCACGGCGACGAACCAGATGGGCATGCTCGCCATCAACCAGCACCTCCGCCGCGCGCGGGCGTGAGTTGTAGTTCGAACTCATCGACATGCTGTAGGCGCCGGCCGACATGATTGCCAGCAGATCGCCCGCGGCGAGTGCCAGCTCCCGTCCACGGCCGAGAAAGTCACCCGATTCGCAGACCGGCCCAACGATCTCCCAGGGCCGGACAGGACCCTGGCGTGGAACGACGGGAACGATTTCGTGCCACGACCCATACAACGCTGGCCGAGCGAGATCGTTCATCGCCGCATCGACGATGGCGAAGCTCTTCGCGTCGCCCGGTTTCAGGTATTCGACACGCGTCAGCAGCACCCCTGCATTGCCGACCAGGCGCCGCCCAGGTTCGAGGATCACGCGCAGCTTTCGCCCGCGGAGCTGCGCCAGCAGCGGCTGCAGGTAATCCCTGACGGCGGGCGGCGCCTCGTCACGGTAACGTATTCCCAGCCCGCCGCCGAGATCGATGTGTTCCAGCGCAATGCCCTCCGTCGCCAGTCGGTCGATGAGCAGCAGGATCTTTTCGAGCGCCTCGACAAAGGGCGCGGCGTCGAGCAGTTGCGAACCGATGTGGCAATCGATTCCACTGACGCGCAGGTTGGCCAGGCGGGCAGCGCGCCGATAAAGTGGCAGTGCATCCTCATAGGCGACGCCAAACTTGTTTTCCTTGAGGCCGGTCGAGACGTAGGGGTGCGTCCGCGCGTCGACGTCCGGATTCACCCGCAGGCTGACCGGCGCCACCTTGCCGAGTTCGCCGGCGACTGCATCCAGGCGATCGAGTTCCGCCGCCGACTCGACGTTGAAGCAAAGGATGCCGGCACGCAGCGCCAGGCCCATTTCGCCCGCGCTCTTGCCGACTCCGGAAAAGACGATCCGCCGCGGATCGGCGCCGGCAGCGAGGACGCGCTTGAGTTCGCCACCGGAAACGATATCGAAACCAGCACCACGCCGGGCCAGAACGTCGAGCACGGCAAGGTTCGAGTTGGCTTTGACCGCGTAACAGACGAGCGCGTCGGTCCCTGCCAGTTCACCCTGGAACTCGTCGAGCGCGGCTTCGAGCGCATGTCGCGAATAGACCCAACACGGGGTACCGAAGCGCTCGGCAATCGCGGCGAGAGAAACCCCTTCAGCGTAGAGCACGCCGTCGCTGCGGGCAAAGGCACTCATCGCTGGGCCTCCGCAGCAGCCGTGCTAGAATCCGGGCGTGCGTGATTGTCTGCCGTCGTGCGCCCGGCGTCGGGTGCTGAAGGAGGCGTGACGGGTGCGGTCGCAACCGGCACCGCCTGCGGTTTCGGCGGCAGAAACAATCCACCGCGATTGCCACAACCGGCGAGCAAGACGAGGGCCAGTGTCACCGGCGCAAGGAATGACCACATAATTCGCCACGAAAAAATGCCGCAATGGTAGCACACATGGAAGAGCACGATTTCAACGCCCACGCCGAAGCGATCCTGTCCCGGATCGAAGCTGCCCTTGAACGCAGCGTTGCCGATCTCGACTTCGAACGAGTCGGCGACCAGATCTTGCAGATCGACTTCGCCGACGGCAGCAGGATCGTCGTCAATCGCCACGACGCAGCCCGCGAGATCTGGGTCGCGGCGCGTTCAGGCGGGTTTCACTACCGCTGGCAGGGAGACTGCTGGCGCGATACGCGCAATGGTTCCGAGTTGCTGTCGACGCTGTCGGATCTGGTTTCGACGCAGGCCGGCGAGCCCGTTGCCCTGCTCTGAGAGGCGGTGAAGCAGTCGTCGCGCGCAGGACAGGACACGGGACGGCAGCAAGGGCCCCGCTGCGACAGATTGCCGCAATGCCAACCATCACCCGGCTGGCGAACGTAGAATCGCCTGCTCCGCCAGCTGCCAAGGGCCGGCCGATCGATGCTGAGCAACAATCAGACTGTGGGACTGACACCAGTTGCGGGAAGCGAGAACCCGCTGCGGCGCCTCGTCGTCCTGCGCCGCATCGAGGTGCTGATGCAGGCGGTGGTGCTTGTCCTCGCCGTGGCATGGCTCAGAATCCCGCTCGACATCGTGCCCATGGCGGCAGTTACGGCCTTGCTGGCAGCAATCAACCTGGCTACCCAATGGCGGCTCGAACGGGGCCATCAGGCTGGCGACGGCGAAGTCCTGGCTCATCTGATCATCGACACCATGCTCCTCACCTTGCTGCTCTACTTTGCCGGCGGGTCGGCCAACCCTTTCATCTCGCTCTTCCTGTTGCCGGCAACGCTGGCAGCAGCAATGCTGCCGGCCCGTCATGCCTGGGCAATGGCCGGCGTCACCCTCGCCGCCTACACCTTCCTCATGTTCTGGAAGCTGCCGCTGCCACCGCCGCAAGGCGACCTCGCCCGCTTCGACGAGCTGCTGGCGCGCGCCACCGGCGGTGCCGGCGAACACGCGGCCCATGGCAGCAGCTTTGCCCTGCACGTACTGGGCATGTGGTTGAACTTCCTGATCAGCGTCGGCGTCGTCGCTTTCTTCGTCACGCGCATGGCTGCTGCCCTGAAGGCGCGTGAGCGGGAGTTGTCGGCGACGCGTGAAGAAGTCCTGCGCAGCGAGCAGATCCTTTCGCTCGGGACGCTGGCAGCCGGTGCCGCACACCAGCTCGGCACGCCGCTCGGAACCATGGCCGTGGTGCTGCGCGAGCTCGAGCTCAATCATCGCGACGACGTCGAGCTGAGCGAGGACATCGTCCTCCTGCGCGAGCAGGTCGATCGTTGCAAGCGGACCATCTCGCAGATCCTCGCCTCGACGGGACAGGGACGCGATGACAGTCTGCAGTCGCTGCCGCTCGATGCCTTCCTCCACCGCCTGCTGGACGACTGGCAGGTCATCCGCCCACACGCCCAACTCTGCGTGACCCTGCACGGGCCGCAGCCGGCGCCGCAGATCGCCGCCGAACGGACCCTCGCACAGGCGCTGTTGAACCTGCTCGACAACGCTGCCGATGCCAACACGGGTCACCCCGAGCCGCTTCGCTTTGCTGCCGACTGGGATGCCGAAAGCTGCCGCATCGAGATTCTGGATCGTGGTCCTGGTGTGGACGAGAGCAGCAGGAGCCGCCTTGGCAAGGCCTTCTTCAGCACCAAGAGCGATCCCGGGGCACGCCCGCTCGGCCTCGGTATCGGTCTGTTCCTGAGCAATGCGACCATCGAGCGCTTCGGCGGCCAGGTCGAACTCTTCAACCGCGACGATCCGCAGGGCGGCGCCTGCACGCGCGTCACACTGCCGCTCAAACGTCTGAAAGTCTGACCCATGCCCGATACACACCCGCCCCAAACGGATGACGAACGCTCGACCCTGTTGCTCGTGGATGATGACGAGGCGTTCCGCCGTGTGCTGGCCCGCGCGCTCGAGCGGCGGGGCTTCGCCGTGACGGTCGCCAGCAGCGTCCCGGCGGCGCTGGCCAAGGCGCAGGCACTGGCTCCCGAATGCGCCGTCGTCGACCTGAAGATGCCCGGTGAGTCGGGTCTGGTGTTGATCGAGAAACTGATCGAACTCGACCCGAACACCCGCGTCGTGATGCTCACCGGCTACGCCAGCATCGCGACGGCGGTGGAGGCGATCAAGCTCGGCGCCGTCCACTACCTGGCCAAACCCTGTGACGCCGATCAGGTTGTCGCGGCGCTCAACAAGGGCAGCGACGGTGACTCGGCAATTGCCATCGCCGGCTCGCCGCTGTCGGTCGACCGGCTCGAATGGGAACACATACAGCGCGTCCTCGCCGAGCAGAATGGCAACATTTCGGCAACCGCCCGCGCCCTGAAGATGCACCGCCGGACGCTGCAGCGCAAGCTCGGCAAACATCCGACGCGCGAGTAAGGCATGACGGCCGCCGATCCCCAGCCGGCAACGATGCGCATCGACAAATGGTTGTGGGCAGCGCGTTTCTACCGCACGCGCGCGCTTGCCGCGCAAGCTGTCACTGCCGGCCGTGTCCGGCGCGCCGGACGAGCGGTCAAGGCGGCCCACCTCGTGCGCTGCGGCGACGAGATCGAGATCACCATCGGCGACCTCAGGTGGACGATCACCGTCAGCACTCTCGAGCAGCATCGGCGCCCCGCCACTGAGGCCCGGCAACTGTACGAGGAGTCCCCCGCGAGCAGTGAACGGCGAGCTGCGCAGCTGGCCGCGCGTAGACTGTTGCCGGTTCCCGGCAGCGAGCCCGGCGGGCGACCGACGAAAAAGGCGGGAAGACTGATCAGGCGCTTCACCGAACGGGAATGAGACATCGAACTCGGCAACCGCGATCGCCAGGGACGCATCACGGCGCGCCGCGAGCGGTCGCGCGACCCGGGTACGGGGCACGACTGGCGCGATGAGCACACGGCTCCTGGCCGACGGCATCGTCGTCATCCACCTTCTCTTCATCGCCTTCGTCGTTGCTGGCGGCGCCCTCTGCCTGCGCTGGCCAAGGCTGGCATGGGCGCATGTGCCGGCCGCCTGCTGGGGAATCGCGGTCGAGATCACCGGCTGCATCTGCCCGTTGACTCCGCTCGAGAACGAGCTGCGCCAAGCAGCCGGCCAGGCAGGCTATGCCGGCGGTTTCATCGCGCATTACCTGCTTCCCGTCATCTATCCGCCGGGGCTGACGCGCGCCACCCAGTTGACGCTGGCTGGCGCGCTGATCGCCGTCAATCTCGCCTGCTACGGCTGGCTGATCCACCGCCAACGCAGCGCCGGCAGGACACGCCGCGAGCATCGCAAGGAATCCGGCGAAACCGTCGATTGAGCGCCGCGGCAGCGTCTTCGCCGCTCCCCGCGGCTAGCCGATCCTTTCGATCAGGTGTGCCTTGAGTTGCGCACGCCCGGACGGATTGGCGAGCGCGATGATCGTCGCCCCGGGGCTGACGACTTCATCGACCCGCGGATTGAAGACCCAGCTCCCATCCTCCTCACGCAAGGCAAGAAGGATGTAATCCGGACTGCGCAAGCGCAGATCGCCGACCCGGGTGGCAGGAAAACCCACCGGTACATGGACCTCCTCCAGCCGGACGTTCTTGTCGGAGCGCACCATTTCGTCGAGGAAGCTGACCACGTGCGGTCGCACCATTGCCGATGCCAGACGAATGCCGCCGGTGAAATCCGGCGAGATCACGGCATCGGCACCAACCTTGCGCATCTTCTCGACGTTGCGTGACTCCTGCGCTCGCGCCACGATCCGCAGATTGGGATTGAGCTGGCGGGCGGTGATGATGATCATCAGGTTGCGGGAATCGTCGCCGGTGACGGCGAACAGGCCGCGGGCATCGAAGATGTCGGCCGCCTCGAGGAGATCGTCGTCGGATGCGTCCCCCTGCAGGTAGAGCAGCCCCGGAAACTTGTCCAGGTTGTCCTCGAAGCGCGCCTCCTCGGTGTCGATGGCGACGAAGTGCCGCCCGGTGTTCTGCAACTCGCCGCCAACGCTGCGGCCAACCCTGCCGAAACCGCAGATGATGAAATGCTGGCGCAGTTTCTGGATGCGTTTTTCCATTCGTCGTCTCCGCAGGGAATGGTCGAGATCCTTCTCGAGAAAGAACACGGACAGGCTGGTGAAGAGGAAGGTCAACGCGCCGAGACCGGAAACGGCGACGAAACCGGCGAAGACGCGGTCGGCAAGCGTCGGCAGCGGCACGATCTCGCCGTAACCAACCGTCGAGATGGTGATCAGGGTCATGTACAGGGCGTCGGACCAGTCGCTGTGGTCGCCGCCAATGTGGTAGAAACCGACGGTGCCAATGCCAACCAGCATCAGAACGACACACGCCGCCCAGATGATGCGGACGACGATGCGCTGCAGCTGCATGGCGACACGCAGTTCCGACTCGCGCAGCCGGCGCCGGCGGCGCGCCCGGCGAAGTGCCGGCAATGGACTGGTGAAGATGGGCAATGAACCGACACCCTCCCTTGGCAAACAGCGGCGTACCGCGACAGGCAAGCGCCCAGATGGCGATCCGGAACCATCCCGTACCGTATCGCACGGCGCGCGAGACTCGCACATTTGCGGTTGCTTGTCCACCAGGCGCCTGTCGGCCTGCCCACCCGTATCGACGATTCCCGCCGACGGTCGTCGGCAGGCTGCTAGAATTCGCGGAGGAGGGGGGAGCGATGGAAGGTGAGACCATCCGGCATGTCGAGGAATGGGGCAGACCGCGAACCGTGGTGCTGCTCACGCTGCTGCTCCTCGCCGCGCTGTGGACGGTTGTCGTCGTTTCAGTGGTCGTCGCCCGCCACGACAGCCTTGCAGCCACCGGCAGGAGACTGCAGCAATTGACGCACGCGATCGAGGAGCAGACACGGCAGCAGTTTCGCCTGATCGACACGGTTCTCGTCGCCAGCGAGCTCTGGCTGCAGGCGCAGCCCGCCCGCTCGCCGGACAGCGACCCCGCCGTGCGCCAGCTGCTCGACCGTCTGCGGGCGAGCAGCGGCAAGTTCTTCGATGTTCAGTTGCGGCCGGCCGACAGCCGATCGATCCCGGTCCCCGACAGGCAAACCCCCTGGGCAGCAGACCCCGTCGGCAGCGATCGTCCAACGGAGGTTTTCGGTCTGTCGATCGGGCAGCCGATCGCTGACCCGGCAACGGGCCGGGTCGATCTGCCGGTCGCCCGCGCGCCGAGTGACCCGGGCGCGAACGCCCAGCAGGTGATGGCGATGGTCGACCTGGAGATGCTCAGCCGCAGCTACGAGGCCGAGCGGCCGCGGCCGGATGGCGTGATCATCGCCCTGCTCTCGCTTGAAGGCACGGTTCTGGCGCAGGCTGGCGACGACTGGCAGCGCGCTCATTCGCTTGCCGGAGGGCCGCTGTTCGGCCTCCACCTGCCGCATCAGCGGCGTGCCTTCGTCGTCCTGGGTGCGGACGGCGGCGAGCATCCGCGGCTCCTGGCGAGTTACTCCGCGCTCCCGGACCTGCCTCTCGTCGTCGTCGTCAGCGAGGACTACGAGACGGCCCTGGCGGGCTGGAAACGACAAAGCCTGTGGACCATTCTGCTGGCCCTGGGCATGACGATCCCGCTGACCGTCGTTGCCTGGCGATCGCTGCGCCTGCTCCGCAGGCTCGCCGAGGACCGCACGCAGATGCGGCAGCTGGCGATCTCGGACCAGCTCACCGGGGTCAGCAGCCGGCAGCACTTCGTCGCCATGCTTGGCGACGAACTCATGCGGCGGCAGAACCGGCCGCTGCCGCTCGCCGTCATGCTCCTCGACATCGATTTCTTCCGCCGCATCAATGACGGCTACGGCCATGCCGTCGGTGATCAGGTCCTGCGTGCCGTCGCCCAGGCTGCCAAACGCGCACTGCGCCAGCGGGATCTGCTGGCCCGGTTTGGTGGCGGACAGTTCGCCGTTCTGCTGCCGGATACCGAGATCGCAGAAGCACTGCTGGTCGCCAACCGGATTCGTGCGCAGATCGGCGAAATCGCCATTCCGACCGAGAATGGCACCGTCCGTTTCAGTATCAGCGTCGGCGCCAGTGAAAGCACGGCCGCCGACGGGTCCACGGACGAGCTCCTCAGGCGGGCAGCGCAGGCACTGCAGTCCGCCGCTGCAGCCGGCCACGACCGCGTCGTCGCGGGCTGACCAGCGACGAAACTGACGGCGGACCCGGTACCGCCCGGCTGCGGCAGCAGCAGCGGGCGATGGCTGAGCCTCAGGCCGGGCCGTCGACGCGAGACTACCGCCCCTTCCACGACACCTGCCGCTTGGCGATGAAGGCATCGATGCCTTCGCCGGCATCTTCAGTCATCATGTTGCAGGTCATCACCTCGGAAGCGTACTGATAGGCTGCCTCGAGCCCCATCTCGAGCTGCCGGTAGAACATCTGCTTGCCCATGCCGACGGCCACCGACGACTTCGCCAGGATCGCCCGGGCAAGGAGTCCCACTTCGGCATCGAGCGCGTCACTGGCGACGACGCGGTTGACCAGTCCCTGTTGCAGCGCCGTCCGGGCGTCGATGAAATCGCCCGTGAGCAGCATCTCGAGCGCCTGCTTGCGGCCCAGGTTGCGCGACAGTCCGACGGCCGGAGTGGCACAGAAGAGGCCGACATTGATCCCCGACGTGGCGAAGCGCGCACTGTCGGCAGCGACTGCCAGGTCACACATGGAAACGAGCTGGCAGCCGGCAGCGGTGGCGATGCCCTGGACGCGCGCGATCACCGGCTGCGGCATCCGCGTCAGGCTCATCATCATCCGGCCACAACTGCGGAACAGCTCGTGGAGGAAAGCCCGGTCATGATTCGCCCGCATCTCCTTCAGGTCGTGGCCGGCACAGAAGGCCTTGCCGGCTCCGGCAATGACCACGACGCGCAGCGCCGGATCGGCCGCGATCGCGTCGAGCTCCTTCTGCAGGGCGACGATCATCGCTTGCGACAGGGCATTGAACTGGCTGCCGCGGTTCAACGTCAGCGTGCTGACGCCCGCTTCATCGACACGCAGGACGTAGGGTTCAATCGTGCTGCTCGGGGTGTTCATTGATATCTCCTGGTCGTTGGTCGCTGCTACGCCGGCGCTGGGTGACGGCGGCGGCGGCTGGCTTCCGCCCACCGCCGCCCCCGACAGCCGGCGGGCGTTCACTCGATGGCGGCAGTGGATTTCGCCTGCTCGCGCAGAACGTACTTCTGAATCTTGCCGGTCGAGGTCTTCGGCAACGTGCAAAGGACCACCCGCTTCGGCACCTTGAAGCGTGCCATGTGCTGCCGACAGAACTCGATCACTTCCTGCTCGCTGACCGTCATGCCTTCACGCAGTTCGAGGAAGGCGCACGGCACCTCGCCCCAGGTCGGATCGGGGGTGGCGACGACCGCGGCGGCAATCACTGCCGGGTGCCGGTAGAGCACGTCCTCGACCTCGATCGACGAGATGTTCTCGCCGCCAGAGATGATCACGTCCTTGGAACGGTCCTTGATCTTGACGTAGCCGTCGGCATGCATGACCGCCAGATCGCCCGTGTGATACCAGCCGCCAGCGAAGGACTCCTCGCTCGCCTTCGGGTTCTTCAGGTAGCCCTTCATCACCAGGTTGCCGCGGAACATGATCTCGCCCATCGTCTCACCATCCCACGGTACCGCCGCCATGTTGACCGGATCGAGAACCGTGATCCCCTCCTGCGCATGGTAGCGCACGCCCTGTCGGCCATTGAGCTCGACCTGCTCGGCCAGCGGCCGACTGCTCCAGTCGCCGTGCTTGGCGCAGACAGCCGCCGGGCCGTAGGTTTCGGTGAGGCCGTAGACATGCGTCAGGTCGATACCGATGTTGGCCATCGCCTCGATCACCGCTGCCGGCGGGGGTGCGGCGGCGATCAGTCCGGAGACCTTCTGGCTGATGCCGGCACGCAGTTCCGCCGGGCAGTTGGCCATCAAGCTGTGCACGATCGGCGCCCCACAGTAATGGGTCACCCCGTGCTCGCGCATGGCATCGAAGATCAGTTTCGGGTCTACCCGACGCAGGCAGACATTGGTACCCGCGTTGGCGGCCATGGTCCACACGAAGCACCAGCCGTTGCAATGAAACATCGGCAGCGTCCACAGGTAAACCGAATGCGGCGGCATGCCCCAGCTGACGATGTTGCTCATCGAGTTGAGATAGGCGCCACGGTGGTGATAGACGACGCCCTTCGGATTGCCGGTGGTCCCGGACGTGTAATTGAGCGAAATGGCGTCCCACTCGTCGTCCGGACCCCGCCACGGGAAATCCGGACTGCCGCCGGCGATGAATTCCTCGTACTCGCGCGTCCCCAGCCGGTCACCAGGACCGCCGTACTCCGGGTCGTCGACGTCGATCACCAGGATCTCGCGCTGGCAGGCAGCCAAGGCCTTGCGCACGGTCGGCGAGTACTCGCGGTCGGTGAGCAGCACCTTCGCCTCGCCGTGCTCGAGCATGAAGGCGATCGTCTCGGCATCGAGCCGCGTGTTCAGCGTGTTGAGCACGGCACCCGTGGCCGGCACCCCGAAGTGACATTCGATCATTTCCGGTGTGTTGTTGAGCATTGCCGCCACCGTATCGCCTTCGCCGACGCCGTGCGCGGCGAGCGCGGAAGCGAGTTGCCGGCAGCGAGCAAAGGTCTGCCGCCAACTCTGGCGCCGCTGCCCGTGAATCACCGCGACGCGCTCGGGATAGACATAGGCGCTGCGCTCGACGAAGGTCAGCGGCGTCAGTGGCGTGTAGTTGGCAGGATTCTTGTCAAGCCCCACCCGGTACATGTTCGGCATCCCCAGCTTCTCCTCTCTGAAAATAGGTGTCATTCCTGTTGCTCTGCCGTGACACGGCAGCTTTTCAGCCTGCCACGTTTCTCGACCTCATACAACCAGGCCAGCAACTCGTTGCCGAGTTGCGTGCTCGCTGCCAGCATCGCGCCCACCCCCCCGCGGGCGTCGGCACTGCTCGCCGGCTGTTCGACTGCCAGCGCTTTCTCGGCGATGATCCGCTGTCTCGTGTCGAGCAGGGTCGCCTGCCCCTGCAACAGCGCGCTGCTCTGCTGCGGCGTGGCGAAGAGCTGCGAGAACTCCTGCAGTTCGATGCGCAAGCGGCAGGTGTTCGCGTTGCGGCCACGTGCCGCGCTGAGCCCGAGCTGCTGCCGCAGCCGCTGCTCGAGCATTTGCGCCGGCGAGGCGGCCCAACGACTGGCAGCGTAGCTGCGCAAGCGCAGCGGCTCATCATAGAGCAGGCGATACTCGATCGTCAGCGCATCGAACCAGTAAGGCAGCCTTGTCTCGAGCGCGATCCCCGACCAGCGCTCGCCTTCGGTCAGCCGCGCCGGCGGCGGTCCCAGATCGTAGACATCCGCCCGCTGCGGACTGCGCACGCCGCTGCAGGCCACCAACAGGCCGGCGGCAAGAAGGCTGGCAAACCTCGTCATCGACCCACCCCGGGCATCGCAGGCGCGACAAAACCGGCCTCACCCGGACCCGGTGCATGCGGGGGGGGGCCGAAGATGATGCTCTGCGGCGACTCCTCGAGCATCTGCAGCACCCGGTTGAGCTGACGCGAGTTCGCCGACAGCTCACCGCTGACCTCTTCCAGGCGCGTCACCAAGGCGGCGATACCGCCCGGAGACGGTTCGCCGATCAGCCTCCCGAGGCGTTCGCCCACCGGCTGCAGACTGCTTGCCAGGCGGCGCGACTCGAGCAACAGCGGCGCCGCCTCGGCAGCAGCCCGGTCGGCGTGTGCCAGAGCGCTGCCCAGCAGGCGAAGGTTTTCGTCCGTCAGCAGTTTGCGCAACTGCCGCGCCACCTCCGCGGTGTTGCTCGTCGTCGCATCCAGGTTGGCGAGAATCCCGGCCAGGTGCTGCCGGTTGGCGTCGTCGAGAACGAGGTTGGCCCGCTCCAGAAAGTCCCGCGCCTGACGCAGCGTCGCGCCACCGACGTCCGAGAGTTCCTCGATCAGCGAGGACTGCATGGTGATGCGCGGCGGGCCACCGTCGTCGCCAGCGAGTGGCGTCGGATCCTTGCCATTGTCCTCGAGCAGGATGTGCGCGATGCCCGTGATCCCTTGGTAGCCAAGGCGCGCGGTGGTGTTCCTGGTCACCGGGACATTGCGGTCCACGCTGATGCGGATCAGGATGTTGCGCGCCTCTGCAGGGTCGAGTTCGATCGCTTCCACCTTGCCGACCCGGATGCCGCGATAACGTACCTGCCCCTGCAGGTTGAGGCCGGTGACATTGTGCCGGCTGACCACCGTATAGTCCGTCGTCGCTTCGTGTTTGCCACCGAACCACCAGACTGCGAGGACCACTGCCAGACCAAGCAGCAGGGTGAACAGGCCAGCCACCAGCGCATGCGCCCGGTTCTCCATGCTCAGCCCTGCACCTGCCGGATCGCCGCCGCCGCGCGTCCGGAATCGAAGAAGTTGCGGACGAAGGGATGATCGACCGCCGCAACCTCTGCTGCCGTGCCGCAGGCGACGATCCGCTGATCCGCCAGTACCGCCAGGCGGGTCGCGAGACCGGCCAGCGTTTCCGGGTCGTGCGTCACCATCACCACCGTGAAACCCAGCTCCTTCTGCAACATACGCAGCAGCTTGACGAAGCTCTCGCTGCGATCAGGATCGAGACCAGCCGTCGGCTCGTCGAGGACCAGCAGTTCGGGCTCGAGCGACAGGGCGCGCGCCAGTGCCACGCGCTTGACCATGCCGCCCGACAACTCGGCCGGCATCAGCCGCGCGTGCCGTGCTTCGAGTTCGACCATGGCGAGCTTGAGAAATACCAGATCAGCGACCATCCCTTCATCGAGAGTGTGCAGTTCCCGCAAGGGAAAAGCAATGTTGTCGAAGACCGACAGCGCCGAGAACAGCGCGCCCTGCTGGAAGAGCATGCCGAAGCGCCGGCGCAGGGCGCGTCGGCGTTGCGGATCGGTATCGAGCACCGACTGGCCGAACAGCCGTACCGTTCCCCGGCTCGGTGCCAGCAACCCGACCATCTCGCGCAGCAACGTGGTCTTCCCGCTGCCCGAACCACCGACCAGTCCAAGCATTTGCCCCGCCTCGATGTCGAGATCGATGTCACGATGAACGACGAGATCATCGAACTGCGTGTACAGCCCGCGAATCTCGATCACGGGCGGCAGCAACCGGTCGGCAGCGGGCGACGCGCTCATCAAGGCAGCCCCAGTCCGCGCGTCGCGACTGCGAAGACCGCGTCGACGAGGATCGCCACCGTGATCGAGCATACCACCGAACTCGTCGTCAACGCGGACAGGCTTTCGGTGTTCGGTTTGACCCTGAGCCCGAAGTGGCAGGCGATCAGCGCGATGAGCACGCCGAACACCAGCCCCTTGCAGAGGCCAATCCAGACATTCGCCACCGGCACCACGCGCGGCAGCGTGTCGATGAAGTACGCGTAGGAGAGCCCCATCTGCAACTTGGCAGCGATCATGCCACCGATGATGCCGGCAGCGGAACACCAGATCACGAGCAACGGCATGGCAACGGCCAGTGCCAGCACCTTCGGCAACAGCAGACGCTGACTGCGCGACACACCCATCGTCGCCAGCGCATCGATCTCCTCGGTCACGCGCATGACGCCGATCTGGGCGGTCATCGCCGAGCCGGAACGGCCGGCGACCAGCACCGCGACGAGCATCGGACCGAGTTCGCGAACGATGCTGATGCCGAGCAGATTGACGATGAAGACGTCGGCGCCGAAGGTCTTCAGCTGCAGTGCCGACAGGTAGGAAAGGACGATGCCGATGAGGAAGCCGATCAGCGCAATCACCGGCAAGGCCCGCGCGCCGCTCTTGTAGAGGTTGGCCGAAAACTCCCTCCAGGGTATCTCGCGCGGGTGAACGCAGAGGTAGCCCAGATCGAGGACCAGTTGGCCGATGAGCGCGATGATCTCGACCAGATGACGAAAAGCCGCCAGCGAAAGCTGACCCAGCGCTGCGATAGGAGCCAGAGCATCGCGCACTTGCGGCACCACCGCCGGCTCGCTGGAGATCGCAGCGACCCTTTCGAGCAGGGCCCGGTGCTCGTCTGACAGCGCCACCGAGGCCGGCCACTGCCGGCCCCAGACCCGCCAGAGCAGAGTCGCCCCGGCGCTGTCGAGGCGCGACACCAAGTGCAAGTCCCACGCAGGGTTGCCGGTCGCCAGTTGCCGCACGCGCAACTCGAAAGCAGCGATCGGCTGCGGCATCGTCGCCAGACGCCAGTCTCCCGCGAGCACGAGTTGCCGGGCACCCGCCTCATCGACCACATCGATCGTCGCCGCGGTCATTGCTGCGTTCAGCGACCGGCGACGGTTCTGCTTCCGGCTTGCGCCGACGTGCTGTTCACTCGCTCACTCCCCGTTCGGAAAAGGCGTTCCCCCGCCTGCCACGGGCAACCACTCGTACCCGCGCCGGCTACGACTTCTGCAGCAGTTCCAACTGCACCACCTTGTCGCGCGGCACCGTGCCGATCTTCAGCGTGATGCCGATGCGACGCCAGAAGGTCACCTCATCCGCCAATGCGGTGGCGGTGATCGGATTGCCCGCCTGCCAACGCGCCGGCAGATCGAGTTCGAAGCCATCGGCTGCTTCCCTGACCGACATCTCGGGCAACGGATGGTCGTCGCGTGCCCGGTGCAACAGCGCCGCCAGCCGCAGACAGAAGAGGAGTCGCCAGTTGGGATCGCCCGCCGGCATCGCCGCGAGCTTCTGCAGCTTGCCACGCTGACCGAGAACCAGCAGGGCCAGCCGGGCCTGATCACGCTTCGAGAATCCCGACATGTCGGCATGTCCCAGAATGTACGCGCCGTGCTTGTGGAACTGGCTGTGCGCCACCGACACACCGATCTCGTGCAGCGAGACCGCCCAGCGCAAGAAGTGCACATCGTTCTCGTGCGCGAGATCATCGAGCTTGATCATCTGGCCAAGAATGAGCAGGGCCGTGCGCTCGACCCGCCTGACCTGCGTCTCGTCGACCTGATAGCGCTGCATGAACTGGGCCACCGTCGTGTCGCGCGTGTCGTG
>JFAX01000001.1:191478-204519 GCA_000585015.1 Candidatus Accumulibacter adjunctus | reverse complement strand
GCCACCGTCGTGTCGCGCGTGTCGTGACGAGCGAAGCGCCCGAGCAGGTCGTAGAGCACACCCAGCGGCAGTGCACCATCGGAATAGGTCATGCGCTCGAGTCCCATCTCGGCGAACACGGCTGACATGATGGCGACGGCACCGGGCAGGATGAGGCAGCGATCCGGACGCATGCCGTGCAGGTTCAGCGCCTCCGCCGACCCGGCGCGTATCAGCAACTGACGCAGCCTGGCCAGCCCCTCGCTGGTGATGCCACTTTCCCCCTGCGGGTTGAGAGCGTTCATCTCCAGCAGCGTGGTGATTTCCTGCGCCGCGCCGGAGGATCCGACGGCTTCGCCCCAGCCGCGGCGCTGGTAGTCGACCACGATGGCCTCGACCTCGCGCGCCGCCGACACCTCGGCCGCGTACAGGCGCTTCTTGTCGACCTTGCCGTCGGGAAAAAAGCGTTGGCGATAGCTGATGCCGCCCATGAACAACGATTCCATCAACGCCGGCTCGGTGCCCTCGCCAATGATGAATTCGGTCGACCCGCCACCAATATCCACCACCAGGCGACGGTGATTCGCCGCCGGCAGGGCATTTGCGGCACCGATGAAGATCAGCCGCGCTTCCTCACGGCCGCCGATGATCTCGATCGGAAATCCCAACGCTGCCTCAGCCTGCAACAGCACCAGTGGCGCGTTCCGTGCGACCCGCATGGCATCGGTCGTCACCGCCCGCACGGCGTCCGGCGCAAAACCGCGCAGGCGTTCGCCGAAGCGGCGCAGCGCGGCGATCGCGCGCTGTTGCGAAGCATGATCGAGCAGCTTCTCGCGGGTGAGACCGGAACCCAGGCGAACCGTCTCGCGCAGGGTATCCAGCGGGTGAATCTGTTCGCCAACGATGCGCCCGACCTGGACTCGGAAGCTGTTGGAACCCAGGTCCACACCGGCTATCAGTTCGTAACTCATGGCTGTTCCTCTTCGCCCGCACGACAGGTGCTCTGCCCGGGCCCGGCATTCTAGCATTCCCCGGGCTTCGCCCCGGTCGGTCCGGCCGACCGCGAGGCGCCGGCGCTGCAGCGCCGACAGCCCGCCGACCGGGAAGAAAATGGCCGCCGGCGGACCCGTGCGCAGCCTATCGCTGTAATATGTCCGCCTGCACTTGAACCCTTGTCCGAGCCATCCTTCTTGACGGAACCGATCGATGAACATAGTTGCCACGACCAGCGAGACACCTCCCCTTCAGGCACCCACCGGCTTTCCGCCGGAGTACTTCCAGAATCGCGAGATGAGTTTGCTGGCGTTCAACCGGCGGGTCCTGTGGCAGGCCAAGAACCCACGAACACCCTTGCTCGAGCGACTGCGCTTCCTGTGTATCGTCAGCAGCAATCTCGACGAATTCTTCGAGATTCGCGAGGCTGGCATCAAGGAACAGCTGAAGCTGAACTCGGTGGCGATCACCACCGATGGCAAGACGGCACGCGAGGTCTACCAGCTGGTGTGCGAGGAGGTTCATGCCATCGTCAGGGAGCAGTATGCACTGCTCAACGAAGAAGTCCTGCCACAGCTTGCTGCCGAAGGCATTCGCTTCCTCAAGCGGGCAGACTGGAATGTCGAACAGCGTGAATGGATCAGGGAGTTCTTTTTCCGCGAGGTGATGCCGGTCATCACGCCGATCGGCCTCGACCCGTCGCACCCCTTCCCGCGCGTGCTCAACAAGAGTCTCAACTTCGCCGTCGAACTCGAGGGGCGCGACGCCTTCGGGCGCAGCTCGGGCGCAGCGATCGTGCAGGCGCCGCGCGTCCTGCCGCGCGTCATCCGTTTGCCGCGCGAACTGGGCAGCAGCGAGTACTCCTTCGTCTTCCTGTCGTCGATCCTGCACGAGTTCGTGCACGAGTTGTTCGCCGGCATGAAAGTGCTGGGTTGTTACCAGTTTCGCGTCACGCGCAACAGCGACCTGTTCGTCGACGAGGAAGAAGTCAAGAACCTGCGCGCCAAGATCCAGGGCGAATTGCCGCAGCGCCATTTCGGCGACGCCGTCCGCCTGGAAGTCGCGAACAGCTGCTCGGAAGCGATGACGCAGTTCCTCCTCGGCCAGTTCAATCTGACCGAAACCGACCTCTATCGCGTCGCCGGCCCGGTCAACCTGGTCCGCCTGATGCAGGTTCCGGACTGGGTGGTGCGCCAGGATCTCAAGTTCCAACCCTTCACACCGGGCGTACCGAAGGCACTGCAGAAGTGCCAGAGCGTCTTCGACGGCATCCGTGGCGGTGACATCCTGCTGCATCACCCCTACCAGAGCTTCAACCCGGTGATCGAAATGCTCGAGCAGTCGGCGGTCGACCCGCAGGTCGTGGCGATCAAGATGACGGTCTACCGCACGGGTACCGACTCGGTGCTGATGCAGTCGCTGTTGCGCGCTGCGCAGAACGGCAAGGAGGTCACCGTCGTCGTCGAGCTGATGGCGCGTTTCGACGAGGAGGCGAACATCGGTTGGGCAACCAAGCTCGAGGAAGTCGGCGCGCACGTCGTCTATGGTGTCTTCGGCTACAAGGTCCATGCCAAGATGCTGATGGTCGTCCGCCGTGAGGAGAGCAATGGCGGCGGCAGCGTTCTCCGCCGTTACGTCCATCTCGGAACCGGCAACTACCATCCGAAGACCGCCCGCCTGTATTCCGACTTCGGCCTGCTCACCTGCAACGAGGAGATCTGCGCCGACACCAACGAGGTCTTCAAGCAGCTCACTGGCCTCGGCCGCGCACAGACGCTGACCCACCTGTGGCAGGCACCGTTCACGCTGCAGCCCAACGTCGTCGCGGCAATACGGGCCGAGGCGGAAGCGGCGCGTGCCGGCAAGCGTTCGCGAATCATCGCCAAGATGAACTCGCTGCTCGAACCGGAAACCATCGCCACCCTCTACGAGGCCTCGCAGGCCGGCGTCAAGGTCGACCTCATCGTGCGCGGTGTCTGTGGCTTGCGGGCGGGTGTCAAGGGCCTGTCCGACAACATCAATGTGCGCTCGATCATTGGCCGCCAGCTCGAGCACCATCGCGTCTTCTATTTTTACGCCGGCGGCGAGGAGAAGGTCTATCTGTCGAGCGCCGACTGGATGGAACGGAACTTCTTCCGGCGGATCGAGCTGGCTTTCCCGGTCCTCGATCGCAAGCTGAAGCGGCGGGTGATGAGCGAAGGCCTGCAGATCTACCTCAGCGACAACGCCCTTGCCTGGGAACTCGGGCCTGACGGCACCTACCACCAGAAGCGTGGTTCGCGCACCAGCCCGCATTCCTCGCAGGCCGAGCTGATCGAACTCCTCAAGGGGTAGCGCTGCACGACCACAGGCGCCGGCTGCCGGGTTGCGGCCGCCGGCTGCTGCCGGCGTCAGGCGCGGCGCGCGCCAACGACTCCGTGCACCGCGTGCAGCAGCGCAAGCGTCCGCTCGAGTTGCGGGATGCTGCTGACCTCGGCGGTGAAACTCATGTGCGCGTTGCCCTGGCGCGACTGTGTGTTCACCGCGATGACGTTGATCCTTTCCCGCGCCAGCACATCCGACACATCGCGCAGCAGGCCCTGCCGGTCATGGGCATCGATGACGATATCCACGGCGAAGACCGCTTCGCTGCCAGCGCCCCAGCTCGTTTCGATCAGCCGCTCCGGGTGCATCGCCTGCAGGTTCACGAGATTGCTGCAGTCGGCACGGTGGACCGAAACGCCACGACCGCGCGTGACGAAGCCGACGATCGGGTCCGGTGGCGCCGGCTTGCAGCAACCCGCAAGCTGTGTCAGGAGACGACCGACGCCGACGATCAGGATTCCCTTCTCCGCCACGTCACTGTCGCGTTGCCGGCGCACCGTCAGTTCATCCGGCACGCGGTCCTCGACGGGCTCCTCGCTGGCACGTACTGCCGCCTGCAACTGCCGCATGTTCAGCGTCGCGCGCGCCATCGCGATGAAGAGGTCGTCGCTGCGCGCGAGCCCGAGACGGACGGCCAGGTCATCGAGGTTGAGCCCGGGCTGTCCCAGCCGCTGCAGTTCGCGTTGCACCAGCGCCCGCCCCTCGGCCAGGGTGTCGTCGAGCGCCAGGCTGGCGAACCACTGCCGGACCTTGAGCCGCGAGCGATGAGTGAACAGATAGCCGAGCGTCGGGTTGAGCCAGTCACGTGACGGCCCGCCCTGCTTGGCGAGGACGATCTCGACGCGCTGCCCGGTCGCCAGCTGCGTATTCAAGGGCACCAGCGCACCGTCGACCTTGGCGCCGCGGCAGCGATGGCCGACGTCGGTGTGCACGCGATAGGCGAAATCGACCGGTGTCGCGCCCCGCGGCAGATCGACGACCCGTCCCTGCGGCGTCAGGACGTAGACCGTCTCATCGAAGGCCGCCTCCTTGTAATGCCGGACCCAGTCGGATGCGTCCGCCACCTCCTCGCGCCAGGTCAGCAACTGACGCAGCCAGGCGATCTTCTCGTCGTAGCGGTCCTCGGGCGTCGCGCGGCCGCCCTCCTTGTAGCGCCAGTGCGCGGCAACGCCCAGCTCGGCATGGCGATGCATGTCACGTGTGCGGATCTGCACCTCGAGCGCGCGGCCATCGGCGCAGTGCACCGCGGTATGCAACGAACGATAGTCGTTGCCCTTCGGATGCGCGATGTAGTCGTCGAACTCCCTGGCGATCGGCGACCAGATGTGGTGCACGATGCCGAGTGCCGTGTAGCAGTCACGCACCTCGTCGACGATGACACGGAGTGCTCGCACGTCGTAGACCTCAGCGAAGCCCACCCCCTTCTTGCGCATCTTGTTCCAGATGCTGTAGATGTGTTTCGGGCGACCGTAGACCTCGGCGTGAGCGACACCGGCGGCCTGCAGCTCTTCCTGCAGGCGGGCGCTCGCGGTGGCGATGAACTGCTCCCGCTCGACACGCTTCTCGTCGAGGTGGCGCGCGATATCCTTGTATATCTCCGGGTGCAGAAAGCGGAACGACAGGTCTTCGAGCTCCCACTTCAGCTCCCAGACACCAAGCCGGTTGGCCAGAGGTGCGTAAAGCTCGAGCGTCTCACGTGCCACCGGCACCCGCAGCTCGTCCGCCTCGGCGGCAAAATGACGCAGGGTCTGCGTCCGCGAAGCGAGCCGCAGGAGGACGACGCGAATGTCCTCGACCGTCGCCAGCAGCATCTTGCGCAGGATTTCGACCTGCGCCTTCATCTCCTGCGGGTTGCTCTCGGCGCTCGCCGCCGAATGCGCGCTGAATTTGCGCGTGATCGGCCGCATCCGGTCGAGGCGCGAAATGCCACCGACCAGATGCGCGACGCCGCTGCCAAAGCTCGACTCGATCTGTGCCAGACCGCGTTCCTGCAGTGCCGGCACGGCAAAGAGCAGTGCCGCCAGCCGTGAATCGGCGTCCAGCTTGAGTCCGGCGACGATCAGCGCCATTCCCAGCGCATGTCCCCAGACCTCCTCGCCGCTGCCCAGCAGACGGTCGCCATAGACCGCGCGCGCGTACTCGACCGCCCGCCACAGCCGATCCGTGGCAGCGGCCGGCAGACCTTCTCCGAGCGCCTGCAGCGACTGCGCGGGATCACCGTGTGCGGCGAGCGAGTGGAGGACGGAAACCATTGGCCGATTATAAGGGCGCCGCTGGCCATTCATGCATAATGCGCCTTTGGCCACTGCCCGCCAGCGATGCACGCTCGCCTGCAGAACCCTTACCTGCTGCTCGTCCTGACCGTTCTCTTCTGGTCCGGCAACATGGTCATCGGCCGCGCGCTGCGCGAGCAGGTGCCGCCGCTGGCGCTCGCCTTCTGGCGCTGGGCCATCGCCTTCGCGCTCGTCCTGCCGCTGGCGTTGCCCCATCTGCGGGCGCAATGGCCACTGCTGCGCGCGCACTGGAAAGCGGTGAGCGTGCTCGGACTTCTCGGTGTCGGCGGCTACAACACGCTGGCCTACATCGGCTTGCAATACACCCCGGCAACCAACGCCGCACTGCTCAATTCCTTCATCCCGATCGCCACGATCGCCCTCTCCTGGGCCTTTCTCGGCAAGCATCTGCGAACCACCGACTGGCTCGGCGTGCTCATCTCCTTCGCCGGCGTCAGCATCATCGTCAGCCAGGGCGATCCGGTCCGTCTCGCACGACTGGGCTTCAACGTCGGTGACCTGTGGATGCTCGTTGCCGTCTTCACCTGGGCGCTGTATACCATCGGCCTGCAGTGGCGACCGGCCGCTGTCGACCCGATGCTGCTGCTCGCCGCGTTCACCCTCGTCGGCTTGACGGCGCTGGCCCCTGCCTACGCCTGGGAGGTCGCGCAGGGACGGACGATCACAGTCTCGCCGGCGACGCTGGCGGGGATCGCCTACACCGGCATCTTCCCCGGTTTCCTCGGTTACGTGTTCTACAACCGCGCCGTCGGTGAGGTCGGCGCGAGCAGGGCCAGCCTCTTCCTGCACCTGATGCCCGTCTTCGCAACCATCCTCTCGGCCATCTTCCTTGCCGAGATGCCGCAGGCGTACCACTATCTCGGCATCGCGCTGATCTTCGCCGGCATCTACCTGACGACGGCGACGTCCGGCGGGGCACCCGCGAGATGATCGGCAAACTGATCGGCTGGCTGAGGAAGCGCCGCGAACCAGCCCGCATCCCCGACGAACTGTGGCTCGAGGTCCGTTCGCGACTGCCTTTCGTCGCCTGTCTCGACGGCGATGAGCAACTGCGCTTGCGGCGGCTGGCCGAGGACTTCCTTGCCGAAAAGGAGTTCACCGCCGTCGCCGACTTCGAACTGGACGACGCCATCTGCGTCTCGATCGCCGTCCAGGGATGCCTGCCGATCCTCAACCTCGGCCTCGGCCACTACTCCGGCTGGGTCGGCATCATCGTCTACGCCGACGAGTTCATCATCCCGCGCTGCATCGAGGATGAATTCGGCGTCGTACACGAGTATCAGGAGCTGGCGTCGGGCGAGGCCTGGGAGGGCGGTCCGCTGTTGATTTCCTGGCGCGACGCACAGATGGCGGGTGACGGCTACAACGTCGTCATCCACGAGTTCGCACACAAGCTCGACATGCGCAACGGCGAAGCCAACGGCATGCCGCCGCTGCCGCCGGGCATCTCGGCCGCCGCCTGGCAGACGGTTCTTCTTGCCAGCTACGAAGCCTTCTGCGCCGCCGTCGAGCGAGCCGACCGCAGCGGCGAGGAAACCGTCTTCGACCCGTACGCCGCCGAGAACCCCGGTGAATTCTTCGCCGTCATGAGCGAAGCCTTCTTCGAGACACCGCAAGAGCTGCTGGCCGAATTTCCCGACCTCTATGCCAACCTGAAGCGCTTCTACCGGCAGGATCCGGCGGCGCGGCTGCGGCCGCCGGCCGGGCTTTCCGGGACGGGCTGCGGCGAGAGCTCAGAAGCCATGCCGGACCTGTGACAGGAAGGACTTAGCCCGCTCATGCCCGGGATTCGAGAAGAAGCCCTCGGGCGTGGTGTCCTCGAGAATCACTCCTTCGTCGAAGAAGATCACGCGGTCGGCGACCTCGCGCGCGAAGCCCATCTCATGCGTCACCACCAGCATGGTGATGCCGCTGTAGGCCAGTTCGCGCATCACCGCCAGCACCTCGTTGACCATTTCCGGGTCGAGCGCCGAGGTCGGCTCGTCGAACAGCAGCACCTTCGGATCCATCGCCAGCGCGCGGGCGATCGCCACCCGTTGCTGCTGGCCACCGGACAGCTGCACCGGATACTTGCTGGCCTGCGTCTTCAGGCCCACCCGCTCGAGCAGGTTCATCGCCTTCTCTTCGGCAGCGGCCTTCGCCATCCGGCGCACCCGCATCGGCGCCAGGGTCAGGTTGCGCAGGACGGTGAGATGGGAGAACAGGTTGAAGCTCTGGAAGACCATCCCCACTTCGCGGCGAATGGCGTTGAGGTTGCGGATGTCGTCGCTGAGAACGATGCCGTCGATGACGATCTCGCCCGAGTCGTGCGCTTCGAGGCGGTTCAGGGTGCGCAGGAAGGTGGACTTGCCGGATCCCGAAGGTCCGACGATGGCGGTGACCTGTCCCTCGAGGAAGGTCGCCGAGACCTCCCTGAGCGCCTGGAAGGAACCGAAGCGCTTGCCGACCGCGCGCGCCTCGATGATCGGCCGGAGAGCGGCTTCAGAGCCCATGGCAAGTCCCGTCAGCGTTTCTGGCCGACATCGAGTTGCGCCTCGAGTGCGGCCGTCAACGTCGTGAAAGCCGTGGTCAGGATCAGGTAGATGGCGGCAATGGTGACGAACACCGGGATCGGCTGATAGCTCTCGGCCTGCACCCGGTAACCGACCATCGTCAGTTCGACGACGCTGATGGCGTAGGCCAGCGACGAATCCTTGACCAGCGACGCCAGGTTGTTGGCCAGTGCCGGCAGGGCGACGCGCATGCTCTGCGGCAGGATGACATCGATGAAGGTCTGCAGTGGCGTCAGCCCGAGGGCGCGCGCGGCCTCGATCTGCCCGTGCGGAACGGCCAGGATGCCTGCCCGCACGCACTCGGTGTTGTAGGCGCCGACGTTGAGCGACAGGGCGATCGCGGCGCAGGTGAAATCCGACAGCTCCACCCCTTCCGGCATGATCGTCGGCAGGGCCAGCCAAACGNATCCGACAGCTCCACCCCTTCCGGCATGATCGTCGGCAGGGCCAGCCAAACGAACAGGATCTGCAGCAACAGCGGCGTACCGCGAATCAGCCAGACGTAACTGTCACACAACCAGCGCAGCGGCCCGAAACGCGACAGCTTGCCGAGCCCGGCGAGGACGCCGATGAGGACACCGGCGCTGCCGGCGATCAGCGTCAGTCCGACGGTGATTCGCGCCCCTTCGGCAAACTGCTCGGCCGCTGGCCCGATGGGTGCCGGCATTGCCGCAAGCGGCAATGCCATTCCCCAGAGGAATAGGAGCAGCCCGATCATGGCGGCGAACATCGCCCATCCCGGGTGCAGCCTGGTCCAGTTCATCGCTCGCGACCTGGCTCAGGGTCAGGAACGGCAGGAAATGTCTTCCTTGAAGTACTTTTCCGACAGTGCCTTGTAGGTGCCATCCTTCATCAGCTCGGCCAGTGCCTGATTGAGCTGCTCGGCAAGTCCCTTGTTGTTCTTGCGCAGGATCATCGACACGCGCTCGACGAACACCTGCTCACCGGCAGTGATCCCGGCATCGGGGTTCTTCTCGAGCGTCGCCTTGACGGTGAACTTGTCGGAAATCCAGGCATCGACCTTCTTCGCCTTCAGCGCGGCAAACGCTTCCGGGTCGCCCTTGTAGGTCTTGATCGTCTTGATGCCCTTGATCTTCTTCGCTGCATCGGCGTAGCTGGTCGCCAGCTGCACGCCGACGGTCTTGCCATCGAGCGCTGCGACCGTCAATGGTCCGTCCTTGTGCGCCGCGATCTGGCCGCCGGTACAGTAGTGGGGATTGGCGAAATCGACCGACTTCGCCCGCTCTGCCGTGTAGCCATGCGAAGCGATGGCAAAGTCGAAACGGTCCTGCTTGAGTGCTGCGATCTGGCCGTCGAACGGCACCACACGCCATTCGAGCTTCAGCCCGAGCTTCTTCGCGATCGCTTCGGCCAGCTCCACCTCGAAGCCGGTGAGCTTCGGTCCATCATAGTAGTTGAAGGGCTGGAATCCCCCCTCGGTGGCAACGATGATGGTTCCCGACTGCTTGATCGCATCCCACTCCCGCGCCGCCACCGGACCGGAAAGGACGAGCGACAGGGGAATGACGGCACTCAACAACTTGACTAGAAATCGCATGTTACCTCCTGTTGATCAAGATCGGACGCTGACGACACCGCACCGTCCTCGTGGCACGCATGTCCATCGATCGCGGACTGCTGTGTGAAGACGGCGCAAAGAGTACAACAAACAGGGACAATGGGGCGCAAGAAATGTGCTTTATGCGGACGATAGACCCGGCCGGGCGCGGTCATCACCACATCCGAAGGACGCCGCGCAGCTGCCGGCGATGCGACCCACCTCTCCGGAGCACGCCCGGGTTCGCTGCAGCCCCATTGCGCGCCAGCGGGACGACCGCCGGCGAACGGCGCTCAGCCCCTCTCGCGCGTGGCGAAGCCGGAGAAATGCAGGACGCGGCGGACGTACTGCTGCGTCTCGGCGAAGGGCGGCACACCGCTGTAACGCTCGACGGCTCCCTCGCCCGCATTGTAGGCGGCAGCAATCAACCGCCAATCGCCGGCAAACCGCTTGTCGAGCCAGCGCAGGTAGGCGAGCGCGCCTCTGACGTTGTGCTCGGGATCGAACGGCCGGGTCACGCCAAAGCGCTCCTGCGTCGCCGGAATCAGCTGCATCACACCCTGTGCATTGCGTGGCGAGACGGCAGCCGCATCGAGATTCGACTCGGCGATGGCGATTGCCAGCGCGAGACGGGGGTCGATCTGATACTGGCGCGCGGCATTGCGGATGAGGAGGGCGATCCGTTGCTTCGCCGAGGACTGTCCGGCCAGGTAGCCATCGAGGTCGAAACGGGTTCCGTCGGCGCTGCTGCCGTACAGCCCGCACTCGTCGCCGATGATCGCGCTCGCCACCCGCGAATCGTAGAGCCTGATTGCCTCGTGGTGGCCGAGACGGGCGGCCAGTGCCAGGTAGGCGTTGGCCAGCGCCGGGTTGCGCAGCGGACGCGGTGCGCTGGCCAGCACGCGGCCGACACGGAAGAAGCCTTCGGGACTGCCCATGGTCCCCGCGTCGCAATAGAGTGCCACGGCCAGCAGGAGGTTGCGCCGGATGCCGACGCCGAATTCCGCCGCATGCCCCTGTTGCAGCGCTGCCGTCACCCGCGGCGCCTCGATGTAGCTCTCGGCGCGTGCCCTGCCACCCGGAAGCGCGATCGCCACCAGTAGAAGCAGTGCCACACCGACGAGCATCCTCCCGTCCCGAAACCGTTTCATCGCTTTCGCACCCGCTGTTCGCATCAGCCCAGCCGAGCTGCCGCAGCATCGCGGCGCCCACCCCGTCGCCCACAGCGCCAGTCTGGGACGGCCGGCCACGGATGGACGAGGAATTAATGCACATTTTCTGCCGATTTCCACTTGCGGCCCGGCCACCCGGGCGCCGATCCTCGCCGCCCGGGCATTCGCCGACCGCAAGGCGCAGCGGGGTGCGGGCATCCGCCCGCTCAGTGCTCGCCGATGCGCAGCACGACGCTGCGTCCACAGCCGGCTGCGCTGAGGGCGGCCAGCACCAGGTCGAGGCGCCGGCGGTCGGTGCTGTGGGTCGTCAGGATCAGCGGCACGAGCGAGCCGCCGGCAAGCTCCGGAACCTCGGGCTGCAGGACGGATGCAAGACTGATGCCCTGGCTGGCAAAGCAGCCGGCGACCTGCGCCAGGGTGCCGGGCCGGTCGGCAACGGCCAGCCGCAGATAGTAGCGGGCGGCGCTCGCCTGCCGGTCTGCCAGTTCGGCCGCACCGGCGAGGAACGGATGCCCGTCCGTGGGAATCCGGCCGCGACCTGCGGCGATGTCGAGCAGGTCTGCCAACAGACTGACGCCCGTCGGTGCCGGACCGGCACCCTTGCCGGCAAGAAGCGTCTCCCCGAGTCCTTCGCTCTCGATGCGGACGGCATTGCACTCCATGCGGATCGACGCCAGCGGATGCTGCAATGGCAGAAGCACCGCTGCCACCTCGGCATCGACACGATCACCGGCGGCGCGACGGACGGCCGCGACGAGCTTGATGCGATAGCCCATCACCTCGGCCTGGCGGACATCCTCGAGGCCAAGACCGTCGATGCCGGTAACGGGCAACCGGCGGCAGTCGACGTAGGCACCAAAGGCAAGGGTTGCCAGGATGCCCGCCTTGCAGGCCGCATCCTGGCCGGAAACGTCATAGGTGGGGTCGGGCTCGGCAAGACCGAGCCGTTGCGCATCGGCAAGGCATTGCGCGTAGGCTGCCCGCTCCTCGCTCATCCGGGTCAGCAGGTAGTTGCTCGTCCCATTCAGGATCCCCTCCAGGGCAGTGATCCGCTCGGCGCGCAGGGCTTCCTCAAGTGTCCGGATGATCGGTATGCCAGCGCAGACGCTGGCTTCGTAGCCCAGCGGCAAGCGGCGCTCGGCCGCCAGGGCGAAGAGTTCGGGACCACGCTCGGCGAGCAGGTTCTTGTTCGCCGTGACCACCGCCTTTCCCTGCGACAGCGCCCGGCTGACGATGCGAAACGGCTCCTCGACGCCACCCAGCAGCTCGACGACGACATCGATCTGCGGATCGTCGGTCAGCTCGGCCGGGCAGGCCGTCAGCGGGGTCCCGGCGGGCAGTTCCGGTCGCGGCCTGGCCGCGTCACGAACGAGGACGGTCTTCAGCCGCAGGCTGCGGGCAGCCGGCGAGGTGTGCAGAAGGCGGATCAGGCTGGCGCCAATGCTGCCCGCGCCCGCCACACCGATCGTGGTCATGATCTGTTCCCTTCTTCCTGCGCCGGCGATGACGACGGTGCTGCCGCCCGCCCGTCAGGACCCGTGGCCGCCCTGCACTGCCTCGCCATCCGGCATGCGCTGGCCAACGCTCCCTGCGTCCAGCAGGCTGGCAAAGCATTCGGGGCTGAACCCCACCAGCAGCTGGCCGCCGCAGGCCACGACGGGGCGACGGATCAGCGTCGGATGCGCCACCATCAGCGACAGAGCCCTCTCCTCGTCGATACCGGCGCGCTCGTCTGCCGCCAGACGCCTCCAGGTCAGACCACGGGTGTTGAGCAGCGCCTGCCAGCCAGCATGGCGATTCCACTCCGGCAGCAGTGCGGCCACCACCCCCGGTTGTCGGTAGTCGCAGAACTCGTAGGGCACGCCATTGGCCTCGAGCCAGGCGAAAGCCTTCTTCATGGTGTCGCAGTTGCGGATGCCGAAGACGGTGATCATTGGTGCGAACCCTTGCCGGTTTTCCGTACAGCAGTATCATCGCATGGCCGTGCCGCCAGTCCAAGCCTCCTGCTTGCGCGTCGCTGTCGCCACGGCCTGCGATCCGTCGATCGGCCACCAGGCGCCTGCCGGGCAGCCATCCGCTGCCGCCGACGGACGGCCGTTGCGACAGGGCAATCGCATGAATGCCATCGT
>JFAX01000001.1:177647-190210 GCA_000585015.1 Candidatus Accumulibacter adjunctus | reverse complement strand
ATAGGATTCATGCGATTGCCCTGGCCGTTGCGACAGGAAGCGAGCACGTCCCCAACGGCGGCGGGAGGAAACTGAGGAGGTCAGGATCATGTCCAGTGCAGCGTTTCGCATGCTCGGCTGGGGACTCGAAATGGCCGGGCTGCTGCTCGTGGTCTGTGGCTGCGTGCTGGCCTGGAGGCATTGGCGGCGCACCCGCGGCTGGCGGGCGGCACCGGGCACGGTGGTCGCGCAAGTGGCGGTTGCGGTGACGCCCGGCAATCCCTACGATTTCCCGGTCGTCGAGTTCACCGCCGACGACGGCCGCAGGCATCGCTTCGAATCCGACACCGGCCGCTACGTTCGACCGCTGGCGATCGGCACGCGAGTCGATGTCCTGCACGACCCGATGCGGCCGGAAGAAGCCGTGGTCGATCGTGTTGCCGACCGCTGGTTCGCCGCCACCACCCTCGCCGGTCTCGGCGGCATGGCGATCGTCGTCGGCTTGATGTTCGTCACGCTCACCCGCTGAAGGGTCGCGAAGGGCCGCGAAGAAAACCGTCGCCAGCAGGCCGGCTGTGCACGGGTGGCCGTCAAGAAGAGCGAGTGCGCCAGGACGTCGCCGAACGCCCGGCCGTAGCCGGCGCCGAAGTGCGTGCGGTCGCCGGTGACGAGCGCGTCGCAGCGCAGCCGGATGGCGGCCTCGAGCACCGGCCGGTCCTTTTCGGACAGCCAGGCCACGTCGTGGGCCGGCACAGTGATCAGCGGCACGGCCGCCGCCAGCCCCAAGTACGGCAGCAGGGCATCGAGCACGCGCAAGCTTTCCGGGTCCTTGACCAGCACGCAGGGATCGGCCCAGCACTCGTGACCGCGCTCGACCAGCAGGCGCACGAGCGCGCGCGCCGCACCATCGGGAAACCGTCGACCGGCGGCCGGCGGCGGCGACTTCTCCAGCACGCGCAGTCCCGATCGGCAGCCCGATCACGTTGTTGGCCTCTCCGTTCCGCCGTTCAGATCGCCGGCAATCAACCGGAACTGCTCCAACGCCGCCTCCAGATCATCGACGATCTCCTGCGCGATCACCTCCGGGGGCGGTAGGTTGTCGGAATCGGCGAGCGATGCGTCCTTGAGCCAGAAGATGTCCAGGCTCGCCTTGTCGCGGGCGACCAACTCGTCGTAGGCGTACACGCGCCAGCGCCCGCCGGGGTTCTCGGCACTCCAAGTGGCCTGCCGCTGGTGGCGGTTGGCGGGGTTGTAGAGCGTGACGAACTCGTCCAGGTCGGCGCGCTGCAGTGGGTTGGTCTTCAGCGTGAAGTGCTTGTTGGTGCGCAGGTCGTAAATCCAGAGCTTGCGCGTCCACGGCGTCTCGCTGGCCGGCTTCTTGTCGAAGAAGATCACGTTGGCCTTGACGCCCTGGGCGTAGAACAGGCCGGTGGGCAGGCGCAGCAGGGTGTGCACGTCGCACTCGTGCAGCAGCTTGCGGCGGATGGTCTCGCCGGCGCCGCCTTCGAACAGCACATTGTCGGGCACCACCACCGCGGCGCGGCCGTGCGCCTTGAGCAGTGTCTTGATGTGCTGCACGAAGTTGAGCTGCTTGTTGCTGGTGGTGGCCCAGAAGTCGTCGCGCTCGACGATGTCCTTCTCGGTGGAGGTCTTGCCGTCCTCGCCGACGATCATCGTGCTGCTCTTCTTGCCGAAGGGCGGATTGGCCAGCACGATGTCGAAGCGCTCGCCGGGGTCGGCCGCCAGCGCGTCGGCCACCTTGACGGGCACGCTCTTCTCCGAGCCGATGCCGTGCAGCATCAGGTTCATCGCGCACACGCGCGCGGTGGCCTGCACCAGCTCCCAGCCGCGAAAGGCACCTTCCTTGAGGTGGCGCTTCTCGTCGCGGGTGAGGTTGGAGTTGTGTTGCGTGAGGTACTGGTGCGCGGTGAAGAGAAAGCCGCCGGTGCCACAGGCCGGGTCGCAGATCAGCTCACCGGGCCTGGGCGCGATGCAGTCCACCATCGCCTGGATCAGCGCGCGGGGCGTGAAATACTGACCGGCGCCGGACTTGGTGTCCTGCGCGTTGCGCTCCAGCAGGCCCTCGTAGGCGTCGCCCTTCACGTCGGCGCTCATCGCCGACCAGTTCTCGGCGTCGATCAGGTCGACGATCACGCGCCGCAGCTTCGCCGGGTCCTGGAACTTGTTCTGCGCCTTGCCGAAGATCAGCGCCAGCGCGCCCGGCTGCCTGCCCAGCGCTTCCAGTGTGTGGCGGTAGTGGTCGAACAGCGCATCGCCGTCCATGGCCAGCAGCGCCGGCCAGGCGTAGGCGGCGGGGATGGGGCTCGGCTGGTGGTACGGCGGGCGGCTGCGCTCGTCCGCCATCTTGAGGAACAGCAGGTAGGTGAGCTGCTCGACGTAGTCGCCATAGCTCATCCCGTCGTCGCGCAGGACGTTGCAGTAGTTCCAGAGTTTCTGGACGAGGGTGGAGGTGTTCATTCGTTCGTCTTGTAGGCCTGACCCGGATGGTTGGGCGTGCCCGGGACGCGTGCTCGCAGCCGGCCATCGCGCAGCATCGGATTGATGTAGTGGTTGCGCAGCGAATCCGGAGCGCGATCGAGCAGCCGCGCCAATGTTCGAAGCGCCAACCACTGCTGCGAACACAGCGCCAGGATGACTTGCTCAGCCTGCGCCTTGTTGGACACCTTGCCCAGCTTGCGCATGGGCGCAGCCAGCGCCGCCAGGCGCGCCTCTTGTTCGGAGCTCAAATGTTCGGAGTCAGCCTTCAAATGTTCGGAGTCGGCGGTCGATTGTTCGGAGCTGGCCGCCGAATGTTCGGAGCCTTCGCCCACGGGCGTCGCCGGTGCGAACAAGTCCCCGAGATGCTGCCTGGGCCAGCGATACCGGGTTCCCCTGCCGTGGCCGCTCTTCTCCAGCCAGCCGGCGTCGACAAACTGCCTGAGCCGAACACCGATTTCGCGAGGATGTTCCGCCCGGTACGGCTGGATGTCGGCATTGCCGATCTCGTCGAAGCGGTGCGCCAGCATCAGGATCACGCGGCCCAGCTCGTCGAGACCCCGGTAAGCTTCGCCCACGATTGCACGCAATTCCTGCTCCACGTCGCCCGGGATCATGCTGGCCAGCGGCAGCCACACGCGCGTCATCTCGAGCGACGGGTCTTCGGCCACCAGCGGGATCATCCAGTGCTGCTCGCGCCAGGCGCGCAGGATCTTCTGGAAGCCCGAGCCCGCCTTCTCACCCAGGCCGAGCATCTGGAACATCTTCTGCACGTTGGGGTTGCGCGGGTCGCTCACCCCGCCCTGGTACAGTGCCTCGCGCGGGATGCGCAACCGCCCCGGGTTGACGAAAACGAACGCGTCCTGCCGCTTGATCACGGTGATCGGCCGCGACGACTGGTGGTCGGCGTGGATCAGCGTGTTGACCAGCGCCTCGCGCAGGGCCTCGTGCACGTGCGTCTCGGCAATGCGCGTGGCCTGCGGATCGAGCTTGAACGGCACGTCCAGCCCTTCCACCAGGCGCGGGTAGACGCGGTAGTAGAAGTTGAACAGGTTCGGTGCCCACTTGCCGTCCACGGTGATGCGGTGGCTCCAGCGCTGCTCGGGATCGGCCGAGAGCTGCTCCTGATAGTCGAGGTGGTAGTGCGGCAAGGCATCGAGCAAGCTGCGCTCGCTGCCGAACATCAACAGCCCGGCCAGCGTGAGCCCCGCACGCCCGCCGACCCGCTCGCGGCGCCAGCCGCCCAGCCGCTCGATCAGCGCACGGTCATCCAGCGCAAGAAACGGGTGGTCCGGCTCGTGCGATGCGAAGCGGTTGCGGTATGCCTTCAGCGACTCGGCATCCAGGTCTTCGAGACCGAAGCCCTCCAGCAGCATGCCATCCTGCGGCTCGTCGCTGGCGTCGCGCAGCATCTGCCGCACCTCGGCCTCGGTGCAGTGGTAGTCCCCTTCGAAATTGCGCTTGAAGGTGCCCGTCAACGGGTTGCCGTTGACGAAGACCGGCCGCTGTGCCCTCGCCGCCCGGCGGACCCGAATCAGCAGCAGTTCGCGGCCATCGATCGGAACCAGTTGCACGTCGCGCTCGGTGCAGATGGCCGGGCTGAACTTCTGTGGGTTGTTGTGCCCGTCCCAGAAGGCCTTGATCAGCTTGCCGGGCGAACGCACACCGACGATCTCGTGCGTCTCGCCCTTCTCGGCGACGCCCAGCACGACCGTGCCGCCTTCGGTGTTGGCGAACGCGGAGATCGTCTCCCAAAGAGACTTGGGAAGGCCGCCCTCAGCGAGCTTGAACTCGACGTCCTGGTCTTCGCCGAGATCGAGGCGTTGGAGGAGGCTCTCGGTGTTCATCGATGGCAGCACGAATGTGGTATCAGGGACACGACAGTTCGCCAACTGGGCGAGGCTGTTGACTCACGGCATGCGACAGCGTCGCAGAGACCAGCGCCAGCGTGCCCGGCTGCCCGCCGAGCTGTTCCAGCGTGTGCCGGTAGTGATCGAACAGCGCATCGCCGTCGTTGGCGAGCAGCGGGCCATGCGTAGGCGGCGAGCATGGAGCTCGGCTGGCTGTGCGGCGGGCGGCTGCGCTCGTCCGCCATCTTCAGGAACAGCAGGTAGGTGAGCTGCTCGACGTGGTCGCCATAGCTCATCCCGTCGTCGCGCAGGACGTTGCAGTAGTTCCAGAGTTTCTGGACGAGGGTGGAGGTGTTCATTGTTTCTTGCCGCGGCTCTTTGTTAGCCCATTGATGATTCGCGCACGACTAACAAAGCTATCTTGTTGTCAGGCTTTGGGTTTTCGCTGCCCACCCGGACGGGCCGCCGTTTCGTCATTGTTTGCTTTGATCGATCAGGATCCACTTGGAAGCCTGTCTCGTTCCGACATTCCGGATCACCTTGCCGGACAGCGACGAGATCAGGTTATGGACCTTGCTGACCTTCTGGGCAAGGGTCAGCGCCTCCGGCAACTTGTCCATCAGCAGCTTGTCGATGTCCTCGCGCGAGACCGGCCCGTGCTCGCGCACCAACGCCACGATCATGTCCCGGTAGTACCGGCTGTCGAAGCCGCGGTTGCGGATGTGCTGCGCCTTTTGCCCGGTGACCGCCGCCACCGGGCCGGCCACGATCAAGCCTGGATAGCGGCCTTCGACCAGCCTGGCCGCCTTCAGGCGCTTGCCCTCGTCGGGCGAGATGCGCACCCCCTTCTGCACCTTGTCCAGCAGAACGATCAACCCGAGGTCCAGGCCCGACTGCGACATCAGCAGTCGCGTGTATCGCTCGTCCAGGATGCGGCCCCGCAGCGCCACCTTCACGCGCTCGGGCTCGGACAGGTCGTAGTCCGGCATCGGGAAGAAGCGCTCGCGCTGCTTGAGGAACATCTTGCGGATGCCGCCACCCTGCGTGTCGATCATGTTCAGGTTAACCATGGCTTCTGCGAGGAAGGGATTGCGGTAAATTTCCAGCGGCGCGTCCTGCTCGATCACAGCCTCCACACGCCCCGGCAGAAAGCCGCCGACATTGGTCAACAACAACGCGTCTGGGGTCTCGACCACCTGGATGCGGCCGCGCAATCCGTAGTCCTGGTGGGCGATGCAGTTGTGCAACGCCTCGCGGATCACCCAAGGGTCGTATTGCGTGATCTCGGTCGGGAACAGCGTGCCGCCGGGCAGCGTGCGAACGGTCAGGTTGCGGATGCGGGCCAGCAAACGGTCGACGTTCAGCAGGACCGGCGGCCCGAAGTGCTCGTAGTCCAAGTCTTGGCCGCCGGCCCCCTTGAGCAGCCAGCTGATGCGGGCCACGGCCGGTGCCAGCAAGGTCGACGTCTCCGGCCGGCCCAGCAGCAGCAGCGCCGCATTCGTGACGCGCCCGCGAATCGTGACCTTGGCCTTGTTCAGAAACGTGGCGTCGTCCCACGCCGCCACCTCCGCAGCCTGCCGCGGAAACTTGGTCGCGAACTCACGCCTCGCCTTGGCCACGGCGTCGGGGTCCAAGTCGTCGAGCGTGGCCTGCTCGCAGACCTGCGCGCTCCAGTCCACGCGCCGATGCCAGATCGCCCGTTCCTTCTCGGGGTAGCGCGACAGCTCGGTCTTGCTCGTGCCGTCGCGCACGAAGGCCGTGCCGTAGAACTGCACCGGCCGGTCGAAGGCCGGGTGCACCTCGAACAGCACGACCCGGTGGCCTTGGTAATCGAACGGCCAGATCTCGAAGCCGACGTTAGGCCGCAAGCCGAGCGACAGCCACAGCGGCAGCAACTGCTCGCCCTTGCCTTTCTCGGCTTGGGGATCGAAGCTCGTGCCAACGACCGCATGGCTGCCGTCCTCGATGCCGAACACCAGATAGCCACGCGGCTTGCCCGCCAGGCAAGCTGAGTTGGCGAGCGCCGACAGGTATTCGCCCAGCGCTTGCGGCTCGTAGCGGTTGGCTTTGAACTCCAGCCACTCGGTCTCGCGCGGCTCGGCGCGCAGGCGGTCCACCAATGCAGTGCGCTCGGCAGTGTTCATGCGGCGAACGCCTTGGCCAGCACCGCCTGCCGCAACGCCTGCGCGCGCATCAGGTTCGCGTCGACCTCGGCCTCGACCTCGCGGACGATGGAGAGGCGGCGGTCGACTTCGGCGACGACGACGGCCTGGATGCGAAGTGTCGGCGCGACCGTAGGCCAGACGAGCATCCGCTCGGCCGTCAGATGAAGGATGCCGACGCCCGGGGCAAGCCTAGCGAACTGACCACTCAGGGCTGCATGCAGAAAAAAGTAGTACGCGAACTCGAAGTTCAGGCGATCCGGCTGGCATCGGACCCGGATCAGGGTCTTCTGATAGCACGCGCCCGGGATCTCATCTCGCCAGATCGCGGGCTTGCCGACCTCGTTGGCACTTCCTGAGGCTTCCGCGAGCAGGATGTCGCCATAGGCCAAACGGTAGCGCGCCGCATTCGGGAACCCCATCGACTTGACGTCGCTGAGATCGAGTCCTTGCCAACTCACATTGGCAGCGCGGACATAGGGAATCGGGTTCGCATCTGCCGCGTGCACCGGCGCCCGCTGCTGGCCCAGCTGCACATCGGCCACTTCGCGAAGCGGCACAGATTGCCAGTCAGCTTCGGTGCCCGCCCACTTTCCGGAGAAGGCCTCGCCCAATGTCGCGCCCACGTACCGGTCAAGGTTGGCCTTGACGCGCTTGAGGTTGGCGACGGCTTCGTCGAGGCGGGAGAACTGCTTTTCGAGTTCGGCGACGATGCAGCACTGCTCGTCGAGGTCAGCCAGAATAATCGGGAAGTCGGCCAGTTGCTTCTGGCTGATCGAGGCCATGCCCACAACCTGCTGTGCATGCCCCGCAAAGTGGCGCCGGCTTCCCGCGAGCAACTGGTAGTTGATGAACTTCGGGACCGCCTTCGACGCGTCCAGCCGCACCCGAATGTTCTTGCTTTCGAAGACGCTTGGCTCGAGCGACGACGGAATGAAGGCGGCCTTGCCCACAAGCTCGCGGCTGTTGACGCGATTCACGAGAAGGTCGCCTTCCCGGAGTCCGTACTCGTCGAGCTCTGCAGCGGACACGTGCATCCGCTTGATGTCCCGCCACACGATCGAGCCCGCGTCAATGTTGTACATGCGCAGGCAAGGCGTGCCGTCGTCTGCATACTCGGACGCCGGCTTGTAGAGGCCGTTCTTCATCGAGACGACGACGTCTCCGAGGCGCGCCTCACGCTTCAAGCCACCAACTCCCGGTTCAACTCATCGATCACCCTCGGCAACTCCGGCCCGAAGAGCTGATGCACCCTCCCCAGCCCGCCGCGCTGGTCGAACGGCGCGTAGCCGAAGTCCTCGGCCTCGATGCCCAGGTTGCTGGCGATGTGCTCGGCCATCTTCTCCAGCCACCAGCGCTGCTCGTCGGTGAAGGCCTTGCCCACCTGCTCCCGAATCGTTTGCTGCTGCGCCATCCACGCCTTGAAGTTGGCGGCCACGCGCTCCGGGTAGGGCACCAACTCGTTCTCCTGGTGCATCGCGTAGCGCACCAGTGAGACGAGGTCGGTCAGGATGCGGCGGCGGCTCGCCCCCTTGACCTTTCTTTGGTCCAGCGCGGCGTAGGCCTGCCAGAGCTGGCTTTCGGTCCACAGGTGCGGCGGGGCCTGCAGCGTGTCGGCCAGCGCCTTCAGGTCTTCGAACTTCAGCGGCGCCTTGGTGGGGCGGTTGTAGAGGATCTGCAGCGCGGTGATCTCGTCGCGATGGGCTTCGATGAAGGCTTCGAAGCTCTGCACGATGCCCTGCGCGCGTTCGCGCGCGGCCGCGGAGAAGCCGGCTTCGAGCACGCGGTCTTGCGTGACGGTGTCGATCACCAGTTCCTTGCTGGCTTTCAGCGTCAGGATCAGCGTGCGCAGCGCGGGGTTGGACAGCGGCTTGACGGCGTGGCGCAGCGCGGCCTCGGCCTCCTGCGGCGAGCGGTCCTCGCGCGGGTCCAGCGCTTGCACGATGCCGCGAGAGAGTTCCTTCAGGCCTAGGCCGCCGGCCTCCGTCACCACCTTGGCGCGCTCGGCATCGGTGAGCTGCGCGTCCAGCCGCGCCAGACGCACCGCCACGCTGGAGAGCACCTCGGGCTCCACGTTGCCCAGACTCACGGCCTGCAGCAACGCGTCCAGCGGCACGCTCTTCTTCTGGTCCATCGGCCGACTGTCGGTCTTGTCGCGCTCGCACACGCCCACGCAGTCGACGATGACGAAGCGGTCCTTGTGTACGTGCTCGCCGGGGTTCACGCCGCGCAGGTCGTCGTCCTTGATCACGCGCACGCCGCGGCCCTTCATCTGCTCGAAGAAGCTGCGGCTCTTCACGCTGCGCATGAAGACGACGATCTCCACCGGCTTGATGTCGGTGCCGGTGGCGATCATGTCCACGGTGACGGCGATGCGCGGGTAGTAGCTGGTGCGGAAGGCCTTGATCAGCTCCTCGGGTTTGCTGCCCGTCGTGCGGTAGGTGATCTTCTGCGCGAACTCGTTGCCGCGGCCCCACTCCTCGCGCAGGATGCCGACGATGGCCTCGGCGTGGTTGTCGTCCTTGGCGAAGACCAGCGTCTTGGGCAGTTCCTGCCGCTGCGGGAACAGGTCGCTCTTCCATTTGTCGCGCAGTGTGCGCACGATGGCGCGAATCTGGTCGGGCGTCTGCACGCTGCGATCCAGTTCTTCAGGCGCGTACTCGAAGTCGTCGTCCAGCTGCCAGTCGCGCCGCGCGCGGGTGGGCTTGTCCAGCACCTGCAGCCAGTAGCCGGCCTCGACCTTGCTGCCGGCCTCCGTGACCTCGGTCTTGATGCGGTAGACGTCGTAGTTGAGGTTCACGCCGTCGGCCACCGCCTGCGGGTGGCCGTACTCCATCACCAGGTTCTGGTTGAAGAAGCCGAAGGTCTGCTTGTTGGGCGTGGCGGTCAGGCCGATCAGATGGGCGTCGAAGTATTCCAGCACCTGGCGCCACAGGTTGTAGATGCTGCGGTGCGCCTCGTCGGTGACGATGATGTCGAAGGTTTCGATCGGGAACGCGGGGTTGTAGTCGATGGGCTCCGGTTCCCTGAACAGGCTCTCGACGCGCTCGGTGGACTCTTCGTCTGCTTCTTCCGGCAATTCGCGGCCCTTGAGCATCGAGTACATGCGCTGGATGGTGCAGATGCAGACGCGGGCGGTCCTGTCGAGCTGGTTGCTGTTGAGGTGCTGGACGATGTACTCCTCGCCGAACTTGTAGTTGTTGACCGGCGAGACGTACTGGTCGAACTCCTTCTTGGCCTGCCGGCCGAGGTTGCCGCGGTCCACCAGGAACAGCACGCGCCGCGCACCGGCAAACTTGATCAGCCGGTAGATGAAGCTGATGGCGGTGAAGGTCTTGCCGCTGCCGGTGGCCATCTGGATCAGCGCGCGTGGCCTGTTCTGCGCGAGACTGGCTTCGAGGTTGCGGATGGCGGTGATCTGCGCCGGCCAGAGCTTGCAGTCGCCCCACTCGGTGACCAGCGGCGGCAGGCGGCGGACGCGGGCGAGGAAGGTGGCGGGGGCGAAATCGGCATGGGCCACGGCCGCACCGCTGCCGGTGCCGAGAACGCGCGGCTGAGGCAGCGCGGCGAGCCATTCGGCGAGCGTTTCGGGGCGGTGGAAGGCGAAGACGTTGCGGGCACGCGGCTCCGGATCGAGGCCGTCGGTGAAGTGCGTCTCCAGCCCGGTGGATTCGTAGAGGAAGGGCAGCGGGCGGCGCCAGGCGGGCAGCGTGGCCGGCAGACCCTGCGCGTAGCGCGCCGACTGGATCTCGACGCCGGTCAGCGTGGCGCCCTGCTTCTTGGCCTCGATGACGCCGGCGGCCCTGCCGTCGATGTAGAGCAGGTAGTCGGCGAAGCCGTGGCCGCGTTCGAGCGGGAACTCGCGGATCGCCACGGCGCGCGCCGCGTGGATGTCGGCGGCGGAAGCGTCGCAGATCTGCCAGCCGGCGGCGACGAGCAGCGTGTCGATCCGGCGCCTTGCCTCCCCTTCCGCTTGCCCCACGGCCCCTCCGCCCGCAGCGAATCCTTGACGCCGGAGATGTTAGCACAGCCGCCGTCGGCCCCCGCCGCCGCCCCGCGGGATCGACCGGCGGTCGCCGCCCCGGCTGGGCCCAGGGCCCCATCCCGGCGCCCGGCCGGTGGCTGGTGTCTGCCGAGCCGGCGGCGCCCGGCGATGCCCGGCCGTTCGCGGCGGGCATCGCCGGGCGCTTCGCCCGCGCTACTGCAGGTCGAAACGGTCGAGGTTCATGACCTTGGTCCAGGCGGCGACGAAGTCGCGCACGAACTTGCCGCCGGCGTCGCTCTGCGCGTAGACCTCGGCCAGCGCGCGCAGCTGCGAGTTGGATCCGAAGACGAGGTCGACGCGGGTGGCCGTCCAACGCAGTTCACCGGTCCGGCGATCGCGGCCCTCATAGGAGCCGGCGTCGCCGGCGGGCGCCCAGACGGTGGCCATGTCGAGCAGATTGACGAAGAAATCGTTGGCCAGAACGCCGGGCCGCCGCGTGAACACGCCGTGCGATGAGCCGCCGACGTTGGCGCCGAGGACGCGCAGGCCGCCGACGAGGACGGTCATCTCCGGCGCGCTGAGGGTCAGCAACTGGGCCCGGTCGAGCAGCATCTCCTCGGCCGGGACGCTGTACGCCTTCTTCTGGTAATTGCGGAAGCCGTCGGCCTGCGGTTCGAGGACGGCAAACGATTCGGCATCGGTCTGCTCCGCCGTGGCGTCGGTGCGGCCCGGCGTGAAGGGAACTTCGATCGCCTGGCCGGCCGCGGCGGCGGCGGCCTCGACCGCCGCGCAGCCGCCAAGGACGATCAGGTCGGCGAGCGAAACCTTGCGGCCGTCCACCTGCGCCGCGTCGAAGCCGTCCCGGATGCCTTCCAGCACGGCGAGTACCCGCGCCAGTTGTGCCGGTTGGTTCGCTTCCCAGTCTTTCTGCGGAGCGAGGCGGATGCGCGCACCATTGGCGCCGCCGCGCTTGTCGGAACCGCGGAAGGTGGCGGCCGACGCCCAGGCAGTGGACACCAGTTCCGCGGTCGTCAGACCGGAGGCGAGGATCTTCGCCTTCAGCGCGGCGATGTCGGCGGCGTCGACCAGCGGGTGGTCGACGGCGGGGAGCGGATCCTGCCAGATGAGGTCTTCCGCGGGCACTTCCGGGCCGAGATAGCGCCGCTTCGGGCCCATGTCACGGTGCGTGAGCTTGAACCAGGCGCGGGCGAAGGCGTCGGCGAAGGCGGCCGGGTCCTGCTGGAAGCGGCGGGCGATCGGTTCGTAGAGCGGGTCGAAGCGCAGGCTGAGATCCGCCGTCGTCATCATCGGCGGGTGTTTCTTCGCCGGGTCGTGGGCGTCGGGGATCATGTGCTCGGGCCGCACATCCTTCGCCACCCACTGGTGGGCGCCGGCCGGGCTCTTGGTCAGTTGCCACTCGTAGCCGAACAGGGTGTCGAAGTAGCCGTTGTCCCAGGTCGTCGGGTTTGGCTTCCAGGCGCCCTCGATGCCGCTGGTGGTGGTGTCGCCGCCCTTGCCGGAGCCGAAGCGGTTGATCCAGCCGAGGCCCTGCGCCTCGAGCGGCGCGGCCTCCGGTTCGCGGCCGACCAGCGCCGGGTCGCCGGCGCCATGCGCCTTGCCGAAGGTGTGGCCGCCGGCGACGAGGGCGACGGTTTCCTCGTCGTTCATCGCCATGCGGGCGAAGGTCTCGCGCACGTCGCGGCCGGAGGCGACCGGGTCGGGGTTGCCGTTCGGGCCTTCCGGATTGACGTAGATGAGCCCCATCTGCACGGCAGCGAGCGGATTCTCGAGATCGCGCTCGCCGCTGTAGCGCTGGTCGCCCAGCCAGGTGGTTTCGCGGCCCCAGTAGATGTCCTCCTCGGGCTGCCAGATGTCGCGACGGCCGCCGCCGAAGCCGAAGGTCCTGAAGCCCATGCTTTCGAGCGCGACGTTGCCGGCGAGGATCATCAGGTCAGCCCAGGAAACCTGGTTGCCGTACTTCTGCTTGATCGGCCACAACAGGCGGCGTGCCTTGTCGAGGTTGCCGTTGTCCGGCCAGCTGTTGACCGGCGCGAAGCGCTGGTTGCCGGTGCCGCCGCCGCCGCGGCCGTC
>JFAX01000001.1:147708-177634 GCA_000585015.1 Candidatus Accumulibacter adjunctus | reverse complement strand
TGCCGGCGCTGTGCCAGGCCATGCGGATGAACAGGCCGCCGTAGTGGCCCCAGTCGGCCGGCCACCAGTCCTGCGAATCGGTCATCAGCGCCGCCAGGTCCTGCTTGAGGGCAGCGTAGTCGAGACGCGCGAATTCCGCCGCGTAATCGAAACCCGCATCCATCGGGTTCGATGCCGGGGCGTGCTGATGCAGGATGCCGAGATTCAACTGGTTCGGCCACCAGTCGCGGTTGGCACGGACACCGGCCGTGGCGCGGGCGCCGGGAGCCGCGTGGAACGGGCACTGGCTTTCGTTGCTCATGGAGTTCTCCTTCTCGGGTTATCGACGATCGTTGCGTCTTTTTGAGAATAGTCGCCGCTGGGCGATGTGGCCATTGAAATCCTTCAATGATCATCATGCATGTGGGCTATCGGCGAATGGCATGCGCTCCCGGGGGCGGCCTGCCAACGGGCCGGCGGCTCGCCACCAGCGGGCGCAAGGTCGCTCCTCAGCAGGCCGCTGCGATGTTCTGCTGGTCGCTCTCGATGCGGCCATCGACCAGTTCGATGACCCGGTCGCAACGGGCGGCGAGCCGCGGGTCGTGGGTGACGATGAGGAAGGAGGTGTGCAGTTCGGCATGCATGCGCCGCATCAGCACGAAGACCTCGTCCGACGAGGCGCGGTCGAGGTTGCCGGTCGGCTCGTCAGCCAGCACCAGCGGCGGCTGGAGGACCAGCGCACGGGCGATGGCGACGCGCTGCTGCATGCCACCCGACAACTCGCCCGGGCGCTTGTGCATGTCGTTGCCGAGGCCGACGGCGGCGAGCATCGCCCGTGCCCGCTCGAGCTGTGACGCAGCCACGCGGCCCTCGCGCATCAGCGCCGGCAGGGTGACGTTCTCGAGCGCGGAGAAGGCCGGCAGGAGGTGGTGAAACTGGAAGACGAAGCCGAGCACCGCGCGCCGGCGCAGCGTCAGGCCGGCGTCGTCGAGGCCGCTGGTCTCTTCACCCTGGATTCGGTAGCTGCCCGCAGTCAGCCGTTCGAGCAGGCCGACGATGTTCAGGAGCGTGCTCTTGCCCGAGCCGGATGGACCGATGAGCGCGACGAACTCTCCCCGTTCGACGGCGAACGACACGCCATGCAGCACCTCGGCCTCGTTCGCCAGCCCGACGTTGTAGCTCTTGCGGATGTCGGCGAGTTCGATCAGCGGTGGTCCGGCCCGCGTCATGGCTGGCGGCGACGCGCGTTGCCGGCAGCCTGACAGCATCCACCGGAGCGTGCCTGGATCATCACCGGCTGTCTCACAGGCGAATGGCCTGCGCCGGGTCGAGCGCTGCTGCGCGGCGTGCCGGTGCGACTGCCGCCAGCACCCCGCAGAGCGTGGCGATGCCGGCGATGGCCAGTGCCAAGCCCGGTGGCAGCGAGATGGAGAACAACGGCAGACCGTCGCTGCCGCGGACGAAGGTGGTGAAGGCCTTGATCAGACCGGTGGCGAGCAGGACGCCGAGCAGCGAGCCGAGCGCGCCGACGATGGCTCCCTGCAGCAGGAAGACGCGCAGCATCTGCCCGCGTGTTGCGCCGATGGCGCGCAGGATGCCGATTTCGCGCTGCTTCTGCACGACCGAGACGACCAGCACGCTGGCGATGCCGAGCACGACGACGACCATGACGACGCTGCGGATCAGCGCCGTGCTCACCGACTGTGCGTTGAGCGCGGAAACCAGCTGCGCGTTCGCCTCCTGCCAGCTTTCGACCTTGTAGGGCAGGCGCTGCGCCAGCTCGGCGGCCAGCGTTTTCGCCGCCCAGACGTCGGTCAGCGCCAGGTCGATGCCGGTGGCGCCGCCGGGCAGACCGACCAGGCTCTGCGCCGCGCGCAGGGGCACGATGACGGTTCGCCGGTTGAGTTCGCGGACGCCGAGATCGACCAGTGCGGTGACGCGCAGCGAGTCACTCGAACTGCCGGTCACCAGGCTGATGCGGTCACCGATGCGGACACCGAGGTCGTCGGCGAGTTCGCGGCCGATGATGCCCTCTCCCGGGCCGAGGCGCGCCTCGCCCTGGACGACCTTCGAGCGCAGATTCACGATGCGGTCATAGCGGTCGAGGTCGACGCCCATCAGGGCGATCGATTTCGTCGCCTCGCCGCGCTGCGCGAGACCGGCGCCGGAAACCATCGGCGACACCGCGGCCACCAGCGGCGTCGCCTCGAGTACCGGCACGAGCGACTGCCAGTTGCCGATGCTGCGCGGGCGCTGCACGCGTGGCTGCGTCTGCACCAGCGCCGCGCTGCCCGGCAGCGGTTCGCGGGCCGGGATCACGACGTCGTCGCGCGCGCTGACGCTGAGGTGCGCCTGCGCGCCCAGCGTCTTCTCCAGCGTGTTGCGCTGCAGGCCGCTGATCAGCGCCGAGATGTAGGCGACGACGGCGACGCCGGCAGCGACGCCGACGATGATCAGCACCGTCTGCATGCGCCCCTCGCGCAGGAAGCGGACGGCGACGCGCGCTTCGAAGCCGAGCCAGCCGATCATGATGGGTCTGCCCATCAGCGCCCCATCGCGCTGCTCATCGCGGCGCCGGCGTCCTCGCGTGTCGCGCCACCCGGACTGCGCGCAGCGGCTGCGGCAGCGCCGTTCGCCGCGACGGCGGCGCGCACGCGGCTGCCAGCCTTGAGCGGGCTGCCGCTCGGCAGCCGCAGGACGGTGTCGCCGGCGCTCAGACCGGCGCGCACCTCGGCGGCGTCGAGCGTGCGCAGGCCCAGCTGCACCGGGCGTTCCTCGATCCGGCCATCGCGCTCGACGAGGACGACGGCGCTGCTTGCCGACTGGTCGCCGCGCAGCGCGTCGACGGGTACCACCAGTGCCGCGTCGCGCCGGCCCGTCTCGACTTCCACCGACAGGGTCATGTCCTCGCGCAGGAATTCCGGTGGTGCCCCGGGAAGCGAGAACTTGAGCTCGACCGCGCCGCGCTGTGCGTCGACCAGGGGTGAGATCGATCGTACGCGGGCGGTGAAACGCCGCTCCGGAAAGGCATCGGCAAGCACACTCGCGTCCTGGCCGACCTGCAATTGTTCGAGGTAGCGTTCGTCGACCTGTGCCACCAGTTGCAACGGCCCAGCCAGCGCCAAGCTGAGCAGCGCACGTCCGGGCTGGACGATCTGTCCCGGCTCGACCAGGCGTGCCAGCACGCGCGCGTCGGCAGGCGCGGTGATGATCGCCTGCGCCAGGCGAGCCTGCGCCGCGGCGGTGGCTGCGGCTGCCAGAGCGAGCTGCGCCTCGGCCTGGACGATGTCGCTTCCCTGCTCGGCATTGGCGGTGCTCTGCGCGCGCGCGCTGGCCAGTTGCGCGGCCGCCACGGCCTCGGCGCGACTGGCCTCGTCGAGTCGGGCGGCGCTGAGGAAACCCCTGGCGACCAGCGACTGCGTCCGCTGCAAGTCGGCCTGCGCCGCTGCCAGAACCGATTCCGCCTGCGCCACCGCTGCCTGCGCGACACGGCGGCCGGTGCTGCGCAAGCCCGCCAGGCGCGCCGACGCCTGGCGCTCGCTGGCCTGCGCCTGCGCCAGCGCGGCCTGCAGTTCGTCCGTTTCGAGGCGGATCAGGGTGGCACCACGGACAACCTGGTCGCCTTTGTCCACCGCGACCTCGAGCACCCGGCCAGTCAGCGTGCTGCCGACATCCACCCGCGATTCGGTCGCCACGCGCGCCGAGAACTGCAGGCTGCGCACCAGCGGCTCAGCCTGGATGCGCACGGCCGGAACGGTGGGCGGACGGCTCAGCCACCAGGCGGTCGTGCCGCTGGCGATGGTGGCGAGAGCGGCAAGGATGAGGAGCGGACGGCGGGGCATGTGGCGGCTTGTCGGGTTCAAGCGGCAGCGCCGGGCAATCGGGGTGACGCCGGCGGCGCCACCTGACGCCAGCGACTGAGCAGGATGTTGCGCCGCGAATCATCCCACACTTGGCTCACCTGGCGCGCGCGGAATGCTCGCCATGGGTCGCCATTGCCGGCGCAAGCGATCAGGCCGCGCAGCGAGGCGACCGTTCGCGTGGCCGCAGCCGCAGCTGCGGCGTCAAGTCGTGGCGGCGCCCGCCGGCGAGCGCCGGGGTTCTCGAGCCCGCGCCCACAGCGTCATCAGCGGGTGTCGTCCGTGGTCGTCCGTCTCGCTGCCGTCGCCGACATGCGCCGCATTGATCTGGCGCACGTAATCGTCGCTGCAGCGGTAGGTCGGAACATAGGCTTCATGCGGCCCCAGCGGCAGCCAGTCGGTGGCCGGCTGGCTGCCGCAGGGTGGTCTGCCAGCCTCTACCGGATCGCTCCAGGCCACCAACGCTGGCGCGTAGACCGGCCGCTGCCCGCGGCCTCCCGGCAGCCAGCCCCAGGCACCGCGGAAAGAGGCCCAGCGCCCGTAATGGAAGGGGGCAAAGGCCCAGGGCTCAGCACCGATCCAGGTCCAGCCCCAAGGCGCCAGCCAGGCCCAGTGGCCGACACGGTAGGGCGCCCAGTCGGCTGCCAAGTCGCGCGGGAACCACACCGCGCCGTAGGCCGGGCTCTCGTACCAGTCGCCATGAGCGGTGAGGTCAGCCGCCCCGGTCAGCTCCGGCGACACGTGCCGGAACTCCTCGCTCGTCTCGGGCTCAGCCTCCCCGGCAGGGTTCCAGCGCGCCAGTTCGTCGCTGTCCAGCGCACGCGTCCCGTCTTCAGACTCGCCATCGCCGCCCAGAAGGATACTCTGTCCGGCGCCGATGATCCGTGATCGGTCGGCGGCCGAGCAGCGCAGCATCCCCTCCCAGGCCGTGGCGGTGGCGCCTTCGGCAAGCGCGTGCAGTCCGTAACGACCGGCGTCACACGGCTCGAAGCGCAGCCCGGCGCACTCGATGGCCGTCTGTCTCGCCATCGCCAGAGACCGGCAACGGATGACCAGGCTGCCTTCGCGCAGGCGCAGGACCAGTTGCCGATCGTCGACCCGGAGCAGAGCGAGGACGCTTTCGGCAGCCAGTTGCACGAGCGTCGAGCCGATCTCGACCTCGGCGCTGCCGCCAACGCCGGTCGACAGGAGATCGCCGCTGGTCAGCGGCCAGTTGCCGATCGCCGCCTCGGCTCCGCTGCCGGCCGCACGCGACAGGAAGACCGGGCCGACGGATCGGGCAAGCCGACCGACGCGCGCGACCGGATCGGCTTCCGCGGGCCGTGTCGCCGTCGACGACAGAAGCGTGCGCAGCAGCGAGCGAGCGCAGTGCTGCGGATTGTGTGGTGGATGAGGCATGGCTTCGTCTCCCATGTGCACCAGCATGAAGGCTGCCGATCGTCCAATCAACGTCCCGGGTGACATTCTGGACGACGACCGGTGACAGACGGTGACAAAAGTCGCACAATCCCTGCAGGAAACCGGCGTCGTCGGAACCTCTGGCGGGAGATCCAGGGGCGGACGGCCCGGCTGGACGGACGTTGCTGTCGACACCTCTGGAGGGTGTCCGGGAGCGGGTGGGCAACGCCGCAGATCGGTTGCGCAATCGAATGAGTCATGAGCCTGTGGGGCCCGATCGGGACATGCCGGCGCCCGTCGTCGGTCGCGGCGAGAGCAGCGTCAGCGGCGGCGTCGCCGACGAGCAGGCCATCGACCGGATCGCTTTGCGGCTGCGCGGCGCGCCGGTCGTCGTGCTTTCCGGGGCGGGCCTGAGCACGGCAAGCGGCATCCCGGCGTATCGCGATCGTGATGGCCGGTGGCAGCAGCCGGCACCGATGCAGCATCGGGATTTCCTGGCTTCAGCCGCGGCGCGCCAGCGCTACTGGGCCCGCAGCTTCGTCGGCTGGCGCCGCATGGGGTTGGCCAGCCCGGCGCCGGGGCATCGGGTCCTGCGCGAGATGGAGCGACGGGGAATCGTGTCTTCGGTCATCACGCAGAACGTCGACGGTCTGCATCAGAAGGCCGGCAGTCGGCGGGTGATCGAGCTGCACGGCGGCATCGGCAGGGTGCGTTGTCTTGCCTGCGGCGAGCGTTTTGCGCGTGCCGCGATGCAGGAGTGGCTGCTGGCGGCGAACCCCGGTATGGCATCGGTCGTCGGAAGAAGCGCTCCGGATGGCGACGCACAGGTCGCTGATTGCGTCGCCAGCAGCTTTCAGGTTCCCGACTGCCCGCATTGCGGCGGCATGCTGAAACCGGATGTCGTCTTCTTCGGCGACAGTGTTCCGCGCGCGCGCGTCAGCGCGGCGCTGCGAGCGATCGACGCGGCGCATGCATTGCTGGTCGTCGGTTCCTCGCTGATGGTGTACTCGGGATTCCGCCTTGCCGACTACGCGCATCGGCAGGGCAGGCCCGTCCTGGCGATCAATGACGGCGTGACGCGGGCCGACCATCTCCTCGAAGTCAAGGTTGCGAGCGAATGCGGCGCCGTGCTCGAGCGGCTGCTGGCCCGGGCAGTGGCTTGGGCCGATCAGGCGACGCCGGCAACGGCGCCGGCGTCACCGGCCCGCAGTCGCTCCTGACGATCGGCAAGCAGTTGCCACTGCGCGGCGCTGGCGGCGCCACACAGGTCCTGCAGGAAAGCGAAGGCTGCCTCGGCGTGCGCGAGCGCGCGCTGGCCCGGCGCGCAGCCGAGTTCGAAATCCTCACCGCGGACAGCGAGGACGAAGGCGGCAGGCGGCGGTTCGCTGCTGATCCGCGCGAGAACCGCCAGCAGCGACTCGGGCGACAGCGCGTGCGAGCCCGGTTCGACCAGGCGACCCGCCTGCACCGGCCGGAAGACGAAGGGAGCCGGCGTCATTGCGCCGGCATCGATGAACAGGGCCAGTTCGCGGCCAGCGAGATCGAGCGCGTGTTCGATCTGCCACTGGTAGTCGCCGATCAGTTCATGGCGGCCGCCCAGGCCTGCGGTCGGCAGCCAGGCGTCCAGTCGCTCGAGCAGCTGCGGTCCGAGTGCGTCGTCGCCGCGGCTCGGATTGCCACAGGCAAGGACGACGACCGGGGCACGCGGGACCATCATCGTCGCCCTGCTTCAGGCACTGCCGCCGGCAGGCGGAAGGCCGGTAGCCGAAGCAGCCAGCCGGCCGATCAAGCGTCCGGACGCATCGAGCAACTCGAGCTGCAGAGGCATCTTGCCGAGCGCGTGCGTGGCACACGACAGGCAGGGATCGAAACAGCGGATGGCCACCTCGATGTGGTTCAGCAGGCCCTCGGTCAGTTGCTGGCCGTCGAGGTAGCGCTGCGCGACGCGACGCACGGCCTCGTTCATCGGCTGGTTGTTGTGCGTCGTCGAAACGATCAGGTTGCACATCGTCACCAGATCGTCGTCACCGACCCGGTAGTGGTGAATCAGCGTGCCGCGCGGTGCCTCGATGACGCCGACGCCCTCGTGATGGCGCGCACCGCTCGTCCGCAGCTCGCTGCCCGAGAGTTCGTCATCGTGCAGCAGATCCTTGATCGCCTCGGCAGCGTGCAGCATCTCGATCATGCGCGCCCAGTGGTAGGCCAGGGGCGCATGAACGATCCGCCCACCGCCGTGGGCGATGAACTCGCGCCGCTCGGCTTCCGCGAGTGGCGTCGCGATCGCGTCGCAGTTCTGCACGCGGGCCAGCGGCCCGACCTTGTACCAGCCTGCCTGCGGTCCGATCGCGGCGAGAAACGGGAACTTCATGTAGCTCCAGGGCTTCACTTCCTCACTGATCAGCTCGGCATAGTGGCGGACGTGCACGCTGTCGGCAAGCATCCGTCCATCGGCGTCGCGGGCGCGCAGGCGGCCGTCGTAGAAGTCGAGCACGCCGCCGGTGCCGACGATCGAGAGCAGATTCGAGCGACAGCTTCCGAAGTGGTCGTAGAGCTCGGGATCGGCGGCATGCAGCCGCTTGACGAGCTGCACGGCCTGCCGGCTCCAGGCGATGATCTGGTAGATCTCGGCCAGCAGATCCGCGCGCTCAGCGGGAGTCAGCGCGCGGTTGACGCCGCCGGGGATGGCGCCGGTACCGTGCACGCGCTTGCCGGCGGTGAGACGGATGATTTCCTGACCGAACCTGCGCAGCAGGACACCCTGGCGGGCGATCTCCGGATGTGCTGCTGCGATGCCGACGATGTTGCGCCGGGCGGCGTCGCTGGCGAAACCGAAGAGCAGGTCGGGCGACGAGAGATGGAAGAAATGCAGCGCGTGTGACTGCAGGATCTGGCCGGCGTGCATCAGCCGGCGGAGCTTCTCGGCGGTCGGCGGCAGCTCGTCGGCGCCGACGACATGGTCCAGCGCCTTCGCCGCCGCCAGGTGGTGCGACACCGGGCAGATGCCGCACAGGCGCTGCACCATCACCGGCACCTCCCAGTACGGGCGGCCCTGGATGAACTTCTCGAAACCGCGGAACTCGACGATGTGCAGCCGCGCCTGCCGCACCTGGCCGGCATCATCGAGCAGCAGGGTGACCTTGCCGTGCCCTTCGACGCGCGACAGCGGGTCGAGGGCAATCCGCCGCAGGTTGCCGCCGTCGCCGGTCGCGCTGGCCAGTGGGAAATCGGCAGTCGCCATCCTGTTCGTCGCCTTGCGCTCAGTCGAAATGCAGCAGCGGATGCCCGAGGCGTGGGGTGCGGCCATCGAGCAGGTCGGTGAGGAACTTCCAGATGGCATCGCCCGATGGCGGGCAGCCGGGGATGAAATAGTCGATGCGGACGATTTCGTGGATCGGATGCACCTGGTTGAGCGGCAGCGGCAGCTCGGGGTCGTCGGGAATCCGGCCGCCGACGATCCCGGGTCCGGTCAGGTACACTTCCTGCAGGCACTGCCCGAGGTCGAGATGGTTGCGCTGCGCCGGCAGGCCACCGTTGATGGCGCAGGCACCGAGGGCGATCAGTACCTTGCACTGCCGACGGAATTCGCGCAGGACATGGATGTTCTCGGCATTGCAAATGCCGCCTTCGATGAGGCCGATGTCGCACGGACCGCAGTGCTTGATGTCGGTCAGCGGCGAGCGATCGAGATCGACGCGGTCGAGCAGGTCGAAGAGGCGTTCGTCGATGTCGAGCAGCGACATGTGGCAACCGAAGCAGCCGGCCAGCGATGTCGTCGCGAGGCGCAGCTTGCGCTGTCCGACGGGCGGGTTCATCTCAGGACTCCGGCCCGTTGCCGCCGCTTGCCAGCGGACGCGCGGGCTGCATGGCGATCGGCTGCCGGTCGTAACGCCGACAGCCGATCGGCTGCAGGAACCCGCGCCGCTTCGCGAGAATCACGCCGACCGGGCAGACATGCGCGGCCTTGTCGGCGAGCGCGAAGCCGGTATCGGCGAGGCGACCGGATTCGGCATTGACGATCAGGTGTTTGCCGATGCCGCGCCCGGAGAGGGCGAAGACGTTCTTGCCGTCGACGTCACGGCTGGCGCGAACGCACAACTCGCAGAGGATGCAGCGGTTGAAGTCGAGGAGGACCTCGGGGTGCGAGGCGTCGACCGGCCGGTCGGGATAGAACTGCGGGAAATGCGCCGTCAGCATTTCGAGTTCGTAGGCCAGCGCCTGCAGCAGGCAATCGCCGCTCTTCTCGCACGAAGGGCAGAAGTGGTTGCCCTCGACGAACAGCATCTGCAACAGTGTCCGCCGCTTGTCGTTGAGATCGGGCGAGTTGTTCTCGACCTCCATCCCGTCCTTCGCCGGCATCGTGCACGCCGAGACGTAGCGGCCGTTCGCCTTCACGGTGCACAGCTTGCAGCTGCCCTGTGGCTTGAAGTCCGGATGGTGACAGAGGTGGGGAATGAAGATGCCGGCGGCTGTCGCCGCTTCCATGATCGTCTGCCCGACGCTGAAGGGAACCGGCAGGCCGTCGAGCAACAGGCTCGGCGTGTTCATCGTTCGGCTCGCTGAACCCCGGCAGCGGGGCCGAAATGCGCGGCCGGATCGTCGCGTCCGGTCATCTGGCGGGCGATCGACAGCGACTGGTCGAGATCGAAGGCAGGTGCGAAGTCGAGCGATCGCAGGCGTCGCTCGTAGGCCGGGCGGAACTTGTTGAGGGTGTCGAACAGCGGATTGCACGCCGTCTGGCCGAGTCCGCAGTGGCTGGCGGCATGCAGCAGGCGATGGATGCGGAAGATTTCGTTGATGTCGTACTGCGAACCGTCGCCCCGGGCGATCTTGTCCATGCAGTTGGCGACCAGCGTCGTGCCCACCCGGCAAGGGGTGCAGAAGCCGCAGCTCTCGTGGGCGAAGAAATGGGCGAAGTTGCGGGCGACCTCGAACAGGTCGCGGTGCGCGCCGAAGACGGTGAACGCCCCGGCCGTCGGCACATCCTCGAAGGCGATGCGGCGCGAGAACTCGTGCAGCGCGAGGCAGCTTCCCGACGGACCGCCAACCTGGACCGCCTGCGCATTGCCGGCACCACAGTCGTGCAGCACCTGGTCGATGGAAACGCCAAAGGGGTATTCATAGACCCCGGGTGACTCGACATCGCCGGCGATCGACAGCAGTTTGGTGCCCGTCGACTGCTTGCTGCCGAGACCGGCAAACCAGTCGCCACCCCTGAGCGCGATCAGCGCCGCCTTGCACAGCGTCTCGACGTTGTTCACCACCGTCGGCTGACCGCGGTAGCCCTGCTGCGCCGGATAGGGCGGTCGGATCCTGGGGACGCCACGCCGGCCTTCGAGTGACTCGAGCAGTGCCGTCTCCTCGCCGCAGACGTAGGCGCCGGCGCCGAGGTGGATGTCGATGTCGAAGTTCCAGTCCTCCTGACCGCAAACGGCGACGCCCAGCAGGCCGTTGCGACGCCGCCGCGCGAGCTTCTCGTGCAGCGCCGGCAGCAGCCAGGCATACTCGCCGCGCAGGTAGAGCAGGCCCTGCCCGGCGCCGATGGCAAACGCGGCGACGCTCATGCCATCGAAGACGAGATCGGCGTGGCTTGCCAGCAGGACACGATCCTTGAAGGTACCGGGCTCGCCCTCGTCGGCGTTGCAGACGAGGTAGCGACCGCCTTGCGGGTCGCCGCACGGGGCGCGACGTGCCGTTTCCCACTTGGTGTGGGTCGTGAAACCGGCGCCGCCGCGCCCGCGCAGGTTGGACCGTTTCAGCTCGTGGAGCAGTTGCTCGCGCCCTCGCGCAACCGCAGCCCGCAGCGCCTCGCCGGGAGTGGCTGCGCTGGCGAGCAGTACATCGCGGCGGCGGATGTTGTCGGCGACGAGAAACCACTCCTCCGGCCAGTCGCTCACCGCCACCTGCGCCCGCACCAGCTCACTGATGCGGTCGATGCGCTCGGCTGACAGGCGGGTCAGCGGCCGTCCACCGACCAGCAGCGCCGGCCCCTGATCGCACATGCCGGTACAGGATGTGGTGTCGACACTGACCAGGCCGTCCTCCGAAACCTTGCCGCGCTCGATCCAGAGCCGGTTGCACAGACGGTCCATCAGTTCGACGCTGCCGAGCATGCGATCGGTCACGTGGTCGGAGAAAAGGATGCGATAGCGTCCAACGGGCTTCAGATGGAGAAACGAGTAGAAGCCGGCAACGCCCTCGACACGCGCACGCGGCAGCTCGACGGCGTCGGCGATGGCGGTCAATGCGGTCCGCGGCAGGTAGCCGAACACTTCCTGCGCCTCACGCAGGATTTGCAGCAAGCGCAGGGGATCGCGTCGATGGCGCTCGACGATGGGTTGCAGCAGTGCTGCCACAGCTGTCGCATCGAAGCACTCGTCGGCCACGACCCTCTCCGGCAACCATCGCGCATGGCGATCCACGGCACAAGCTTACTGTTCCCGGCAGCCGTGGTGCTGACGCAAGTCAACCGAAACGACGAAAAACCCGCCTCGATCAGCATGGGGGGCTGAGGGCGGGTCGGTCACGCCGGTCCTCGGCCCCGTCGCCCAGCACACGGATCGACGGGAAGGCCGAGGGCCGCTGCCGCTCAGCGACGATCGCCGGCGACCCGCATCAGCATCGTCCGCACTGCTGCCGTGTCGCCGACCGCCATTGCCGCCCGCAGGGAATCGATCAACCCGGCCAGCGCCTCGGCCTCCAGCCCGGGTTCGGTTGCCTTCATGATTTTCGGGTGGGAGGTCCCCTCGGCGTTGCTGCTGGCGATCAGCAGTTCCTCGTAGAGCTTCTCGCCTGGGCGCAGACCGCTCATGACGATCTCGACATCGCCGTCGGGATTGGCCTCGTCCCGCACGGATTGCCCTGCCAGGCGGATCATGTTGCGGGCAAGATCGACGATCCGCACCGGATCACCCATGTCGAGGAGGAAGATCTCGCCACCGGCCGCCAGGCTGCCGGCCTGGATCACCAGTTCGACCGCTTCATGGATCGACATGAAGTAGCGCGTCACCTCGGGATGGGTGACGGTCACCGGCCCGCCCTGGGCGATCTGCTCCTTGAACAACGGAATGACCGAACCGCTCGACCCGAGCACGTTGCCGAAGCGCACGGCACAGAATCGCTGGCCGGTCTCCCCAGCACTGGCACGGCGGGCGAAATCCTGCACCACCAGTTCGGCGAGGCGCTTGCTCGCACCCATGACGTTCGTCGGCCGCACCGCCTTGTCGGTCGAGATGAGGACGAAGGTCGCGACCGCCGCTTCGAACGCGGCCCGGGCAACGGTCAGCGTGCCCAGGACATTGTTGCGCGCTCCTTCGAGAACGTTGGCCTCGACCAGCGGCACGTGCTTGTGGGCGGCAGCGTGATAGATGGTATCGACGCGGTGAGTGGCGAGCAATCGTGCCACCAGGTCGGCATCGCCGACCGAGCCAAGGGTGGGCACCACCTCCTGCTCGCCGATTGAGCGCAGCAGGCGGTCAATCTGGTACAACGCATGTTCGCTTGCTTCGAGCAGGACGAGGCGCGCCGGTGCCAGAGCCGCAATCTGCCGACACAGTTCGGAGCCGATCGAACCGCCGGCACCGGTGACGAGGACCACCTTGTCGCGCACGCAGCGCCCGAGCAAGGCGGGATCGGCGGCCACCGGGTCCCGCCCGAGCAGGTCACCGATGTCGACTTCGCGCACCATGTTGACCAGATGCCGGCCGCTGGCGATGTCCGTCAGCGAGGGAAGGATGCGTACCCGCACCGGATGCCGCTCCAGCTCGGACACGACCTCACGGCGGCGGGCGTTCGAGGCCGAAGGGAGGGTGACGATGACATCGTGGATGTCGAAGCGGTTGATCAGTGATTCGAGCTGCTCGGGCGCATAGACGCGCAAACCGGCGATGTCCTTGCCCTGCAACGTGCCATCGTCGTCGAGAAAGCCGGCCGGAAAGAGCTGCCGGCCGCGACGCAGCGAAGCGGCAAGCTGCCGCCCGGCCTCGCCGGCGCCGTAGATGAGCACCTGGCGCCCGGCAAAGCGGCTGCGAACCGGAAACCACAGCAGCCAGCGGGCCGAGAAGCGCGAACCGGCGACGAGAACCGTGCCGATGAGCCAGTAGAGCAGTGGCACCGCGCGTGGCACCCCCTGGCCGCCCGTCATCTGCGTCATGAACGCCAGTGCCGCCCAGAGCAGGGCTGCCAGCGACATCGCCTTGACCACCGACCACAGGGCCTGCTCGCCCAGGTACCGGATCACCGAGCGATACAGGCCCATCTTCAGGAAAACGGGCATCGCCAGCACGGGCGCGATGGCCATCAGCAGCAGCTGCGAGCGATTCGGCTCGAACCATTCACCGAAGCGGAGGGCATAGGCTGCCCAGAGCGAAGCGATCAGCAGCACGGCATCACCGGCAAGCATCAGTGCCTGCTTGTTGCGGCGCGGCAGGTCGATCAGTACGTTCGACAGGCGTTCCGGCAACAGCTTAGGCATCGCCTGCACGCCCCCACCGATTGCCGCTGCGCAAGCGCGGCCCGCGATCATGCGCGAACCCTGAGCCGGCACGACCGACCGGCTCATGCCGCGCGGCACCCGATGCGCTCGCCGTCGGCGTCAGGAATGCACGCCAACCAGCGCCGACGCCCGGTTGCCCGGGTGCCGGTCGCCGATGGATCAGCGGCCGCGCAGCAAACATGAGACTCCAGACGGAAAGGAGCAGCGGCGGCAAGCGCCGTTCGCACCACGCCTCCGCATGATGCCGCGGCACCGGCCGGAGGCCTGGCCAGCTCCCTGTCTTGGCCGATCACGACTGTGCCGCTCGCACATCGTACTACAGCCGGCCTGCTGCAGCACCCTTTGCCGCCACGATCATGGTCATTGCCGGATGCCGACTGTCTCGTCGCGACGCAGGCCGTCTGAACGAGTTCGTCCCGGCGTGATCGCATAAACAGAAACTATTGGCGGCGACCTTGCCGCAAGGGCAGAATCGGCTGGCCGGGGCAGGTATCCGCCCGGTGCCATTCGCTGCCAATGGCGCCCAAGCTCCCGCGCGGCGGTCCCGGGGTGGCAGCCCAGGGTGACGGCGCTCGGCTTTCGAGGTTCCCCATGATCCCCTTATACACATCTCTCCTCTCGCAACCCGCGACGGTTGGCGGTTCTCTCAGAACGCTGTGCAGTCGGATCGCGAGCATCGACAGCCTGGTCCTGACGCCCAACCAGCGACTGTTCGTCAGCGGGCGCGATGGCGTATTCGAGCTGCTCGCGTCGGCTGACGGGAGCAGCCGGACGGAACGCGTCGCCTTCGCCGTGGACGGTGTGCCGACCGACTGCATGAAGAACGGCATGGCGACCGACGGCGACTTCCTGTACCTCGCCTGCGCGCATCTCCACCAAAGCGACAATCCGCTCGTCAGGACGATCCTCAACGACCTCAACGATGTCGAGCAGGTGGCCAAGTGCCTGCTGCAGCTCTACATGGCGGCGTTCCGTTTTCGCGTCGAATCATGGATCCTGCGCTGCGACCTGCGGCGGACGCCACTCGCGTTCACCGAGCGACTGGCATCGCTGCCGCCAGCCCCAGGGGACGGTGAACTGGCCAGCAACTTCCTGGCCAACGGCCTGGCCATCGATCCGCAGCGCTCCTGCCTCTACGTCGCCAACAGCGCGCCGGGTCTCGCCGCCGCCATCTATCGCGTCGCGACCGACGTCGCTGCCGACAGCACCTGCTGTACGCTCTGGCACCGGCCGCCGGGCTGCAAGCCGAATGGCCTGAGACTGCTCGAGCAGGGGCTCTGTTACACGGGAAACGGCGTCAGTTCCGCCGTCCTCGGCCGCGTGCCGTTCAGCCCCGATGGCAGCGCCAGCACCTCCGAGATCATCGAGATCGCACCGCTGCGGCTTTTCGCCCATTTCGACGCCGTCCAGCCCGGCTTCGTCGTCGCGGAATCAGGCGACACCACAGGTCTGCAGGCGGGTGCCCTGCGCCTCGTTTCATGCGCCGGAAGGACGATCGGCATGGTACGACACGCCGACCTGCGCCGACCCTGCGCCGTCGTGGTCACCCACGCCGACACGGGTCTGTTCACGGCTGGCGAGATGCTCGTGGCTGACAGGAACGACGGACGGGTCCTGGCATTCAGGCCGGATGAACCGTGGCGACAGTGGCTGCGCGGTGAGAACGCAGATGCCCGCGGGACGGATCCGGCAGCCAGGCAGTAAGCGGAGCGCGCCTCTGTTCATGGCGAAGAGACTGACCCGGGCGAAGGCGGCCTTGCCGGTCGCGTGACCGCCCCCGCCGGGATGAGGCAGCCGTCCGCGATCAACGGCTGCGCGCGTTGCCCCAGAGGATCTTGTGCAGTTGCAGCTGGAAGCGCACCGGCAGGCGATCCTCGACGATCCATGCGGCAAGCGTGGCGGGTGCCAGCTCGCCGGCGACCGGCGACAGAAGTACCGTGCAGATCGCGGCAAGCCGCCGCTCGGCGATCTGGCGACGTGCCCAATCGTAGTCGACACGGTCACGCACGACGATCTTGATTTCGTCGTCTGCCGTCAGATGTTCCAGATTCTGCCATCGGTTCCGCTCGCATTCGCCCGAACCCGGCGCCTTGAGGTCGACGATGCGCGACACGCGCTGGTCCACGCCCGCGATGTCGAGCGCACCCGATGTCTCCAGCGATACCGAATGACCCGCGTCGGCGAGCTCGTGCAACAGTTGGCGACAGCCCCTCTGCGCCAGCGGCTCTCCGCCCGTGACACAGACATGGCGGACGCCGTAGCCGGCGACTTCGGCGAGCACTTCCGGCAGGGTCATCTTCCGCCCCCCTTCGAATGCGTACACGGTGTCACACCAGCTGCAGCGCAGGGGGCAGCCCGTCAGGCGAACGAAGACGGTCGGCAAACCGACGCGTGTGCTTTCGCCCTGCAGCGACAGAAAGATCTCGCTGACGGTGAGCGCAGAGGCACCGATCGGGGCCGTCACCGGCCTACTTCTTCAGGCGCTGCCTGGCGGTGTTGGCGGCGGCGCTGTCCGGATACTTGGCGACGACGGCCTCGAGCGTCGCCTTCGCTCCCTTGGCGTCTGCGAGTTCCTGCTGGCAGGTGGCGATGTTCAGCAAGGCTTCGGGTGCCCGCGAATTCGCCGGCCACTTGCTGGCAACGATGCGGTGGGCATCGATTGCCTTCTTGCAGTCGCGCAGCGAGTACTGGGCATTGCCCAGCCAGTAGAAGGCGTTGGGCGTCAGGCTGCTGTCCGGATGCGCACGCGCGAAGGCTTCGAAGGCCGCTGCCGCCTCCTTGAGCTTGTTGGCACGAAACAGGTTCAGCGCCGCCTCGTATTCACGCGCTTCGGCCGCAGGATCGCTGGCCGCCTTGCGGGGCGGCTCGGCAGGCGCCTTGCCGTCATCAGCAGGCGGTTTCGGATCGCTGCCGGCAGCCGGTTGCGGTTCCAGCTTGCGCAGACGTCCGTCGAGATCGACGTAGAAGTCCTGCTGTCGCTTGCGGGCCGCATCGAGTTCGTAGGTGAGGGTCTCGACCTGACCACGCAGACGGGCATTCTCGTCGCGCAGGGCCTGGATCTGATTGGCCAGCTCGATCTGACCCTTGGCGACGGTGTCGAGGCGCTCGCTGGTCTTGATCGCCAGATCCTTGATCTGCCGCCGCGCCTCGTCGTCATCGAAGAGGCCAGCCTGCGCCGGCTGGACAGCGAGCACGGTGACCCACAGGCCAGCCAGAGCCAGGCAGCGAGCCATCGTGCCCCTCACGGCGGAGCGCAGCAGCCCTGCCGACACCCTAGAACTCGCCGCTGTAGAGCATGTCACCGCGACGGTTCTCTGCCCATGCGGCTTCGCCGTGGCCCTCGTTCTTGGGCTTCTCCTCACCCAGGCTGACCGCTTCGAGCTGGTCCTCGCGAGCGCCGAGCAGGGCCATCATCTTCTTGATCGCGTCGGCTCGCTTCTGGCCAAGCGCCAGGTTGTACTCACGACTGCCGCGCTCGTCGGTATTTCCCTGGATGAGCATGCGGAACTGGCGGTTCTCGGTCAGAAACTTGGCATGTGCCGTCACCAGATCCTTGTACTCGGCCTTCACTTCGTAGCTGTCGTAATCAAAATAGACGCTGCGCTTGGAGAGAATGCTCTTCGGATCGGTGAGGACAGCCGGCAACCTGCCGCCATCGACGCCCCCCGTCGTCACCGTGGCTACCGAAGGGCCACCAGCGCGGGACTCGACCGGCGCGCCGGACTGGTCACCGCCCTCCGGCGTCGAACTGCAGGCGGCGACCAGAAGGGCCAGAGCGGCCGGTATGACGACTCGTTTCATGAATTTCTCCTGCGCTATGTTTGCTATCGGAATGCCTGGTCAGCGATTGTAAGGGCCCCATGCCGGCTCGCGGACGTCACCGGCAGGGATGGAGAGGCGCTGCTTGATGCGGCCATCGAGCGAGACCGCCGAGAGCACCCCGCGGCCGCCCATCTCGGTGGCGATCAGAACCATCCGGCCATTCGGCGAGAAGGTCGGCGATTCATCCTTGTTCGAATCGGTGAGCACCTGCACCTGGCGACTCGCCAGATCCATCACCGACAGGCGGAAGCCACCGTCGCGCCGGCTGATGAAGGCCATCGACCTGCCATCGGGCGAAATGCGCGGACTGACGTTGTAGCTACCTTCGAAACTGACTCGCTGCACATCACCACCGCTGACGCTCATGCGGTAGATCTGCGGACTGCCACCGCGATCCGAAGTGAAATAGACGTGCTGGCCATCCGGCGAGAAGTTGGGTTCGGTGTTGATCGCATTGTCGGTCGTCAGGCGCTGCGCTCCCGAACCGTCGGCGTTGACCAGGAATATCTGCGAACCACCGTCCTTGCTCAGGACCACCGCCAGCCGGCGACCATCCGGTGACCAGGCCGGGGCCGAATTCGATCCCTTGAAGTTGGCGACGACGACCCGCTTGCCCGAAGCCAGCGAATGGACATAGACGACCGGCTTCTTGTTTTCGAAGGAGACATACGCCAGGCGGCCGCCGTCAGGCGACCAGGAGGGCGAGATGATCGGCTCCCGTGAGATCAGTGCCACCTGTGCATTCTGGCCATCGGCATCCGCGATGTGCAGCTCATAGCGGGCGGCGCCGGCGCGGACGACGTAGGCGACCCGGGTCGAGAACACGCCCGGCTCACCGGTCAGTTTTTCGTAGATGATGTCGGCGATGCGATGTCCCGCAGCCCGCAGCATCGCCTTCGAGGTGACGAAGGCGGAACCTCCGAGAACCGACTGCTTGGTGACGTCGAAAAGGCGAAAGCGTGCCTCCTCGCGGCCTCCGTCGCTGGCGCCGATGCTGCCGGCGGCGAGCGCATCGGCGCCGCGATTCTTCCAGTCCGTGAACACCGGGGCGGTCGCCTCGGTCATCGCGACGCCGCTGGTGTCGACCATCCTGAAGAGGCCGCTGCGTTCGAGATCGGCCCGTATGACGGAGGTGACGATGCGCGAGGAAGCCGGATCGCCACCAAAATCGGCAATCGCCACCGGAATGCGGTTGGCACCGGCACCGGTGATCTCGACCGTCAATTGGCCATGCACCGGTCGCAGCAGCAGGACCAGGGCAGCGAGAGCGAACAGCCGAAGAAAACCCAGTTTGATCGAAAATTCAGACATCGCGCATGTCCATCACGGAAGGCGCGATTATATCGTCTATGGATGCTCCTGATTTGTAACGATACGTTATCCGGAGGCCCGTCCTGCGGGCGGCGCCAGCCCCGGCGACCGTCGTGCTAGCGATCTCGGACCGTGCGCGAGCGCATGTAGGCGGCGAAGAAAGTGGCGTCGATCGCCCGCAGCCTCGCTCTTTCGTCGACCAGCGCCCGGCTGTAGCCGCCCGGCTCGATGGCGAGAATCTTCGTCAGCGCCAGGAAGGCGCCCAACCCCGGGATGCCTGCGGCGGCCTGCATGATCGGCGGCGAGATCTCGCCGGCGAGCGCCGCCGCGAACTCGGGATGAGAGAGCAGACACCAGGCAGGAAACCAGGACGCGTCAGGCATCTCGATTGCCGACTGAAAGCGCCGCCAGTCGCTCTCCAACTGCGGTGCCGAGAGTTCAGCGAGCAGTTGCGGGAAGGAGTCGGCAGCGAACCAGGCGAGCGAAAAGATCTGCCAGCGTGCTGCCGGCAAACCACCAACGCGGTAGCGGGCCAGTGCTCGCCAGCGCAGAATCAGCGGATCATTCCAGCCGTCGGCGATGGTGCTCGCCGCGCCCTCGGCTTCAGCATCGGCTTGCGCCCGCAAGTACAACGCGGCAGCGTGGATCTGCGGACGCGCTCGGTCAAACGGCTGGCCGGCAGCGGCGCTTGCGAGCTGTCGCCAGATCCGGTCGCGGAATCCCTTTGCTTCGCCGCCGAGCGCCCGGGTGGCAGGAGCCACGACCGCGTCGATCTCGCCGCGCAGCTGCTCGAGGCCGTCGCTGTCGAGGGTTGCGAAATCGCTCGCGCGAAGCTTCTCGAGAAAGTCGAGCAGGACGGCGAAAGCCGCCAGATCGGATCGTTCCGGCGCCTCGGCGCGCAAGGCCGCAAGCGCGTTCCGCGCCCGCCCGCACTCGCCTGCCCGAAAGGCAGCGACGACATCGTTGACCAGCACCACCTCGCGTGAATCGAGAAAGAGGTCGAGTTGACGAGCGCTCATTTCGCCTCCTGCGCGCTTTGCTGCACGACCGCGGCTCCCCCCATCCGCACTCTCAGTCGTCGCGCGGTCTGTACGGGATCTTCAGAACACGTTCGAACAGCTCGGGCTTGGCCGGTTTCGGCAGCGGCGACGACTTGTGGATCGCCCGCTCAACGGCGGCGTCGAGTGCCGGGTTGCCGCTCGAACGGCGCAACTTGACCTCGAGCACTTCGCCACTGGGCAGTTGCGTGACTTCGAACTCGGCCTGCGGATTGCCCTGGATTCCCGGCGGCAGCGTGATGTTGCCGCGGATCTTGCCGCGGATCTTCTCGATGTACTCGGCCTGCCCGCGCTTCGCGTCGGCGGCCACCTGCTCGGCCTGCAACTGCTTGAGCTGACGCGCTTCGGCATCGGCTCGCGCCCGCTGCTCCTGGGCCGCCTTCTGCTGCTGCAACTGCTTCTGCTCCCGCTTCAGTTCATCGTCGAAGCTTGGACGCCGCTCGGGTTCCTTCGCTCTGGGCTCCTCCTTCGGCTTTGCCTCTTCCCTGCGCGGCGGATCCTTCGCTTGCAGCTCTTCCTTGCGCACCGGTTCGCGGGTCTTCGGCTCCTCTTTCCGCGGCGGCTCCTTGATCTTCGCTTCCTCCTTCCGGGATGGCTCCTTGACCGGCTCCTTGACCGGCTCCTTCGGCGGCTTCTTTTCCTCCTTCAACGCGATGTCCGGCCGGACTGGTGGCTTGGGCTCCACTTTCGGTTCTGGTTTGGCAATCGCTCGCGGCGCTGGTTCAGGCTTCGCCGGCGGCTTCGGCTCGGGTTTCGGCTCGGGTTTCGGCTCGGGTCGGGGCTCAGGCTTCGCTGGCGGTTTCGGCTCTGGCTTCGGCTCGGGTCGGGGCTCAGGTTTGGCTTCGGCCTTCGGTGTTGCCGGTCTGGGTTCCGGCCGGGGTTCGGGCTGCACGCTCGACGGAGGCGCCGGTGCGGCACGCCAGACCTCGACTTCGACGGTCGCCGGCAACTTGCTCTTCCACTGCACGCCGAGGAACAGCGCACCCAGGAGCAACAGGTGCACCGTCGCCGAAAGGGCAAGCGACGGCCACTTCGCCGGTTCATCCGGCGGCATCCGCGGGAAGGTCTGGACCGCTTCCACAGGTCAGCGACTCACCTGTCGGAGGGCTGCACGAGGAGACCGATGCGTTTGACCTGCTGCTGCTGGAGGTCATCCATGACTTCCAGTACCGCCTGGTACTTGACGTTCCTGTCACCGGCGATGAGCACCGCCTGCTCGGGATTTCGACGCTGCGCGCTGGCGATCTCCTGCACCAGTTCGCGCCGGCTCAGCGGTCGTTCGCTCTTGCCGGGAGCCAGCAACGCCAGCGTCCGGTCGGCGCGGACGATCACCTGCAGCGCTTCGACCGGCGGCTGTGCCGCCTTGCCGACCGACGGCACGTCGATGCTGGCGGTGGTCATCATCGGTGCCGTCACCATGAAGATGACCAGCAACACCAGCATGACGTCGATGTAGGGGACGACGTTGATCTCATTCTTCAGGCGACGCGAACGCATGGCTCTACCTCATCTGCCGCTGCAGGATGTTCGAGAACTCTTCCATGAACGACTCGAAGCGCGACGACAGGCGGTCGATCTCGTGCGCGAAGCGGTTGTAGGCGACGACCGCCGGAATCGCTGCGAAGAGGCCGATGGCTGTCGCCACCAGTGCCTCGGCAATCCCCGGTGCCACCGCTGCCAGCGTCGCCTGACCGACGTTCGAGAGACCGCGGAACGAGTGCATGATGCCCCAGACGGTACCGAACAGGCCGACATACGGACTGACCGAACCGACCGAAGCGAGGAAAGCGAGATGCGAGTCGATGCTGTCCATCTCGCGCTGATAGGTGGCGCGCATGGCGCGCCGCGAGCCGTCGATGACGTCCTTCGGATCGAGATTCTTCTGGCTGCGCAACTTGGTGAATTCTCGAAAGCCGGACTCGAAGATGCGCTCCATGCTGCCCGTGCTGTGGCGATCATTGATCGCGCTCTGGTAGAGACTGTTCAGGTCGCCGCCACTCCAGAAGTCGCGCTCGAACTGCTCGGTCTGCGCGCGCGCCGCCTTGACCGTGAACCACTTGCGGAAGATGTAGTACCAGGACATGAACGAGACGCCGGCAAGCAGCAGCATCACGGCCTGCACGACGGCGCTGGCGTTGAGGATCAGGTGCAGGATCGACAGGTCTTGCGAGACATTCATTGCAGGGCTTCCATCTTGTTGCGCAGAATTGCGGGGATCGACACGGCCCTCATCTGGCCCGCATGCACACAGACGATGTGCACGGCGGCGTGGATCAGATCCTGCGAGGATCGGTCACCATCTTCCCCGGCACGCCGGATGTGCTGCCGAAAGAAGACTTGGGCCCGCGTGATCCGCTCCACTTCGAGGCCGACGATCAACTCGTCGTCCAGCCGCGCCGGCCTCAGATACTCGACCGCGAGCTTGCGGACGACGAAGGCGATGCCCGGGTCACGCAGCAGGTCGGCCTGCCGGTAGCCAGCCGCGCGCAGCCATTCGGTACGGCAGCGCTCCAGATACTTCAGGTAATTGGCGTAGTACACGACCCCGCCGGCATCGGTGTCTTCGTAGTAGATTCTTACGGCGCAGGTGAAAGTCGTTGGTTTCCGCTCGTGGTCCATGGCCGGCTGGGATTCTAAGACAGCACCCTGTGGGCGAGTGTAAGTGATTGTGACCGCATCAGCGCACGCTCAGGTTGCCGGCCAGAATGTGCCCTGCGGCTGCTCACCGGGGCTCGTCAGACCGAGATGCCGGTAGACCGCCGGCGTCGCGACGCGACCCCGCGGCGTGCGCTGCAGGAAACCCTGCTGGATCAGGAAGGGTTCGAGCACGTCCTCGATCGTGTCGCGCGCTTCGCCGATCGCCGCCGCCAGGTTGTCGACCCCCACCGGCCCGCCGGCGAACTTGTCGATGACTGCCGACAGCAGCTTGCGGTCCATCACATCGAGACCGCCGTGGTCCACCTCGAGCAGCAGCAGCGCCGCGTCGGCCACCGCCAGCGTGATGTGGCCGGATGCTCGCACCTCGGCGAAATCGCGCACCCGCCGCAACAAGCGGTTGGCGATCCGTGGCGTGCCGCGTGAGCGGCGGGCGATTTCCAGCGCACCCGCTGCGTCGGCAGGAACCTTGAGCAACTGCGACGAGCGGGCGACGATCAGGCTCAGCTCCTCGGGAGTATAGAACTCGAGTCGGGCGACGATTCCGAAACGGTCACGCAGGGGGTTGGTCAGCATGCCGGCGCGTGTCGTCGCGCCGACCAGCGTGAACGGCGGCAGGTCGAGCTTGACCGAGCGCGCCGCAGGGCCCTCGCCGATCATGATGTCGATCTGGAAGTCCTCCAGTGCGGGATAGAGGATCTCCTCGACGACTGGCGAAAGGCGGTGAATCTCGTCGATGAACAGGACGTCGCGCGGCTCGAGGTTGGTCAGGATGGCCGCGAGGTCGCCAGCGCGTTCGAGCACCGGGCCGGAGGTCGAGCGCAGGTTGACGCCCATTTCGGCGGCGATGATGTGTGCCAGCGTCGTCTTGCCGAGGCCCGGTGGGCCGAAGAGCAGGACGTGATCGAGCGTGTCGCTGCGTTTCTTCGCTGCCTCGATGAAGATCGTCAGTTGCTCGCGGATCTTCGCCTGGCCAACGTAGTCGCCAAGGCGTCGCGGACGCAGCGCGCGCTCGATGGCCTCCTCCTGGGACGAGGTCGAGGCGGCGGACACCAGTCGCGCCAGCGGAACCGCAGAGAGGTCGTCGGTCTCGATCATTGCGGCAGTCCCTCGTCCCCCGCAACCGATCGCGCAGCGGCGTGTGCCAGCCATTCACGGATCAGGACCTGACCAAGCGCCAGCAGGGTCGGACCGAGAAACAGCCCGATGAAGCCGAAGACCAGCACACCACCAAACACCCCGACGACGATCAGCAGCAATGGCAGGCTCGAACTGCGCGAGATGAGGATGGGTTTGATGAAGTTGTCGACGCCGCTGATCCCGAACATTCCCCACAATACCATGAACACCGCCCAGCCAGTCTGCCCCTCGCTGTAGAGCCAGATGGCGGCGCCCATCCAGATCAGGGTGCCGCCGATCACCGGCACCATCGACAGGAAGAACATGGCGACCGTCAGGATCAGGACACCGGGAACGCCTGCAATGAGGAAGCCGATCATCGCCACCACCGCCTGCGCTGCGGCGGTGCCGACGATACCGACCATGACTCCGGTCACCGTTCCCTCGACCAGCGCCAGCATGCGCTCGCCGAGGTCGCCGGCAAGCGTCCGGCTGCCGACATGCAGCGCGTCGGCGTAGAGGTGCGCATCGCGAAAGATGAAAAAGACGAAGAAGATGACCAGGAGCAGCTGCAGCAGTCCCTGTGCCAGCAGTGCCGCGGTCGCCAGGGCCAGGTTGCGGGTCGGCTCGACGAACTGGTGCAGGAGATTGTTCATCTCCTCGCGGCTGGCCACCAGCTTCTGCCAGTAGTCGGCGGCATCGCGCCCGACGAGGGGCAGCGTCGCCAGCCAGCTCGGTGGTTCCACCGGCAGGCCATTCTCCAGCAGCGGCTTGAGGTAGCGGATGGCAAGTTCGATGCCGTCGGCAATCGAACCGGAGAGCAATGCGACCGGCGCGACGAGGAGCAGCAGGAGCAGGATCGAGACCAGCAGTGCCGCCAGATTGCTGCGTCCGCGACAAAGCCGCAGAAGCCGGTTGCGAATCGGCAGGGTGACGATGCAGATGACGACGGCGAAGAGCAGCGTGCCGGTGAAGGGCAGGAGCACGGCGATGCAGCCGGTCAGCAGCAAGGCGACGAGGGCGATCTGCAGCAGCTGCTTGTGGCTCGGATTCATCGTCGATTCAGACCTTTGACAACATCTTCAGCGCCTGTCGAATGCCATCCGCGGTAGCGATTCCGGCTGGCAACTGCTTCAATGCCGTCGCCGCTTCGCGCTCATTGTAGCCCAGCGCCAGCAGGGCATTGAGGACATCGCCATGCGCGTCGACCCTCGCGGCCGTAGTGCTCGGCAGCGCGTCGGCGAGCTTGCCCTTCAGCTCGAGCAGGAGGCGCTCGGCGGTCTTGGTGCCAATGCCCGGGATCTTCGTCAGGCAGCCGACCTGCTGCTGCGCCACTGCCGCCGCCAGTTCGCCCACCGAGAGACCCGAGAGAACCGACAGGGCAAGGCGCGCGCCGATGCCCGAGATCTTCAGCAACTGGCGAAACGCATGCCGCTCGCCTTCACTGGCAAACCCGTAGAGGAAATGCCCGTCCTCGCGCACGACGAAATGGGTCAACAGGCTCAGCCTCTCACCGTTCGCCGGCAGATTGTAGAAGGTGCTCATCGGCACGTCGAGTTCGTAGCCGACACCCTGCACGTCGACGACCACCTGCGGCGGATTCTTCTCCAACAAGACGCCGGTCAGCCGGCCGATCATCGCTCACCCCCCTCATTCTTGCCGATGAACTTCCTCGGAATCAATCGGCCGCCACGTACCCGAAGGCTGCCAGCCACCAAGCGCCCGAGTCCTTGTCCGCCGTGCGCGTGCGCGATGGCGCAGGCGAGCGCATCGGCGGCATCGGCACCGGGCATCGACGGCAAGGATAACAGCTGACGCACCATGTGTTGCACCTGCACCTTGTCGGCGTGACCGTTGCCAACCACCGCCTGTTTCACCTGCAGTGCGGTGTACTCGGCAACGGGCAGTCCGCTGCTGACCAGGGCGCTGATCGCCGCCCCGCGCGCCTGCCCGAGGAGCAGGGTGGATTGTGGATTGACATTGACGAAGACGATCTCGGTCGCTGCCTCGTCGGGTCGATGTCGCGCCACCAGCTCGCACAACCCGGTGTGGATCGTTCCCAGGCGGATGGGCAGCGAATCGCCGACCGTGGTCCGGATGCAGCCGCTGGCGAGATAGCGCAAACGGCTGCCGACCTTCTCGATCACACCGAAGCCGGTGACGCGCAACCCGGGGTCCACGCCCAGGATGCGCAACGCGGGCAGCCCGGTCTCGCTCATCGTGATGGCAAGCGCGCCAGATACACCCCGAGCACGGCCAGCAACATGCCGACGATGGCCACAGCACCGAGGGTCTCGCCGAAGACCAGCCAGGCGATCAGGGCCGTGCTCGGCGGCGTCAGGTAGAAAAGACTCGCGACATTGACGGCGCTACCGTTGCGAATCAACAGATTGAGCAAGCTGATGGCGCCAACGGAAAGCACAAGGACGAGCCAGAGAAGGGCGAAAACGAACTCCGCCGTCCACTCGATGCGCATGCTCTCGGTGGACCACGCGACCAGGGCAGTGCAGATCGTCGTCGGCAGGAACTGCACGACCGATCCGCTGCGCAAATCGAAGTGGGCACAGAAGCGCTTCTGATACAGCGTGCCGGCGGTGATTCCGAACAGCGCCGCAAGCGCCGGCAGGAGCATCGCGACGAGCGGCAGATCGCCGATCTTGTTCGCCACCACCAGCGCCACCCCGGCCAAGCCGATGACCAGCCCCAGCCACTGCCGTGGCGCGACCCGCTCACCGAGCAGAAAGCCGGCGCCGGCGGCGGTCAACAGCGGTTGCAGGCCGACGACCAGGGCCGTCACACCAGCCGGCAGACCATTCTTGATCGCCATGAACACGCCGCCCAGGTAGAGCGCGTGCAGCAGCAGCCCGGAAACGCCGAGATGCAGCACCTGGCTGCCACCGCTCGGCCACGGGGCGCCGGAAAGCAGAGCCAGCACGCTCATCAGGGCGAGGACGAGTAGATAGCGGACGAGCAGGAAGCTCAACGGTTCAGCGTAGGGCAGGCCGAACTTGGCGCCGATGAAACCGGTGCTCCAGAGGAAGACGAAAAGAAGGGGCAGCATCGAGGTTCCGGGGCGCATGGCATGGGCTCATCGCATCTTGGCAGGAGTGTAGCAAGCGTCGCCCCGGGTGAAGGCAACGCCGCCGGGCGTCCGCATGGCGGCAGCGTTGGACCCGTTCGACGCCCGGTCGCGGCGCAGACCATCGCGCCGCGGCGGCTGCCAGACACGCTCTTCGTGCCATGCGCCGACCGGCACGAGCAAGCCCGACCGCCTGCGCCTTGCCAAGACACCCTGGCTGCCGGCACACACCCGCTCCTGCTGCCGGAAAGGCGGCGTCGGCTCACGCTGGCAACGGCTGACGATAACCGAGTGCCTGTTCGATCCGGCTTGCCGTAGCCTTGATCGGTACCACCCATTCCGGATCATGGCGCTCGCTCGGTGCCGAGACCGAAAGGCCGGCGGCGAGTTGACCCTCATCATTGCGGATGGGCGCGGCGATGCAGCGCAGGCCGATCTCGGCTTCCTCGTTGTCGGTGGCGAAGCCGTGCCGGCGAATCCAGTCGAGCTCCTTCTCGAGCGCATCGAGGTGGGTCAGTGAATGCTGGGTCTTGCCGGGCAAGCCGGTCCGACGGGCATACGCGCGCACATCAGCCGGGCTGTCGGCAGCGAGGAAGAGCTTGCCGACCGAGGTCAGGTGCAGCGGAGCACGTCCGCCAACCAGATAGACCACGCGCAGGAGTGAGCGGCCGCTCGAGGTCCTTTCGACGTAGATGATCTCGTCCTCGTGGCGAACGCCCAGGTTGACCGCTTCGCCGATCGATTCGTGCAGTTGCTGCATGTAGGGCAGAGCCACCTGCCGGATGCTGATGCGCGACTTGACGATGTTTCCCAGTTCGAGCAGCCGGATTCCGAGCGTGTAGGTGCCGCTGTCGTGACGCTCGACCAGAGCCGAACCGATCATCGCCGCCAGGATGCGGTGCGCGGTCGAAGGATGAAGGCCGCTGGCCTGCGCCAGCGCCTTCAGGCTCGCCGGTTCCGGCAGGTTGGCCAGCACTTGAAGAAGCGCCATCATCCGCTCGATGACCTGTATTGAGCCCTTGTCCGCCTGCTGTTCGGTCATTGCCTTCCTGTAGACCCGTCGATCCTGCGGCGGGCGGGATACGAACCGCGCACCACCACTTGTTCAGCTCGCTATCTTATCATCCGCCGCCGCCACACGGCTGGTCGGTGGCCCCGGATGCGCTCTCCGCCAATCACGGGGAAGCGGCCGATGCGCTTGAGCGCAGAGTTCCGGCAGTCTATTCCGGCAGTGCTTGATGCACCCCGGACTCTCCGGTAAGGTGTGGCCATGAACCCATCGGACGCCATCGCCGAGCTTCTGCACAGGCTGGGCAAGGATCTGGCGCGCAAGCGTGCGCTGCTGATCGACCGTTACCCGAATGCACGGAGCACGCTGCGGGCGATGCTGTCGACGATCGGCGTCACGACCGTGCATGCCGCCGGCACCTCAGCGGAGGTCCTGCGACAGGTCAAGGCCAACAGTTTCGACATCATTCTCTCCGATTACCAGCTCGAGGATGGACGTGACGGTCAGCAGTTGCTGGACGAGCTGCGGCAACAGCACCTGGTGCGACTGGCCACCGTCTTCATCATCGTCACCAGTGAGCGCACCTACCACAACGTCGTTTCGGTGGCTGAGCTGGCTCCGGACGATTATCTGATCAAGCCGTTCACGGCCGACGAACTGCGGGGCCGCTTGCTGCGCGCAATCCACAAGAAGCAGTTCCTGGCCACCGTCTTCGATCACCTTGACAACGGCGCCTACGCCCAGGCGCTACTCGCCTGTGACCGCCTCCTGGGGCAGGACAGCGGTTTCCTGATGGATCTGCTGCGCTGCAAGGGGGAGATTCTGAACGTTCTCGGACGTCCTGCCGAAGCGCAGGCGGTCTACGAGCAGGTGCTCGCGCAACGCGTCCTTCCCTGGGCGCGAATGGGCCTGGCGGTCGCCTGCCGCCACCAGCAACGGTTGGCTGAAGCCGAAACCCTGGGGCAGTCGCTGGTCGAGGACTTTCCGGAGTTCACCGCCGCCTACGATCTCCTCGCCGGAGTCCGCGAAGAAATGGGCAAGCTGGCGGAAGCCCAGTCGGTGTTGCTGCAGGCGGCTGCGAAGTCGCCCAACAACGCATCAAGACAGCGGCTGGTCGGTGATCTGGCGGTGCGCAACAATGACCTGCAGACCGCCGAGAAAGCCTATGGCAAGGTGCTGGATCGTCGGCGCGGTTCGACCCTGAGCAATGTCGACGACTATACGAACCTATCCCGGGTCCTGCTCGACCGCGGCCAGACCGACGGCGCCCACAGGATCACCGCACAGCTGCGGCGCGACTGGCGGGGCAGCAAGCAGGGCGAACTGGCGGCACTGGTCATGGAAACACTGTGCGCCAACCAGGAAGGCAACCCGGCCAAAGCCCGCGACATCATCGAGCAGGCGCTGCAGTTGAGCACGTCCCTGCAAGAAGCGGGCAAGGGCTCGCTGCTGTCACAGGCGCTCACCCTCGACCTGGCGCAGGCATGCCTGGCCACGGGCAAGGAGGTGGAGGCGCGGGACATCTTCCGTCAGGTGGCCGCCGAGAATCATGAGGATCGCAACATGATTGCCAAGGTGCAGGGCATCTACACCAAGGCGGGCCGGGAGGCCGACGGACAGGCGCTGCTGGCCGAAGTCGGCAAGGAGATCGTCGAACTGAACAACCGCGGCGTTCTGGCCGCACGCAACGGCGACGTCGAAGGTTCGGTCAGACTGCTGATGGAGGCCGCAGAACGGGTGCCCAATCTGCAGTTCCTCGTCAACGCGACGAAAGCGATCTTCACCCTCCTTGACCGGAAGGGCTGGGACGCCGACCTCGCGCGGCGCGGCCTGCGTTACCTGCAGCTGGCGCAAGCGAAGGACATGCGCAATGTGCGGGTGATCTCGGCACGCGAACTGTACCAGCGCGTCGCGCGCAAGTACGGCGTGGCCTTGGTGCCGGCAGCGGGCGTCGTGACTGCCGGCGGACGGCCAACGGCGTAGCTGGCAGAGAACGTCGCCAAGGGTCACCGGGATGACTCCCGTGGGCCCAGAGGTTGTGAATGAGTCCATTGCGCGACCGATCTGCGGCGTTGCTCACTCGCTCACTCCTCGCCCATCCATCTGATCTGTCTCGTCGTTCGCTCGCTCGCGCCTTGCATCTCG
>JFAX01000001.1:129692-147694 GCA_000585015.1 Candidatus Accumulibacter adjunctus | reverse complement strand
ATTTCTTCACAACCTCTCAGTCCCCTCTGGTGTCAAGTTCCGGTCGACTTGCCGCCCGCCGGCTGCTGCCGTCGCCCCAGCAGTTCCTCGAGAAAGGCTCGCGCCGGCAGAGACAGCAGCTTGCTACGCCGATGCATGAGCAGCCACGGCTGGCGCAGCGGAAAACCGCCGACGTCCAGAATGCACACTTCCTGCTGGCTTGGATCGGTGCTCAATGCCTGCCGCGACAGGACGGCCAGCCCGGCGCCACTGGCGACCAGCTCGCGGATGGCCTCATTGCTGCTGACCGTCAGCTTGACGTCGAGCCTGATGGCCAGCTTCGCCAGGTGGGTGTCGATCGTCCGCCGCGAACCGGAGCCCGTCTCGCGCAGGATGAAGCGCTCGCCGCACAGCTCGGCCAGCTCGACCCGTCGCCCCGCGGCCCAATGCGCGAGCGGAGCGATGACCACGAGTTCGTTGTCGACCAGCGGATGGGTTGCCACCTGCACGTCGTCTGGCGGATAGAGCAGGACGTAGAGGTCGTCCTGGTTGGCCCGCATGCGGGCAAGGATGTGCTCGCGATCGGCCACCTCGAGCTCGACATGAATGTCCGGGTGGCGGCGACAGAAGTCACCCACCAGCCGCGGCAGGAAGTACTTCGCCGTCGTCACCAGGGCGACCCGCAGACGGCCGCGCTTGAGTCCCTTGAGATCGGCAATGGTGGCCTCGAAGCTGGTCCACAGGTCGTCGAGCGCCCGCGCCATCTGCAGCGTCTCCTCACCGGCCTCGGTCAGTGCCAGCGTACGACCGACCTGCTCGAAGAGCGGCAGACCGAGGGTGTCGGCAATCTGTGCCACCTGCAGGGACACCGCCGGCTGTGTCAGGTGGAGCTCCTCGGCAGCCTTCGAGAAGCTCCGATGGCGAGCGACGGCGGCAAAGCTCTCGAGTTGACGAAGGGTGATTCTGCGGCGTGGCATGTATCAGTTGGAACAAATCGCTCACTCGATTATATCTTATTGGACTTTATGGGTGCTCGGTCCCATAGTCTGCGTCGTCCGCGGTTGTGCCGCGGATGCCAGTCGAACCAACCCATGAAGGAGAAAGAAATGCGTCATTACACCACCGACAGCGCCGAAGCCATGTCACGAGTCGTTGCCCTCGCCCTGCTCGCCGATGGTGCCCTTGACCACAGGGAAGTCGAGTCGCTGTCGAGGCATGGGATCTTCGATCGCCTGCAAATCGCACCGGCCACATTCGATCGCGTGGTTCACGAGTTCTGCGATGACCTGCTGCAATGCGCGCGGGCGCCGAACGTCGGACAGATCGAGCTCGACCGGGAACTCGTCGATCATCTGCTCGAAGACATCCGCTCACCGCAATTGCAGCAGCAGGCCCTCGGAGCGATCGTCGACATCGTCAATGCCGACGGCTGTCTCAATGGCGGCGAGGCGATCGTCATTTCCGAAGCAATGAGCCTGTGGGGACTGGAACTGCAGCGGGTGACCCGCACGCTGGTACGGCCAGCGCAGCCGTCGCAACCCGCGCAGTCGATCGCCCAGGGCTGGCTGGCATGATGCGGCACCAAGGCGTTGCCCGTTCCGGCCATGGCTTCGCCACCGGGACGGACAACGCTCAGTGCCGGCCGCCCAGTCCGAGGTAGCTTTCGATGACGCGCGGATCGCTCGCCAAGGTTTCGCTCGGCCCTGCCAGCGAGATGCTGCCGGTTTCCAGGACGTAGGCGTAATCAGCCACCTGCAGTGCGGCGCGCGCGTTCTGTTCGACGAGGAGAATGGCGACACCCGTGCTCCTGAGCTGGGTGATGGTGCGGAAGATTTCCTTGATGACCAGAGGCGCCAAGCCGAGGCTTGGCTCGTCGAGCAGCAGCAGCCGTGGCTTCGCCATCAACGCCCGGCCCATCGCCAGCATCTGCCGCTCACCGCCCGAGAGCGTGCCTGCAAGCTGCTGTCGGCGCTCCATCAGGCGCGGGAAGATGTCGAAGACATGGTCGATCGTTTCCAGCTCATCACGATGACCGGCGCGGTATCGATCGAAGGCGCCCAACAGCAGATTGTCGCTGACGCTCATTTCCGCGAACAGTTCGCGCTTCTCCGGCACCAGAGTCATCCCCTGCCGCACCAGTTGCTCGACACTGCGCCCGGCGCTCTGCCGTTCACCGAGATAGACGAGATCGCCACGCAGCGGCAGGAGACCGATCAGCGCCGCCAGCAAGGTGCTCTTGCCCGCGCCGTTGGGGCCGATGACGGTCACGATCTCGCCTCGATGGACGCGCAACGACAGGCCGTGCAGGGCTTCGACCTTGCCGTAACTGACCGCCAGGTCGCTGGCCTCGAGCACGACGCTGCGTTCCTCGACCGCCGGCGCGGCGCTCATTCGACCCCTCCGAGATAGGCCTCGACCACTGCCGGGTTGCGCTGGATCTCTTCCGGCAAGCCCGCCGCCAGCTTGCGGCCGAACTCCATGACCACCACCCGGTCGGCCAGGCCCATGACGAACTCCATGTCGTGCTCGACCAGCAGGATGCCGATCCCTTCCGCACGCAATCGCCGCAGCAGCTCGGCCAGCGCCTGCTTCTCGCCATAGCGCAGACCGGCGGCCGGTTCGTCGAGGAGCAGCAGGCAGGGGTCGGCGGCCAGCGCGCGTGCAATCTCGACCAATCGCTGCCTGCCGAGGGGCAGGGTCCCGGCAGCTTCGTACATCTGGTCACCCAGACCGCAGCGCTCGATCTGCGCGGCCGCCTCATGCAGCAGGCGCGCATCCTCGTCGCGATCGGCACGACAGGCGGCGGCAATGAAGCTCTTGCGGCCGCGCAGATGGGCACCGATGGCGACATTCTCGATGACGCTCATCGCCGGCAGCAGGCGGACATGCTGAAAGGTCCGGCTCATTCCCAGACGGGCAATCCGACGTGCCGGCAGCGACTCGACACGCTGTCCACGAAAACTGACGCGACCCGAGGTCAGCGGGTCGACGCCTGAAATGCCGTTGAACATCGTGCTCTTGCCGGCGCCGTTCGGACCGATCAGGGCCATGATCTCGCCGGCGCGAACGCGGAAACTGACGCGGTCATTGGCCACCAGGCCGCCGAAGCGCTTGCTCGCATCGCTGACCTCGAGCAGTACGGAGCCGGGTTCGGGAAGCGATCGTCGCGCCAGGCGCGGCACCCCTTCGATGTGTGCGCGGCGCACCTCCTGCGGCCAGAAGCGTTGCAACATCGGCCATACGCCGTCGCGCGCCCGCTGCAGGACGACGATCATCAGCAGTCCGAAGACGATCATCTCGAAATTGCCGCTCTGCCCGAGCAGGTGGGGCAGCCAGTCCTGCAGCCATTGCTTGAGGACGGTGATCAGACCGGCGCCGAGAATAGCTCCCCAGACGTGCGACACGCCGCCCACGACGGCCATGAACAGGTATTCGATTCCCTGCGTCAGGGAAAACGGCGTCGGGTTGACGAAGCGCTGCAGGTGGGCATAGAGCCAGCCCGAGACGGCGGCATAGAGCGCCGCGACGGCGAAGACGACGATCTTTGAACGGGGCGTGTTGACGCCCATCGCTTCGGCCATCACCGAGCCACCCTTGAGGGCACGTATCGCCCGCCCTTCGCGCGAGTCGAGCAGGTTGCGCGTCGCCAGGATCAGGGTCAGCAGGATCGCCCAGATCAGGTAGAAGAAATCGCGACCGGAGCGGATTTCGAAGTCGAGGATCTGCAGTGGCGGCACGCCGGTGATGCCGGTGTGGCCACCGAGTGCCGCCAGGTTGCCAAAAAGGTAGTAGAGGCTGATTCCCCAGGCGATCGTGCCGAGGGGAAGGAAGTGGCCGGACAGCCGCAGGGTCACGAGACCCAGCGACAGGGCAACGATCGCCGTCACCAGCAAGCCGGCAGGCAGCGTCAGCCACGGCGACACCGAGTGCATCGTCGTCAGATAGGCGGTCGTGTAGGCACCGAGGCCGGCAAAGGCCGCCTGCCCGAAGGAGGTCAGGCCACCGACACCGGTCAGCATCACCAGTCCGAGGGTGACGATGGCGTAGAGGCCGATGTAGTTCAGCAGGGTGACATGGAACTCCGGCAGCAGGACTGGTGCCGCCAGCAGGAGGGCGATGAAGATCGCCAGGAGAGCCGTCGCGTGCGGACTGCGCTTCATGCCTCTTCCCCGTGGCGCGTCTTCAGCGACCGCCAGAGCAGCACCGGGATGATCAGCGTGAACACGATCACTTCCTTGAAGGCGCTCGCCCAGAATGAGGAGTACGCTTCGAGCAGGCCGACCAGGACGGCACCCGCCGCCGCGGCCGGATAACTGGCAAGCCCGCCGATGATGGCGCCGACGAAGCCCTTGAGGCCGATCAGGAAACCCGAATCGTAGTAGATGGTCGTGATCGGTGAAATCAGCACGCCGGAAAAGGCGCCGATGGCTCCGGCAAGGGTGAAGGAAAGCAGGCCCGCGAGATCCCCGGAGATGCCCATCAGGCGCGCACCCGTCCGGTTCATCGCCGTCGCCCGCAGGGCCTTGCCGTACAACGTCCGTTCGAAGAAGAGATAGAGCGCAACGATCAGCAGGGTGCTGGCGACGATGACCAGAAGAGTCTGCCCCTGCAGCACGACATCGCCGACCGTGAAGCTGGCATCGGTGAACGCCGGGGTCCGCGATCCCTCGGCACCGAAGAACAGCAGACCGATGCCGGTCAGGGTCACGTGCACGGCGACCGAAACGATCAGCAGCGCCAGCACCGATGCTTCCGCGACCGGCTGGTACGCCAGGCGGTAGAGCATCGGTCCGAGCGGGACGACCAGCATCAGGGTGAGCAGTACCTGCACCGGGAGGGGCAGGCCTGCCGGCGAGACCGCCAGCAGGCTGGCCGCCAGGAGCAGCGGTGCGCCGCAATTGACCAGGATGATGAGCGGCAGGCGGTGGAAGCGGCGCGCACGCACGGCCGTCGCGCCTTCGATGAGGCCGATCGCCATTCCCATCGCGAGCAGCAGCCAGACCGTTCCCGGCAGCTTGCCCGCCTGCAGGCTGGCCAGTGTCAAGGCGCCAAAGGCAACGAACTCGCCCTGCGGGATGAAGATCACCCGCGTCACCGCGAAGACGAGAACCAGGGCCAGCGCCAGCAGGGCGTAGATGGCACCATTGGTGACGCCATCCTGGCCCAGCAGCAAGGCAATCTGCACGTCCATCAGCACCATCCCGCCGCTGTCGGCCGCCTGCTGGCGGTGCTCGCGGCGATGCCAGGTCCCACGGGCACTATTCGACGAGCTTCCAGGTCCCGTTGTCGATGCGCACCATCACCCGCGCCCGCTGATCGAATCCGAGATGGTCCTGCGGGCTCATGTTGAACACCCCGTGCGCAGCCGTGAGATTCGTCGTCTTCTCCAGCGCCTGGCGCAACGCCTTGCGAAACTCGGGCGTTCCCGGCTGCGCCTTCTTCAGTGCTTCCGGCACGGCATGGGCGAGCAGCAGGCTGGCGTCCCAGGCATGCGCGCCGAAGGTCGAGACCGTGCCCTTGCCGTGCATCGCCTCGTACTTCCTGACATAGTCGAGCGCCACCTTCTTGATCGGGTTGCCGTCGGGCAACTGGGCAGCCACCAGGACGGGACCGGCAGGCAGGAAGGTGCCTTCGCAGTCCTTGCCGCAGACGCGCAGGAAGTCGGCGTTCGCCACCCCGTGCGTCTGGTACATCAGGCCCTTGTAGCCCTTTTCCTTGAGCGACCTCTGCGGCAGGGCGGCCGGTGTCCCGGCGCCACCCACGAGAACCGCGTCCGGTTTGGCGGCCAGGATCTTCAGGACCTGCCCGGTCACCGACGTGTCGGCCCGATTGAAACGCTCGTTGCCGACGATCTGTATCTTGCGCGCCTCGGCAATCTTCGAGAACTCGTTCCACCAGCCCTCGCCGTAGGCGTCGGCAAAGCCGATGTAGGCCACCGTCCGGACCTGGTTGTCGAGCATGTGCTGGACGATCGCCGTTGCCATCTGGGCATCGTTCTGTGGTGTCTTGAAGACCCAGGCGCGCTTGCCGTCCATCGGATCGATGATCCGCGCCGAAGCCGCCATCGAGATCATCGGCGTCTCGCCCTCGGCAACGACGTCGATCATCGCCAGCGAGTTGGGAGTGGTCGTGGAACCGATCACCACATCGACCTTGTTCTCGGCGAGCAGCTTGCGCGTGTTCTTGACTGCCGTCGTGGTGTCGGAAGCGTCATCGAGAATGATGTAGTTGATCTTCTGGCCGGCGATGGTCGTCGGCAACAGGGCAAAGGTGTTCTTTTCAGGGATCCCCAGTGATGCAGCTGGACCGGTCGCCGACAGCGTCACGCCGACGTTGATCTCGGCACGCGCACCGGCAGCGGGAACGATTCCCAGGAAGGCCAGCAGACTGGCGAAGAGCAGCTTGATTCTCATGCGTCCTCCGGTAAGGTTGCGTGAATTCCCTGCGGCCGGCGAGCGCACGGCGGCAAGTAACCATTGTGCGGCCGCGGCCAGCGCGAGACAAGTCTATTGCAAGGTGTCGTAGGCGAACTTGAGAATGAAGACGCTGACGACAGCGAGGAAAGCCCGTCTGACGAAGGCACTGCCATGCCGCAGCGCGAGATGGGTGCCGAGGAACGAGCCGACGACGTTGCACGCCGCCATCATCACCGCCAGCAAGGGCAGGAGATGGCCGTGCGGGATGAAGAAGCCGAGCGCCGCCAGGTTGGTCGCCACATTGACCACTTTCGCCGCCGCCGAGGCGTGCAGGAAGTCGAAGCCAAAGAAACGGATGAACAGAAAGATCAGGAAACTGCCGGTACCCGGGCCAAAGAAGCCGTCGTAGAAGCCGATGACCCCGCCCAGCAGCAGCGCGTAGACAAACTCACGCCGTCCGGTGTGCTGTGGGCGATGAATGCTGCCAAAGTCGCTGCGGGCGAAGGTGTACGTGGCTGCCCCGATCAACAGCAGCAGGATCAGTGGCCGCAGCACCGCGGGCGGCAGCCAGGCCACCGCCATCGCACCGAGGTAGGAACAGGCCAGCGCAGCCGCGGCCGCCGGCAAGGTCGTGCGCCAAGGCATCTCGACCCGCCGGGCATAACGCCAGGCGGCGCTGCTCGTCCCGAAGATGCTGGAAAACTTGTTCGTCCCGAACAGCGTTGCCGGCAGCTCGCGTGGCAGCGCCTGGAACAGTGCGGGAATCTGGATCAGGCCACCGCCGCCGACGACGGCATCGATGAAACCGGCAAACAGGGCAGCGACCGCCAGCCCCCCCAGCGGCAGGACATCGAGTCCGTACATGCTGGTCAGCGCCGGGCGACGAAGAACAGGCGTTTGAAGGGAAAGAGCGTCGTTCCGTCCGGACCCGCCGGATGGACGGCAGCCAGCCGTTCGCGATAGGCGGCGAGGAAGTGTCCGGCGGCGGAGTCGTCGAGCCGTTGCAGGAAAGGCACGAGTGTGGTCCCCTTCATCCATTCGATGATCGGGTCCGCGCCGCTCAAGACTTGCCAGTAGGTGGTTTCCCACAGATCCAGCCGATGGCAGAGCGGCCGCAGCAGTTGCTCGTAGTCGGCTGGCGGCAGGATGCTGCCCATGCGGACGGCGCCGAGCGCATCGCGCCATGGCGACTCGCCAGCGAGCTGGCGCAGGATGCGGTGGGCCGGTTCGGCAAAGTTGGCCGGCATCTGGACCGCCAGGATGCCATCCGGAGACAGTTGCCCGACGAGTTCGGGCAGAAGCCTGTCGTGATCCGGCAGCCAGTGCAGAGCCGCATTCGAGAACAGCAGATCGGGACTGAAGCCCGCTCGCCAGCTGGCGATGTCGGCGAGCTGCCAGCCGATGGCGGAAGGCGTGCTGCCGGCGCACGCGAGCATCGCCGCGTCGCTGTCGACGCCGACGATCGCCGCCGCCGGCCAGCGTTCGAGCAGCAGTCGCGTGACGTTGCCGGTGCCGCAGCCGAGATCGACGATGCGCCGCGGCTGCGTGTCGCCGCCGATCCTGGCGAGAAGGTCGAGTGCCGGGCGCAGGCGGGCGTCGGCAAACCTGAGGTACTGCGCGGGATTCCAGCTCATCTGCCACCCATCCCCTGCACCGACCATCGGCGCCCAATGCGAACAGAGCCGGATGTTACCCCAGCTTGTCTCCCGCCGCGCAGTGCCGGTCGCGATCGGCGGCGCGGCGGGCCGCGTCGCGCCAACGGCGACCGCCGGGCGAAAAAGCCTTAAACTCGGCGCTTCTGCCAACCAGGGGGCTTTCCGAGATGCGCAAAGGGATCATTCTGGCCGGTGGTTCCGGCACACGCCTGCACCCTGCCACGCTGGCGATCAGCAAGCAGCTGCTGCCGGTATTCGACAAGCCGATGATCTACTATCCGCTGAGCACCCTGATGCTGGCGGGAATCCGCGAGATTCTGATCATTTCGACACCACAGGACACTCCGCGCTTCGCCCAGCTGCTCGGCGACGGCTCGCGCTGGGGACTCTCCCTGAGCTACGCGGTGCAACACAGCCCGGATGGTCTGCCGCAGGCGTTCATCATCGGCGCTGACTTTCTCGGTGATGATCCGTCGGCACTGGTCCTTGGTGACAACATCTTCTACGGTCACAGCTTCCAGAAGTTGCTCGCCCGGGCAGGCGAACGAGACACCGGCAGCACGATATTCGCGTACCACGTACATGATCCGGAACGCTACGGCGTGGCGGAGTTCGACAGCGACGGCAGGGTGCTGAGCCTGGAGGAAAAGCCGCAGGCACCAAAATCGAACTACGCGGTCACTGGCCTCTATTTTTATGACAATCAAGTGACCGAACTCGCCAAAGGCCTCAAGCCATCGGCACGCGGCGAGCTCGAGATCATCGATCTGACGCGTTCCTACCTGACACAGGGGCAGCTCAACGTCGAGCTGATGGGCCGCGGCTATGCCTGGCTCGATACGGGAACGCATGAAAGCCTCCTTGGCGCGGGACAGTTCATCGCGACGATCGAGCACCGGCAGGGACTGAAAGTGGCCTGCCCCGAGGAAATCGCCTACCGGCACGACTGGATCACCGCCGAGCAACTCGAGTCGCTGGCGCAGCCCTTGACCAAGAGCGGCTACGGCGAGTACCTGCTTGCCCTGCTGCGCGAAAGGCCATTCTGAGACGACCCGTGCGCGGGCCGGAAGTCCGGCCCGGCGCACGGCGTCCTGCCGCGCGGTGTCCTGTTGGCACGGCGTCCTTGAAGAGGCAACCCCCTGCAGGTATCATGCGTTCCTTTGCGCGATACCGGTTTCTCACCAGCCGACACGACTGCAGGACTCCGGATCGCCTGCCAACAGGAACTCCAACCGATGTTCAAGACGATTCAGGGACGCCGCATCCGCGTCGGGGTAGTGGGATGTGGTCGTATCTCGAAAAACCACTTCGGTTCGATCGAGACCCACGGCAATGACCTCGAGTTGGCCGCCGTCTGCGACAATGACCGCTCCGTGCTCGACGCCCACATGGAGAAATACCCGGTCAGAGGCTATGCGCGCATGGAAGAGATGCTGCGCAATGAGTCGCTCGACGTCGTCGCGCTGTGTACGCCGAGCGGCCTGCATCCCGACCAGGCGGTGCTGGCTGCCACGCACGGTGTCAACGTGGTCACCGAAAAGCCGATGGCGACTCGCTGGCAGGACGGTGTGCGCATGGTGCGCGCCTGCGACCAGGCGAACGTGCGACTACTGGTGGTCAAGCAGAACCGCCGCAACTCGACCCTGCAGATGCTCAAACGGGCCTTCGACGAAAAACGCTTCGGCAAGGTCTATATGGTCAGCATCAACGTCTTCTGGTCACGCCCCCAGGAGTACTACGATTCCGCCAAGTGGCGCGGTACCTGGGAACTTGACGGCGGCGCCTTCATGAACCAGGCCAGCCATTATGTCGACCTCGTCGACTGGCTGGTCGGCCCGGTCGCCAGCGTCACCGCGATGACGGCGACTCTGGCACGGGACATCCAGGTCGAAGATACCGGTGTGCTCAACATCCGCTGGCGCAGCGGGGCTCTCGGCTCGATGAGTGTCACCATGCTCACCTACCCGAGGAACCTCGAAGGCTCGATCACCATTCTCGGAGAGAAGGGAACCGTCCGTATCGGCGGTGTCGCGGTCAACGACATTCAGGTCTGGGACTTCGCCGATCAGCGTGACTACGATGCCGACATCAAGACCGCGAACTACGAGACCACCTCGGTCTACGGCTTCGGTCACCCGCTGTACTACCGCAACGTCGTCGACGTCCTGCGTGGCGATGCGGAACCAGAGGTCGATGGACGTGAAGGCCTGAAGTCCCTCGAAGTCCTGATCGCAGCCTACCTGTCGGCCCGCGATGGACGCGAGATAGCCTTGCCTCTGGAATACTGACCGCTTGATGGACATCGGCATCGTTGGTGGCGGCATCAATGGTCTATGTTGTGCCTGGCAGCTGCAAATGCGCGGCCACAGCGTGCGCCTGTACGAACGCAACCGGTTGCTGGCGGAGACCAGCTCGCGCTCGTCCAAACTGCTGCACGGCGGGCTGCGCTATCTCGAGAACCTCGAATTCCGGCTGGTGCGAGAGGCACTGCGCGAGCGCGACGGCTGGCTGGCGCGAGTGCCTGGACTGACTCGGCCACTGCGCTTGTTGTTGCCGATCTACCGTGGTGGCCGTCGTTCGCGCTGGCTGATCCGTGCCGGGCTGTTCCTCTACGACTCGCTGGCGGGGAGAAGCGCACTGCCGGCCGCGAGCTGGCGTACGGCCCGACAAATCGCACAGGCCGACCCGGAACTGCGGCGTGAGGGACTGGTCGGCGGCTACGCCTTCTCCGATGGCCAGATGGACGATCGGGCACTGGGCTTGTGGGTCGCCGGGCAGGCGCAGGCAGCCGGTGCGGTGCTGCAGGAGCATTGCGAGGTGCGCCGCGTCGATCGCAATGGCCGGATTGACTTCGCCGGTGGCACTTCAGTCCGCCATGAACGCCTGATCAACGTCTGCGGACCCTGGGCCGAGCGCCTGCTCGAGCAAAGCGGGATCGGTTCGCCATACCGCCTCGATCTGGTGCGCGGCAGCCATCTGGTCATCGATCGTCCTTGTCCGCAGGCTTACGTCCTCGAAGTCCCCAGCGAGCCGCGAATCGTTTTTGTCCTTCCCTGGCAGGGACGGACGCTGGTCGGTACGACGGAGATTCGGCAGTCGCTGGACGATCCGGTGGTCTGCGATCCGAGCGAACGGGACTACCTGCTGACGGCCATCGGCCATTATCTTCCGACTGCGGGCGATGCTCGCCGCGTGAGCGAGGTGTTTGCCGGTGTTCGGCCGCTGCTGTACTCGGCCAGCAACCCGGCGCAGACCACGCGTGAGTACGCCGTGCACCGTGACGGTGCGCTGATCAGCGTCTTTGGCGGCAAGTGGACGACCGCTCCTGCGCTGGCGAGAAGGGTTTCCGATCACATTCACTGAATCCGGGAGGGTCATGAGCGGCTATACGGCAGATTCGACGGCAATCATCGACAGCGGCGCGACGGTCGGCGACAATACCCGAATTTGGCAGTGGGTACATGTTTGCAGCGAGGCCCGCATTGGCAGCGGCTGTTCGCTGGGTCAGAACGTCTTCGTGGGCAACAAGGTGATCATCGGCAACAACGTCAAGATCCAGAACAACGTTTCGGTTTACGACAACGTAACGCTCGAGGACGACGTCTTTTGCGGCCCGAGCATGGTCTTCACCAACGTCTACAACCCGCGCAGCCACGTGTCGCGCAAGCACGAGTACCGCGACACGCTGGTCAGGCAGGGTGCGACGCTCGGCGCCAACTGCACGATCGTCTGTGGCGTGACGATCGGCGAGTATGCCTTTGTCGCTGCCGGCGCGGTGGTCAATCGGGACGTCCCCGCCTACGCGCTGATGGCGGGCGTTCCCGCGCGACAGATCGGCTGGATCAGCCAGCACGGCGAACGCCTCGATCTGCCGCTCCGGGGGGAAGGAGAAGCATGCTGCCCGGCGACGGCGGTGCGCTATTTGCTTCGGGAAGGGCAGCTCAGCTGCCTGCAGGGCATCCAGAGCAACCCGCAGGTACCGTCAGATGCCAGGCAGCATGGGCATTGACATCCGACCGACAGCCTCCCGGGGACCAGCGGAAGGCACCGGCTTCAACCGTCAGGCAGCAGGATACGCATGAGCATCCAATTCATTGACCTCAAGGCACAATACGCCTCCCTCCGCGGCCCGATCCATGAGCGCATGCAGCGGGTGCTCGATCACGGCCAGTACATCATGGGCCCGGAAGTCAGGGAACTGGAACAGCGGCTGGAGCAGTACACCGGGTGTGCGCACTGCATCACCGCCGCGTCGGGAACCGAGGCGCTGCTGATCTCTTTGATGGCCCTCGGGGTCGGACCGGGGGACGAAGTGATCACGACGCCGTTCACCTTCGTCGCGACGGCGGAAGTGATCGCATTGACAGGTGCCACACCGGTCTTCGTCGATGTCGAGCCCGACACCTGCAACATCGACGCAAAGCTCATTGCCGCGGCAATCACGGCAAGAACCCGCGCGATCATGCCGGTCTCGCTCTATGGCCAGGTCGCCGACATGGCCGAGATCGGCGCCATAGCCCACCGTCACGGGGACATCCCCGTGATCGAGGATGCAGCGCAGAGCTTCGGCGCGACCTACCGCGGAGCGCGGAGCTGCAACCTGTCGAGCATCGGTTGCACGAGCTTCTTTCCCAGCAAGCCACTCGGTTGTTACGGTGATGGCGGCGCAATATTCACCAACGACGACGGTCTCGCCAAAGCCATGCGCGAGCTTCGCGTGCATGGTCAGGAGCGGCGCTATTTCCACACCCGCGTCGGCGTTGGCGGCCGCATGGACACGCTCCAGTGCGCAATCGTCCTCGCCAAGCTGGAGCAGTTCGATCGGGAGATCGAAGAACGAGTTGCCGTCGGTGCACGCTACCTGGAAATGCTGCAAGAGCTGCCGAAGGTGCAACGACTGGCCGTTCGTCCGGATCGCAGCTGCGTCTGGGGTCAGTTCACCGTGCAGGTGGACAAGCGCGAGCACGTTCTCCAGCAGCTCGCCGCGGCCGGCATTCCCACTGCCGTCCATTATCCGGTGCCCTTGCACCGGCAGCCGGCGTACGCCGCAAGCTGCCGCATTGCGGGCAGTCTGGAGCACGCCGAAGCGGTGGCGGCGCGTGTCCTCAGCCTGCCGATGCATCCCTATCTCGAGCAGCGGACCCAGGAAGCGATCGTTGCCGCGCTGGCGCAGGCGACGGCATGAGACTATTGACCATCGTCGGTGCCCGGCCCCAGTTCATCAAGGCCGCTGCCGTCTCGCGCGCGATACGCGAGGACTTCCCGGCAGACATCGACGAGATCCTCGTGCACACGGGTCAGCACTTCGACGAAAACATGTCCCGCGTTTTCTTCGACGAACTGGACATTCCGCAGCCGCTGTACAACCTCGAGATCTCCGGCGGCCTGCACGGTGCCATGACGGGCCGAATGCTCGAGGCGATCGAGGCCGTGTTGTTGCGGGAAAAGCCGGACTGGGTGCTGATCTACGGCGACACCAACTCGACACTCGCCGGCGCACTGGCCGCCGCCAAGCTGCACGTGCCGGTGGCGCACGTCGAGGCTGGCCTGCGTTCGTTCAACATGCGCATGCCGGAAGAGATCAACCGAATTCTCGCCGACCGCGTCTCCAGCCTGCTCTTCTGCCCGACGCAAACAGCGGTCAGGAACCTGCAGGCCGAAGGCATCGTGGAGGGTGTCGCCAACGTCGGCGACGTGATGTACGACGTGGCCCTCTTCTATCGGGACCGGGCGCGGCGACACAGCCAGGCGCTGCAGCGTCTGCACCTGAAGGCGGGAGGTTTCGCCCTCGCCACCTGCCATCGTGCCGAAAATACCGACGATCCGGAACGACTGGACCAGATCCTGTCGGCGCTGGCGCGGACGGCAGCCGAGTTGCCGGTGGTCCTGCCGCTCCACCCGCGGACGCGCAAGCTTGTCGATGAACATGATCTGCTGCATCATCTGGACGCACTCACGCTCACCGAACCATTGCCTTTCCTCGACATGGTGGCACTCGAACAGGGGGCGCGGCTGATCCTGACCGATTCCGGCGGAGTACAGAAGGAGGCCTTCTTCTACCGCGTTCCCTGCATCACCATGCGCGACGAGACCGAATGGGTGGAAACCGTCGAGGCCGGCTGGAATCGGCTGGTGGGCGCGTCCTGTCCGAAGATCGTCGCCGCCGTCGGCGAGGTGCTTGCCGGTCGAACTGGAACCGAGCAGGGCAGCCCGTACGGCGATGGCATGGCGGCGCGAGAGATTGTCTCGCGCCTGCTCCAAGCGGTGCGACTTGGCGTCGATTCGAACGTTTCACCATCAACAAGGAAAGCATGATGAAGGTCTTTGTCAGCGGCGGGCTCGGGCAGATCGGCTCGCATATCATCGAGATGCTGCTCGCACGGGGCGACCAGGTCGTCACCATCGACAACCTCGCGACCGGGCGCCGGGAACATCTTGCCGACCATCCAGCACTGAAGATCGTCATCGACTCGGTCGCCAACAAGACACTGATCGACCAGTTGGTCGGTGATTTCAGGCCGGAGGCGATCGTTCATACCGCGGCCTCGTACAAGGATCCGGACGACTGGTACAACGACACCCTGACCAACTGCGTCGGCGGTTCGAACATGGTCGACGCGGCCAAGAAATTCGGTGTCAGCCGTTTCATCTATTTCCAGACGGCACTCTGCTACGGCCTGCGGCCCGTGCAGCAGCCGATCCGCCTCGACCATCCGCGCAACCCGGTCGGCAGCAGCTACGCCATCTCGAAGACTACCAACGAGTATTACCTCGAACTTTCCGGTGTCGACTACGTGACCTTCCGTCTGGCAAACGTCGTCGGGCCGCGCAACGTCGCCGGGCCGCTGCCGATCTTCTATCAGCGGCTCAAGGACGGCAAGCAGTGCTTCGTCACGCGCGCGCGGCGCGATTTCGTCTTCGTCAAGGACCTCGCGCGCGTCGTCCTCAAGGCCATCGACGGCACGGGACACGGCGCCTACCATTTCTCCTCGGGCAAGGACGTAGCAATCCAGGAACTCTACGAGGCGGTGGTCACCGCCCTCGATGTCCCGGGCAGACCACAGGCCGAGGTCAAGGAACTCGGACCGGATGACGTCTTCTCGATCCTGCTCGACCCCAGCCGTACCTTCGAGGATTTCGGGACGATCGAATTCACGCCACTGCAGGAGACCGTGTCGGCGGCCATGGCCTATTACCAGAGGCACGGTACGCTCGGTGAGTACACGCACCTGCGTCTCGAAAGCAAGAATTAAGCGAGGATTCCGATGCGTATCCTGATCACCGGCGGCGCCGGCTGCCTTGGCTCCAACCTGATCGAACACTGGTTGCCGCAAGGCCACGAAATATTCGTGATCGACAATTTCGCCACCGGCAAACGCGAGGTCGTGCCCGAGGTGCCTGGCCTGGCTGTCAAGGAAGGCAGCATCGTCGATCAAGCGCTGGTCGACGCCTGCTTTGCGCAGTTTCAACCGGAGGTCGTCATCCATGCCGCTGCGGCCTACAAGGATCCCGATGACTGGGTCGAAGACTCGCGCACCAATGTCGTCGGCAGCGCCCACGTTGCCCGGGCTGCGAAGGCATGCGGCGCCAGGCGCCTGATCAATTTCCAGACCGCACTGTGCTACGGCCGTCCGCAGCGGTTGCCGATTCCGGCGAACCACCCCACGGCGCCGTTTACCAGCTACGGCATCACCAAGACGGCGGGTGAGCAGTTCATGCTGCTCTCCGGCGTACCGACGCTGTCGCTGCGCATCGCCAACGTGACCGGCCCGCGCCTGGCGATCGGCCCGATCCCGACCTTCTACAAGCGCCTGAAGGCTGGCCAGAGTTGCTTCTGCTCGGATACCTCGCGTGATTTCCTTGATATGTCCGACTTCCTGGCGTTCATGGATGCCGCGATCCAGCCCGATGCGCCCACCGGGGTCTACAACATCGCCAGCGGCGAGGCGCACTCGATCAAGGAAATCTTCGATCTGGTCACCGACTACCTTGGATTGGGCAGCAGGGAGGTTCCGGTTGTCCCGCCGGCAGCCGATGACGTACCGGTTGTTTCGCTCGATGCCAGCGAGACCTTGAAGGCGTTCGGATGGCAAGCCAGGGTTGGCTTTGCCGAGACGATCAGACGGCAATTGGATTGGTACGACAAGTACGGTATTTCCGATGTGTTCTCACATCTCAAAGCGCCAACACAAACCAAGTAAGCAGGGCTATCGGTCATGAGCGATCCAAGGTTTTCAGGAGCACGGGTGCTGGTGGTCGGCGGCGCGGGGTTTGTCGGCAGCAATCTGGTGCATCGGATTCTCGCGCACGATCCCTGCGAAATCATCGTTGTGGATAACCTGATTTCGTCCGATGTTGCCAACATTCCCGCTGATTCGCGCGTTCGTTTCGTCTTCGGGTCGATCACCGATGACCGTATCCTCGCCGGGCTGCCGGTTGATCTCGACTACGCCTTTCATCTGGCCTGCTTCCATGGCAACCAATCGTCCATTGCCGACCCGTTTGCCGACCACGACAACAACACCTACACCTCGCTCAAGCTCTTCGACCGTCTGAAGGACATCAGGGGACTGAAAAAGGTCGTTTACGCGGCGGCGGCCTGTGCTGTCGCGGAGAAGACTTACGACACACCGACGGCAACGACCGAGGAGCAACCGGTCACGCTTTACCACGACAGCCCGTACTCGATCTCGAAGATCATCGGCGAACTGTACGGAAACTACTATTTCCAGCAGCACGGGTTGCCCTTCGTCAAGGCGCGCTTCTCGAACGTATACGGGCCGCGCGAAATTCTCGGTGCCGGGCAGTGGCGGGGTACGGTGCACACCGTCTGGCGCAATGTCACGCCGACCTTCATCTGGCGCTCGCTGCATGGCGACGCGCTGCCACTCGACAACGGTGGCAACGCCAGCCGGGATTTCATCTTCGTCGAGGACATGGCACGAGGCCTGATGGCCTGCGCACTGCGAGGTGCTGCGGGCGGGGTATATAACCTTGCCACCGGCCGGGAGACGAGCATCCTGGAGCTGGCAACCATCATCAACGAATGCACGGGCAACACCACCCCACTGGACTTGCGGCCCGCACGCGACTGGGATCGCTCGGGAAAACGCTTCGCCTCCACCGAGAAGGCTGAACGCGAGTTGGGATTCACCGCGCAGGTCGAAATTCGCGAAGGATTGCGCCGCACCGTTGAATGGACCAAGGCAAACCGGGAACTGATCCAGCGGAGCATCGCCAGACACGACAAGCTGATGGCGCAGGCCGGGACATGATCCACGAGTTGCGTTGAACTGTTGCCGGCTGTTGGGCTGAAAGAACTGGAAGCCAGGAAATGAATCCATTGAACGATGCGCGAGTGATGGTAATCGGTGGGGCCGGTTTCATCGGCAGCCATGTAGTTGGCGAATTGCTCAAGACCGACGTCGGCGAAGTGCTGATCTACGACAACTTTGCTCGCGGCAAGCGAGACTATCTCGGACCTCATCTTCCGGATGCGAGGTGTCGTCTCTACCAAAACGGGGCGGACATCCGCGAGGTTGATCTCCTCGACGACGCCATGCGCGGTTGTGACTACGTCATTCACCTCGCGGCGATGTGGCTGCTGCACTGCAAGGACTTTCCCCGCACCGCCTTCCACGTCAACATCGAGGGCACCTTCAACGTCCTCGAGGCATGCGTCAGACACGGGGTCAAGCGACTGGTCTACTCGTCGTCGGCATCCGTGTACGGCGATGCGGTGGAGGTGCCAATGACGGAGGCTCATCCTTTCATGAACCGGAATTTCTACGGCGCCTCCAAGATTGCCGGCGAAGCCATGTGTCGGGCCTTTCACGATCGCTACGGGCTTGCCTACGTCGGGCTGCGCTACATGAACGTTTATGGACCGCACCAGGATCAGACCGCTGCCTACACCGGGGTCATCCCGATCATGCTGAACAAGATCGACGCC
>JFAX01000001.1:55246-129687 GCA_000585015.1 Candidatus Accumulibacter adjunctus | reverse complement strand
AGCGCCGGTGATCAACGGCGATGGCTCACAGGCCTACGATTTCATCGACGTCGAGGATGTCGCCCGGTGCAACGTGCTCGCCTTGCAAGCCGAGGCAAACGACCAGTTCTACAATGTGGGCTCCGGCGTGCAGACCAGCATCAAGCAACTGTGCGACCTCATCCTGGAACTGAAACGCTCCAGTCTGCAGGTCACCTACAAACCCTACTCTGCCGATGACGCCCGTCGCCTGGTGCAGAATCGTATCGGCTGCCCGGCGAAAGCCGAGGTCGATCTCGGCTTCAGGTACCGCTACGGGTTGCGCGAAGGACTGGAGAAGCTCATCGCCTGGCGGGAAGCCAACAAGGGCGCTTACTGATGGTCTTGCCATCGATCGCAATCTCCCTTCCTTGCACCGGCGATGAGGAGTGGGAAGCGACGCGCGAGCCGCTGCGGAGCGGCTGGCTGACACAAGGGCCGAAGGTTGCCGCTTTTGAAAAGGCGTTTGCCGCGCGGCATGCGGCCGCACACGCCTTGGCGACGACCAGCTGCACAACCGGGCTGCACCTGATCCTGGCGGCGATGGGTATCGGTCCGGGCGACGAAGTGATCGTTCCGGCGTTCACCTGGGTGGCGACAGCCAACGTGGTCGTGTACTGTGGCGCAACGCCCGTATTCGCCGATGTGGATCGTCGGACCAACAACCTCGATGTCGGCGATGTCGTGCAACGGCTCACCCCGCGAACGAAGGCCGTGATCGCGGTTCACCTGTTCGGGCTGTGTGCGGACATCGATCGGCTGCGCGCGGTACTGCCCGCGCATGTCCCGATCATCGAGGACGCCGCCTGTGCTGCCGGCGCCAGCTACAAGGGACGTCCCGCGGGTTCACTCGGGTTGGCGGCAGCATTCTCCTTTCATCCGCGGAAGTCGATCACCACCGGCGAGGGTGGCATGGTGACCACCAACGATGCGGCGCTGGCGGCGACCGCCAACATGCTGCGCAACCACGGCGCGAGCATCTCCGAAGAACAGCGCCACAGCGGTCCGCGCCCCTATCTTCTGCCGGAATTCAACCTGCTCGGATACAACTACCGGATGACCGACCTGCAGGGGGCGGTGGGCTTGGTGCAGTTGGCAAAGCTCGATCGTTTCATTGCTGAACGAGCCGTTTGGGCCGACTATTACACGCGTGCGCTCGCCGACATCGAGTGGTTGCAGCCGCCGGTGGCCCCCGCAGATGGCCAGCACGCCTGGCAGGCGTACGTCCTCTACGTCGATCCACACAAGGCTCCGGCCCCGCGCAACGAGCTCATGGAGCGGCTGCAAGCATGCGGCGTCGCCACTCGACCGGGCACGCACGCGGTGCATCTGCTCGGCTACTACGCCAGCCGCTATGGACTGCGGCCGGAAGACTTCCCGGTAGCTCGCGACTGCAACGACCAGACCATGGCCATTCCACTTCACAATCGGATGACGGCAGCCGACTACACGCATGTCGTCGAGTCGCTGCACCGGATCGGCTGAGCCATGTGCGGCATCGCCGGCCTCGTGAATCTTGACGGACGGCCAGTTTCACCTGCCATCCTCAAGCACATGACCGACGCCATCGCACATCGCGGACCTGACGGCGAGGGACAATGGACCGACGGTTGCGTCGGGCTGGGACACCGCCGGCTGGCAGTCATCGATCTCTCGACCGCGGCGCATCAGCCGATGCTCTCCGCGGACCATCGTTACGTCATTGCCTACAACGGGGAGATATACAACTACCGGGAGCTGCGCGCCGATCTTGAAGCCGAGGGTTTCCGTTTTCGCTCGCAGTCGGATACCGAGGTCGTCCTGAACGCGCTCGCCGCCTGGGGACCACTGGCCTTCGCCAGCCTCAACGGCATGTTCGCTTTCGCCTTGTGGGACCGGCATGAACGAAGGCTCATGCTGGCACGAGACCGCTATGGGGTGAAGCCTCTGTACTATGCGGTGGTCGGAAACACCCTGGCGTTTGCATCCGAGCAGAAGGCGATCATCGCCCAGCCGGGATTCCCGCGGCAACTTGACCGGGAGGCCTTGCTCGAGTACTTCACGTTCCAGAACATCTTCACCGACAGGACCCTGCTGCAGAACCTCAGGTTGTGTCCGGCTGGCCACTACGCCCTGCTCGACTTCGCGAGCGCGACTCCTCACCTGAAATTCTCTCAGTACTGGGACTTCGATTTCCGTGAACCATCGGGCAAGGTGGACAAAATGGCCTACGAGGGCGAGCTGGATCGCCTCTTCCGACAGGCGGTCAATCGTCAACTGGTCACGGATGTGGAACTCGGCAGCTACCTCAGCGGGGGCATGGACTCGGGCTCGATCACCGCCGTCGCGGCGCAGTCTTACCCATACATGAAGACCTTCACCTGCGGCTTCGATCTCAACTCGGCTTCCGGCCTCGAACTGGCGTTCGACGAGCGGAGCAAGGCCGAGTACATGTCGTATTGCTTCAAGACCGAGCACTACGAGATGGTACTGAAAGCGGGCGACATGGAGCGTGTCCTGCCCCGGCTCGCCTGGCATCTTGAGGAGCCGCGTGTCGGCCAGAGCTATCCGAACTACTACGCAGCACAACTTGCGTCAAAGTTCGTCAAGGTGGTCCTCTCCGGAGCAGGTGGTGACGAACTGTTTGGCGGTTACCCATGGCGTTACTATCGGGCCGTGGTCAATGATGATTTCGAGCGATACATCGACAAGTACTACCAGTTCTGGCAGAGGCTGATGCCGAACCAGCGCCTGCGCGAGGTCTTCGCACCGATCTGGGGCGACGTGCGGCACGTCTGGACACGCGATATCTTTCGTGATGTTTTCAAACATCATTCAGACAGTCTCTATTCTCCGGTCGACTACATCAACCACTCTCTGTATTTCGAGGCCAAGACGTTCCTGCATGGGTTGCTGATCGTTGAGGACAAGCTCAGCATGGCGCACGGTCTCGAGAGTCGGGTACCGTTTCTCGACAACGAATTGGTGGAGTTTGCCATGCGCTGCCCGGTCTCGTTGAAACTCAACAACCTCTCCGAGGTGGTCCGGATGAACGAGAACGAGCCGGGAGCCAAATCGTCGAGGTATTTCGAGCGCACACGCGATGGCAAACAGATCCTCAGGGACGTGATGGCCAGACACATTCCGGACTCGATCACCGGTGGCCTGAAGCAGGGTTTCTCCGGACCGGACGCCAGCTGGTTCAAAGGCGAAAGCATTGATTTCGTCAAACGCAGCCTGTTGGACAGGAGCGCACGCATCTACGACGTCCTCGACGGCAAGGCATTGGTACCGATGATAGAGCAGCACATGCGAGGTGAAGAGAATCAGCGCCTGTTGATCTGGTCGCTGCTGAACGTCGAAGCGTGGATGAAGGCATACCTGTGATCGGGATCCTGTCGGACGCCCACGGCAACACCGCCGCCTTTCGTGCGGCCATCGATCATTTGCGGCAGCTCGGCGCACGACGATTCTACTTTCTTGGCGATGCCGTGGGATACTTTCCGACCGTCGAAGTGATCAGCGAACTGGAACGGATGGGAACGACGGTTAGCTGCGTTCTCGGCAACCATGAGGATCTCCTGCTGAAGGGCGCCATGGATCCGGAACGCGAACCATTATACCGGCATCAGCTCATCCGGAATCGCTTGACCTGGCGGCAGGCGGCGTTCATTCGATCCTGGCCGACGCACTGTCGGCACTCCGATGGCCAGACGGAACTGCTGTTTGTACACGGCAGTCCGGCGGATTTCACGAACGAGTATCTGTACCCCGACAGCGATCTCAGCCGATTCGTCCTCAGGGAGAGATTCGTCTTCATGGGGCACAGCCACTACCCATTCATCCGCATGGTAGGCGGCACCACATTCGTCAACGTGGGAAGCTGTGGTTTGCCGCGGGATGATGGGCGCTATGGTTCGTTCGCGACCTTCGAGCCGGCGAACGAGGAAGCGCGCCTGTATCGTTTCGACATCAGCAAGTCGCTGGCTTGCCTGCCGGCGGATTCGCTGAGTCTGGTACACCCATCAGTCCTTCGTCTTTTCGCTCGGCGAGCGGCTTCGCTGGCCGGGACGGTCATAGAAGCCAAGAAAGCGAGCAATTCATGATCAGGATTCTGGTTACGGCGATGGGCGGTGGCGGCCACGGAGAACAGATCCTAAAAGCCCTGCGGCTCGCCAAGAATGAACTCTACTGGATCGTCGGAGCCGACGCCAATCCCGCCTGTCCGCAGTTCGATATGGTGCACGAGCGCGCTGTGCTGCCGCTTGCCAGTTCGCCAACCTACATGGATGAGCTTTTCGCCCTGATCGCACGCCACCGGATACAGGTCCTCTTTCACGGTTGTGAACCCGAATTGAGGCTCTTCGCCAGACATCGACGAGAAATTGAAGAGCAGGGTGTTTTCCTGCCGGTCAACCCGACCGCTGTGATCGACCTGTGCATGGACAAGGAGAAGACCAACAGGCGCCTGCTGGAACTTGGGTTTGCCGCTCCTCGCTTCGCCGTCGTTGACGTGACTACCGATTTGGCGGCGATTGACTGGTTCCCGGTGGTCGTGAAGCCGTCACTCGGAGGAGGCGGTTCGAGCAACGTCTATATCGCGCGGAACGCGCGCGAGCTGGACGGGCTGGCGCAGTTCCTCAACCTCGGCGCCAATGACATCAAGTTCTTCATCCAGGAGTACGTCGGGACTCCTGATGCCGAGTACACGGTCGGGGTACTCCACGACATGGATGGAGAATACATCAATGCGATCGCAGTCAAGCGCTCGTTGACCGGGCAGCTCAGCATTCGAACGAGCGTCGCTAACACGACCGGAAAAGCAGAGCTTGGACCGCGCCTGGTCATCAGCTCGGGAATCAGCCAGGGCGAGATCGACAGATTCCCGATTGTTTCCGATCAGTGCAGGGCGATCGCCGTGGCGATCGGTGCCAGAGGCCCCTTGAACATACAGTGCCGCCTGGTCCGGGGCGTGGTCCAGGTCTTCGAGATCAACCCCAGGTTCTCCGGAACCACCTCACTGCGCGCCATGGTTGGGTATAACGAACCGGACCTTCTGATACGCAGGCACTTGCTGCAGGAAAAGTTGGATGTCGGTTTCGCGTACGGCAAAGGGCTGATCCTCAGAAACCTGACGGAGCACTACTATGGCTAGAGCCACGTCCAACCTGATCGGCAGGAACGCGTGTCCTGCCTGCGGCTCCTCGGCGATCATCCAGATCCCGTGCGGCGGCGAGTTGCCCGCGATTCTATTCCCGGTGGAACGTACTCGTGCAACCGATGTGCCGGCACGAGAAGTCCACGCAGCGGCCTGCTCTGCCTGTCAGCACGTATTCCTGACACGCATCGACCCTGGTTTTGTCGAGAGACTGTACGCTGACTACTACAACCTCTATCCATTCAAGGCACTCGAAACCTTGAATGTCTTTTATCGCGAGCCGTTCGACAGGTTGCTGCCAGTATTCTGCCCCCCGGGCAGACGCAGCCTTCTGGAAATAGGTTGCGATGACGTGCAGCAGATGAAATACTTTCTCGACCAGGGATACCGCTGCACAGCGGTCAACCCGGGGGCCAGGCAAGGCGGCGATGTGCATTTCATCGATGGTTATTATGGTCTTACCCCGATAGCTGGAGATTTTGATTGCATTGTTTCGCGCTTCAATCTCGAGCATATCGTGGATGTCGACGCGTTCTTCGAGCAGCTGCACGTGAATCTCAAGATCGATGGCATCGCGATCATGCAGGTGCCGAACGCCGAGCACTTCCTGCGGCTCGGGGTTCTGAACATGTTCGCGCACGAACACCCGCACTATTTCTGTCGCAACTCCCTCGCGGCAATGATCACCGGTCACGGCTTCGAGATCCGTTTCTTGAACGGTGCCAGCGAGCCCAGTCTGATCTGCGCATTTTGCCGCAGATCCGGCAGCAGCTACGATCCTGGCGCAAGAATCGCATCCCTGAGACAGGTGATCGCTCAGGTCTGCGCTTTCATTGATGGCAGCGACGAGGGCGTGATTCTCTATGGCGCCGGCTTGTCGGCTACAGCCTTGCTGTATGCGTCCGACTTCCGGGCAGGATGGTATGACCGCATCTCCATAGTGGATGACAACCCCGTGGTCCAGGGTCGACTGATGCCGAATACCCCGCTGACAATAGATCGGCCGAACGACAGGATCTTCGGAAACACGCGACCGATAATACTCACCTTGAGTGAGCAGTACCACCCAGCAGTGATCGACAGGCTGCGGGCACGAGGCGTGACGGCCAGGATCTTCGCCATTTCTGGCGGCGGTTTCGGAGCGGTCCCTGGAGATGACTGAAGATTACACGCGATGTCTTTCTGGCGCTCTCGTGGCAGGAAGGAAGAAAAGCACATGATATCGGTAGATAACCAGCCGCCGAACGCAGCCCCGCAAGACGAGGACTTCACGATCGAGGCCTATCATGGTCTTGTTCGCCTCTGCCTGTCCTCGTACACGCCTGCCAGCTACGACCGCATTCCATGGGGGCAACGCTTCGTCCTTTGGCGACACGACTGCGACTATTCCCTCAATCGGGCACTCGCCGTGGGACGAGCGGAGCACGATGAGGGTCTGAATTCTACCTTCTTCGTGAATCCGCACAGCGAGTTCTACAATCTGCTTGAGCGTAGCCAACTCGAAATCGTGAAGAGTCTGCTCGGGTTGGGTCACGAGGTCGGCCTGCACTTCGATGCGGCCTTTCATGCCACGCGCTCGGAGGACGAACTGCATGACCAGATCGCCCGCGAGGCTCGGCTGCTCGAGGAGTTGCTTGGTAAACGCCCCGCGGTTTTCAGCTTTCACAACCCGACCGCGTTCCATCTCGGCTGTGAGGCAGAAACCTATGGCGGCCTCGTCAATTGCTACTCACGGCGCTTCAAGACCGAGGTGCCGTACTGTTCCGACTCGAACGGATATTGGCGCTTTCGTCGCTTGTCAGAGGTGCTGAGCGAGGCCAGTGATTCGTGCCTGCAGGTGCTGACACACCCGGGCTGGTGGCAATCACGCGCCATGCCGCCGCGGCAGCGGGTTTTCCGCTGCGCTTTCGGTCGCGCCCGGGCGACGATGCTGTTCTACGATCAAGCGATCGAGGACTGCAGTCGCGAGAACTTCGCCGGTACGGCGGCGTCGATCAGCTTTCTGCGATCGGTTGACCGTGAAATCTTCGAGGCCCTTGATTATCTGTGGAACATGAGGCGCTTCGCGACGCTGTTCCTCGAACTTTCGCGACTCCATGAAACACAGCTCAGGCGGATCTGCAAGGCAATCCTGATTGGGGAATGGCGGATTCCGGTGGCGCAGGTATGTGGTTTTCTCGACCAGGCCATTGCTGGCTTCGATGGATTGAGCCTGTTCAAATGCATTTGCGGAAGAAGCTGGCTGCCAGCGGGAGAGGCACACGATGCGGCCCACAGGAGGTCACTGATGGTCCGCGACCGCTTGGCGCAAGGCGCGCCGGAGGCGGCAGACGAAACGCTTGAGGCAGATTGCGTGGAGCTGTGCGGGCGAATCGAGTCGCTCGCGGTGTGGGGCAGGGGAGAGCCGATCGGCCTTGACGGACTGAGCCAGGAAGAGTCTGCCAGCGATGCAGCGGACACGAGGCAAGGACCGCACGATGCCGGGGATCCTGAAAAGCAGGGCAGCTGCGAAATCTGTGAGGCGTATCGAAACAGGTGGGAAGCCTTGCAGAAGCACGCGGGGGGTCTCGCCGCCGGCGCGGCAGTGCGGCCAGAGACGGCCGGGGCGGGGCGGGACGACGGAGGAGCGAAGCGGCTCGCCCTGCCTTGCTGATCCCATTGACCCTTTGGAGCGACTGACGAAAGTGTTGCGAATCCTGCTTTTTGGCGATGCTGCTGGGGTTTCCCAACTGCTCCGTCATCTTCCCGTGGGCCACGTGGTTGGCATCGTGGGTGCTGCGGTCAGACCACAGTATCACGATGATCTGCTGGAGCTTGCCGCGCGAATGACGGTGCCCTTCCTTGTCCAGCCGCGATGGGGTAGCCCGGAATATGCGCATTTCGTGGGCGCAATTGAAGCACTCGGCGCAGACCTGATCTGGGTCAACTCCTACAGCATGATCATTCGGGCGGACGTTCTGAGTCTGTCGCGCCTCGGCGGCATCAATATCCACCATGCGCTATTGCCCCGCAATCGGGGCTGCAATCCGATTCAGTGGGCGATCATCAACCGCGACACCGAGACGGGTGTGACCCTGCACGAATTGACATCCGGCATCGACGAAGGGCCCATCATCGCGCAGCGGCGCGTGGCGCTGCTCTTCGAGGACACTTGGCAGACGCTGCGTGATCGCCTTGCGCGAGCGACAGACGAGCTGATCGCAGCGAATCTGCCACAGATCCTCTCTGGCAGCTGGACTGCCCACGACCAGGACGAGCGGGCCGCCAACTACTGCTGCCGGCGGACTCCCGATGATGGACTATTCAGATGGAGCCAACCGGTGGTTGCGATCTACAATCATATCCGCGCTCTGCTGCCGCCGCTCCCGCCCGCTTTCTATGTCGATGGAGAGGGCCGACGCGTCGGCATGGATCGCTACTTTACTCCGTGCGAGGTAACGGCGTTAAAGTACGGGCCGTTGGGAGGATGCGTCCTGGAGGCCGACTCGGTCCGCCTACGTCCCCTGTGGCGAACCGATGCGCCGCTCGTTGAGGAATGGTCGTCGCACGACGAGGCGCGGATCCTGAATGCAGCTTCTCGCCATTGTGCAGAGCAGGACCACTTGGCAACGGTGGAAGCAACGATTGCAGAACGCACGGATCGGCTGCTGTTCGTGATCGAGGAAAGGGCGAGCAGCAAGGCGATCGGCACTTGCCGGTTGCAGAACATCGGTTGGCGGCACCGCAACGCGGAACTGCGGGTCCGGATCAGTGATGGCTCTTCTGCGCACGAAGCGTACGCAGCCGAAGCGATCAGGCTCCTGTGCCGGTTTGCCTTCGTGGACCTGAGCCTTCATCGCATCTGCCTGCACCCTGCCGAGACAGAGCTGTCGATCATCCGTGCTTGCGAGAAAGCAGGCTTTGTCCGCGAGGGTTCATTGACCGAGGCCGTCCTGGTTGACGGCAGATGGCTCGACTTGGCCGTGATGGGATTGATCGAGCGCGACGAATGAACAGGACGGTTTCCATCCACCAGCCCAACTTTCTGCCCTGGCTCGGTTACTTCGACAAGATCGCACGCAGCGACGTGTTCATCTTTCTTGATGACGTACAGTTCCCCAAGACCGGCGGCGTCTGGTGCAATCGCGTACGATTGCGCAGTGGCGACCAGGCACGTTGGGTCACCGGGCCGATCAAGCGAGCTTTCCATGGAGTCCGGGCGATCAACGAAATCGAATGGGCTGACGAGCAGCCGTGGCGCAGCAAGCTGCTGAAGACACTGACAGCAACGTACTCGCGAGCACCGTTCTACAAGGAAACCATGGCTTGGCTTGAGCCACTGGTTCTTGCACCGGAGAGCAACCTGGCGCGCTACAACAGCGCGATGATCAAGGCGATCGCCGCGCAGATTGGCTTGCGGTATGACCACTGTGTAACGTCCTCTTCTCTCGGCTGCGATGGGCAGGGGAGCGATCTGTTGATCAACCTGACACGCAGAGTCGGCGGCACACGCTACCTGTGCGGCGGCGGAGCCTCCGGCTATCAGGACGATGAAGCATTCGCCCGGGCCGGAGTGTCTCTGGCATACCAGGGCTTTCGCCATCCCGTGTATCCACAGGCAGGTGGAGGCGACTTCTTGCCGGGGCTCTCGATCCTCGATTCATTGGCAAATGTCGGCAGAGCTGGAGTACGGGCGCTGCTGGCGGTAGAATGACCGATTGGTCGCAAGGAAGAGTCCGTGGGGTCGTACGATCGTCTTGTCAAGCGTGTGGCGCGTGCAGGCGTCAACACCGTACCCGCCGAGTTGAAGCAAGAGCTGAAGAGCAGGCTGAATTCATCCTTGAAGCCGGACCTCAAGGCAGAGCTCAAACCCGAGATCATGGCGGAACTCAAGGCCGGGCCCATGGCGGAACTCAAGGCCGAGCTCAGGGCCGAGCTCAGGGCGGAACTGGAAACCGAGCTCAAGGCCGAGCTGCTGCGATCCGTTGGTCGTCTTCATGATCTCCCCGGCCGCGTTGCAGCCCTTCGCGCCGCGGTCGGCGCCGAAGGATCGGCAAACCCCACGAGCATGGATGCACCTGTCCGCGAACTGCGCCGATTGGTCCGGTCGGCCGCCGGCCTGACGGTGGATCGTTGCGACTCCCCAGCAGCGGACGACCTGCTGGCCGAGATCTCCTTTCTCCACTGCGCCGCGCACACCCTCAAGCCGGCTTTCGATGCGCTGGCGTCCCGGCGGGTGCTGTTCTGCGGCCAGTCCTATTACAACGTCTGGTATCTCTCGCGCGCCCTGCGCCACCTCGGTTGGAAAGCCGATGTCTATAACTGGGACAGCAATCCTGCAAACTGGATTTACTACCATGGTGAGGATTACCGCCTCGGCGGTGATATCCCGGAGGGTCTCGAAGGAGAGCTCGATTTCTACCTTCTGGCCATCTACGGTTACGACGTTTTCCATTTCTCAAACGCCCATGGCATCGCTTTCGGCTGGGGTGTCCAGTCGGCTGTGGCACAGCGCCTCGGGATGCACGCGGAAATCCACCTCCTCAAGGCACTCGGGAAGAAGGTGGTCTACTCGCACAACGGTTGCCTCGACGGCGTTTCTCAGACGGCCTTCTCCAAATGGGGTCCGGAGTCGGTCTGTTCGATCTGTCGCTGGCAACACGAGCCCTCAGTCTGCAGTGACGAACGCAACCTCGCCTGGGGACGGTTCAGGAACTCCGTCGCTGACTTTCAATGCACGCTCGGCGGAAACCGGGTAGATTGCAACGCCGACCGAAGGGTCCACGAAGTCCCGGAGTTCTACTGCCTGGATCCCGGACTGTGGCATCCGGAAATGGCGATTCCCGAGCAGTATCGTCTGCCGTCGCTACCTGACGGTGGGGTGCGTCTTTATCACGCCGTCGGACGCCGCGAAGAGAGAACCCGTAGCGATGGAGTCAACATCAAGTCCTCCCATGTGTATCTCCCCTTGATCGAGCGCTTCCGCACCGAGGGTCTGGTACTGGACCTGATCGAGCCAACCGGCATTCCCAACAGGGAGGTTCGCTTCCTGCAGGCGCAGGCAGACATCTTCCTGGACATGCTGACGTATGGCTGGTTCGGCGCAAACATCCGTGAAGCGATGATGCTCGCGAAGCCGGTAATCTGCTTCATCCGTCCCGAGTGGCTGGAGAGCGTGCGCGAGGAGCTCCCCGATTATGCCGAAGAACTACCCATTGTCAGCGCGACGCCGGACACCGTCGAGTCTGTCCTGCGCGACCTGATTGCCGATCCCGAGAAGCGGCGTGAGATCGGCCGGCGCAGCAGGGATTTCGCTCTGAAATGGCATTCCGCTTCGGCGGGGGCAGCACGGTTCGATCGGATCTACGGCGCGCTGCTCGCTGGCGATCCCCTCTTGCGACGAAGCGCCTGAGTTGGATATGGAGCAGCCATCTCCCGGTTTTGCTTTGCGCTGCGCGAACGTCAGCAAGACGTTTGCCGTACAGCGCGAGCAGCGTGTCTGGCGCATACTTCTCGGGATGGATCGGGACGGGGGTGGCCCAGTGGTCGAGGCTTTGCGGGACATATCCCTTACTGTCCCACGCGGCAAGATCGTCGGAGTCCTCGGCCGGAATGGAGCGGGCAAGAGTACCTTGCTGCGCCTCCTCGGACAGGTCTACACGCCGACGACCGGCCGCATCGAGATCAACGGGCAAGTTGCCGGGCTTTTCGAATTGGGCGGCATGGGAAATCCCAACCTCACGGGCCGCGAATATGCCACGCGCTACCTGCAGTTCATGGGCGTCGCCGGTGACAGCGTAGCGGATATTCTGGAAGATATCGCTGACTTCTCGGAACTGGGCGATGCCTTCGATCAACGCATTCGCACCTATTCGTCGGGAATGGCGTCGCGGTTGTACTTCGCCGTGGCCACAGCCTACCAGCACGAGATCTACCTCATTGACGAGTTGCTTTCGGTTGGTGACGAGCACTTCCAGGCCAAGTGCTGGCGCAGGATGCGCGAGCGCCTGCTCGGCGGCGCCTCCGGAGTTCTCGTCACGCACGACTGGACAGCCATCGTCAAGCTCTGCGAACAGGCCTGCGTCATCGACGAGGGCCGCTTTTCGTTCGTCGGTTCGAGTGATTCTGCGGTCGTCCGCTATCTTGACCTGCGTGTTCCTCCGGCCGAAGCAGCACGATTTCCGGACACCATCCCGACAGAATTCGTCCTGCGCTCCGGTGAGGATTCGGTCATCAGATTGCCGGTCGAGGTTCTTGACGATGTGGCAGTCGATCTGGCCATATCGGTAGAAATGTTGCGTATTGGCGTTGGTTGGGAAATCGTCATTCTTTCCGAGTACTACCCGGTAGCCGATACAGCGGGCAACTACACGGTGGAGTTCAGAATCCCGGCATTGCCGCTGGCACCCGGCAAGTATTCCCTGAACCTTTTCCTGGCTCAGCGGCCATTGCCGGGAATGCGACCGAAGGCCGGCCTCGATTGCCGATCCTGGACCTACGGGAATGGTTTGACCTTGCGTGTTGAAGGCAAACCCTTTCCCGCTGCCGTCACCTTACCTTTTACGGTGCGGCCAATTCCGGCGGAGGCAGTATGAGCCTCTTCGTCGAGCTGCAGCAAGTATCCAAGATGTACCCTGTCGGCAGCTCGGCCACCAGCGAACTGGTCGCTGCAATGACCAGCGACGCCGGGCACGAGACCGTTCCCAGAGGCAAGCTTGCGGTCGACGGAATCAGCATGAGGATTGTGGAAGGCGATCGCCTCGGCATCATCGGACGCAATGGTGCCGGCAAGTCCACCCTCCTGCACATGATTGCCGCCATCTGCGAGCCTACAACCGGGGCCATTCGGGTCAACGGAAAGGTGACCTCGATCATGACCCTGGGTGTGGGTTTGCGTGATGACTTGAGCGGTAGGGAGAACATCTACGTTGATGGTGAGATCCAGGGAAAGTCGCGTGCTGAGGTCGAGCGGGTCGCCGCGCAGATCATCGACTTTGCGGAATTGGGCAAGTTCATCGACTACCCGGTCCGCACTTATTCGACTGGAATGAAGGCACGCCTGGCGTTTGCGATGATTTCACACGTCGCTCCGGAAATACTGATCATTGACGAAGCACTTGCCGTTGGTGACGCTTCGTTCTCCAAGAAGGCTACGGAACGCATCCTGGAAATCTGTGCGCGGGGCAAGATCGTCATTCTCGTCTCCCACAGCATGCAGTCAGTGAGACAGATCTGCAATCGCTGCATTTACATGAAGGCTGGGCAGATTCTCATGGACGGCCCGCCGCTGCATGTGACGAATGCCTATCTCGAGGAGGTCCGTGCAGAGGATGAAGCCGCACTGATGTCGAGATTCCGGGCGCACGTCGGGAGCCGCTCGTACCGGGCGGGAAGTGAGATCGGCCGCGTTTCGCTCCTCTCCGGTGGTGACGACTTGGGCTCGCCGCGCGTAGAGGCGCATGCGAGGCTTCGGATTCGGCTTGCTGGCAGGCACGATCATCTCGCGGAGCCCGCCCTTTGCCGCATACGAATCGTACGTCTCGACGATTTGGTGGTTTTTCAGAGCGATTTCCCCTTGGCCGACTTTTCCACTGCGCGTGGCGCGGTGGGCATCGAACTGGAGTTTGCCCCTCTGACCCTGGGAGCAGCCGTTTACCGACTCGATGCTTTCTTTCTCGGCTCCGCGCAGAGCCCGTCCGCCACGTTTTGCGAGCACTCGACGGTGTTCGAAGTCTTCACGCCGGTTCCGCCTGCGGGTGGAAGGCCGATGCTTTACTACCCCATCACGGCTTCGGTGCAGGCCTGATCAATGGAGACGCCCCCGTGTTCGGGTTTACTCGCTACGACTTCCGCCTGCTGATCAATCTCTTCAAGATGAATCTGCGCGACCGTTATCTCGGGTCCTCCCTGGGGAGCTTCTGGGCCGTATCCAACCCGCTGTTCATGCTCGCCCTCTATACCTACATCTTTGGCTTCGTCTTCAAGGTCAGGCTGCCCGGTTCCGAGACGACTCTCGCTTACGTCATCTGGCTCATCACCGGCTACGGGCCCTGGATTGCAACAACAGAAGCGCTCATGGGTGCCGCGAGTTCCGTGGTCGGTGCAGCAGGGCTGGTCAAGAACCTGGCGTTCAAGACCGAGCTCCTGCCAATTGCCGGCGCTCTCGTCGGTGCCGTGAATCTCGCGGTCAGCCTCTTCTTCCTCTTCGTGTTGTTCGTGTGGGCGGGAACGCCCGTCACCGCGCACGTGGTGTTGCTGCCGCTGGTGATGTTGCTGCAGTTTTTCTGGATCATCGCGCTCGGGATGTGGCTGTCGGCAATCGCCGTATTCGTCCGCGACGTCCTGCAGATTCTGCCTACCCTGCTGACGGCGATCATGTTCATGACCCCGATTTTTTACCCTTTTGACAGCATGCCTGCGATCATTCAAAGGGTTTCGCTGGCCAATCCCTTTTACCAGATTGCCGACGCGTACCGCTCCATCCTCATTGCCCATGAATTCCCCAGCGCCGTCGGCCTTGGCTTCGTTGGCGTGCTTTCTTGGGTCATCTTTCATTTCGGGCTCGCGGCATTCCGCCGCGCGAAGGGCTCTTTTGATTCTGCCATCTAAGCATGAAAACGGAACAGCTCGCATCAGCACCCGCCCTCGATCAATTCGATGCCGTCCTGTTCCTGACGTGGTCGGATTGGACAACGGAGCGGCGCAGCAATCGATACCATTATGCAACCCGGTTCGCCCGGCATATCCCCGTAATATTTCTCCAGAATCAGCGGCTGGTCGGGAAGGACTTTCAGGCGGCCAACGCCGGCCTTGCTGGCATTGACCTGATCAATGTCAGCGCACCGATTTCGCCAAGGCAGACCGAATCCATCCTTGAACTGTTGAGACATCGGGGAATCAAGTGCCCCTTGCTCTGGATTTACGATTCCTTGCACTACGAGCGCTTGATTTCTGCCCTGCCACGATCCCTGCGCGTTTACCATGCAACTGAAGATTATTTCACCCCGTCTTCCGCGATGTCCACCTCGGCAGTTATTACCGAATCAGTTCGGCGACTGACCGCCGAAATTGATCTGGTCGTTGCCGTCACCGAACCTGTCCTGGCGGAACTCCGGTCTAACTGTGGCTATCGCGGACCCGCCGTGGTTGCAGAGAACGGATGCGACTTTGAGTTCTTTGCCGAACTGGATGACTCCGCCAACTGCACGCAAGCCGAGGGCGAGCGCGCGCCCGTCGTAATTTATCAGGGTGCGCTCAATGCCCGCCTGGACTATGAACTCCTGCACGCGCTTGCGGTGCTCCTGCCAGAATACGAATTTCGTTTTGCCGGACCCTGCCTGGAATCTGTCGGGTTGAGCAGACTACGGAAGCGCGAGAACGTACGACTGCTTGGGCCGATGAACCCGAAGGATTTCGCCGGCGAAATGCTGCGGGCGTCCGTTGGAATCATACCGTTCGTTCAGGACGAATGGATCCGCAATTCGCTTCCGCTCAAGACATTCGAGTATATCGCTTGCGGGTTGCCGGTCGTTTCCGTGCCGATCGATCCTTTGGCCAGGCATGCTGTCCACTCCGGCGTTCTCCGGTTTGCCCGTAGCGCAGCAGAGTTCGCCGAAGCCATCACTCGCATGAGCAGCCTCCGGGACGATCCCGCCTTGCTTTGCCAGCGACGCGAGTTGGCGCGCGAAAATTCCTACGACAGCCGCTTCACAACCGTTGCTGCGGAACTGAACGCACTCTCGCGGCGCGCGCGCGGATCGACAGTGCCGTTGAACGTGGCGCTTCTGTTCGACCCGGCGTCTTGTCACGTGGGCACGGTTTCCGAGCACATCCGGGCATTTCGGCGCTATTCTGCGCATGATTTCACCTTCGTACCGGCGACCAACGTTTCCGGCGCTACTTCGACAATCGAGACATTTGGTAGCATCGACTTCTCGCTCTTTGACGTCGTCATCGTTCATTATTCGATCCGCGTCTCGCTGCCGCACCACCTTGTCGAGAATTTTGCCATCGCCTTGGAATCATTCCACGGACTGAAGGTGCTTTTCATCCAGGACGAGTACGAAGCAGTCGAGTGCGCCCGGACGTGGATGGATCGATTGGGATTTGATCTGGTCTATACCTGTGTTCCGCTGGAACAGCGAGAGGCTGTCTATCCGGCCTACAGATTTCCCGCAACGGATTTTCTCCCGACGCTTACCGGGTATGTTCCGGAAGCGGCAGGGATCGATCGCTTCGTGACCTCTCTCGCCGAGCGAAGCAAGGCGATCGCCTACCGGGGGCGCCGACTGCCAGAAATATACGGCCAGCTCGGCCATGAAAAGTATGTGATTGGCACCGAGGTCAAGCGGCTCTCTGAAGCCATGGGCCTGCCGGTCGACATCTCCTGCGAGGCGGAAGCGCGCATCTATGGCGATGCTTGGTACGAGTTTCTTGGCTCCGCACGGGCCACTCTGGGAACTGAAAGCGGCTCCAATGTGTTCGATTTTGACGGCTCCCTGAGCCAACAGATCGCTCGCATCAAGGAGCGAAACCCCAAAGTCTCCTTCACGGAAGTCTGGAACACCGTCCTGCGCGAGCATGACGGCAAGATCCGCATGAATCAGGTTTCGCCGAAGATCTTTGAGGCAATCCGGCTGCACACGGCACTGATCCTTTTCGAAGGCGACTACTCCGGAGTCGTGGAGCCGAATCGGCACTACATTGCACTGAAGAAGGACTTTTCGAACTTCGAAGAGGTCGTGCGCAAACTGCAGAACGATGATCTCATCCATTCGATGACTGAAAGGGCGTATTCTGAGGTCATTGTTTCTGGAAGATACTCCTATCGGGCATTCGTCGAGTGCGTCGATGAGGATCTGCGGGCACGCTGTCTTCGCCGAGTGCCGAGAAGACCGATGTACGGCGCGGTCTATGTGGTGAGCGACGCAGGTGTGGTCAGTCCGTGCCTTCCCGCCATTCCTTTGGGTCTGGCTGGTGCTGCGGATGTGCTGGACGGGAAGGAGTCCTTTCAGGGAATTCAGCAGAAGCTGCTGCAATCGCTGGCAGACAAGAGCGACCCGGGTGCGGGGAGCCCAACGGAGTCGGCGGCGCAGCGTGCGGAGAGCAGGGCTGCTGTGCTCCGGATGGGGAAGCAACTGCTGTTGCGGTACGGCGCTCCTTCTCTGCGTAGGGTGCATGCCGCAGTCGCACAGCAACCCATGGCAAACCGGCTCGCACGAATAGTCTATTCAAAGGTGCCACTGAGTGTTCGTTCCAGGATCTGGAAGATCGTCAAGGGGGGCTAGCGTGCGGAGCACTGGATTCCACCTCGCGATCTTGAGCCTCAGCGATTCATCCGTTCGAGACTTCAAAGACCTTCTGGGTCGCCGTCTCTCGGCGGGGAGTCGCTCCCGGCAGCGTTCCGCGTCTCGTCGGCTCAGGCTGGATCTTGCTCAAGGGACAACCGCTGATGCCGCAGCGCCATCAGCGCAAGGCGACCAGCGATCGTGGTCCCCCCAAGTATCAGCGCATCATCCGGATGCTGGCTTCCTGCGCCTTCGCGTCGTGCCCGCGATGTGTCGGGGCGCTGGCTGCGAGGACGGCTGACATGTGCGGCATTGTTGGTGTCATTTCCCCGGCGCTACCCATACGCGAGGACCTGCTTTCGGCGATGCGCGATCGACTGGTTCACCGGGGCCCCGACAACGGATCGAACTGGATTCGACAAGGAGGCCGAGTTGGCTTGGCGCATCGTCGTTTGTCGATCATCGACATTTCGCACTTGGCAGATCAACCGATGGCAACGGCAGACGGCAACTTGCGTCTCGTCTTCAACGGGGAAATCTACAACTACCTGGAATTGCGCAGCGAGCTCGCGGCGCTCGGCCATGTGTTCCGTACCCGTAGCGACACCGAAGTCTTGCTGACAGCCTTTGAGCAGTGGGGGGAAGCGGCTCTGCAGCGCTTCAACGGGATGTTCGCTTTTGCCTTGTGGGATGAACGCTGCCGCAGAATGTTGGTGGCTCGCGACCGCTTTGGCGAAAAGCCCCTTTTCCTAGGCAGAGGACGCTTCAATACCCTCGTCATGGCTTCCGAGATGAAGGCGATCCTGGTTCATCCGCTGGTCCGCTGCAGCGTCAGCGAGCGCGCTCTCGAACGCTTTGCCAGTGGGGCTTGGTACGAGGACGATGAACTGAGCTTCTTCGAGAATATCGAGCGGTTTCCTCCCGCCAGTGCGGCTTGGTTCCGTGAGGATGGAAGCGAAGAGGAGCGCTGGCGCTACTGGACCCCGGATTACACATCGATCAACAGCGACCTGACGCCGCGCGAGGCCGTAGACCGATTTTCCGAACTGCTGCAGCGAAGCGTCACTCTCAGACTGCGTGCTGACGTGCCTGTCGGATCAAGCCTTTCAGGCGGACTGGATTCCTCGGTCATTGTCGGGTACCTCGCCCGTGAACGCAGTTCCGCAAGTTTTACCCAAAACACGTTCTCCGCCGTGTTTCCAGAGGATCCGACGATGTCGGAAGGCAAGGAAGTCGAAGCGGTCGCCACACACACCGGCGTCAATTCATTTCAAGTGACGCCGGACTCCTTGCGACTGGCACAGGAGTCGGCACTGCTTCACTGGCATCAGGAAGAGCCGTTCCTTTCTGCCTCAATCTACCTGCAGTGGTGCGTCGCGCGCCTCGCACGTCAGCATGATACGACAGTCTTGCTCGACGGACAGGGAGCGGACGAGCTGCTCGCGGGTTATCAGTTCTACTTTCGGCAGCGGCAACTTGACCTGCTTGATCAGGGTCGCCTCGCTCTGGCGATCAGGGAGTCGGCAAAGTTCAATCGTCGGCTGCGTATCGCCAGCGAGCAGTACCAGGGAGCGCAGAGGCGGTTCAACGCATCGGTCGCCTACTCCACCGACGAACTTCACAAGCTTGGCCGACCATCTTCTTCGGTTTCCCACTATCCTGACTGCGTTGGCACCGCGCCGGCGAAGCCTGGCTTCCGGTTGCGTCGGACGATCTCAGAAGCCTTGTTGTACAACAGCCTGCCAATGCTCCTCCGCTATGCCGACAGAAACGCGATGGCTTTCTCTCGCGAAGGAAGATTGCCGTTTCTCGACCATGAGCTGGTAGACTTCTGCGTTTCCCTTCCGGACGACCTCTACGTCAGGAACGGTTGGCAAAAGTGGATATTGCGGATGGCTGCGGGGAGAACCATTCCCCGATCGATCCGTTGGCGAGCCGACAAGGTCGGCTATGCCGCCCCCCTTGATCACTGGTTACGCGACAGCCTGCATGGCTGGGCGCACGAACGAATCATGGATACCGCTCTGCATTCCCTGCCAGGCTACGACGGTCAAAAGATGGCTACGCTTTGGCAAGAACATCAATCAGGGCATTGCAATCACTCTTGGGAGCTTTGGCGCTGGATCAGTCTATCGGAATGGCTATGCATCTACCGCTCCGGGTGGTGGCGTGCCGGATCGCTTTCGAGAGCCGATATTGACTCTTAGGAGGCGGCCGTCTTTCGTTGCTCCTGTACGCTACCCTATCTGATGACAAGACGAACGCGCGCGATCGCCGACAGGCCCGAGAGACGCTTGATTGCGAGTGGGGTCCTTGATGAAGCGATGTCGCGTTCGCGAGCCCCATCTGAAGCTTCGATCCCGGTCGGCGTGCGTTTCGGTCATCGTTTCCTGTAAGCAAATGGTGCAGATGAATATTCTTCTTGTCTATAACGCGACCCAGACTTACACAAACACCGTCTTCGAGCATTTGGCCTGTTTTGCCAGGCAATCTCGGCACAGGTTCTTCTTCTGTCATGCGGATCAGTATTCTGAATTTTCTGCTGAATTGTCCCGCTTCGCGGCGGTGGGTCTCCACTACAGCGTGCGACTACCGTTTGACCAGGTATCCCCCTCACTCGGAAAAGCACTGTCCGAATATGGTGGGGCAAAGTTCCTCTTTATCCAAGACGAGTACGATCATACGCATCGCGCCTGGCACTGGATCAAACAGCTGGGCTTCCACCTTGTATTTACTGTGGTGCCGACGAGGCAGATCGAAAAAATATACCCGACTGCGGAGTTTCCCGGCGTCCGTTTTGTCAGCAATCTCACTGGCTATGTGCCGCAGCATCTCGGAGACGCGATTCCCCACTTGTCTCCGCCCTCTCAGCGGCAGCTGCTGATAGGCTATCGCGGACGTCCCTTGCCAATCCGCTACGGACAGCTGGGGATCGAAAAAGTCGCTGTTGGCAGAATGGTCAAGACTTACTGTGACGTGCACCAGATATCGTCGGATATCTCATGGAGCGAAGAGAGCAGGATATACGGGCCCAAGTGGTATGAGTTCATGATGTCTTGTCGCGCCATGCTGGGATCCGAGAGCGGAAGCAATGTCTTCGACTGGGATGGTTCCCTTGGCGACCGTATCGCGGATTTCAGGAAGGAGCATCCCGCGACAGCCGACGAGTCGGTCTATGAGAAGCTGGTTCGTCCGCATGAGATCGACGGCGCGATGAACCAAGTTTCTCCGCGAGTCTTCGAGGCAATCGCCTTCAGAACAGTTCTCGTGCTCTTCGAAGGGAGCTACTCCGGGGTCGTTCAAGCTGGAGAGCACTTCATCGCGCTTAGAAAGGACGGGAGTAACCTCGACGAAGTGGTTTCCAGGTTGCAGGATGGCGCCTACGTGGACGCCATGGCTGAGCGCGCGTATCGTGACGTGATCGCCTCCGGCAAATACTCTTATCAGGCTTTCGTGCTCATGGTGGATGAGGAGATTCAGCGTGCCGTCGCCGGTATGCCGAGCGATCCCGGAAGGTTGGCGGCAGCGAGCGACCGGAATTCGCTTCCTGACCAACCATCATCGATCACCACCTCCCCAATACGAGCCGTCATTACTGACCCAGCCGAGGTGCCGTCGCTGGCAAGGCAGCTGGGCTATACCCTGTGGGCGCGCCTTCCGGGCAACGTCCGGAGCGAGTTGAAGCCAGTCCTCAAGCGATTCATCAAAGGGAGAAGAAGCTGATGTGTGGAATCTTTGGTTTCCTCGCAACGGGCATCCGGGAGCAGTCTGCCTCGTCCCGGGATCTCGATGTCGGCATGCACGAAATTCGCCATCGCGGCCCCGACGGGGCAGGCAAATGGGCTTCCGAGAGTGGCCAGGTGGGACTGGGTCACGTGCGCTTGGCGATCATCGACCTGGAGTCGGGAGCGCAGCCGATGCACAGTGATGATGGACGTTTCACCATCATCTACAACGGAGAGATTTACAATTACCTGGAGTTGCGTGCGGAACTCGGTGAACACTCTTTCCGCACGCGCTCCGATACGGAAGTCGTGCTGCGTGCTTTTCAACGCTGGGGAGTCGACTGCGTCAGTCACCTGCGCGGCATGTTCGCTCTGGCAATTTGGGATGCCCGTGAGCAGAAGCTTTTCCTGGCGCGGGACCGCTTTGGCATCAAGCCGCTGTACTGGACCAGAACCGACCATGGGTTCTATTTTGCTTCCGAAGCCAAGGCACTGCTGCCCTTTCTGGGACGACGCCGTGTGAGCCAGGCCGCATTGGCTGACTATTTGACCTTCCAGTTCTGCCTTGGCGAAAAGACGCTCATGGAGGGAGTTTGGCAACTACCTGCCGCGCACTACGCCATTCTCTCATCCGGGCAGGAAGAGCTCGTTCGTCGCTACTGGGAAGTCCACTACGACATCGATTACGATCATACGGAGCGCTGGTTCACCAACCGTTTGATCGAGCTGCTGCATGACTCGGTGAAAATTCATCTACGTGCCGACGTCGAGGTCGGCAGTTACGTCAGCGGCGGTGTCGACTCGAGTCTACTGGCAGCGCTCGCTCGCGAAGTCCGGCCAAGCGGCCCGTTCAAGGCGTTCAACGGGCGCTTCCTCGACGGCATTGAGTTCGACGAGTCCGCTTATGCCAGAGCCTTGGCCGACGAACGCAGCATGGAACTCTTTGTTGCGGACATCGGTGAGCAGGACTTCGTCGACCACATAGCCAAGGTCATCTGGCATCTCGATCAGCCAGTCGCTGGCCCAGGCTCGTTCCCGCAATACATGGTGTCGAAGGAAGTCGGCAGGCACATCAAGGTGGTTCTGGGAGGCCAGGGAGGCGACGAGATTTTCGGTGGTTATGCGCGCTATCTGGTTGCCTATTTCGAGCAGTGCATCAAGGGCGCCATCGAAGGTTCGCTGCACAATGGCAATTACGTGGTGACCTACGAATCGATCATTCCGAACCTGGAAAGCCTCCGCCAGTACAAGCCGATGCTGCGGGAGTTCTGGGCAGGCGGCCTGTTTGGCGAACGGGATGAGCGCTACTGGCGCCTGGTAAACCGCGCCAATACTTTCGGGACGATCATCGCTCCCGAGCTTCTCGACCAGCGATCGACCTTCGAAGAGTTCAGGAGCATCTTCTGGGGCAGCAATGTCGGCAAGGAATCGTACTTCGATTCCATGACTCACTTCGATTTCAAGACCTTGCTGCCCGCACTGCTGCAGGTTGAGGATCGCATGAGCATGGCGCATGGCGTCGAGGCTCGTGTGCCGTTTCTCGACCACCCACTGGTCGAGTTTGCCGCCACCATCCCGGCTGACATCAAGTTCCGCAATGGCGAGCTGAAGCGATTGCTCAAAGCGGTCTTTTCGGATCGTCTGCCCGTCGCGATTCGTGAACGCAGAGACAAGATGGGCTTCCCGGTTCCGCTCAACCTGTGGCTCAAGCGGCCCGGCCCGACACGTGAGCTGATCGGCGACCTCTTCGCATCGCAGGCTGCGCGCTCACGCCCCTATCTGAACGGACCGCTTTCGATCGATGCCGTTTTGGATACCCAGAGTACCTATGGCCGAAACCTGTGGGCGCTGTTGAGCCTGGAGCTGTGGCACCAGCAGTTCATCGATTGAGAAGGGGATGAGCCGCCTCAACATCATGGTGTTGCATCGACTCGGGAACCCTCGCCTGGCCCCGAGCTTCCTGTGTCACCATGTATTCGCGTTGCGCGACGCCTTTCCCGAGCACAACTACCTCTACCACGACACGGAGCTGCCGCTGCCCGATTACGTGCGGGATGTCGACTTCGATGCCATCGTTCTCGATGTCACCTTCCTGTGGATTCGCTGGCTAGCCGAAGCGACGTTCCTGAACATCAGGGAGACGTACAGCTTCGTCCGCGACAGCGGAGGACTGAAGCTTGCGTTCCCGCAGGACGAGTACGACTGCAACGAACTGCTCGACGACTGGATGTGCGACTGGCGGGTAGACCACTTGTTCTCGGTGATCTCCTCGCACTGGAATGTCCTCTATCCCCGCTACCATCGCCAGGGCTCGATACGCCTTGCCTATACAGGGTACGTCGACCCGACGCTCCTCGCCAAGGAGGGAAGGCCATTCGACCACAGGCGGATCGACATCGGCTACCGGGCACGCCGACTTCCCCCCTACTTCGGCAGGATCGGGGAGACGAAGTGGGCGATTGGTGAACGGGTGGAGATCCCTGCCAAGCGTGCCGGCCTGACGACCGACATCGTTCTCGGCGATCAGGGCACACTGCTTGGCCCGCAGTGGCTGGACTTCCTGGGCGATTGCCGCTTCACCCTTGGTGCCAACAGCGGCAGCAGCCTTCTCGATCCGCGCGGGGACATTCAGCGAAGGGTCCGGGCCTACCTCAACGCCCATCCGGCAGCGTCCTTCGAGGAAGTCGAGGCAAACTGCTTCCCAGGCCTCGACGGGCGCCACTCATTCACCGCGATTTCGCCTCGCGTCCTCGAGGCGGGGTTGCTCGGCAGTTGCCAAGTGCTGGTAGAGGGCGACTACAGCGGTATCGTCAGGCCATGGGAGCACTACATTCCCATCAGCGCCGATGCCAGCGATTTTCAGCAGGTTCTGGAGGCGATGCGCGACCGCCAGCTGGTGGATAGACTGATCAGCAACTGCCGGGAAACGATCCTTGACACCAAGGAGTTGCACTACCGGCACAAGGCAGCGACCGTGATCGGGCTCATCGAATCGCATCGCGTCGGGAGCGGTCCGGCCGCAGACGCCGAAACCGTGCAACGGACCATCCGTCGCTACGAAGAGGACATGCGGCAGACGTACGCGAAGCATTGGCGCCGGCAATCGTTCAGGCGCAACATGAGCCGTTTCGTCGATCGTTCGCCAACCGTCTCGCGCCTGGCTCGGACCGTCTGGTCAAGACTGAGGGGGTGAAGTCATGGACGCTGCAGCAGCGCGTCAGGACCACGAATCGAACTCGATCCTGATGCTGACGGCAGACCGGCAGATCGACCGGCGAATCCTCCTGCAGGCCGACAGCCTCGAAAAGGCCGGCTGGCGAGTGACGATCCTGGCGATGACGGATGACGACACCGAGCGACGCGACGAGCCGAGAGTGGTCCGCGCAGGCGCTGGCGGCCAGGGGGGAGGGCGCGAACAGCAAGTGGCTTACGGGTATCGCCAGCTCGCCAGACGCCTGCCAATGAATGGCGCCATGATGCGCAGCTTGAAGCGGCTCGCCTGGCGGTTCCTCGTCGATCAGGAGACCTTTCACGCCAGGCTGTACGGCGACGTCGCATCACGCTTCGCGCCGCGAGTCGTCGTTGCGCACGATCTGCCGATGTTGCCAGTCGCCAGCCAGGTCGCGCGCGGCTGCGCTGCGCGCCTGGTCTACGACAGCCACGAGCTCTACAGCGAGCAGGAGTTCTCCGCTCGCGAGAGGAGGCGGTGGGCAGAGATCGAGGCGCGCTACATTGGCAATTGCGACGCGGTGATGACCATCAACCAGTCGATCGCCGGCGAACTCGCCCGTCGTCATGCGCTCTCCCAGGTGCATGTCATCAGCAATGCCGAAAGGGCGACCGACGCTACGCACAGCTCGCGACTCTTTCATGAGCTTTTCGGGCTGCCGGCGACGCGGAAGATTCTCCTCTTCCAGGGCGGCCTGTCGGCCAACAGGAACCTGCAGGCGCTGGTTGCAGCCATGCGCCACGTGAAGAATCCGGAGATCGTCCTGGTGATCCTTGGAGACGGGGCATTGAAGCAGCGACTGACGCGCGAGGCCCGGCGGCAGCCGGGCACCCAAAGAGTCTTCTTCCAGGCCGCGGTTCCTCAGCATGAACTGCTGAGCCATACCGCCGCGGCTGATGCTGGCGTGATCCCGTACCGGGCGACCTGTCTCAACAACTACTTCTGCACACCAAACAAGCTGTTCGAGTTCATCGCCGCCGGCGTCCCCATACTCGGCAGCGACTTGCCGGAAATCAGGAGCATGGTCGCCGGACGAGGAATTGGCCTCGTCGGCGACATGAGCAGTGCCCCGGCCGTGGCCTCGCTGATCGACGAGCTTTTCGGCGACGAGGCGCGCCTCGACTTCTGGCGGGAGAATCTCCGACAGACGCGCAAGGCTGTCTGTTGGGAGGCGGAGGAAGGAAAACTCCTGGCGATCTACGAGGCGCTGCGATGAAGGTCGCGATCGTCTATCAGTACTACCAGGGGACGGGCGCTCCGGGCCATTCACTCATCTACGAGCTGGCGCACTACCTTGCCGGGCGTGGTCACGAGGTGACCGTCGTCAGCGGCGAGACCGGGTACATGCAGCGCGACACGCCAACCCTGCCGTGGTACCGTCGCCTGCGGCGTGAAGAACACGATGGCGCGGTGAGGGTGCTGCGCACGTTCACCTACTCCGAGCTGCATCGCAGCTACCTCGGTCGCCTGCTGAGCTTCGCATCCTTCTCGCTCTCCGGCGCCGCCGGCCTGTTCAGCATCGACAGACCGGACCTGGTGCTCGCCTCGACACCGCCCATCTTTCCGATGTTCGCTGCTGCCCTCGTCTGCCGCATGCGGCGGATTCCGCTCGTGATCGAGGTCCGCGACCTGTGGCCCGCATCTGCCGTGCAGATGGGAATCCTCAGGAACCGGACGCTCATCCGCATCATGGCGTGGATGGAGCGGCGGCTCTACGACCAGTCGGCGCGTATCGTTGCCCTGACCGAAGGGATTCGCGACGACATCCGCACGCGCGGCTGGCCACAGGAGAAGCTCGAGGTGGTCACCTGTGGCGTCGATTTCGACCGGCTGTACCCCGATCCGCAAGGAGCGGCGCGCACGCGCCATGCTCTCGGTTGGGAGGACAGGAAGGTCATCCTGTACTTCGGCGCCCTCGGCGAAGCGAACAACATCCCGGTGATCCTGCGGGCGGCGCGTTCGCTGCGCGAGCGCGGCGACATCCTCTTCGTGCTCGTTGGCGACGGCCTCCGCCGCGGTGCGATCGAAGACGAGGTCGCGGGCGGCAAAATGGCCAATGTCGTCGTTCTTCCACCCGTTGCCAAGGACCAGGCGCGGGTCTATCTCAGCGCCGCAGATCTCTGCCTGGCCACGCTGCAGGACATTCCCTTGTTTGACGGCGCCATCCCCACCAAGCTGATCGACTACATGGCCTGTGCACGGCCGGTTTTGTGCGGCATCCGCGGCGAGGCACGGCGGATTCTCGACACGGCGCAGGCGGGACTGGGTTTTGAACCGGACGACGACCGGCAGCTGGCAAGATTGATCGGCGAGTTGCTCGATGACGCCGGGCGCCGCGAGCGCATGGGGGCCAACGGCCTCGCCTTCGTCCGCTCCCACTTCTCGGCCGAACAGACGCGCCGGAGGATGGAACGAATCCTCCACGAGGTCTCCGGGCCGAGCAGGGCCGGCGACCGGGCTGGCGATGGGGCCCGGTAAACCCCGGCCGGTCGGCTTCGGTGGCGGACATCGGCAGGCGCGAATGATCCAGACGCGACAGCGATCAGCGCCCCTCCGTCGATGGCTGTTGAAGGCATGGGCATGAAGTACCGACGACTTGGCCAGACTGGGCTCGAGGTTTCCGAGGTTGCCCTCGGCTGCTCCGGTTACTGGGGTGACCGCAAGTTCCCGGAGAAACAGGCGGCGGCGGTGGTCAGCGAAGCAATCGAGCACGGAATCAACTTTTTCGATACCGGCCACAACTATTCAGCATTCAATGCCGAGCCACGTCTCGGACGACTGCTCGGCAAAATCCTCAGGCAGGACCGCGGGCGCGTCGTCGTGTCGTCGAAAGCCGGCACCGTCGTGCCAGCCGGTGCGCTCTTCCGGCGCCCGGGTAGCAGGGTCAAGGACTTTTCCCCCGACCATATTGAAGGTTCCTGTGCGCAATCGATCGCCAACCTCGACTGCGGCTACCTGGACATCCTCCAGCTGCACGGGATCACTCCCGCCGAAATCAGCGAACCGCTGCTCGAGCGCCTCTACGCCATGAAACGGCGTGGGATGTACCGATACCTCGGCATCAACACGCACTGCGAGCCCGACATGGCCTATGTCGCAAGCCACCCAGAGATCTTCGACATGGCACTGATCGACTACAGTGTCGTCCAGCTCGACCGCGAACCGGTCATCCGCCGCTTGGCGGAAGCCGGAACGGGAGTCGTCGCCGGAACCGTGCTTGGACAGGGGCATCTCGTCAAGGGAAAGATCGGCAGCCTGCGGAGTCCAGCCGACCTCTGGTACTTGGCGCGAGCATGGCTACGACCGAGTGGCCGGCAATTGCGGAGGCGCTCGCGTTACATGCGCGAGACCCTGGCGGCGATCAGCGAAATGTCGCCGGCACAAGCGGCCATCGCCTACGTCCTCGGCAACCCCGGGATAGCAAGTTGTGTATTCGGGACGACCCGGGTCGCCAACCTGCGCGAAATCGTCGATGCGGTGGATCGGACTCTGGACGACGACAGCATACAGGCCATCCGACGCGGCTTCGAGCTTCCCTGGCGCACGCCGGAGAGCTGACGGGGAACACGGCCCAACTCTCGTTCAGTGAGTTTCCCGTGGGCGATCCGCGCCCTCACTGGCCCGTTGCCAGGGCCAGCGGCCCTCGAGTTCGACCTGCAGAGCCGTGCTGAGGACGGTCCGGATGAGGACGATCAGGCCAAGGACCAGGACGCCCTCGAGCGTCGGCGTCACCGCCACGGTGCGGATGATGTCCGCAGCCACCAGAAACTCCAGGCCGAGCAGAATTCCGCGTCCGATGTCCTGCCGGAACTGCCTGTACCCATCGCCTGCGCGCCTGTTCAGGATGACCAAGCGACCCGCGGCGAGCAGCGTGCCGAGGACGATGACGACAACTCCGAGGCAGTCGAAGAGCAGGCCGACGAACTCGGCAATTTCATTGAACGATGGCATCGAACGTTCCTCCAAGCGTGCGATTCTCGACTCCCGGAGACCGGGAGGAGGTTATCTGTAGAGCGGCGAGGCGAAGGCATGAATCAGGTGCTCAAGTCGAACCTGCCTGCAGTCATTGTAGCGCAAGCGACCGGCACATCCGGTCGCTCCTCAGGGCCCGATTTCCGGCGGGGCATTCGCCTGATCCGACCCCATCGCGGACGGAGGCATGCTCGATCTGCGAGGCCGCCAAAGACCTCGCACACCGCCATCCTCCGTGCCCGAAGGCGGCGCCTGTGCCGCGCGGCAGCCGCGTTTGACTGCCGGCGGTCGAGAACGGCTACACTTCGCTCTCGGAATCGGTGCCGAACGTCGTTGGCCTGCTCGACGCGATCTTCTCCAGGTTTGACGATCTCACCGAGCAGAGCGGTCTCGAAAAAATCAAGACGATCGGCGATGCCTACATGGTGGCCGCCGGAATCCCCGAGGCACGCGCCGATCACGCGGTGGCGATCGCGGAACTGGCTTTGCGATTGCAGGCGGCGATCAGGGAGTTCCCAGGGCTCGAGATCCGCATCGGCATCAACTCGGGCGCCGTCGTCGCTGGCGTCATCGGCAAGAAGCGCTTCATTTACGACCTCTGGGGTGACACGGTCAATATCGCCTCGCGCATGGAGTCTCAGGGTATCGCCGGCGAGACTCAGCTCAGCGAAACGACGCGAGCCCTGCTCACGGCGGACTTCGTCTGCGAAGAGCGGGGCGAGATTCCGGTCAAGGGCAAGGGCTCGATGCGCGTCTTCCTGCTGAAGGGACACGTGGCCGGCAACCAAACGCCTGCAGTGACTACATCATGACCCGATCACGTCCGTCGCCATCGGCGCTGACGGTCTCATGCGCGCCAGGCAAGGGCTGCAGCGCAGACGAAGGACGAAAAAAGCCCGCCGGGCGGCGGGCTCTTGTTGCTGTCGGACTGACGACAGCGGCAGCTCACTCGAACTCGATGATGACCTGATCGACGGAAAGACTCTCGCCCGGAGAGGCAACGACCTTCTTGACCTTGCAGTCGCGCTCCGCCTTGAGAACATTCTCCATCTTCATCGCTTCGATCACGGCCAGCTTCTCGCCAGCAGCCACATCCTGCCCGTTCGCCACGGCCACCTCTCGCAGCAGCCCCGGCATCGGCGAGAGGAGGAACTTCGACAGATCCGGCGGTACCTTCTTCGGCATCAGCGCAAGCATGCGCGCCGCATTGGCGGTCATCACCGTCGCCTTGACCTGCTTGCCGAAATGAACCACGCGATAGAGCAGGCCGATGCGCTCGAGCTGCAGGCAGATCGGCGAGCCGTTGCAGGTGCCGCGGAAGACGAGTTCACCGAACATCCAGTTGGACACGAGATCGTAGGTGTCGCCACCGTGGGTGGCCGAGTAGCCGCCCGGGATCGGCTCGAGCGAAACGGGGTAGTCCTTGCCTTCCATCTGGACGACCCAGTCCTTGCCGACCTTGCGCTGGTGCCCCGGCATCTGGTCGCTGATCTGGACGGCCCGATCGATGTAACGACGACGACCAAAGGCGGCAAGCGCGGCGAGCAGGCCCGGATCCTGGTGCACCACGCAGGACTCATCAAAACCGTTCGGGAACTCCTCGGCGATGAACGACGTGGTAAACACGCCCGAGAGGAAGCGCTGATTCTGCATCAACGCCGCCTGGAACGGGATGTTCGAATCGATGCCGCGGATGACGAAAGCGTTGAGCGCGTCACGCACGCGGCTGACCGCCTGGTCACGGGTGCCACCATGGCAGATCAGCTTGGCGATCATCGAATCGTAGTACATCGAGATCTCACCACCCTCGAAGACGCCGGTGTCCACCCGCACCTGGCCTTCGGTGACCTCGGGCGGCCGGTACTTGACGAGACGCCCGACCGACGGCAGGAAGCCGCGGAACGGATCCTCGGCGTTGATCCGGCACTCGATGGCCCAACCATTGATCTTCAGATCCTCCTGGGCAAAGGGCAGTTTCTCCCCGGCAGCGACGCGGATCATCAGCTCGACGAGGTCCAACCCCGTGATCATCTCGGTCACCGGGTGCTCGACCTGCAGGCGGGTGTTCATCTCCAGGAAATAGAACGACTTGTCCGAGCCGACGACGAACTCGACCGTTCCCGCGCTCTGGTACTTCACTGCTTTCGCCAGCGCGACCGCCTGCTCGCCCATCGCCTTGCGGATCTTCTCGTCGATGAACGGCGACGGTGCCTCTTCGAGGACCTTCTGGTGGCGGCGCTGGATCGAGCATTCACGTTCGAACAGGTACGCGGTGTTGCCAAAGGAGTCAGCGATGACCTGGATCTCGATGTGGTGCGGACCCTCGACGAACTTCTCGATGAAGACGCGGTCGTCACCGAAGCTGTTGCGTGCCTCGTTGCGACAGGCATCGAATCCCTCGGCCGCTTCCTTGTCGTTGAAGGCGACTCGCAGGCCCTTGCCGCCGCCGCCGGCGGAAGCCTTGATCATCACCGGGTAACCGATGCCACTGGCAATCGACACCGCCTGTGCGGCATCGGCGATCTCGGCGTTGTAACCGGGGATGGTGTTGACCCCCGCCTCCATCGCCAGTTTCTTCGAGGCGATCTTGTCGCCCATCGCCGCCACCGAATAATGCTTCGGACCGATGAAGACGATACCGCTCTCCTCGAGGCGTCGTGAGAACTCCTCGTTCTCCGACAGGAAGCCGTAACCCGGATGCACGGCCTCGGCGCCGGTCCGCTTGCACGCGTCGATGATCTTGTCGATGACCAGATACGACTCCTTCGACGGAGGCGGACCGATGCAGACGGCTTCGTCGGCCATCATCACGTGCATCGAATCCTTGTCCGCTTCGGAGTAGACGGCGACCGTCTTGATGCCCATCTTCTTGGCGGTCTTCATCACCCGGCAGGCGATTTCGCCCCGGTTGGCGATCAGAATCTTCTTGAACATCACTATTTCTCCCCGGGTATCAGAGCGGAATGTTGCCGTGCTTGCGCCACGGGTTTTCCAACTTCTTGTTGCGCAACATCGCCAGCGAGCGGCAGATGCGCTTGCGCGTCTCGTTCGGCATTATCACGTCGTCGATGAAACCACGTGCGCCAGCAACGAAGGGGTTGGCGAACTTTGCCTTGTACTCGGCCTCGCGCGCAGCCAGCTTGGCCGGGTCGTTCTTCTCCTCGCGGAAGATGATCTCGACCGCACCCTTCGGTCCCATGACCGCAATCTCCGCCGACGGCCAGGCAAAGTTGACGTCGCCCCGCAAGTGCTTCGACGCCATGACGTCGTAGGCACCACCATAAGCCTTGCGCGTGATGACGGTGATCTTCGGCACGGTGCACTCGGCGTAGGCGTAGAGCAGCTTGGCACCGTGCTTGATGATGCCGCCGTACTCCTGCGCGGTGCCCGGCATGAAGCCCGGCACGTCGACGAAGGTGATCACCGGGATGTTGAAGGCATCGCAATAGCGGACGAAACGGGCGGCCTTGATCGAACTCTTGATGTCGAGGCAGCCGGCCAGCACCAGCGGCTGGTTGGCAACGATGCCGACAGTCGAACCATCCATGCGGGCAAAGCCGATGACGATGTTCTTGGCGTATTCGCGCTGCAGCTCGAAGAAGTCGCCATCGTCGGACACCTTGATGATCAGTTCCTTGATGTTGTACGGCTTGTTCGGGTTGTCGGGAACCAGCGTGTCGAGCGAGAAGTCGAGGCGGTCGGCCGGATCCTGCGACGGCACACGCGGCGGCTTCTCGCGGTTGTTCGACGGCAGGAAGCTGATGAAGCGACGCAGCATCATCAGTGCCTCGACGTCATTCTCGAACGCGAGATCGGCAACGCCTGACTTGCTGGTATGGGTGATCGCGCCGCCGAGTTCCTCCGCCGTGACATCCTCGTGGGTGACCGTCTTCACCACTTCCGGACCAGTCACGAACATGTACGAAGAGTCCTTCACCATGAAGATGAAGTCGGTCATCGACGGGCTGTAGACGGCGCCACCGGCGCACGGCCCCATGATCAGTGAGATCTGCGGCACGACCCCGGATGCGAGGACATTGCGCTGGAAGACCTCGGCGTAACCGGCGAGCGAGGCGACACCCTCCTGGATGCGCGCGCCGCCCGAGTCGTTGAGGCCGATCACCGGTGCGCCGACCTTCATCGCGTGGTCCATCACCTTGCAGATCTTCTCGGCGTGTGCTTCCGACAACGAACCGCCAAAAACCGTGAAGTCCTGCGAGAAGACGAACATCAGGCGGCCGTTGATCGTGCCGCAGCCGATGACCACGCCGTCACCGGGCACCGACTGTTCGGCCATGCCAAAGTCGGTACAGCGGTGCTCCATGAACATGTCCCACTCTTCGAACGAACCGCTGTCGAGCAGCAGTTCGATCCTTTCGCGGGCTGCCAGTTTCCCCTTGCTGTGCTGGCTGTCGATGCGTTTCTGGCCACCACCAAGACAGGCCGCCGCGCGCTTCTCTGCAAGCTGGCGAATGATGTCGTGCATAAGTTCTACTCCCTAACGGTCGCGTCAATCAGAACTACTCAAACAGGTCGGAGATATCGCTTGAACCGCCCCCGGCAGGCGGGTGCGTCTTGTGTTGTGCTCTCAGTGTTTCAGATAGGCCAGCAGACGGGACGCCGCGGCACCGGGTGTCGTACGCCCCTCGGCGACATCGCCCGTCAGGACGGGCAGCGCGGAGCGCACGGTGGTGTGCGAACGAAAGTACTGCCGCAGACCGGAGTCGATCAGATTCCACATCCAGTCGACGGCCTGGCGGCGTCGCTTGTCATCGAACTCGCCGCTGGCCAGCATCGTCGTCCGATAGCGCTCCACCTCGGCCCAGAACTCCGCGATGCCGCGCTTGGCAAGCGCGCTCATCGTCAGCACGGGCGGTCGCCAGTTCGGGCTCGTGCTGCGCAGCATGGTCAGTGCGGCGCGCATCTGGTTGCGGGCGAAGGCCGCCGCCCGCTCATCGATGTCGGCCTTGTTGAAGACGATCAGGTCGGCAATCTCGACGATGCCCTTCTTGATCGCCTGCAGGTCGTCGCCGGCGTTCGGCAACTGCAGCAGGACGAAGGCATCGACCATGCCGGCGACCGTGGTTTCCGACTGCCCGACACCGACCGTCTCGACGATGATGACATCGAAACCGGCCGCTTCGCAGACAAGCATCGCCTCGCGCGTCTTGTCAGCGACCCCACCGAGCGAACCGGCCGATGGACTTGGCCGGATGAAAGCCTCGTCGCGCTGACAGAGCAGCTCCATGCGCGTCTTGTCGCCAAGGATCGAGCCCCCGGAGACCGACGACGACGGGTCGACGGCAAGCACGGCAACCCGTCGCCCGGCCTCGATGAGGTAGAGCCCGAGCGACTCGATGAAGGTCGACTTGCCGGCGCCGGGAGCGCCCGAGATACCGACACGGATCGTTCGCCCGGTGTGCGGCAGCAGTGCGGCGAGCACTTGGCGTGCGCGCCGCTGGTGCTCACCATGGGTCGACTCGACTAGCGTGATGGTCTTTGCCAGCGCCCGCCGGCGACCGGCGAGAACGCCGTCCACGAGGTGCTGGTCGGCAGCCGAAAGGCTGCCGGCTGTTGCAGTGCTCATATCCAATTCCTGCTCGCCGGCAACGAAACCGCTCAGGCGGCGGCGGTTGCGCGCGCCTTGCGAATCTCTGCCAGAACCGTCATGGCCGAATCCTCGATGCGTGTGCCGGGGCCAAAAATGGCCTTCGCGCCGGCCTGGAAGAGGAAGTCATAGTCCTGCGCCGGGATGACGCCGCCGGCGAAGACGATGATGTCATCGGCTCCCTGCTCCTTGAGTGCGCGCACGAGAGCCGGCAGCAAGGTCTTGTGGCCGGCGGCGAGCGAGGACACGCCGACGGCGTGGACGTCGTTCTCGATCGCCAGCCGCGCGGCCTCTTCGGGCGTCTGGAACAGCGGTCCGACGTCGATGTCGAAGCCGAGATCGGCGAAAGCGGTGGCAACCACCTTGGCGCCACGGTCGTGGCCATCCTGCCCGAGCTTGGCGATCATGATCCGCGGCCGACGTCCCTCTTCCTCGTTGAACTTGAGGATCTCGGCCTTCAGCGTCTCCCAGCTCGCCAAGCCGTCGACAACCGCGCCGTAAACCCCGGAAACGGTCTGCTGTGTCGCGCGGAAGCGCCCGAAAACCTTCTCCATGGCGTCCGACACTTCGCCGACGGTGGCCCGCAGCCGCATCGCGCGCACCGCCATGTCGAGCAGGTTGCCCTCACCGGTCTCCGCGCAACGGGTCAGGTCGGCAAGCGCCGCGTCGACCTTGGCGCTGTCGCGGCTTCCACGGACCGACTTCAGGCGCGCCACCTGCGCCTCGCGCACGGCGTTGTTGTCGATGTCCAGAATGTCGATCGCGTCCTCTTTCGCCAGCTTGTACTTGTTCACGCCAACGATGACGTCCTTGCCCGAGTCGATTCGCGCCTGCTTGTCGGCGGCACAGCCTTCGATCTTCATCTTCGCCCAGCCGGATTCGACGGCGTGCGTCATGCCGCCCATGCTCTCCACCTCCTCGATGAGCTTCCATGCCTCGTCGACCAGGTCCTGCGTCAGCTTCTCCATCATGTACGAACCGGCCCACGGATCGATGACGTTGGTGATGTGCGTCTCTTCCTGGATGATCAGCTGCGTGTTGCGGGCGATGCGCGCAGAGAACTCGGTCGGCAGGGCGATCGCCTCGTCGAGGGCATTCGTGTGCAGCGACTGCGTGCCGCCAAAGACGGCGGCCATCGCCTCGATCGTCGTGCGCACGACATTGTTGTAGGGATCCTGCTCGGTCAGCGACCAGCCGGAGGTCTGGCAGTGGGTGCGCAGCATCATCGACTTCGGGCTCTTCGGCGAGAACTCGCGCATGACCCGCCACCACAGCAGGCGCGCAGCGCGCAGTTTGGCAACCTCGAGGTAGAAGTTCATGCCGATGGCGAAGAAGAACGACAGCCGCCCCGCAAACTCGTCAACGTCGAGACCCGAGGCGAGCGCCGTCTTCACGTATTCGCGCCCGTCAGCGATGGTGAACGCGAGTTCCAGTGCCTGTGTCGCGCCGGCTTCCTGCATGTGGTAACCGGAGATCGAGATCGAGTTGAACTTCGGCATGTGGTGAGCCGTGTAGCCGATGATGTCGGAGATGATCCGCATCGAGGGCTTTGGCGGATAGATATAGGTGTTGCGGACCATGAACTCCTTGAGGATGTCGTTCTGGATCGTTCCCGACAACTTGTCCTGCGGCACGCCCTGCTCTTCGGCAGCGACGATGTAGCCGGCGAGGATCGGCAGCACGGCGCCGTTCATCGTCATCGACACCGAGATCTTCTCCAGCGGGATGCCATTGAACAGGATCTTCATGTCCTCCACCGAATCGATCGCCACACCCGCCTTGCCGACGTCACCGGTGACCCGCGGATGGTCGGAATCGTAGCCGCGGTGCGTCGCCAGGTCGAAGGCAACCGAGACACCCTGGCCGCCGGCAGCCAGCGCCTTGCGGTAGAAGGCGTTCGACGCCTCGGCGGTGGAAAAGCCGGCGTACTGACGGATGGTCCACGGCCGCACGGCGTACATCGTCGCCTGCGGGCCACGGACGAACGGCGCCAAGCCGGGCAGGGTGTCGGTGTACTGCAGGTCCTCGACATCTTTCCTCGTATACAGCGGCTTGACGACGATGCCCTCGGGCGTCACCCAGTTCAGGGCGTCGACGTTGCCACCCGGGGCGGACTTGCTGGCGGCCTTCTTCCAGGCGTCGAGATTGGCGGAATTCGGCAGTTCAGGCTTGTTCTCGTTGGACATGACGGAACCTTTCAGGAAATCTGTGGATTGGGGCGGGCAAGCCATATGGCGAGGCCGCAGCCATGGTATTCGTGGCGGGAGACGCGCACCTTGGCGCAGCCTTTTCCAGCTCTTGACACCCCGCCCAGCGAATAATACTGTATCCATAATTATGAAAGCAAGTTTCCAGGATCCCGATTCGCCGGGCGGGAAGGGCCAGTGATGGCACCAGGTCGGATAGCGCAGACCGCTCTCTACCAAGAGGTGGCCGAGCGGCTGCGACAACGGATTTTCGCGCACGAGCTGTTGCCCGGAATCCGCATCGACGAGCAACAGCTGGCGGTCGAGTACGGCATCAGCCGGACGCCACTGCGGGAAGCACTGAAGGTACTCGCCGCCGAAGGACTGGTCACCCTGCGACCGCGCCGCGGCGCTTTCGTCACCGAGATCTCCGATCAGGATCTGGACGACATCTTTCCCCTGATGGCAATGCTCGAAGGACGCTGCGCCCTCGAAGCCACCAGGAAGGCCAGCCCGGAGCAGATCGCCAGGCTCGAAGGGCTGCATCGGCAGTTGCAGCGATTTGCCGCCAGCAACCAGATCGGGCGCTTCTTCGAGGTCAACCAGGAGTTCCACCTGCGCATCCAGGAGATGTCCGGCAACCGCTGGCTGCGGCAGATGATCCAGGATCTGCGCAAGGTGCTCAAGCTGACCCGGCTCTTCTCACTGAGCATCGATGGGCGGCTGCAGCAGTCGCTGGACGAGCACGTGGGCATCCTCGAGGCGGTCAGGACTGGCGACGCGCTGCGCGCGCAGAAGCTGATGCACGACCACATCCTTGCCGGGCGGCAGGCGCTCGTGCGTGGCGCAACCGAGGAGGCGAAAGTGCTGCCATGAGCGGCCGCATCGGCTGCACCCGCGATCGCGAGGTGGCGACCGTCACCCTTTCGAATCCGGCCAAACTCAACGCCGTCGACTCCGCCATGTGGCAACAACTGGCGCAGGTGGTCAGCGGCTTGGCTGCCGACCCCCAGCTGCGTTGCCTCGTACTTCGGGGTGAAGGCGAGCAGGCTTTTGCCGCCGGCGGCGACATCGAGGAGTTCAGCACCCAGCGTGACACCGTCGACCGGGCAATGGCCTATCACGCGCAGGCCGGAGCCGCGCTGCAGGCGATCGGCGACTGTCCGCTGCCGACCGTCGCACTGATCCATGGCGCCTGCATCGGCGGTGGGCTGGAGATCGCCGCCCAGTGCGACCTGCGCATCTGTGGTGAGTCTGCACGCTTTGGCGCGCCGATCAACCGGCTTGGCTTCTCGATGTATCCGGTCGAAATGCAGGCGTTGCTGCGCCTGGCTGGCGCCGCAACGATGCGCGAACTGCTGCTCGAGGGGCGCATCATGGGAGCAGCCGAGGCTCTGTCCAAGGGACTCGTGACGCGTGTCGTCGGCGACGGCGAAGTCGCCGCTGAAGCCTACGCGACGGCCCGGCGCATCTGCCAGGGGGCGCCCTTGGTCGCCCGCTGGCACAAGCAGCTGCTGCAGCGCCTGCAGGAGAACCAGCCGTTGAGCGCAGGGGAGTTGCGTGACTCCTTCGCCTTCCTCGAGACGGAGGATTACCGCGAGGGGCTGGCCGCCTTCCTCGCCAAGCGGGCACCGCGGTTCCGCGGCTGCTGAGCGGGAATCAGGCGAACAGCCGCCACAGCATGCGCGCTGCAAGAACGACCAGCAGGCCGGCAAAGAGGCGTTTCAGGGTGGCCACCGGCAGGCTGTGCGCCAGCTTCGCACCGAACGGTGCCATCAGCATGCTGCTCGGCACGAGCCAGAGAAAAGCGGGCAGGTAGATGAAGCCGACACTCCCCGCCGGCAGCCCGGGATGTTCCCAGCCGTTGAACAGGTAACCCAGTGAACCACCGATGGCGATCGGAAAACCTATCGCCGCCGAGGTGCCGATGGCGTCATGAACGCGTACGTTGCACCAGGTGAGGAAGGGAACCGTGAGCGAGCCGCCGCCGATCGACACCAGCGCCGAGACCGCTCCGATGCCGATGCCGACGATGACGACGCCGGCGCGTCCCGGCAGTTCGCGCGACGCCTTCGGCTTCAGGTTGAAGACCATCTGCACCGCGACGAGACTGACGAAGGCACTGAAGAAGATGGCGAGCGGCTGTGCCGGGACGCTGGCAGCCAGCAGCGTGCCGAGCATCGTGCCGAGCAGGATGCCCGGCGTGATCTGGCAGACGATCGGCCACGACACCGCGCCGTGGCGATGGTGCGCCAGCAGGCTGGAAAGTGAGGTGAACAGGATCACCGCCATCGAGGTGCCGAGCGCCAGGTGCAGCACCTCGGTCGCGGGAAAAGCCGCCTGCGCGGCGAAGATGATCGTCAGCGACGGCACCAGCACCAGCCCACCGCCAATCCCCAGCGCGCCTGCCGAAAAACCGCTGAACAAGCCCAGTGCGACGTACGCCAGCCACCAGCCCAAGAGCGCCTCCCGGCAGAAAGAACTTGCAGGCGGCTATGATCCCATTTTTTGCCGGTCGGCGTAGTTCTTCTCGACCCACTCGCGGTAGGCTCCCGACTGCACGTTGTGCACCCAATCCTGGTTCGCCAGGTACCAGCGAACGGTCCTGTCGATGCCGGAGGCAAAGCTCTCCGCGGGTCGCCAACCCAGTTCCCGTTCGATCCGGCGGGCATCGATCGCGTAGCGGCGATCATGGCCGGGACGGTCGGTGACGTAGGTGATCTGCTCGCGATAGGCCCGGCCGTCAGGACGTGGGCGCAGTTCGTCCAGCAGTCCACAAATGGTGTGCACGATATCCAGGTTCGCCTTCTCGTTGCCACCACCGACGTTGTAGGTGGCGCCCGGAACGCCGGCAGCAAGTACGCGCCGGATTGCCGCACAGTGGTCACCGACATACAGCCAGTCGCGAATCTGCTGGCCGTCACCGTAAACCGGCAGCCGCTTGCCCGCCAGAGCGTTGACGATCATCAACGGGATCAGCTTCTCGGGAAACTGGAAGGGACCATAGTTGTTGGAGCAGTTGGTGGTCAGCACCGGCAGACCATAGGTGTGGTGGTAGGCGCGCAGCAGATGGTCGCTGGCTGCCTTGCTTGCGGAATAGGGGCTGTTCGGCTGATACGGGTGATCCTCGGTGAACGCCGGTGCATCCGGCGCAAGCGAGCCATATACCTCGTCCGTCGACACGTGCAGAAAGCGGAAGCTCTGTCGGCCCTCCTCCGGCAGTTGCTTCCAGTACGCACGCACGCTCTCGAGCAACTGGAAGGTACCGACGATGTTGGTCTGGATGAAGTCGGCAGGGCCGTGGATCGAGCGGTCCACGTGTGACTCGGCAGCGAAGTTGATGATCGCCCGCGGCGCATACTGCGCGAGCAGGCGGGCACCAAGTTCGCCGTCGCCGATGTCGCCATGCACGAAGATGTGGCGGTCGTCGCCGCTCAGGGAGGCGAGGCTCTGCCGATTGCCGGCATAGGTCAGCCGATCGAGATTGACGATCGACTCATCGCTCGTCGCCAGCCAATCGAGTACGAAGTTCGCGCCAATGAATCCGGCGCCGCCAGTAACCAGAATCATGAGCACCAACCTTCGCGTGCGGCTGCCGCCGGCGAACCGGCTGCGAGTCCAGGGTCATCTGCCATAGGTGTCTTCGAGACGGACGATGTCGTCCTCGCCGAGGTAACTGCCTGACTGCACCTCGACGATCTCGAGATCGATCTTTCCCGGATTCTCCAGCCGATGGACGACCCCGAGCGGGATGTAGGTCGACTGGTTCTCGGAAAGCAGCAGCGATTCGTCGCCACGGGCTATCACCGCCGTGCCCTTGACGACAACCCAGTGCTCGGCACGATGGTGATGTTTCTGCAGGCTCAGACTGGCACCGGGCTTCACCAGGATCCTCTTGACCTGGTAGCGTGGGCCATGTGCGAGACCTTCGTAGCTGCCCCACGGCCGATGGACGACATGGCGAAATTCAGTCTCGCAGCGCCCTGCGCGCTTCAGGTCATCGACGAGCGTCTTGACGTCCTGCGCCTTCGCCTTGTCGGCTACCAGTACCGCGTCGGGGGTCGCGATCACCACCAGATCGCTGACACCGACCGTCGCCAGCAGTCTGCCTTCGGAGAACAGCACGCAGTTGCTGGTATCGATGCTGCGGACGTCACCGCGTCGCGCGTTGCCATCGCCGTCCACCTGGCCGACGCTCGCCAGCGCATCCGAAGCGCCGATGTCGTTCCAGCCGGCGTCGAGGGGAATCACGACGCCGTGATCGGTCTTTTCCATGACCGCATAGTCGATCGAGTTCGCTGGGCTGGCGGCGAAAGCGGCTTCATCGAGCCGCAGAAAATCGAGATCCCGTCGTGCCGCCTGGCAGGCTGCGGCCACCTGCTCGCGCATGACGGGCGCAAAGCGCTGCAGCGCATCGAGAAAGCTGTCGGCGCGAAACAGGAACATGCCACTGTTCCAGAAGTAGTCGCCAGCGTCGAGGTAGGTCTTCGCGGTTTGCGCGTCCGGCTTCTCGACGAAGCGGTCGAGGACATAGCCGCCGGCCAGCGGCGCGCCTCGTCGGATATAGCCATAGCCCGTTTCCGGCCGGTCCGGCAGGACACCAAAGGTCACCAGGGCCCCCGCCTCGGCATGTGGAATTGCGGCCCGGACGGCCTCCTGGAATGCGGCGACACCGGCGATGACGTGGTCGGAAGGAAGCACCAGCAGCAGCGGCGGCGCGTCGCCGGCGGCGTCGGCAAGTGCCCCGATGGCCGCTGCGGCGACGGCCGGTGCCGTATTGCGGGCTGCCGGTTCGAGCAGGATGTCGGCCTTGAGGCCGATCTCGAACAACTGCTCGGCTACCAGGAAACGATGGTGCTCGTTGGCGACGGCAATCGGCCTGCCGAGGCCGGCGAGGCCGTCGAGTCGGCGCAAGGTGTTCTGCAACAGAGAGTAGTCATCGACCAGGCAAAGGAACTGCTTCGGGTAGTGGGTCCGCGAGAGTGGCCACAAACGGGTTCCTGAGCCTCCGCAGAGGATGACCGGACGAATCACGGGGGGTTTCATTTGCATCGTCTCCAGACGGAACCGGCTTGCCACGCTGGGCTCGCGCGAGGCGGGATTATAGCCGGCCGAGGTCGCCCGGCGACGGTCGCCGAGGGCCTATAATGCGCACTTCCCGGCTGCCACCGATCCCGTCACCCTGACCCGGCGATGCACATCCTACTGCTCAAGACCTCGTCTCTAGGTGACGTAATTCACAACCTGCCGGTAGTCAGCGACCTGCGGCGCAGTTTCCCCGAAGCCTGCATCGACTGGTGCGTCGAGGAGAGCTTCGCCGACATTCCACGCCTGCACCCGGCGGTTGGCGAGGTGATTCCGGTGGCCATCCGGCGCTGGCGCCACCAGCTCGGCCGGGTCGCCACCTGGCGCGAGATGCGGGACTTCCGGCAGCGGCTGCGATCGCGCACCTACGACTTCGTTCTCGACACCCAGGGCCTCGTCAAGAGCGCCCTCGTTGGCCGCTTGGCGCAGGGACGGCGACTCGGTTACGCCGCCGAAGCGGCGCGCGAATCCTTCGCCGCCCGCTTCTACGACGACACCTTCGTCATTCCGTGCAACCTGCACGCCGTCCAGCGCAACCGCTGGCTTGCAGCCGCGGCATTCGACTACCCCGTCGACCTGCCACTCGATTACGGCATATCGCCACCGGCCATCGACATCGGCTGGCTGCCGGCCGGACCATTTGCCGTCCTGCTGACGGCCACCAGCCGTGACGACAAGTTGTGGCAGGAGGCGCACTGGCACGCGGTCGGTCGCGCACTGTCAGGCGCCGGTGTGTCCGCGGTGCTGCCGGCCGGCAACGCGCGCGAGCGCGAGCGGGCCGAACGCATCGCCACTGCCGTTGCCGGCGCCGTGGTCGCACCACCACTCGGCCTGCGGGAACTGGCGGCGCTGCTGGCAGGAGCGGGCGTCGTGATTGGCGTCGACACCGGCCTGGCCCACCTTGCCGCAGCCTTGCGCGTGCCGGTGATCGCCCTCTACGTGGCGACCGATCCGTCACTCACCGGGGTCTTCGGCGACGGTTTCGTCCGCAACCTGGGCAACACCGGCAGGCCGCCCACACCGGCCGAGGTCATCGCGACCGCCGAACGGGCGCTGCGTCGGTGATCCGGCTGCTCTATTCGTTCCTCTTTCATCTGGCCATGCCGCTGGTCTGGCTGCGCCTGCTCTGGCGTTCCCGCCGCCAGCCCGAATACCTGCAGCACATTGGTGAGCGGCATGGCCATTACCCACCGTCGGCGGGCGGGCCGCTGATCTGGCTGCACGCAGTGTCCGTCGGCGAGACCCGCGCCGCCGAACCGCTGGTCGAGTTGCTGCTGCAGCGCTACCCCGAACACCGCATGCTGCTGACCCACATGACACCGACCGGCCGGGCGGCCGGCCGTGAGCTGGTACAGCGTCACCCCGACCGTCTGCATCAGGCGTACCTTCCCTACGACCTGCCGGCCGCCTGCGGCCGCTTCCTCGATCATTACCGGCCGCGGGTCGGGTTGTTGATGGAAACGGAGATCTGGCCCAACCTGATCGCCGCAGCAAAGCGGCGAGGATTGCCGATGGCGCTGGTCAATGCCCGCCTGTCAACGCGCTCGCAGCACGGCTATGCCCGCCTTGCGGGCCTCAGCCAGCCGGCGCTCGCCGCTCTCGACGCGATCGCCGCACAGACGGAGGCCGACGCCGAGCGCCTGCGGGCCGTCGGCGCCAGGCAGACGGTCGTCTGCGGCAACCTGAAGTTCGACGTCACACCGCCGCCCGAAAGGCTGCGCCTCGGAGCACACTGGCGGCAAGCGCTCGGCCACCGCCAGGTGTGGCTGGCTGCCAGCACGCGCGAGGGCGAGGAGGCACTGCTGCTCGACGCCTTCGCCCGCCTGCCGCATCGCCACCTGCTGTTGCTCGTGCCCCGACACCCGCAGCGCTTCGCCGCGGTCGCCGAGCTGATCGCCGACCGACAGCTGGCCTCCTGCCGACGCAGCAGTGGCAGTCTGCCGGACGAGGAAACGCGCGTCTGGCTGGGAGACAGCATGGGAGAAATGCCGGCTTACTACGCGCTGGCCGAGATCGCACTGATCGGTGGCACGCTCCTGCCCTTCGGCGGACAGAACCTGATCGAGGCGGCAGCCTGCGGCTGCCCGGTGCTGCTCGGACCGCATACCTTCAACTTCGCCCAGGCCAGCGTGGACGCCATCGCCTGTGGTGCCGCCCGCCGCGTCGCCAATGCCGACGAAGCCGTTGCCACCGCCGCAGAGCTCCTGCAACAGCCGCTGCAGCTGGCCAGCATGCGCGCCGCCGCGAGCCGCTTCAGCCAGGCACACCGCGGCGCCACCGAACGGACGGCAGCGCTGATCGACAGCCTCATGGCGCCTCGAGCAGCAGGTTGATCCGTTCGACGTCGGCCTCGGTCAGGGTGCCGACGGCTGCCTTCAGCTTGAGCTGGTTCTGCAGGGTATCGTAGCGGGCTCGTGCCAGATCCCTGCGCGTCAGCAGAACCTGGTTCTCGGCATTGAGGACGTCGATGTTGATCCGCACGCCGACTTCGTAGCCAAGCCGGTTCGACTCGAGCGAGCTGAGACTCGACAGCAGCGCGGCTTCCAGCGCACGCACCTCGGCCAAGCCGTTGACCACGCCAAGGTAGGCCTGCCGCGCGCTCAGCGCGGCGGTGCGGCGGATGTTGTCGAGCGAGGCCCGTTCCGCGTCGCGACGGGCGGCTGCTTCGCGGGTACGTGAATTGACCGCACCACCCTGAAAGAGAGGGATATTGACCTGCACGCCGATCTGCCGCGTCGTCGTATCGATCGAGCCCAGCCCGGACTGGCCCGGACCGTTGTTCTGGCCGTAGTTGGCGACCACATCGACGGTCGGGAGGTGACCGGCACGGTTGATCTCGACCGCCTTGGCCGCGGCCTCGGCCGCCGCCTCCTGCGCCTGGACGACGAAGCTGTCGCGCTCGGCGGCCTCGACCCACGGCTCCATGCTCGCGGGCTGCGGTGCTTCCATGACCGCGTTCTGCTTCAGCCGGTTGAGTTCGCCGGGATCCTTGCCGACCAGCACACGCAAGGCGTAACGCTTCACTTCCAGCTCGTTCTCGGCGGCAATTTGCTGCGCCGTCGCCAGATCGAAGCGTGACTGCGACTCGTAGGTGTCGGTGATGGTTGCCGTGCCGACCTCGAAGTTCTTCTTGGCCTGCTCGAGCTGCTGCGCGATGGCTGTTTGGGTCGCTTGCACCGCGCGCAGTTTCTCGATCGCGACGAGGACGTCGAAATATGCCTGCGAGACGCGCAGGATCAGATCCTGCCCGGCCTGCGCAAAGCTGGCCTCGGTCTGCATGACCAGCAGCTTCGACTGGTCGTACTGGACGAAATTCTGCCAGCGGAACAGCGGCTGTGTCAGGTTGACATTGTAGGCGTTGCTGTTGAAGCTGCTTCGGGTACTGACGTTGATCGGGCTGCCGCTGATCCGGCTGTCGAACCTGGCATCGTTGGCAAAAGTATTCCCGGTCGCTGCGATCGTCGGCAGCAGGCCGGCCAGCGCCTGCGGTTGCTTCTCTCGCCCAGCCTCTGCCGCAGCGCGCGCCGCAGCGTATTGCGCATCGTAGGCGAGGGCATCACGATAGACCTGCAGCAGATCGGCCGCCACCACCGGGCCGGCAAGGACAAAGCCGGACAGCAGGAAGGCCAGCTTTCCGGCGCCAAGAGGACGAAGCATTGGGCTATCTCACTTTCGGCCCGGATCACGCAAGCGCCAGGCAGCGCGCAGCGGCCTCACTCTGCCACTCGCGGTGGGCTTCGTCTCAGAAGACGAAGCCCGAATGTTGAGGCGCGGTCAACGGCGGGACCACGGTTTCGAAGAGGTTGCGAGTCTTGTAGGCCTGTTCGCTGGTGCGGACGATCAGGCGGGCCTCCATCACCGGAGCCCGGCCGATGAACGCGACCAGCCTGCCACCCACCTTCAGTTGTTGCAGAAAGGCCTGCGGCAACTCGGGAAGCGAACCGGAGATGAGGATCACATCGTAGGGCGATGGACCGGACCATCCTCTCGATGCGTCCCCGGTCTCCACCGTGACGTTCACCACCCCCGCCTGCTGCAGCCGCCGCCTGGCGTTCTCGGCCAGGACCGGGTCGATCTCGACACTGAACACGTACTCCGCCTGCGAGGCCAGCAGGGCCGCCATGTAGCCACTGCCGGTACCGACTTCGAGAGCGATGTCGGTGTTCCTGATCGCCAGCTCCTGCAGCACGCGAGCCTCGATCTTTGGCTGCAGCATGGTCTGGCCGTTGCCGATGGGCAACTCGACGTCGGCGAAGGCCAGTGCCTGCAATGCCTCCGGCACGAAGTCCTCGCGCTTCACTTCGCCGAGCATGTCGAGTACTGCTGGGTCGAGAACCTGCCAGGGGCGAATCTGTTGCTCGATCATGTTGAAGCGAGCCCGCTCCATGTCCATATTCACCCCAGCCATAGCATTCCCCGTCGCAAGCGTATCGTCAGTCGTCCCGGAAGCAGGTTGCGCCTTTCGCGCCTGCCCCTGCGGCGGCGATTATAACCCTTATCGGCCCGCCGTCGGCGCCGACCCGGCTGGCAACCGTCAAGCTTCGGCTGGCCGCGGGCGACCGCGGACGGGTAAACGCAAGACGGCGCCTGCTGGCGCCGCCTCGCTGTCACAAGCCGTCGCCTCAGGCGGCGGCCAGGGCCTTGATCTGAGCCGACAGGCGGCTCTTATGGCGTGCCGCCTTGTTCTTGTGGATGATCTTCTTGTCGGCGATGCGGTCGATGACCGACACCGATTCCTGATAGACGCTCTGTGCGGCAGCCTTGTCACCCGCCAGAACGGCCTTCTGGACGCGTTTCACCGCCGTGCGCAGGGTCGAGCGCAGGCTGGTGTTGTGAGCGCGCTGCTTGACGGCTTGTCGGGCACGCTTGCGGGCTTGAGCGCTGTTGGCCATGAGTCGGGTCCCTTTGAAATGCTGCGGTCAGTCGAAAGGCGCGGAGTATACCGATTGCCACGAGCCGATGCAAGAGGCAGGCGACCCCTTCGCGGATGCCTGCGGGCTATTGCATTCCGCTGCGTTCTCCCCCATCCTGCTGGCGTCTGGCGATGCCGGTTGACGGCGCAGCTGCAAGCGACTGCGCGACAGGGTGATCAGGGGGAGGTGCGACCTTGCGACTCGGTGTGGACCTGGGTGGCAGCAAGATCGAGCTGGTGGCGCTCGACGACGGCGGGCAGGTCCTCCTTCGGCGAAGGCGGCCGACCCCGGGCGGGAGCTACCACGGGACGCTGGTCGCCATCGGCGAGCTGGTGGCGGCAGCCGAGCGGGATCTCGGGCAGCGGGGCAGCGTCGGCGTCGGCATGCCGGGCGCCGAGTCTGCGGTCGATGGCAAGATCAAGAACGCCAATTCGACGTGGCTCATCGGCCACGCGCTGCGCAAGGACCTGCAAGATCTCTTGCAGCGCGAAGTGCGTCTGGCCAACGACGCGAACTGTTTCGCGCTCTCCGAAGCGACCGATGGTGCCGCCGAAGGCGCGGAAACGGTCTTTGGCGTCATCCTCGGTACGGGCGTTGGCGGCGGCCTCGTCGTGCGCGGGCGGGTGCTCACGGGCGCCAACCGGATTGCCGGTGAGTGGGGGCACAATGCATTGCCCCTGCCACACGAGGAGGAGCAGCCGCCGCCGCGATGCTACTGCGGACGCCTTGGCTGCATCGAGACCTGGCTCTCGGGCCCGGCGCTGGCTGCCGATCATCTGCGGCACACTGGCGTTGCGCTGACCGCCGTGGAGATCAGCAGCCGGGCGAGCAGCGGCGATGCGGCCTGCGAGGCGACCCTGCAGCGCTACGAGCGGCGCCTGGCGAAGGCGCTGGCGATGGTGGTGAACATCGTTGACCCGGACTCGATCGTACTCGGTGGCGGGCTCTCGAACATCGACCGGTTCTACCGCTCGGTGCCGCGACTGTGGCACCGGCACGTCTTCTCCGATGTCGTTCAGACGCGCCTTCTGCGCAACAGGCATGGAGACTCGTCGGGCGTCCGCGGTGCAGCCTGGCTGTGGCGTGCCGACTGAGCACCGCGCGCGTCTTGATCGGTGCCGTCAGCGTCCACCGGGGGCATGGCCTGCTCGCGGCGCCAGCCGCGCCGCTGATCTGGTTCTCGGTCGCCGGAGGTCGGCGGCACGGAGGATCGCGTTCAGTCGCCTTTGCGCGCCGCCGGCCGTCCGCGGTAGAGCGGCATCTCGCTGAGGCGACGCTCGATCTCGCTCGTCACCTGCCGGTAGTCGGCGCTCTCGGCGGCGGCGAAACGGCGTTCGAATTCCGCTGCCGACAGTCCTTCGGGCAGCCCTGCAAGCGACGGCGCCAAGTCGCTGTCGCTCAGGGGTCGCTGCAGAGCCGCCTGCAGACGCGGCGAGTTCGCCGCAACCAGCTCGCCGAAGCGGCTTCCGGCGCGGTCGGCGGCGAGATCGGCAAAGGAAAATCCGCTACCGCTGCGCGCGTCGCGCATTTCCTTGTCGAGGCCGATCGCGTCGGCTGCCGACTCACCCGCCCAGGCGGCGAGCGCCGCTGAGACGACGAAGTGCTGGGCGCTGTCATGGCGACCGCGCAGGCTCAGCTTGACGCGGCGCGGGCGGGCCCAGGATCGGGCCTCCGGCAATAGCTGCGAGAGCGAGTTGCCGGAGACGTGTGCGGCCAGGACGAGCAGCGCGGCGCGGCCATAACCGGCTGACCCTTCACTGCAGCAACCGAGGAGCGGCGCCAGAACCTGTCCCAGCGGCACCACCCCGGCACGGTGGTCGAGGAGCCCAGCCAGGGCCGCCTGCGCGTTGCGCAGATCGACCGTGTCTGCGGGCGCAACGGCGAATGAGCGTAGCTGCTCGAGCAGCTCCGGCTGCCAGACATAGTCGACGACGACATGGCTGGCAGCAGCATCGAAGTCCACCCGTCTGACCGCCCGTGCCGCGACCTGCCACTGCTCGGCCAGACCGGCAGCGCGGATCGCCGTGCCGGCGGCGGCTTCAGCCAGCCACCCGGGCAGCGGCAGCGCGGCCAATGAAGCCGAGGCGATCCGTGGGCGCCCATCGGCTGCGGCGATGACGGCCGACAGGTTGAGGTAGCGCGTGGCGGATAGGCCCGGCAGGGGGATGCTCAGACGAATCTCGCCGCTACGCCCAACGATGACGAAGGCCGCACGCGCTCCGAGAGTGCGACTCGCGAAATGATCGATGGCGGTGTCGAGCAATCCGGCGGGAATGATCGCCGTCCGCTCGTCAGCACGCTGCTGGTGGGCGGAATCGCGCTGGGCCAGCAAGTGCCGGGCCTCGACGATCGAGCTGGCGGCAACGCCTTCGCTGCGGCTGACCAGCGGCTGCCGGTCGGTGATCACCGGCAACAACGACGCCGCCAGCACCAGAGGCAACAGGAGAAGCAGCCAAGCGCGCACTCGCCGCCCGCTCAGGAGGTGCTGGGCGGCAGCCGCCGGTCGCGTTGCCTGGCATCGCCAAAGCGCAACGCGAAGCCGGCCTTGGCCAGCAACGCCGCCTCGATCTGCAGATCGGCCCGCGTCAGCGGATGGGCTGCCAGCCAGCCACTCGGGAACAGCAGATGCAGGCGCTGTCGGTCGACCTGCAGGGCGATCGGCGGCAGTGGCTCGCTGCTGCGACCGCGATGCAGGACGACCGCCAGACGCAGAAGCGCGCAGAGACGCCGGGCGGCGCCAACCGTGGCCTTCGGCAAGGCCGCGAACGCATCAGCGGGAAAGGAACGCCGGTGGCGCCGGACGAGAACTGCCAGCAGCAGCTGGTCATCGCGCGAGTAGCCCGGCAGGTCCGCATGCTCGAGGACATAGGCACCGTGCTTGTGGTACTGGTCATGCGACAGCAGCAGGCCGATTTCGTGCAGACGGGCGGCCCGCTCGAGCACGCACTTCGCTTCCTTGCCGGCGAGACCCCATTTGGCGCGCACCTGGCGCAGCAGATCGAGCGCCGTCGCGCAGACCCGCTCGGCCTGCGCCTGGTCGAGCGCGAAACGGCGGATGACGTCGGCGATGGTGCGGTCGCGCACGTCCTCATGCCGGATGCGACCGAGCAGATCATAGATCAACCCCTCGCGCAGGGCGCCTTCCGAGACCTCGAGCCGCTCGATGCCGAGTGCTTCGCAGAGTCCATGCAGGACCACGAAGCCACCGGCGAAGACGCGCGCACGTGGCGGCTCGAGTTGCCAGCGGCTGCTGAGTGCCGCCATGTCCGATGTTTCGAGCAGGGCGCCGCGCAGCCGGCGCAGCGCATCGAGCGTGATCCCCTCGCGACTCCAGCCCTCGCGGACGATCACCTCCTGGATCGCCTTGATCGAGCCGGAGGCGCCGGTCACCATCTCCCAGCCACGCGCAAGGTATTCCTCTCGGATGGGTTCGAGATGCAGTTGCACCAGCAGTTCGGCCTCGCGCAAGCGGTTGGCCGTCACCCGGCCATCGCCAAAACAGGCGCGGCTGAGGCTGACACAACCCATGCGCAGGCTGGCCAGATGCAGCGGGTCGAAAGCCTCGCCGATGATCAGTTCGGTGCTGCCGCCGCCGATATCGATCACCAGGCGCTGTCCGGCAAGATCGCCGACACTGTGCGCGACACCGAGATAGATCAGTCTCGCCTCTTCCTGGCCGCTGACGACCTCGACGCGATGACCGAGAGCCTGCTCGGCGCGAGCGACGAACTCCGCGCTGTTGCGCGCCTGGCGCAGGGTGTTGGTGCCGACGATGCGCAGGCGCGCCGCCGGGATGTGGCGCAAACGCTGGGCGAAGCGCGCCAGACAGTCGAGGGCTCGCTGCTGGGCTTGCGCCGACAGACGGTTGTGGTCGTCAAGTCCGGCGGCAAGCTGCACCATCTCGCGCAAGCGGTCGAGAATCTGCACGTGGCCGTCGCTGATGCGCGCGACGACCATGTGGAAGCTGTTCGACCCGAGGTCGATGGCAGCGACGAAATCGGAAGACACGGGAAGACTCCTCAGGCTGACAGAGGGAGAAAGGACGGACGCCGGCTGGGCAGGCAGCCGCAGCGGGCGGCATTCGCCCCGAGTATCGGCGCCTTCACCGCCGGCAGTCAAGCGGCGCCCGCTGGTGACCGGTCGTCTTGCGTTCGTTGGCCAGTTGCGGCGAGGGGCGCAGCACGAGGGGCAGCGAGCGCCTGGCGGGCCGTTCCGACGTCGTGGCGATCGACTGCCAGCGAACGGTCACAGATCGAGCGGGTCCACCTCGAGGTGCCAGCGCAGCCGCGACGGAGCGCGCAACGTCTCGATCTGCATCAGCCAATCGGCGAGAAAGGCCTGCAGGGCACGACGGGATGGCGACTCGACGAGAAGCTGAGCCCGCTCCATGCTCGCGCGGCGCGCCAGGCGCATTGGCACCGGATCGTAGAAGCTGATTGCCGCCGTGGCAGCGACTGCCGCGCAATCCCACGCCGCCGCCAGGAAAGCCATGGCCTCGGCCATGTGTGGCGCCTCTGCGCGCAAGACGGCCTGATGCGTGTAAGGCGGAAACCCGGCCTGCCGGCGCTCGTTGAGTTGGGCGGTGGCAAAGCTCTCGTAGTCGTGGCGGCACAAGGCCTGATACAGAGGATGCTCTGGAAACTGCGTCTGCAGCAGCACTTCGCCCGGGCGATCGGCCCGGCCGGCGCGCCCGGCCACCTGCATCAGCTGGGCAAAGAGGCGTTCGGGTGCTCGCCAGTCAGCGGCGAAGAGCGCGGCATCGGGAGCGATCGCGCCCACCAGGGTCAGCTTCGGAAAATCATGGCCCTTGGCAAGCATCTGCGTGCCGACCAGGATGTCTGCTTCGCCGTCGTGGATCCGCCGCAACAGTTCTGTCCATTGCTTGCGGCTGCTCGCCGAGTCCCGGTCTACGCGCAGCAGACGGGCTTGCGGAAAGCGTTCGGCAAGAACCATCTCGAGACGTTGCGTGCCCCGGCCAAGAGCGCGCAGATCCTGGTTGCCGCAGGTCGGACACTGCCGTGGCAGGCGGGTCTGAAAGCCGCAGTGGTGGCAGCGCAGGCGGCGGTCGACCAGATGCAGCACGAGGTGCGCCGCGCAGCGCTGGCAGCCGGAGATCCAGCCGCAGGCAGGGCAGCTCATCACCGGTGCGTAGCCGCGCCGGTTGAGGAAGACGAGGCTCTGTTCACCGCACTGGAGGCGCTGCTCGATCGCTTGCAGGAGGGCTCCCGTGAGCCCGTCCTGCGGCTTCTCGAGCCGCGTGTCGATGATGCGCACCAGCGGCAGCCGAGAACCTTCGACAGCCCGCTGGCGCAACGTGAGCAGGCGATAACGTCCGCGCCCGCCGCTGCCGGTGGCGTTCGCCCAGCTCTCGAGCGACGGCGTCGCCGATCCGAGAACGACCGGAACGTCGCTGTCGCGGGCCCGGAAGACCGCCAGGTCACGCGCCGAGTAGCGGACCCCATCCTGTTGCTTGAACGAGCCGTCGTGCTCCTCGTCGACGATGATCAGACCGAGTTCCGGCAGCGGCGTGAACACGGCCAGCCGGGTACCGAGAACGATGCGCGCCTCGCCACCGCATGCCGCCCGCCAGTTGCGGCTGCGCGCCGCTTCGGCAAGATCGCTGTGCAGGCTGACCAGCCTGGCAGCGGGAAAGCGTTCGCCGACCCGTGCTTCGAGCTGGGGGGTGAGGTTGATTTCCGGCACCAGGAGCAGCGCCTGCCGTCCGGCTGTCAGCGCCCACTCGATCAGGCGCAGGTATACCTCGGTCTTGCCACTGCCCGTCACGCCATGCAGCAGGTAGGCATGAAACCCCGTTCCCGCGGCCAGCACGGTACCGAGGACCGCCTGCTGTTCGACCGTCAGCGGTGGCGGCTGCAGCGCTGGGCGGTCCGGCGCGAGGTGCCGCCCCGCCCGCGTCCTCGCCGCCGCCACGGTCCGCAGTCTGGCAGGGAGCGTGGCGAGCATGACCTGGCCGAGTGGCACGTGGTAATAGGAAGCACAAAATCGGGTCAACCGAAACCACGCTTCCGGCAACGGGCGCAGGTCGCGGAGGACTTCGCCGACCGGCTTCAGGTCCTCTGGATCGACGTCGCTGTCCACGCCGACGGCGACGATGATGCCGATCCTCTGCCGCTGGCCCAGCGGTACGCGGACCCGGTAGCCGACATCGGCAACCGTCAGCGGTGGGTCGTCCGGGCTACGGTAGTCAAACAGGCGCCGCAGTGGCAGGTCGAGCGCGACGCGCACCAAGCCCGGCTCAAGCGGTCGTTCGGTCATCGCTCAGACCGGCGGCCGGACTGGACCACTTAGCACCACAAGCTCGCGCCAATTCTGGCAAAGAAGGGTAAGACGCTCAATTAGCACACGTTTTCGCTCTTCCCCAGAACCTGTGGATAACTCTGTGGATCGAAACCCCGGAAAGCCTCGTGAAGGCCCTTGCAGCAAGGGCTGCAGCGTACTTGCCCAAAAAATCAGCAATCCAAAAACACTTATAAACCAGATACTTAAAGAAATCGGTCGGCGTCATCCGGAAACCAGGCGGCGGCGCCGCGCCCATGGGACATTTCTGTGAATAAGTCAACTCCCCCGAGTCAATTTATTGCCTGACTGGCGCAGTTGGCGGCTGTGTTGGTGCACTGCATCAATCAGCGCCTTGACGTTTTCCGGCGGCGTGAACTGCGATATCCCGTGTCCAAGATTGAAGACGTGGCCGCAACCATCGGCACCGTAGCTGGCGAGGACCTTCGTGGCCTCGGTGACGATCTGCTGCGGCGAGGCAAAGAGAACAGCGGGATCGAGGTTTCCTTGCAGCGCAACACGCTGACCGACCCGACGGCGCGCCTCGCCGATGTCGATGGTCCAGTCGACACCGATCGCGTCACATCCGCTGTCGACGATCGACTCCAGCCACAGCCCACCGCCCTTGGTGAACACGATCGACGGCACCGGCTCACCCGCCCGTTCGCGGATCAGCCCGTCGACGATCCGCCGCAGGTAGCTCAGAGAGAACTCCCGATAGGCTGCAGCCGAAAGCGAGCCACCCCACGAGTCGAAGATCATGACCGCCTGCGCGCCGGATTCGATCTGCGCGTTGAGGTAGGAGGTGACGGCATCGGCAGTCACCGACAGAATCCGGTGCAGGAGGTCGGGCCGCCCGTACAGCATGCTCTTGATGTGGCGGTAGTCGCTGCTCGCGCCACCTTCGACCATATAGCAGGCGAGGGTGTAGGGACTGCCCGAGAAGCCGATCAGTGGCACCGAGTCGTGCAATGCCCGCCTGATCTCGGCGACGGCATCGGTCACGTAGCGCAAGTGGTCCCAGGGGTCCGGTGCCGTCAGGTCGCGGATCGCCCATTCCTCGCGCAACGGGCGTTCGAAGCGCGGACCCTCGCCATCGGTGAAGAAGAGTCCCAGTCCCATCGCATCCGGTACCGTCAGGATGTCGGAGAAGAGGATCGCCGCATCGAGGTCGTAGCGCGCGAGCGGCTGCAGCGTCACTTCGCAGGCCAGCGCCGGATTCTTGCACAACTGCAGGAAACTGCCCGCACGTCGCCGCGTCTCGCAGTACTCGGGCAGGTAGCGGCCGGCCTGGCGCATCAGCCAGACCGGCGTCTGCTCGGTTGGCTGCCGGCGCAGGGCGCGCAGGAAAGTGTCGTTGCTCGGTCGGCTCACAGTCTGCTCCACGGTTCGGGGATTGGCTTGCACACAGGGAATCGTCCGCCGTTGCCGCTGCTACTTGCGCCAGAAAGCAGGCGTCAGGACCACCAGCAGCGTGAAGATCTCGAGACGGCCGAGAAGCATCGCCACCGTACACACCCAGGTCTGGAAGTCGGTGAGGCCGGCGAAGTTGTTCGCTGGCCCGACTTCGCCGAGGCCGGGACCGGTGTTGTTGATGCTGGCGATGACCGCCGACAGCGCGGTGATGATCTCGAGACCGGAGAACGACAGCAGCAGGGTCATCGAGACGATGCACACCATGTAGATGAAGCCGAAGGCGAGCACGGCGAAGAGGATGTTCGACGGCACGACGCTGTTGCCGATCTTCACCGGGTGCACGGCGCTCGGGTGCATCGCCCGCGCCAGTTCGCGGTACACCTGCTTGTAGAGGACGATGGCGCGGATCATCTTGATGCCGCCACCAGTGGAACCGGCGCTGGTGGCGAAACTGCACAGGAACAACATCCACAGCGGCGCGAAGAACGGCCAAAGCGCGTAATCGGTATTGGCAAAGCCGGTCGTGGTGGCGATCGAGACGACATTGAACGCCGAAAAGCGCAGCGCCTCGAGGAAGCTTGGATAAACCTCATGCACATCGAGGAAGACGGCGATGCCGATGACGCTGCCGATCGTCACCAGCAGGAACCAGCCGGCCTCGGGATCGGTCGCGTACGGGCGGAATGAGCGCTGCGAGAGGACGAGGAAATGGGTGGCGAAGTTGCAGCCGGCGATCAGCATGAAGGCGATGCTGACCGCCTCGATCGCCGGCGAATCGAAAAAACCGAAGCTGGCGTCATGGCTCGAGAAACCTCCCAGACCCATGGTCGCGAACATGTGCATGATCGCGTCGAGCCACGACATCCCCGCCCAGTAGTAGCCAAGCGTACAGGCGATCGAGATCAGTACATAGACGAACCATAGCCCCTTCGCCGTCTCGGCCATGCGCGGGGTCATCTTCGAATCCTTCATCGGGCCGGGGGTCTCGGCCTTGAACATCTGCCGGCCACCGATTCCCAGCAGCGGCAGGATGGCGACGGCTAGAACGATCAAGCCCATGCCGCCCAGCCAGACGAGCTGGGTACGCCAGAAGTTGATCGACACCGGCAGCTCATCCAGACCGACGACAACCGTCGCACCGGTGGTCGTCAGACCCGAAACCGCCTCGAAATAGGCATCAGTGAAGCTGAGGTTGAGTTGCAAGACCAGCGGTAGCGCCGCATAAACGGGCAGGACGGTCCACACCAGGGCGACCATCAGGAAACCGTCGCGGATCGTCAGGTCGCGCACTTCACGGCGCGTCACCCACCACAATCCGAAACCGGTGCCGACGGTCAGCACGAAAGCCTCGTCGAAAGCGCTCTCGGCGCCATCGTGCTGGAACCAGGAAAGCAGCAACGGCACCAGCATCGTCAGGCCGAACATCAGGATGACCAGCGAAAGCACCCGCACCACCGGGTAATAGCGTTGCATGGCGCGTTCTCAGAAGAAGTGGAAGCCGACGGAGAAGAGCTTCTCGACCTGCTTGACCACCTTCTTGTCCAGGCAGAAGACGATCACGTGGTCATCCGTCTCGACGACCACGTCCTTGTGCGCGATCAGCACGCGGCCCTTCTGCTTCTTCTTCGCCAGCCCGAGGTAGCCGACGTCGCGGTGGCGGTCGAGATCGCGGACGATGGCCGCGATGAAGGCCCCATGAATCTGCGGCAACTCGTCAACTCGCCGGCCGACGACCTTCGACGTCTTGCGATCGCCGTGTGCGACCACCTCGAGCGCCTCGGCGGCGCCCCGTCGCAAGCTGTGCACCTGCGCCACGTCGCCATGCCGGACATAGGTCAGCAACGAACCGATCGACACCTGCGCCGGCGAGATGGCAATGTCGATCGGGCCGCCCTGGACCAGTTCGGCGTAGGCCCGGCGATTGATCAGCGCCAGGACGCGGGCGCAGCCCATCCGCTTGGCCAGTGAGGCGGCCATGATGTTGTCTTCGTCGTCGTTGGTCAGTGCAAGGAAGAGGTCCATCGCGTCGATCGCCTCCTGCTGCAGCAACTCCTCGTCGGTGGCATCGCCGCTGAGCACCAGGGCCGATTTCAGCGCACCGGCGACGTGTTCGGCACGCCGTCGATCCACCTCGATCACCTTGACCTGGCAACGCGCCTGCAGCGCCTCCGCGACGCGCAGCCCGATGTTGCCACCGCCGGCGATCATCACCCGTTGCACCGGTTCGACCGAGCGGCGCAGCTCGCGCATCACGGCCCGGATGTGCTCCTCGGCGGCCAGCAGGAAGACCTCATCGCCGTCCTCGACCACCGTTTCGCCGGTCGGCGTGATGGCGCCGTCGCGGCGGTAGATGGCAGCGATGCGACCATCGATCTCGGGCGGCAGGTGGCCACGCATCTCCTTGATCGGGCTGCCGACAAGGAGGCCACCCGCGTAGGCCCGGACGCCCACCAGGACCACCGAACCACCGGCAAAACTGAGCACCTGCAGCGCTTCCGGAAAGTCCACCAGGCGCGCGATGTATTCGGTGATCACCTTCTCCGGTACCAGTGCGTAATCGACGGCGAAGTTCTCGGGCGCCAGCAGCTTTTCGCTGTCGACGAAGTCAGCGGCTCGCAGGCGGGCGATTCGCGAGGGTACGTTGAAGACACTGTGCGCCACCTTGCAGGCGACGAGATTGGTCTGGTCGCTCTGGGTGACGGCGATCAGCAGGTCGGCGTCGTCCACACCGGCGCTCGCCAGAACGGAAGGATGCGCCGCGTTGCCATGTACCGTCTGGATGTCGAGGCGGTCCTGCAGGTAGGCGAGGCGGTCCTGGTCGCTGTCGACCATGGTGATGTCGTTGTTCTCGGAAGCCAAACTCTCGGCAACGCTGGCCCCTACCTGCCCAGCACCCAGGATCACGATGCGCACTGCCCCTCCTCTGCCCCGACATGCAGGAAACCGGTGGTCCCGCCTCAGTCGCGTTCGTCGCCACGCCGGCCGATGTTCAGGCCAAGCTGCTTCAACTTGCGATAGAGGTGCGTCCGTTCGAGACCGGTCTTCTCCGCCAAACGCGTCATGCTACCGCGTTCGCCAGTCAAATGGTACTCGAAGTACATCTTCTCGAAGGCCTCCCGCGCCTCGCGCAACGGCTGGTCGAAAAAGGCCGCCGGCAAGGCCTGCGTCACGCCGTTCTCGACCACCTCGGTCTGCAGGATACGGGTCACGTCTTCGCTGCTGATCTCCTCCTCGAGCGCGGAGAGGGCGAGGTTGCGCACCGTGCCAAGCAGTTCCGCCCACTCGCCGTGCCAGCGGTGCATGCGGAGGGCGTTCTGCGCGCCGCTGGAAAAACGCCGCAAGGGCACTTCGCCACGCTCCGCCAGATGCGCCAGCAGCAGCGAGGCGATCTCCGGCACATCATCGGCGTGACCCGAGATCTGCGGTAGAGCCACCCACACTTCGCCCAGCCGGCTCACCAGCGCCGCATCCCAGCCTGACTCGACGAGGGTTGCCAGCGGCCGGCTGGAAGCCGCCACCAGTTGCAGGTTGAGACGCTCGAGCCGCTCCAGGGCGAAGGCCAGGCTCATCTGCTGCAGCTTGCCGAGATGCGCCAGATCGGCGATGAAGACGACGCCGCCGCTGGCTTTCTGCAGCATCTCCTGCGTCAGTGCCGAACTCGCGGTCGACAGGTCGAGCCAGGGGGTCAGCGGCGTCTGCAGTGTGCGGGCGCAGATCTCGGCAATCGCACCCGAGGTGCTCTTCAACAGCAGTACGGACGTCTTCGCCGCTGCCTGCTCCAGACGGCGCTTGAGATCCTTCAACAGCGGGGAGTGGGCAAAGGCATCGAGAGTCAGCGGCTTCTTGACCTGCAAAGTCTCATGTTTGAGCGCCTTCTTGACGGTGAGCAGCAGCTTCTGCAGCGCGATCGGCTTCTCGAGGAAATCGGCTGCGCCGATGCGCGTCGCCTCGACCGCCGAATCGATCGTGCCGTGCCCCGACATCATCACCACCGGCATCGTCAACAGTCCGCCCGCCGACCACTCCTTGAGCAGCGAGATGCCATCGGTGTCCGGCATCCAGATGTCGAGCAGGACGAGATCCGGTCTTCTTTCGGCACGCAGCCTGCGCGCTGCCGCGGCATTCTCCGCCAGCCATACCGAGTGGCCTTCGTCGGCCAGGATCTCCGACAGGAGTTCTCGAATGCCCATTTCGTCATCGACGATCAGTACTTGCGCCATGCTCAGGTCCCGGAAAGAGTCTTCTTGAAATGGCTGTCGGAGTCCGCTTGCGGCGCAAGTGGCAGGCTGATGCTGACCTCTGCGCCGACCGGCTGACGGTTGTTGATGCTGATGCGCCCATGATGCTCATCGACGATCTTCTTGACGATCGCCAAGCCGAGTCCGGTGCCACGCGCCTTGGTCGTGACGTAGGGCTCGAAGACCCGGGCGATGATCTCGGGCGGAAACCCGGGCCCATGGTCCTTCACGACCAGCTCGGCCATGTTCTCTGCGCAGCGGGTGACGATGACGACACATGGCGCAGCGGCCCCCTCCTGCGCCTCTTCGGCGTTGCGCAGGAGATTGTGGATGATCTGTCGCAACTGGGTGGCGTCGCCGAGAACCAGCGGCAACCTGAGGTTGAGCTTGCGCTTGATGTGCACGCCGGAGGTCTCGTAAAGGCCGAGTACCTCGGCGATCAGCGCATTCAGGTCGACCGCCGCCAAGTCGGGTGCCGGCAAACGCGCGTAGTCGCTGAAATCGTTGACCATGCGCTTCATCGCCTGCACCTGGGTGATGATCGTTCGCGTCGCCCGGTCGAGCATCTCGGCGTCAGTGCCGCTCAGGCGATCGGCAAGCTTCATCTGCAAGCGCTCAGCGGAGAGCTGGATCGGCGTCAGCGGATTCTTGATCTCGTGCGCCAGTCGGCGCGCCACCTCGCCCCAGGCTGCGCTGCGCTGCGCGGCGATCAGTCGCGTAACGTCGTCGAACACGACCACGTAGCCGCCGTGTGACTCGGCGGGCAGTTCGGTGCCACGCAGGAGCAGAATCTGCGGCAGGCCACCGACGTGATCGAGTTCGATCTCTTCCTGCCATTCGCGACGCTCGTGCTGGACGAAGGCGCGGTCGATCGCCTTCCCGAGCAACTGCTGGCGCACCCAGAGATCGGTCGGTTGGCCCAGCAGGCCGTCGAAATCGTCAGACAGGATGGTCGACGCACCCTGGTTGACGGTTCGCAGGACCAGGCGCCGGTCGAAGACCAAGACACCGGCCGAGAGGTTGGCGAGGATCGATTCGAGGTAGGCGCGCGCCGCTTCCAGTTCGCTGCGGTGGCGCTCGTTGTCGCGCCGCGCCTCGTCGAGCTGGCTGGTCATCTGTTTGAAAGAGCGGGTCAGGACGCCGAGCTCGTCGCGACTGTATACGGCCTGTCGTGGCGTGTAGTCGCCGGCGGCCACGGCCTGCGTTCCCTCGGCGAGAATGGACAGCGGCGCCGACAGGCGACGGGCCAGTACGAAGGCCAGGGCGATGGCCGTGAACAGTGCCAGCAGCACCGTCAGCGTCAGGGTCATGGCGTAGATGCGGGTCAGACCCTCGCGACCCAGCGAAAGCTCCTGGTAGTCGGCGTAAACCGTCTGCACCCGGTCGGCGTTGAGCGCCAGGGCACTTGGTACCGGGTCGATGAGCTGCAGCAAGCGGGTCTCGACCCCGAGGCCAGCCGGCATGACGGCGACCAGCACACGCAGCGTCAGATCCTTCTCGCCGCTGCCCTCGATGACGGCAAAGCGGCGCTCCTTGCGCGCCAGGCGGAGTTGCTCGTCGGCCGGTTGCGACGGCAGCAGCGTCGCCAGATCGCCCGTCGCCGTCGCCAGCAGTTCGCCGCTGGTCGAGAACAGCGCCGCCGACTGCACCCCGTGCTGCTCACGCAGCCGATTCAGATCGAGCCGCCGTTGCGCTTCCGAACGATCGGCCAGCTCGAGCGCCATGATCTGTGCCTTTACCGCCAGATCCTCGAGCAGCGAATCCAGCGCGCTGCGTCCGAGGTTGAGACCGGCCTCGAGCGCCTTCTCGACGCGGACATCGAACCAGGTCTCGATGCTCTTGGTGACGAACTGGACCGAAACGGCATAGATCAGGACGCCGGGCAACACCGCCATCAGTCCGAACATGAGCATCAGGCGCAACTTGAGACGCGAACCGAAGACCTGTGCCCGGTGCTCCCGCCAGAGGGCGTGCAACTGCCAGGCGATCAGTGCCAGGAGGGAAAGCGCGACGATGGCATTGAGGCCGAGCAACCACGGATAGTGGCTGGCGAACAGCGCCGTATTGGCGCTCGCCGAAGCGAGGAGAAACAGGAGGATGCCGCCAAAGGAGGCGGCGGCGACGATCAGGCTCTTCATCTGCTGTCGGAAGCGGCGGCGGGTACGGGCACCGCCGAGGGCACCACCGGTACGACGATTTCCGACGGGGTGAAAATCCAGCGCGCCCACTCCGACGACAGATTCCAGTCGCGGTTGGCAAGGGCGTTGACCTGAAAGGTCTTTGGCATCTGGCTCAGGTCGAGGCGCATGCGGACGGCGGCCTGGTAGCTCTCCCCAGGCCTGAAGGCACCGCGCTCGAGAACCAGCCAGTTGCGCAGGCGTGACAGGATCCGCTGTGCGTCATCGAGCGAAGTGAAGCTCTGATGCAGGGCGCCGCTCGACAGGCGGTACTGGCGAGTGAGTGCGTGGTAGGAAAGCTGGAACGTCTGGCTGCGACTGATCACCTGCTCGTCGAGCCAGTACCAACGCGCCCGTGTCAGTTCGAAGTCGACGACGAAGTACAGTGTGACCCCGCGTGCTATGGCGTCGTCGAGGCGGGCATTCAGATTGATGTTGAAGTCAGCCGACAGCAGGTAGCCCTCGTCGCTGGGCGAAAGAACGGGGTTGCGGACACTGATGTCGGAAGCCAGGATGGTGGAAGACCCGGACAGCAGCAGCAGGCCGCAAAGCCAGACGTTAAGCAGCCTTCTCCAGTAGCGCATAATAGAATCCGTCATGTTCTTCCCGGGGCAGCAAGCGTTCCTCGGTCAGGCGCCTGGCAGCGGCCTGGCGAAAGAGAAAGGCGTCGATCTGCGCCGCATTCTCCTCCTCAAACAGCGAGCAGGTCGCATAGAGCATCTTTCCGCCCGCCTTGAGCAATGGCCACAGGCCATCGAGGATTTCCCGCTGCAGGTGAACGAAATGCCTGATGTCGCTCTGGCGGCGCAGGTACTTGATGTCCGGATGCCGTCGCACGACACCGGAAGACGAGCAGGGCACATCGGCCAGTATGAGGTCGAAGGCGCGTCCGTCCCACCAATCCGGACTCCGCCGGCAATCCGCCAGCACCACCGTCGCGGGTAGGCGCAGGCGATGCAGGTTGTCTCTGATCCTGCGCACCCTGCTTTCCTGGACGTCCAGCGCCAGCAATTCGATGTCGGCCAGTTCGAGAAGATGGCAGGTCTTGCCTCCCGGCGCCGCGCATGCGTCGAGAACGCGCTGACCGGCCTGTGGTGCCAGCAACTCGGCGGCACGCTGCGCCCCCGCATCCTGGATCGACACCAGGCCGTCGGCAAAGCCGGGGAGCGCCTCCACCGCAACCGCGTCGGCAAGCAACAAGCCGGCCGGGCCGATGGGCCGCGCGGTGAGGCCGGCGGCATGCAGCCTCGCCGCGTACTCCGCGACGCAAGAGCGCCGCCGATTGACGCGCAGTGTCATCGGCGGCGGCCGGTTGGCGAAGGCGACGATCCGCTGCCAGCAGGCGGGGTATTCGCGGCGAAGCCGCTTCAACCACCACGCCGGATGCTGATGTCTCGCCTCCTCGTCGTCGAGCATCGCCCGTTCGAGGTCCTCACGCTGCCGCAGATAGTTGCGCAAGACGGCGTTGACCAGTCCCTTGAAGGCGCCTTCCGCCAGCTCGGCAGCCGCCGTCACCGCCTGGTCCACCACCACGTAGGCGGTCTCCGGTCGCGACTGGAGACGATACAGAGCGGCCAGCAGAAGTGCCTCGGCCTCCGGATGTGGCAACGGCCTGGCGAGCAAGCGGCGCAGGAGGAACTCGCCGCAGCCGTAGCGCCGCAGCGTCGCGTAAGCGGCATCCTGCGCCTCGGCGCGAGCAGAAGGAGGCTCGCTGGCAAGCGGCGCCAGAGCTTGCGTCAAACTCCGTCCAGCGCGCACCGCAGCCAGGACACGTGCCGCCAGCAGCAGGCTGAAGGCCAGCGAATCGCGTGGCAGCCCACTGGGCTGGCTGGCCGATGCCCCACCGCGAACTCGCTGGGCGCGCGACGACGGGGCGGCTGATGGTGATGGCAAGCGCTGGGTTTTCATCGGCATTCAAGAGTGCGGCGAGTTTAGCACGATGCCGGCAACTGGCGAGCCGGCCACGGAGAGCCGATAATGCCCGCATGTTGCGGACGTCAGGCAAAGCCATCCTGCTGCTCCTGCTGCTCGGCCTCGCGCCGACAGCAGCGGCGTGGAACGCCGCCGGCCATCGCATCAGCGCCATGATTGCCTGGGAGAACCTCGACCACGCCTGTCAGGCCGCGGTGACGACGATCCTTCGCGGGCATCCCGATTTCGGCCGCTGGCTGGCGCGCAGCAAGGACGGCGACCCAGGCCGAAGCGCGTTTGTCGAAGCTTCTACCTGGCCCGACGACATCCGCCGCGACCAGCGCTTCTATACCGCCGGCGACGAGGAGCCGACGCCAACCTTGGCCGGCTTCCCGGACATGGAGCGACGGCTCGACTGGCATTACGTCGACCGGCCTCTCGACGGCGCAACAATCCGCAAGGCGCCAGCGGGTGACATCGAGCGGCAGATCGAGAGGCTGGCGCGCGTGGTCGGCAACCCACACGCGCGGCCGGCAGAACGTAGCTACGCTTTGCCTTGGCTCATTCACCTGGTCGGAGACGCGCATCAGCCGTTGCACGCTGGCAGTCGCTACTTGCCTGACGGCAGGAGCGATCAGGGCGGCAACACGGTCCGCATCGTCAATCCGTTCAACACGCGCCACCCCGAGACGACACTGCACCGCTACTGGGACGATCTGCCAGGCCCGCCGTGGCTGCGCGACAGCCGTCTGGCAGCCGCGGTCAGCAGGCTGACGACCCGCCATGCGCCACCGCAAGGTGAACCGGTGGCGGCGCGGTGGATCGACGAGAGCTGGCGGCTGGCGCGTGACCATGCATACCCGCCAGGTGCCGATGAGGTACCGACGATCGCTGCCGACTTTCACCGGCAGGCGTTGGAGATCGCCAATCGTCGCGTCAGTGAGGCGGGCTACCGACTCGCCGATCTGTTGCGTGCCGTGCTGGCAAGCCGCGAGGAACCGGCGGGAAAGGCATCCAGGCAACCGGACATGCGTCGTGTTTCACGTGAAACATGCGCCAGCGGAGACTGAAGACCAACCCGCGGCGTCCGCTCCCGACGCGAGCAGGCCACATCACGACGCCACCTGGGTGCAGCGGGAACCAACCTGCACCACCGTGCCGTTGAGGAACTCTGCTGCCGACATGCGCCGACCACCTGCCTGCTGCAGCTCTTCGATCCGCAGCGCTCCTTCCCCACAGGCAATCAGCAGGCCGTCCCGGCCAGCCGCCAGGATCAGGCCGGGAGAGCCAGCTGCGGCTTGCGGACTTGCCGCCCAGACCTTGAGCACGTTGCCGCCCAGCACGCAACGCGCCACCGGCAGCGGATTGAAGGCTCGCACCTGCCGTGCGAGCTGCGCTGCAGGCAGGCGCCAGTCGAGCACAGCCTCGGCCTTGTCGATCTTGGCCGCGTAGGTAATCCCTTCCGCCGGCTGCTCGCGGCCGGCACACGGCAGTCGATCGAGCACCTCGAGCAGGAGGCCGGCACCCAGCTGGGCCAGCCGATCGTGCAGCGAAGAGGCGTTATCATCGTCACGAATGTCCTCCACCGCCAACGCCAACAGCGGGCCGCTGTCCAGCCCGGCGTCCATCTGCATGATGCTGATGCCGGTTTCCCGATCTCCGGCCAGAATGGCGCGCTGGATCGGTGCCGCGCCCCGCCAGCGTGGCAGAAGCGAGGCGTGGATGTTGATGCAGCCCCGCAGCGGCAGGTCGAGAATGGCCTGCGGCAGGATCAGCCCGTAGGCGGCGACGACCAGGACCTCCAATTCGCGGCAACGAATCTCTTGCTGCACGACCGGGTCACGCAGTGTCGATGGTTGCAGCAGATTGAGTCCCGCGACCTGTGCCAGCTGCTTGACCGGCGACGGACGCATGGCCAGACCACGGCCCGCCGCGCGATCGGGCTGTGTCAGCACCAGCGCGACGTCGTGGCCGGCTGCCAGCAAGGCGCGCAGCGCAACGGCTGCGAACTCGGGCGTTCCGGCGAAGCCCAGCCTCATGCAGTGATCCGTGCCTGCTTGGCCAGCTTGTTACGGATGCGCAACTGCTTCAGTTGTGACAGGTGCTCGACGAATACCCGGCCCTGCAGGTGGTCGATTTCATGCTGCAGGCAGACGGCAAGCAAGCCGCTGGCCTCGACGATCTGTTCCCGCTCGTCGAGGTCACGATAGCGCACCACCACACGCTCGGCCCTCTCGACCCGATCGTAGATGCCCGGTACCGACAGACAGCCCTCCTCGCACTTCTGCGATCCATCCTGCGCCAGGATTTCCGGATTGATGAGCACGAGCAACTGGTCGCGGGTTTCGGATGCATCGACGACGATCAACCGCAGGTGCACGTCCACCTGCGTCGCCGCGAGACCGATCCCGGGCGCCTCGTACATCGTCTCGGCCATGTCTCGCGCCAGCCGGCGTATGCCGTCATCGATGGCCACCACCGGCGCGGCAACCTTTTTCAGACGTGGGTCGGGGAAACGAAGTATCGGCAGCAAAGACATAAAAAACTTGATCGAATAAGTAACTACGTGCAGAATTTAAGGCAGTGTCTCGACAATGCCGGCGTCCGTGTATCGCACGCACCGGAAGTTTGGCGGCCGGGCTGCCGAATCGCTACGCTCCGACAGGAGCAGTGACCCTGAGTTCCCCCGAGAGTGCGGCTACACGTACGAGGATAACACGATGATCCGCTTCCTGTTCGCCTTCATCCTGGCCACGCTTGCCGGAATGTCCGGCGCTGCCGGTCAAGGCCTCGAGCTGGCCAGCGGTGCTCCCGAAAGACACATCGTCGTCCCTGGAGACACGCTCTGGGGAATCGCCGGCAAGTTCCTCAAGAACCCGTGGGAATGGCCGCTGATCTGGCGCATGAACCGATCCGAGATCCGCAATCCGCACCTCATCTACCCGGGAGACATCATCGTCCTCGAACGCCACGCCGACGGCAGACCATGGCTGCGCCTGCAGAGTGCCAAGCTACTGCCCCAGATTCACGCTGAGGCGATCGACCCGGGCGTACCGCCGATTCCGCCGAACGAGATTCGCCCTTTCCTGTCCGAGCCGCTGATCGTCGACAAGGACGGTCTCGCGAACGCTGCACGCATCGTCGCCCTGCCGCCCGATCGCATCTTCCTTGGCCGCGGTGACCGCGCCTATGTCGCCGATGCTGATCCCGGCCAGCGCGGCTGGCAGATCTACCGTCAGGGCAAGCCCCTGGTCGATCCGGAAAGCAACGAGATCCTCGGCTACCAGGCTTACTATCTGGGCACCGCACGCCAGATCGAGCCCGGCAATCCGGCCACCTTCGAGATCTTGACGTCGAAGGAGGAGATCGGACGTGGCGACCGCCTGGTGCCACTGGTACGTCCCGAGCTGGTTCCCTACGTCCCCCACAAACCGGATTTTGCCGTCGACGGCCGAGTGATATCGGTCTACGGTGGTGTCGATGCCGCCGGCCGTGGATCGATCGTCGCGATCAACCGCGGCCGCGCCGACGGCATGGAGATCGGTCACGTGCTCGCCCTCGAGCGCAACCGCAAGATCGTCGAGCGCGACGAATACGACGCCAACGTCGTCATCCCGATACCGCCGGAGCGGGTCGGCCTGTTGTTCATCTTCCGCACGTTTCAACGGATTTCCTACGGCCTCGTCGTTCAAGCCATCGGTACCGTCGAGGTCAACGACTTCGCCCGCGTGCCGCAGTAATGGCTACCCGGGCAGCCGAGTTGCTGCCGTGGCTGCGCCTGACGCTGACCCCCGGAATTGGCGGCGAAACGCAGCGCAAGCTGCTGCGCGCCTTTGGTCCGCCGGAGGCGATCTTCAGTGCCGGCCGCTCGTCGCTGGCGGCAGTGGCTGGCGAACGTGCCGCCAGCCTGCTGCTCGACGAGAACGATGCCGAACGAATCGAGAGCGCGCTTGCATGGTCGACGGAACCGTCACAGCACCTGGTATCTCTCGCCGATCCCGAGTATCCGCAGTCGCTTCTGCAGACCGCTGATCCGCCCACGCTGCTCTATGTCCTCGGCCGCCTCGAACTCCTCAATTCGCCAGCGCTGGCGATCGTCGGTAGCCGCAACCCGACGCCACAGGGCCTCGGCAACGCTGAGCGCTTTGCTGCAGCGCTGGCCGATGCCGGTCTGACCATCGCCAGTGGTCTCGCGCTGGGTATCGATGCCGGCGCGCACCGCGGTGCGCTGGCGCGATCGGGAAATACCGTCGCCTTCATCGGGACCGGTATCGACCGTGTCTACCCCGCCCGCAACCGGGAGCTGGCGCGAGAGATCGGTCGCCGGGGTACGATCATCTCCGAGTTCGCCCTCGGGACGCCACCAGCGGCGGCCAACTTCCCGCGTCGCAATCGGCTGATCGCCGGCTTCTCGCGCGGCACACTGGTGGTCGAAGCAACCGTCGACAGCGGCTCGCTGATCACCGCCCGCATCGCTGCGGAACTGGGACGAGAGGTCTTCGCGATCCCGGGTTCGATCCACTCGCCCCAATCGCGCGGCTGCCATCGGCTGATCAAGCAGGGAGCAAAGCTGGTGGAAACCGTCGCCGATGTGCTGGACGAGCTGCGCTGGAGCACGACGGGAGGGAACTCGGCAACGACAGCAGAGGCAGCAGCGGACGCGCCTCCGGACACAGCCACCGATGCCGGGCGCCTCCTGCAGTCCTTCGGTTTCGACCCGTTCAGCCTTGACGAACTGATCGCACGGGCCGGCCTGAGCGCAGAGTGTGCCGCTGTGGTCTTGCTCGAACTCGAACTGCAAGGTCAGATCGCCAGCATGCCGGGCGGCCGCTACCAGCGGCTGTCGGCCCCATCATCCATCGGCCGCTCCTAGACCACCCGGCGCAGATCTCGGCCGGCGCCGCCCACGCTTCCAGCACCAGACCGGAAGCCGACGCCGAGACCAGAAGGGGTCGGCGCTGGTGACTGCATGGCCGCCATTCCCACGCCCTGCCGAGGACAACCGGACCGCAGCGATGGCGGTTGCCGGCTGGCTGCTCGTCCGGCTCGCTTGCCAAGCGGCGCGAACTCCTCTTATCATCGTCCGCAGGCAGCTCTGCTGCGGCGTACCCCGCAACCCCACCCTCGCCCCCTGTGCGGCTGACTGAGACCCCGATGAGCAAGAAACTGATCATTGCCGAGAAGCCGTCCGTCGCCGCTGACATCGCGCGCGCTCTGGGCGGTTTCGTTCGCCATGAGGACTATTTCGAGAGTGAAGATTACGTTCTCTCTTCGGCCATCGGCCACCTGCTTGAACTCGCCTGCCCTGCCGAGTATGAGGTCAAGAGGGGCAAGTGGTCCTTTGCTCAGCTGCCGGTGATTCCCCCGCATTTCGCGCTGCAGCCGATCGCCAAGACGGAAGCCCGCCTCAAGTTGCTGCTGCGTCTCATCAAGCGCAAGGATGTGGTCACTCTGGTCAATGCCTGCGACGCCGGTCGTGAGGGCGAGTTGATCTTCAACTACATCAGCCAGCACGCCGGCAGCGGCAAGGCCGTCGAGCGGCTGTGGCTGCAATCGATGACGCCACAGGCGATCCGCGAGGGCTTCACCCGTCTCCGCCAAGGCAGCGAGATGCACGGGCTGGCGCAGGCAGCGGTCTGTCGTTCGGAGTCCGACTGGCTGGTCGGCATCAACGGCACGCGGGCGATGACGGCGTTCAACTCCAAGACTGGCGGTTTCCACCTGACCACCGTCGGGCGCGTCCAGACTCCGACGCTGGCGCTGATCGTCGACCGCGAGGATCGCATCCGCAAGTTCAGACCGCGCGCCTTCTGGGAACTCGAAGGGAGCTTCGTCTGTGCCGCCGGGGAGTACCGAGGCAAGTGGTTCGACGAGAAGTTCCAGGGCAAGGACGACGATGAGCACGCCCGTGCCGACCGGCTGTGGGACGAGGAGCGGGCGACGTTCCTGCAACGGAAGTGTCTGGGCAAACCGGGCAGCGTCAGCGAGGAATCCAAGGCATCGAGCCAGGTCTCGCCCCTGCTCTATGACCTCACGAGCCTGCAGCGCGAGGCGAACAGCCGCTTCGGCTTCTCGGCCAAGGCTACCCTTGGGCTGGCACAGGCCCTGTATGAGAAACACAAGGTTCTCACGTACCCGCGCACCGACTCCCGCGCCTTGCCCGAGGACTACCGAGCGACGGTGACCAACACGCTGGCCATGCTCGCCGGTGATGCGGGCAGCAAGGCGCATGCCGAAGGGCTGCTGGCGCGTTATGCTCCCTTTGCGCAGACGATCCTTGAACGTCACTGGGTGCAGCCCAACAAGCGGATTTTCAACAACGCCAAGGTCGCCGATCACTTCGCGATCATTCCGACTTTGCAGGCTCCAAAGCACCTGTCCGAGCCCGAGTCGAAGCTCTACGACATGGTCGTCAAGCGATTCCTTGCCGTCTTCCATCCCGCCGCGGAGTACCAGATCACTACCCGCATCACCCGTGTCGAGGGCGAGCCCTTCAAGAGCGAAGGCCGGGTCCTCGTCAATGCGGGCTGGCTGGCCGTCTATGGCCGTGAGGCGCAGGAAGGCGAAGAAGGCAACCTCGTGGCCGTCGCGCCAGGCGAGATGGTGCGCACCAGCGATGTGGTGATCGCCGCGCACCAGACCCGCCCACCGGCGCGCTACTCCGAAGCCACGCTCCTGACGGCCATGGAGGGCGCTGGCAAGGCCATGGACGACGAGGAACTGCGCGCGGCGATGGCAGGCCGCGGTCTGGGCACACCCGCCACGCGCGCCCAGATCATCGAGAACTTGTTGGCGGAACAGTATCTGCTGCGCGAAGGTCGCGAGCTGCTCCCGACCGCCAAGGCCTTCTCCCTGATGACCCTGCTCAACGGACTGGGTATCCCCGAACTGACCGCGCCGGAACTGACGGGCGAGTGGGAGTGGAAACTGGCACGAATGGAGCGTGGCGAACTGACGCGCGTCGACTTCATGCGCGAGATTGCCGAAATGACCCGGCGAATCGTCGACCGCGCCAAGAGCTACGACAGCGACAGCGTTCCCGGTGATTTCGGCGAGCTGGCGGCTCCCTGTCCCAAGTGTGGCGGGGTGATCAAGGAGACGTACAAGAAGTTCCAGTGCCAGGGCTGCGACTTCTCGCTCTGGAAGATCGTCGCCGGGCGCCAGTTCGAAGCGCGCGAGGTCGACGAGTTGCTCGAGCAGCGGCGGATCGGCCCACTGACCGGCTTTCGCAACAAGCTCGGCCGCCCGTTCAGCGCCATCATCCTGCTCAATGAGGAGAATACTCCCGTTTTCGATTTCGGCCAGGGCAGCGCCAACGACGATGGCAGCGCCGATGAGCCGGACTTCTCCGAAAGCGAAGCGCTCGGTGCCTGTCCCAAGTGTGGTGCTCGTGTCTTTCGGCACGGCTTGGCCTACGTCTGCGAAAAGTCCGTCACCGCCGGCCGCAGCTGCGACTTCCGCTCGGGCACCGTCATCCTGCAGCAACCCATCGAACCCGACCAGATGCGCAGGCTCCTCGCAGACGGACGTTCCGAGCTCCTGCGAGGATTCGTATCTGCCCGCACCCGCCGCAAGTTTACCGCCTATCTGGTCCGCACGACCGACGGCAAGGTCGGCTTCGAGTTCGAGAAGCGGGAACCCAAGCCGACAGCGGCGAAGACACGCAGCGCAGCCAGCAAGACTGCTTCAACGACGGCCGTCGCGACCGTCGAAACGCCGCCGCCACGACGCCGAAAGTCTGTCGGCTGAATGACCGGCGGCGGTTGACGCTGGCGATACGCCTGTTCCACGTGGAACACCGCTCACCGGCCTCCGTCAGACGATGAGCACTCCCGGCGGTGGACAATCGACGATCGCTGCACGCAGGACATCGATCGCCTGCGGTCTGGGAAACGTCGCCCGCCACGCGATCACCACCTTCCTGACCGGTACCGGCTCGCTGAACTGGCGCACGCTCAACAGGTCATCCTCAGCCGGCCAGGACGCCGCTGCCGATGCCGGAACAACGGAAATTCCGGCACCACTGGCTATCATGTAGCGCACCGTCTCAAGCGAGCTGCCTTCCAGCGAGCCATCGGTTCCGCCTGGCGCCGACAGTTGCGGGCAGGCCTGTACCACCTGATCCCGAAAACAGTTGCCATTGCCCAACAGCAACAGGTTCTCCGCGGCTACCTGCCGGGCGTCAACCCGCTCCTGCTGCGTCAGTGGATGCCGCGGTGGCATCACGACGCAGAAAGGCTCTTCGTAGACCACTCGCGAAACCACGCCGGGCTCGGCGAACGGCAGCGCGACGACGATCACATCGAGATCTCCCCGCCGCAGCTGCGCTGCCAGGTTGACGGTGAAGTTTTCCTGCAGGTAGAGCGGCATCCGTGGGGCTCGCGCGTGCAGCGCGGGGATCAGCCGCGGCAGCAGATAGGGTGCCACCGTATAGATCGCGCCAAGCCGCAATGGCCCGAGCAACGGATCCTTCCCCTGCGCCACGATCTCCTTCAGCCGCGCGGCCTCCTCCAGTACCCGCTCCGCCTGTCGCGCAATCTGCTCACCCATCATCGTCAGGCGCACGTCGGCCGATGAACGCTCGAAAAGAACGACGCCATGCCGCTGCTCCACCTTCTTGACAGCCACCGACAGGGTCGGCTGGCTCACGTGGCACTTCTCGGCCGCATGTCCGAAGTGTCGCTCGCGCGCCAGTGCCACGATGTAGCGCAGTTCGGTCAGGGTCATTGCCAGCCTCCAACGGAACGGGCATCAATTCGGCACCGGGTGCAGGAAACGCCAGCGAAGTATGCAGCTGCCGGTATCGGCACGACAGCGACCAAAGCCAGCGCTCTCATCACGATCCTTGCCCTGCCAAAGTCGCCGGAGGGTCATCGTGCACCGGGCCACCACATTTCGGCGTCAGGCGGCCGACAGCAAGCAGATCGAGGTCAGCCGCCTCCAGCCAGATCCACTCGCCTGCGCGCAGGTCTGCCGGCAGCACGAAACCGCCAATGGCCACCCGATGCAGACTCTCCACCCGGTTACCCACCGCCGCCAGCATCCGCTTGACGAGGTGATAGCGACCGAGCGTCACGCTCAAACGCAGCTGTCTGTCGTCGAGGCGCTGGCAGCCCACCGCAGCCACCGGCAGGGCTTCATCGCGCAGCGTCACACCAGCGAGCAGGGCCCGCACTTGCCCGTCATCGACCACATGCCGCGTTCTGACCTCATAAACCTTCTCGACGAGCTTGCGGGGTGAAGTGTAGCGGTGAACGAAGGCGCCATCATCGCTCAGCAGCAGCAGACCCGTCGTATCCTGGTCGAGGCGGCCAACCGCCTGTACGCCGCGCCTCGCCAGTGGCAGCGGCAACAAGGAGTACACGCTCTGGTGCTGTTGTGGCCGATGCGAACACTCGTAGCCCGCTGGCTTGTGCAGCGCCAGATAGGCCGCCTGGCGATAGCGCCAGCAGACATCATCGACCGAAAAGACCAGTCCCTCGCCTTCGTACGGTCTCGCCCAGTCCGTACACTGCCTACCATTCACGCACACCCGGCCGCTAGCGACCAGCGCCCGACACTCGGCGCGACTGCCAAAACCCTGCGACTGCAACAGGCGAGCGAGCTCCATCACGCTATTGTCATTCGATCGCGTACCTGCAACAATGGCTGTACGGTTCACGACCCAAGGAGACGCAAGCGATGCTCGTCAAGTTCACATCAAGCACCTCCGGCCAGATCATGATGTTCGCCGCCGTCGCACGACAACTCCTGGAATCCATCGGCAAGGACTGCAGCGCGCGCGGCGTCATCACCACTGAACAGTTACCCGAAGCAATCACACGCCTGCGCCAGGCAGCCGCCGAGCATAAAGCCACGCCACCTGCCTCATCGGTCGACGACGCCGGACGCGCAAGTACTGTCGGCGACGACGATGACGCACGGCCTGTCGGTCTCGGCCAGCGAGCGTTTCCCTTGATCGAACTGCTGCAGTGGACGCAACAGGAAGAAGGTTTCGTCCTCTGGGAGGCCGAGAGGGACTTCTAGCCTGCTGCGCCGCGGTTGCACGCCATCGCCCTCTGGCGGTCAGACCTTGTGGTAAACCTCCGCTCCGCTCCTGACGAACTCGATCGATTTCTCCTCCATCCCTCTTGCCAAGGCCTCTTCCTCGCTGAGACCCTCAGCCAGAGCGAACTCACGCACCTCCTGGGTGATCTTCATCGAACAGAAATGTGGTCCGCACATCGAGCAGAAGTGCGCCACCTTGGCCGACTCCTTGGGCAACGTCTCGTCATGAAACTCGCGCGCCTTGTCCGGATCGAGGCCGAGGTTGAACTGATCCTCCCAGCGGAACTCGAAGCGGGCCTTTGACAGCGCATTGTCGCGAATCTGTGCGCCAGGGTGGCCCTTTGCCAGATCCGCGGCGTGCGCGGCCAGCTTGTAGGTGATGATACCGGTCTTGACGTCATCCTTGTCCGGCAGACCCAAGTGCTCCTTCGGCGTGACGTAGCAGAGCATCGCCGTGCCATACCAGCCGATCATTGCCGCCCCGATGCCGCTGGTGATGTGATCATAGCCTGGGGCGATGTCGGTAGTCAGTGGTCCGAGGGTGTAGAACGGCGCCTCGCGGCAGCACTCAAGCTGCAAGTCCATGTTTTCCTTGATCATGTGCATCGGCACGTGACCCGGTCCCTCGATCATCACCTGCACGTCATGCTTCCAGGCGATGTCGGTCAGCTCACCCAGGGTCTTCAGCTCGCCCAGCTGTGCCGCATCGTTGGCGTCATGGATCGACCCGGGCCGCAGGCCGTCGCCAAGGCTGAAGGCCACGTCGTAGGCCTTCATGATCTCGCAGATCTCGTCGAAGTGCGTATACAGGAAGCTCTCGCGGTGGTGTGCCAGGCACCACTTCGCCATGATCGAACCGCCGCGCGACACGATCCCCGTCAGCCGTCCAGCCGTCAGAGGCACGTAGCGCAGGAGGACCCCGGCATGGATGGTGAAGTAATCGACGCCCTGTTCAGCCTGCTCGATGAGCGTGTCGCGAAAGATTTCCCAGCTCAGCTCTTCGGCCTTTCCGCTGACTTTCTCCAATGCCTGGTAGATCGGCACCGTGCCGATCGGCACCGGGCTGTTGCGGATGATCCACTCCCGGGTTTCATGAATGTTCTTTCCGGTCGACAAGTCCATCACGGTGTCGCCACCCCAGCGGATCGCCCACGTCATCTTCTCGACCTCTTCCTGGATGCTCGATCCAAGTGCCGAGTTGCCGATATTGGCGTTGATCTTGGTCAGGAAGTTGCGACCGATGATCATCGGCTCGCTTTCCGGATGATTGATGTTGCAAGGAATGATCGCCCGGCCACGAGCCACCTCGGAACGGACGAATTCGGCCGTGATCTCCTCCGGAATGCTTGCGCCGTGACTGTTGCCGCGATGCTGACGACAGAGTATCTCCGCCAGCCGTTGGCCCTGCGGCCCCGCCTGACGCAACTGCTCGACATACTGCTGTCGATTGCCGTTCTCACGGATGGCTACATACTCCATCTCGGGCGTGATCATGCCGCGTCGCGCATAGTGCATCTGGCTCACGTTGCCACCCGGCTTGGCACGCAGAGGCTTCCTCTGCAAACCCGGAAAGCGCAGCTCATCCAACGCCACGTCAGCGGCGCGCTGCCGCCCAAACTCTGAGCTCAGTCCTGCCAATGCTTCGCTGTCGCCACGTTCAGCGATCCACTGCGCGCGCAAGGCCGGCAAACCCTGACGAACGTCGACACGCGCCAGTGGATCGGAGTACGGGCCGGAGCAGTCGTAAACATAGATTGGGGGATTCTTCTCGCCGCCAAAAGCAGTATCGGTATCCGCCTGCGTAATTTCGCGCATCGGCACGCGGATATCCGGTCGGCTGCCAACGACGAAAATCTTGCGTGAGTTTGGCAGCGGCCTGATCGCCGCCTCATCGACATGCGCCTCAGCGGCCATGAACTTTTCGTTAGCATTCATCGTTCTTCCTTGCAAGGACGAATGGCGGACCTGGCGTTGCAACTTCTGGATGCAAGGGCTTGACCGGGCGCCCGGGACAAGGTTTCCTTCCGCATTCCGCTGCTCCCCGACGGGCGTACGGCTCTTTGCCACCTGCGCGCGCCATCAGTCGCGCTGCGCCGTCGATGCTGACTGGGTCAGCCGGCAACCAACGTGCACTGCCAACTTAATTGATTTGCTGATCCTTGGCAAGAATGCCGGTGGCGCTGAGAACCGCAAGAGCTGGCGTCCCCACGGGGATT
>JFAX01000001.1:55134-55227 GCA_000585015.1 Candidatus Accumulibacter adjunctus | reverse complement strand
TGAAAGGGTAGTGTCCTGGGCCTCTAGACGATGGGGACCCGGATCAATGATCTTTCGCTGCGCTGGTGGAGGTACGCGGGATCGAACCGCGGA
>JFAX01000001.1:23524-55112 GCA_000585015.1 Candidatus Accumulibacter adjunctus | reverse complement strand
CTCTCCCAGCTGAGCTATACCCCCGCTCGAAAGAAGCGGCGATTATAGGGTTCGGGCCAGGCGTTGTAAAGACAGCCGCGCAGCGTCCTACAGCGTCTCAAGGGGATTCCGTGCGGCAGCCTGCGAGCACCGCTGCCGTGTCTACCAGGTCACTTTCGCCGGCGGCCGCGAGCAGCAGTCGAAGATTGCGGCGACGCAGATGCCGACTCAGGCGCCACGGTCGCAAGCGGGCATCGGCTATGTCGATGAGGCCAAAGCGGCCATCGGGCAGATGCAGGACGTTTCCCAGATGCAAGGAGCGGAAGTAGATCCCCTTCTCATGCAGCTCGATGACGAAACGGGTAAACGCGCTCCGCAGCGCCTGCCGCCTCTTCGCGTCCACTCCGGCCCGCAGAAGCTGCCGCAGGCTCACCCCCGGCAGAGGTTGGTAATGGACCGCGTCACGAGCAACGGACGGGATCCGCATGACATCGATGATCTCGGGTACCGCTATTCCCCGCCGCCGCATGGCCACCGCGTTGTCGGCAAAACGCCGTGCATACGGGTACCATGCCGCTGAAGACAACAGCCGCTTGCGACGAAAGAGCTTGAGGATGGTCCCGTCCGCCAGACGCAGGACCTTGTCGCCAAAGCTGTCGGCCTCCAGCACCTCGGCACCGGCTCGCAGTCGCTGATATTCATCCGCTGTGATTCTCTTCACTTGCGCGCCACCTCCGACGCTGAAAAACCTGCCGATGCACTCGCCTGCCCGCGTGGCGTTGCCCGCTCTCCGTGCTGCGCAAGCCGTTGTTGTCCGCATCCGGCAACTGCAATTGACCGTAGAATGGCTTCTTTTCCTGCGGCCACTCGACGATGAACTTCATGCATGCACTCACCTCGGCCTGGAACGAGCGCAACAGTCTCCTTTGCGTCGGCCTGGATCCCGACCCTGCACGCCTGCCAGAGCATCTCAAGGGCCAGGGGGACGCGATCCTCCACTTCTGCCGTGCCATCGTCGACGCGACGGCCGATCTGGTCTGTTGCTTCAAACCACAGATCGCCTATTTCTCCGCCTGCCGTGCCGAAGAGCAGCTCGAAGAACTGGTGGCCCACATCCATTCACGTCATCCTGGCGTACCCGTGATCCTCGATGCCAAGCGGGGAGACATCGGCAGCACCGCCGAACAGTACGCGATCGAAGCCTTCGAGCGCTACCAGGCTGACGCCGTCACGATCAATCCCTACCTCGGACGCGACTCCGTGGCTCCATACCTGGAGTATCGCGACAAGGGTGTCATCCTCCTCTGCCGCACGTCGAATCCGGGCGGCAGCGACCTGCAATTTCTCGACGTCGGCGGCGAGAAACTCTACGAGCGCCTTGCCCGCCTCGTCAGCGACGAGTGGAACGAGAGCGGCCAGTGTGGCCTCGTCGTCGGTGCCACCTTCCCGCGCGAGATCGCCCGCGTCCGCGAGCTGACCGGCAACATGCCGCTGCTCGTTCCCGGTATCGGCGCTCAGGGCGGTGATATCGAAGCGACCGTCCGTGCAGGCTGCAACGGCGATGGCAACGGATTGATGATCAATTCTTCCCGCGCCATTCTTTACGCCGGCTGCGACGAGGACTACACCGCGGCCGCGCGCACCGTCGCCCGTGAAACCCGCGACGCCATCAACCGCCATCGCCCTTCGACATCCGTGGCGGCCTCGCCATGAGCGGGCAGTGCAACTGACCGCGGCAGGCCGTCGCGCCGGGCTCAGCCGCGATCGAGGCGTCGATCAAACGTCGATGTTGCGCGCCGCCAATGCATTCGTCTCGATGAAGTTGCGTCTCGGCTCGACCAGTTCGCCCATCAGCGTGCTGAAGATCTCGTCGGCACCGATCGCGTCTTCGACCTGCACCTTGAGCAACCGGCGCACTTGCGGGTCCATCGTCGTTTCCCATAGTTGCTCCGGGTTCATCTCGCCGAGACCCTTGTAACGCTGCTTGCTGACGCTGCGCTCGACCTCGCTGAGAAGCCATTGCATGGCCTCGGCAAAGCTGCTGACGCTCTTCTTCCGGTCGCCGCGGGCGACAAAGCCGCCAGGGCCGAACAACCCAGCCAGGATCTCGGCAGTCTTGCGAAGCTGCGCGTAATCACCGCTGACCAGCAGGTCGTCGTCGATCACCCCGAGCTTCAGATTGCCATGCAGGATCTTTTCGAGCCGCAGTTGCCAGCGCTCGTTGACCGAATCGTAGCCGGCCACGATGTTGATCTCCGACCGGCCGTGCAGCGCTGCCATCAGCGTCCTTGCCGTCGCCGCCGCGGCTTGCTCGTCGGCGAGCTCAAGCTTCAGGTTGCCGTCGATCAGGGCATGCAGGACTTCCGGGTTGATCAGATGCGACAGTCGGTTGATCACCGCCTCGGCGAGCAGGTACTCACGTGCCAGCTGCTCGAGTGCCGTGCCGCCGATTGCCGCAGCACCAGCTTGCGGCGTCAGCGCCGCTCCCTCGAGCGCCAGGGTCAGAAGGAACTGTTTCAGAGCCTGGTCGTCCTTGATGTAGCGCTCGACCTTGCCGTGCTTGACCTTGTAGAGGGGTGGCTGGGCAATGTAAATGTGTCCACGTTCGACGAGCTCCGGCATCTGCCGGTAGAAGAAGGTCAGCAGCAACGTACGGATGTGCGCTCCGTCTACGTCCGCGTCGGTCATGATGATCAGCCGGTGATAACGCAGCTTCTCCGGCTTGTACTCGTCCTTGCCAATCCCCGTACCCAGGGCGGTGATCAGGGTAGCGATCTCCTGCGACGAAATCAGCTTGTCGAAACGCGCCTTCTCCACGTTCAGGATCTTTCCCTTCAGCGGCAGGATCGCCTGGAACTTCCTGTCCCGACCCTGCTTCGCCGATCCTCCGGCTGAATCACCCTCCACCAGGTACAGCTCACAGAGCGCCGGATCCTTTTCCTGACAATCAGCCAGCTTGCCCGGCAGACCGACGCCATCCAGGAGGCCCTTGCGTCTCGTCATTTCCCGCGCCTTGCGGGCCGCATCGCGTGCCCGTGCCGCCTCGACGATCTTGCCGGTAATGACCTTGGCGTCGACTGGCCGCTCCTGCAGAAACTCCGCCAGTCTTGCGGCCACCACTTCCTCGACCGCCGGGCGTGCCTCCGACGACACCAGCTTCATCTTCGTCTGCGAGGCAAACTTCGGGTCGGGCATCTTCACTGACAGCACGCAGGCAAGTCCCTCCCGCATGTCGTCACCACTGATGTCGACCTTCGCCTTCTTGGCAATCTCGTTCTCTTCGATGTAGCGGTTGATGACGCGGGTCATGGCAGCGCGCAGACCGGTCATGTGCGTACCACCATCGGCCTGTGGAATGTTGTTGGTAAAACACAGTACCTGTTCAACGTAACTGTCATTCCACTGCATCGCCACCTCGACGCTGATCGCTCCGCCGGCAGTGACCGCTTCGCCCGCAGCATGGAAGATGTTCGGGTGCAAGACGCTTTTCGTGCGGTTGATGTACTCGACGAAGCCCTTGACACCACCGAGAAAGGCGAAATTCTCCTCCTTGCCCGTGCGCTGGTCGTTCAGCCTGATCTTGACCCCATTGTTGAGAAAGGAAAGTTCACGCAGCCGCTTGGCGATGATCTCGTAGTGGAACTCGACGTGGCCGAAGATCTCCTCGTCAGCCATGAAGTGCAGTTCCGTACCGCGCTTCTCCGTCTCGCCAACCACCCGCAGCGGTGAAACCTCGACGCCGTCGCGGACTTCGACCAGGCGGTCAAGCACCGCCCCGCGCCGGAATTCGATCATGTGTTTCCAGCCATCACGGCGGACGATGAGCCGCAGCCAACGCGACAGTGCGTTGACGCATGAGACACCGACGCCATGCAGCCCACCGGAAACCTTGTACGAATTCTGGTTGAACTTTCCCCCTGCGTGCAGCACGCACATGACGATCTCGGCCGCCGAGCGCCTCGGCTCGTGCCTGTCGTCGAGTTTGATGCCGGTCGGTATGCCCCGTCCGTTGTCGCTGACGGAAATCGAGTTGTCGGCATGAATGGTGATCACGATGTCATCGCAATACCCCGCCAGAGCCTCGTCGATCGCGTTGTCGACCACCTCGAAGACCATGTGGTGCAGACCGGTCCCGTCCGAAGTGTCGCCAATGTACATGCCGGGCCGCTTGCGAACGGCCTCCAGACCCTCCAGCTGCTGAATGCTGGACTCGTCGTACGTCGCCGTCTGCTGCTTCTCTTCATTCATCATCAACCCGCCATCCTGCCGCCGTTCGACCTCTCTGCCACGCTCCGTGCTCCTGCCGCTGCGATTCAGATACGCATTGGCATCACCACATACTTGAAGTGCTCATTCCCCGGTATGGTCAGCAACGCACTCGAACTGGCATCGTTGAATCCCCAGTCGATCATCTCGCCAGCACTGTTGTTCAGGACATCAAGCAGATACGAGACGTTGAAGCCGACATCGAGTGGCTCGCCACTGTACTCGACCTCGATTTCCTCCTGCGCTTCCTCCTGCTCGGCGTTGGCGGCGATGATCTTCAGGCTGCCGTCGCCAAGAACCAGCCGAACACCGCGGAACTTTTCGTTGGTCAGGATGGCTGCCCTGGCCATCGACTGCAAGAGGACACTCCGCTGCACGCGAATGACGTCCTTCAGTGTCAGCGGGATGACCCTTTGATAGTCCGGGAACCGGCCATCGATCAGCTTCGACACGAGGCTGATCTGTCCGAACCGGAAACGGATCTGGTTCGTCAGGATGTCGATCGCCAAGGGCTCGTCCGTGTCGGCAAGCAGACGGTTGAGTTCCACTACGGTCTTCCGCGGCAGGATCAACTCCTGGCGGACATCGCTGCCCTCGCTGTTGCCACCTGCTTCCTCGGCGAGCGACATGCTGGCATAAGCAAGCCGGTGGCCATCGGTTGCCACTGCCCGCAGTTGACCATCGGCGAGCAGCAGCAGAAGGCCATTGAGGTAGTAGCGGACATCCTGCGTCGCCATCGCGTAGTGGGTCTGTGCGAGCAACTGCCGGAACTCCTTCTGCGTCAGCTCGAGGCTGCGCGCTTCCTCCTGTTGTGACAGGCTCATGCTCGGGAAATCCTCCGCCGGCAGCGTCTGCAGGTTGAAGCGGCTTCTGCCCGCCTTGACCTGCAAGCGCCTGTCTTCGAGCAGCACGCTGACCTCCGCCGTTTCCGGAAGCGATCGAAGGATCTCCTGCAACTTCCGCGCTCCCACGGTCACCGCACCGTCACCTTCGCCGCCGACATCGGCGGTCGAAGTCGTGATCTGGATCTCGATATCGGTCGCCAGCAGCGTCAGCACCTCGCCACGCTTCTCGAGCAGGACGTTCGACAGGATGGGCAACGTGTGGCGTCTCTCCACGATTCCCGAAACTGCCTGCAACGGTGCCAGAAGAACGTCTCGCCGTGTTTTGATAAGAAGCATATATATCTCAATCCTATAAAGACCAAGGTTCGAACAAGTCTGTTGATATCATCACTTACACCATTCCATTCATCACTTTAGATGTGCTGCGGAAGGATGTAGAAGGACGGTATGAAGCTGTGGATAAAAAAGGAAAACTTTCTCCCGCGGCGCCTCGTCGTCGGTTGTCCACCGTCAGCCAGCCGGTTCCGCACCGACTTTTCCCCTGTTCCGATCACCCCTTGAGCACCTGCTCAAGCACGTGCACATCGTGGTTCAGAGTCTCATCCTTGATGCGCAACTGATCGATCGTACGTACCGCGTGCAGCACGGTCGTGTGGTCGCGGCCGCCGAAATGCTCGCCGATCGCTGGATAGCTCAGCGATGTCAGGTTCTTCGCCAGCCACATCGCGATCTGTCGCGGTCTCACCACGACGCGTGTCCGCTTCTTCGAGAAGAGGTCGGCCACCTTGATCTTGAAGTACTCTGCCACCGTCTTCTGGATTCCTTCGATCGTGATCTGCCTGTTGACCGAACCGATGACATCTTTCAGCGCCTCCTTGGCGAGTTCGAGAGCGATCTGTTGGCCATGAAACGCCGAGTAGGCGAGGACCTTCTTCAGGGCTCCCTCAAGTTCGCGGACGTTGGAGCGCAGGTGTTTGGCAATGTAGAAGGCCACTTCGTCGTCGAGCGCCACGTCTTCCTGCTGCGCCTTCTTCTTCAGGATCGCCACCCGCATCTCGGTCTCCGGTGGTTCGATCTGTACCGTCAGTCCCCAGTCGAAACGCGTCACAAGGCGGTCCTCGAGACCGGAAATGTTCTTCGGGTAAGTATCGCAACTGATCACGATCTGCTTCTTGGATTCGCTCAACGCATTGAAGACGTAGAAGAACTCTTCCTGTGTCCGGTTCTTGCCGTTGAAGAACTGGACATCGTCGAGCAGGAGGACGTCGAGCGAACGGTAATAACGCTTGAAAACATCAAAGGACTTCTGCTGATAGGCGCGGACGACGTCGGAATAGTAGTCTTCCGCGTGCACGTAGCGCACGACCTTGTTCGGCCGCTGCTGCAGGATCGCATTGCCGATCGCGTGGATCAGGTGGGTCTTGCCAAGCCCGGCACCGCCGTAGATGAACAACGGGTTGTAGCTGCTGCCTCCTGGGTTGTCCGCAACGCGATGCGCGGCGGCGCGGGCGAGGTCGTTGGCCTTGCCGACCACCAGGTTGTCGAAGGTGAAAGCAGCGATCAGGCGTGTCTTCTCGTAGCCGGAGCAGTCTCGTTCGCTGCTGCCGACTGCGCTCGGGGTAACCGCAGAGCCTGCCGAGGCCAGGGTTCGCGCAGCTTCGCTCCTCTCGCCGGCAGCGGGTGACGCTTCGCTGGTCGCGCTCCGTCGCTCCGCCAGGCTGAGCGTGATACTGACCGGCAGTTCGAAATACTCGCTGCCAAGCGCCTCGATGCGCGCCAGGTACCGCTCCTTGACCCACTTGAGGATGAATCCGTTCGGCGCCAGCAAGCGGAGGCCGTTTGCCACCTCCTCCTCACCCTCGAGACGAAGCGGGCGGATCCAGGTGTTGAACTGCTGAGGTGGTAGTTCCTGCTCGAACTGACTCAGACACGAGGCCCAGAAACTACTCATCGGCGACCATCGTGACCACGCCCGGTTGCCAGAGCACACCCTGGCCCGCTGCGACAAACAGTGGCTTTTCCCATGAAATCAGAAGCATCGCTGGCGTTGCCCGGGATCGTTGGCGGCCACGACAGTACCTGTCCAAGCGATGCCGACCTTCCCCCGATGGCCCGCTGCCGCTGCTGTCAGAACCCGCAAGGTGCAGATTCTAACCCGTTGCGCGGAAGTTATCCACAGCGCCGAAAAAAATATGGCCTTGACAAGGGTTGCCCCGAAGCTGTCTAATCGCAGCTTTTTTCCGTCTTTCACTTCAAGGGCTTAGCCATGAAACGTACCTATCAGCCGTCAGTCGTTCGCCGCAAGCGGACACATGGCTTCCTTGTCCGCATGTCCACTCGCGGTGGACGTGGCGTGATTCGCGCACGCCGCGCCAAGGGTCGCCATCGCCTCGGGGTTTGAGCCGCTGGCCTGAAGCAGCAAGCGAGGGCCAGCCACGCCCGGCGGCTTTTCCAAAGACCTGCCGGCTCCTCAGGACGGATGAGTACTCATCCGTTTTTGCTTTCCGCAAAGCACTGAAGAGCCGCCATTTCCTGCTACATTATCGTCCCCGGCAGGCTGTCGAAGCTGCCGGAGCGCGGCTCGGTCTGGTCGTCGCCAAACGTTTTCTGCGCCGCTCCGTCGACCGGAATCTGCTGCGACGATTGGCAAGGGAAGAATTCCGCTTGCTGCGGGCCGACCTGTGTTCGCATGACCTCGTCCTGCGCCTGGCGGCCAAGCCGTCGGCTCTCGACCGGAAAGCCATGGCGCAGGAAATACGCCGCCTTCTCTGCAAGCTCGCTTCACCCCAACCATGAGCCGATGAAACATCTTCTGCTGGCGCTGATAGCCTTCTACCGTTATGCGGTCAGCCCGATGCTGGGGCAACGATGCCGCTTCTTCCCCAGCTGTTCGCAGTACGCAGCCGAGGCGATACGGCGTCATGGCGCCAGCCGCGGCTTTGGCCTCGCACTGCGTCGGCTGTCACGTTGTCACCCCTGGAACCCGGGCGGTTTCGATCCGGTACCCTGACCAACGACTGAACATGTAGGTTTTCATGGACCACCGACGTCTCCTGCTGCTGCTCATCTTCTCTTTCTCCCTGGTCATGCTGTGGGATGCGTGGCAGAAGCACAATCTGCCGAAAGCGCCACCGGTAGCGGCATCGGGCACGGCCGAGGCGCCGGCCCCGAAACCCAGCGGCAGCTTGCACACGCCGCTGCCGGGGGCACCGGCGCCGGTCGCTGTGGCCACTGCGGAGAAAGCCGAGACGGTGACCATCGCCACGGACCTCTTCACCGCCGAGATCTCCCTTCAGGGAGGCGACATCGTCCGCCTGCAACTCAAGGACTATCGCGACAGCGTCAATAAGGAACGGGTCTTCGCGCTCTTCGAGCCGAAGCACCAGTACTACGCGCAGAGTGGTCTGATCGGCGACGGTCTGCCGAACCACAAGACGCGGTTCTCGGTGGCACCGGGCATTCGTGAACTCTCCGGGGATGCGCAGGAAGTGGTGCTGCGTCTCGAAGCGGACGCGGGCAATGGTGTCCGGGTCGCCAAGACCTACACGTTCAAGCGCGGCAGCTACCTGATCGGGCTGAAGCAGGAGATCGAAAACGCCGGCGGCAAGGAACTCGTCGCCCACGCCTATTACCAACTGCAGCGCGACGTCAAGGCGCCCGACGGCGAGAGCTCGATGGTTTCGACCTTTACCGGTCCTGCCGTCTACACCGAGCAGGACAAGTTCCAGAAGGTCAACTTCGCCGATATCGAGGCCGGCAAGGCCAAGTTCGCGACCAAGGCGGACAACGGCTGGATCGCGATGATCCAGCACTACTTTGCCAGCGCCTGGATTCCCGAGCCCGGTCTGCCGCGCGAGTTCTACATGCGCAAGCTGGAGAACAGCCAGACGCCGGCAGTCGCTGCCGGTGTCATCGTCCCGGTGCCGGTTGCCGCTCCAGGGACCAAGGTGGCTCTCGAAGTGCCGCTCTACGCCGGACCGCAGATCCAGACGACACTCGACCAACTGGCCAAACCGAAAGCCGACGGCGGCATCGGTGCGCAGGGTCTGCCGCTGGTCGTGGACTATGGCTGGCTGACGGTCATCGCCGCGCCGATCTTCTGGTGCCTCGAGGCGATCTACAAGGTGGTCGGCAACTGGGGTTGGGCGATCGTCATCCTGACGATCATCATCAAGCTGCTGTTCTTTCCGCTGTCGGCCGCCAGCTACAAGTCGATGGCCAAGATGAAGACGGTGACGCCACGGTTGATGCAACTCAAGGAGCGCTACGGTGACGATCGCCAGAAGCTCAACCAGGAAATGATGGCGCTCTACAAGCGCGAGAAGATCAACCCCCTGGGCGGCTGTCTGCCGATTCTCGTCCAGATCCCGGTCTTCATCGCCCTCTACTGGGCCCTTCTCGGCGCCGTCGAAATCCGCGACGCGCCCTGGATTCTCTGGATCAAGGATCTCTCGGCGCCGGATACGCTGTTCGGCGTGATTCCGGTCATCGACATGCCGATCGGCTTGTTGCCGATCATCATGGTCGCCTCCATGATCCTGCAGACCAAGCTCAACCCGACGCCACCCGACCCGATCCAGGCCAAGGTCATGCTGATGATGCCGTACATCTTCGGCATCATGTTCTTCTGGTTCCCCTCCGGCCTGGTGCTCTACTGGGTGGTGAACAACATCCTGTCGATTGCCCAGCAATGGCAGATCACGAGGATGATCGAGAGTGGCGGAAAGGCCGCCAACGACAGCAAGGCCTGATCGGGCAGGAGCCAGCGACACCATAGCCGCCATCGCCACCGCCAGTGGCCGTGGCGGCATCGGCGTGATTCGCGTTTCCGGCGCCGGCCTCCTGGACTTCGCGCAGCACCTGAGCGGCAAGCGACCGGCGCCGCGGCATGCCACCCTCGCCGACTTTCGCGCCGCCGACGATACGGTGATCGACTGTGGGCTGCTGCTCTACTTTCCAGCGCCGCATTCCTTCACGGCCGAGGACGTCCTGGAGCTGCACGGACACGGTGGACCGGTCGTCCTGAACATGCTGCTCAGCCGCTGCCTCGAGCTCGGCGCTCGACTCGCCGAACCGGGCGAGTTCAGCCGCCGCGCCTACCTCAACGGCAGGATCGACCTCGCGCAGGCTGAGGCCGTCGTCGACCTGATCGATGCAGCGACGACTGCTGCCGCCCGCAGTGCGCTTCGTTCCCTGCAGGGCGAGTTCTCGCGCGAGGTGGGCCAGCTTGTTGACCAGCTCGTCGAACTGCGGGCACTCGTCGAGGCAACGCTCGACTTTCCCGACGAAGAGATCGACTTTCTCGAAGCGGCCGACGCCCGTGGTCGCCTCGACCGTCTGCAGGCGCGTCTGGCCCGGGTGTTCGAGCGCGCCCGGCAGGGCCGCCTGCTGCAGGGCGGCCTGCATGTGGTCCTCGCCGGTCAGCCGAACGTCGGCAAGTCGAGCCTGCTGAACTGCCTCGCTGGGGACGACCTGGCGATCGTCACCGCCGTGCCCGGGACGACACGCGACCTCGTTCGCGGCACGCTGCAGCTCGCAGGTGTACCGCTGCACATCATCGATACCGCCGGGCTGCGCGAGACCGAAGACCAGATCGAGAAGATCGGCATCGAGCGCACCTGGCGCGAGATCGAGCGCGCCGACGTCGTCCTGCTCCTCGCCGACGCGCGTCATGGCGTCGGCGTTGCCGAGCGCGAGATTCTCGCCCGCTTGCCTGCGCATCCGACGCGACTGACCGTCTTCAACAAGATCGACCTCGTCCCGGAGCGCCCGCAACGTCGCCAGGACAACAATGGCACGATCATCTCGCTTTCCGCACGCTCCGGCGAAGGTGTCGAGCTGCTGCGCCACGAGCTGCTGCAAATCGCCGGCTGGCAGCCGGCCGAGGACGTCTTCATCGCCCGCGAGCGCCATCTGCAGGCGCTCGCGGCTGCGCGGGAGCACGTCGAAATGGCGCAGGCGCAGCTGCTGCAACTCGAACTTCTGGCCGAGGAACTGCGCCTGGCACAGCGCTCGCTCGCGGCGATCACCGGTGAGTACAGCAGTGACGACCTTCTCGGCGAAATCTTCGGCCGCTTCTGCATCGGAAAATAGCGAGCCTTCCGAAGCCGGCAACGATTCCGAGCGCCCGCCCGAACAGATCAATGAATCGAAGGGCAGTGACCCCAGTGCTGCCGGACCTGCCTGCGGGTGGTGATGAGACGCCACGCGGCGACACGCGGCCCGAGCCGCCCGGACGAAGCGTCCGCAGTGGCCGGCGGTCAGCACGGGCCCGTCTGCATGTCCGATCGCGGAAGCTGGATCGACCACTTCGCTGCCCTGCTTCTCCTGCCGCCAGCGTCCCTGCTGTGGCAGAATGCGGCTTCTCGCGGCGGCCGCCAGGCGCCGGTGGACGGCTTGCAACAGAAGCTGCTGGCGCGGCATGCACCGCCGACCAGGGATCCGGCAGCGGGCCTGGCGTTGCCGTTGTCGCTGTCTGCCTGAGAATCGAAAGGAAAACCATGTCGCAGTTCGACAACGTCTCGGTGGTCAAGAAGGCCAACATCTATTTCGACGGCAAGTGCGTGAGCCATACGCTGCTCTTCGCGGACGGCACGCGGAAGACGATCGGTGTCATCTTCCCCTCGTCGCTGACCTTCAACACTGCCGCGTCCGAGGTGATGGAACTCAACGCCGGCCGCTGCCGCATCCGGCTCGCCGGCGAGAGCGAGTGGCGCAGCTACTCGGGTGGTGAGCGCTTCGTGGTGCCCGGCAACTCGAGTTTCGACATCGAGACCCTCGAAACCCTCGATTACGTCTGCCACTTCGGATGATCCGCCGCCCTCGGCCCCGCCAGTTGCCGCGCTGAACCAAGCCGCCGCCGGCCTTCGCCGCGCCGCGTTCAGGCGCTCACGCCGCCCTGCGGGCTGGCGCGGATGATGCGGCACAGGCGGGCCGTCGCCGATTCGATCAGCGGCCCGGCCATTCGCATGGATTCGTCAAGCGGCATCGGCCGCTCGCAGATGCTCATCGTCGCGTCGATTCCCAGGGCTAGGACATCGTCCGCACCTTCGCCGAGAGCACCCGAGAGGCAGAAGACCGGAACGCCGAACCGCTTGGCGAGCCTCGCGACGCCGACCGGTGCCTTGCCGAAGGCCGTCTGGAAGTCGGTGCGGCCCTCGCCGGTGACGACGAAATCGGCTTCCCTGACGATCTCGTCGAAGCCCACCGCTTCGAGGACGATCTCGACTCCCGGCCGGAGTTCCGCCGGCGTGAAGAAGAGCAGCCCGGCACCGAGTCCGCCGGCGGCTCCGGCACCCGGCAACCCGGCGACGTCGCGACCGGTCGCCCGGCGAACCTGCTCGGCGTAGCGACCGAGAGCCGAGTCGAGCTCGGCGACGGCCGCGGCACTCGCTCCCTTCTGCGGGGCAAAGGTGGCCGCGGCGCCGCGCGGCCCGCAGAGCGGGTTGTCGACGTCGCAGGCGACGATGATCTCGCTTTCCCGCAATCTTCGGTCGAGGCCACCGATGTCGACCCGCTCGAGACGCGCCAGTGCCGCGCCGCCGTCTGGCAACTCGCGGCCAGCCTCATCGCTGAAGCGCGCTCCGAGGGCGCGCGCCATCCCGGCTCCACCATCGTTGGTCGCGCTGCCGCCGAGCCCGATGATGATTCGGCGCAGTCCGCAGTCGAGTGCGGCGCGGATCAGTTCGCCAGTGCCGAAGGTCGTCGTCAGGCACGGATCACGCTGCTCGGGTGCCAACAGGGTGAGCCCCGATGCCGCCGCCATCTCGATGACCGCCGTCTTTCCATCGCCGAGTACACCCCACTGCGCCCGCACCGGCCCGTGCAACGGCCCGCTGACGTGCGTCTGGCGAAGCGTACCGCCGGTGGCGGCGACCAGCGCGGCGACCGTCCCCTCCCCGCCATCGGCGATCGGGACCGCTCGCACATCGGCAGCGGGAAACACCAGGCGAATGCCGCGCTCCATCGCCACAGCGACGTCCCTCGCCGGCAGGCTGCCCTTGAAGGAATCCGGAGCGACGACGATGCGCAAGGCCATTCTCCCTGTAGTCACGACGCAGCGCCGTCCTCTCCGGTCATTGGCCGACGCGAATGCGATGGCCAGGGAGGCGCTTCAGCCGCGGATACGTACCGACTGCACCACCGCCTCGAAGCGTCCGACGTTGCGCGCATAGTAATGGCTGCGCGCCGCCTCGAATATCAGCAGATAGAGCTTGCCGGCACGGACCGCACCGTAACCGATGCCGCGCATCTCGAGCTCATCCGCCTTGCGCACGCGCGAGAACTCGAAGCGGAAGCCGTCGCCACCGGCGAAGCGAGCCGGCGCCAGCTGCAGGCGCTGGAACGAGCTGCCGTCGTGGGTGGCGAAGACCTCGTACATCTCGACGACCTCGTGCGCCTGCATGCTTGCCCGGAACTTCGGGATCTGACGATCCTTGCGCTGTGCGAGTTCGGCCAGCGCCTCACCGTCGGCGATGCCGACGAAGAAGACGAGGCGGTCCAGCGGCAGACCGTCGAGGGTCCACACTTCGCTCTTGCGCGTCAGGCCGATCGCATGCTGGTTCCAGGCGCCATCCAGGGTCACCGCGAGCGAGTCCCGCACGGTCACTTCGCCCGGACCGACCTTCGCCATGCCGGCACAACCCGCGAGGAGCGTCAGCAGCAGAAGCAGCAGCCAGCGTGACATCTCAGCGTCCCTCCTGCAGATAGCTGCGGATCATTTCGGCGTCGTCGGCAGCGGGGCGCAGCGCCAGGTAGCGGCTGAAGGAAGCGCTCGCCGCAGCCGTCTCGCCAGCCTGCCGCTGCAACAGGCCACGCGAACGGTACATCTCCGGCGGGCAGTCGCTGCGCGACTCGGCAAGAGCGTATTCGGCGAGCGCTCGGGCTCCGTCGCCATCGCCGCCGCGCAGCCGGTAGGCCTCGCCAAGGAAGAAACGGCTTTCGCCGTCATCGGACTGTCGCAGCAAGCGCTCGCAGAGTGCAATCGTTTCGCCCGCCTTGCGCCGTCGCAACTCGTCTTCCAGCCACTGCCGGCGGTGGCCACGGATCTGCCGCGCGTAGGGGGCGCTCGCCACGTCACCGCGGTCACCGTTCATCGTCGTTGCCCGGCTCGCCATCAACTGGCTGCGCTCTTCCGGATCCGGGTGGCTGGCGAAGAAGATGCTGCGGCTGCCGGCGTCGCCCGACCACTCCGCCTCTGCCTTGAGTTCGGCAACCAGTTGCTGCCAGACCCTGGCCGCTTCAATCGGCGGGTAGCCGGCGGCAGCGACGAGTTCCTGGCCGATGCGATCCGCCTCGCGTTCGTGCTCGCGGGAGTAGGCGAACATGCCGGCGAGCAAGGCCAGCTGCGCGAGCGAGCCGGCCGCGCCGACCCCGGCGGCACCGAAAGCCATGCCGAGAAACTGGCCGAGAGCGGTGCGCGACTTGGCGTCGCGCAACTGCTCGAGGCTGTGGCGGCCGACGTAGTGACCGATCTCGTGACCGAGGACGGCCGCCAGTTGCGCTTCGTTCTCCATCCGCAGCAGCAGGCCCGTCCACACCTGCAACATGCCGTTGGGCGCCATCGAGGCGTTGAAAAAGGGTGAGCGAACGATATACACGCGGATATCCGGGCAATGCTCGCCGGCGAGACGGCAAGCGAGTCCCGACACGTAGGCGTTGAGGGCTTCGTCGCGCAGCAGGAAGCGGCTTCGCTGCAAGCGTTCCTCTTCGCGCGTCAGCAGTGACCAGAGCCCGCCCTCGTCGCTGCCTGGTTCTGGCCGGTCCAGGCGTGCCGGCAACACAGCCTGGCTGGCCGCGAGCAGCGTCGATGCGCTGGCCAGTAGCCCGCAGCAGACGCAACCATTGACGAAGCGACGCCGCTCCACGCATCCTACTCCGGGAACTTGTCGAGCAGCGCGTCGCACGATTCGCGTGCCTTTTCCGGCTCGCGCAGGTCGCCCGAAGCCCGCAGCAGGGTATTGAACCAGACGACCCGTCCGGTCGACAGATCGACCAGCGAAGCGTAGCCGACCTGCATGCCACCGCCGAGGCCGACGCCGAGCAGGAGACCGACGACCATCATGGCGACCCGTTCATTGCTCGCGTAACTGTCACGAACGAAGGCGAAGAGCGCGTAGTCGGCGCCCGTGCGCTCGCGCAGCAGCGCCGCCTCCTCGCCGAGCGACCAGTCGAGCCTGCCCTCCTTGGTTGGCAGCGCGAAGGCACCGCGGTGGTGCAGGGCGATCGCCTGGCCGACCGCGCCATGCAGGCGGTTCAGTCGCTCGACGACATCATCGACCGCACCCGGCAGCGGCATGAAGTTGATCTGCAGCGCGCTGCTGCGGGTCAGGAAGGCCTGCCTGAGGTTGGCGTGCGCTTTTTCGGTCCACTCGGCCTGCGGTTCGAGAATTCCGCCGGCGCTGACCGAGAAGAGCTCGATGTCGAGCGGCATCAGCAGAACGACGGCGCCTGCCGGCAGGCGGGAAAAACCGTCGGCGAGGCTCGCAGCCCTGACCGGAAGTGCGGACAGGACGATCAAGAACAGCCAGATCCAGCGACTGCAACGACGCATGGCGATTTCCCGGCGACCACCACAGGGCGACGCTACGACCACCCTGCAACTGCCACGGATTATGCGCCGCGAGCGGTCGGCTGGTCAACGAGCGGGCAGCCGGCAGGCTGCGATGCTTCTGTGTTGGCGCAACCGCCAATCGTCGTCTCCTTGCTGGCGACGCTTTCAGCTTGCCGGCGCCGCCGCCAGTGGCCGCCGCAACGGTCCGGTGTACAGCTGTCGTGGACGCGCGATGCGGTACTCCGGATCGCTCAGCATCTCTTCCCAATGCGCCATCCAGCCAGCGGCGCGTGCCATCGCCAGGGTGCAGGCGAACATCGACGATGGAACTCCAAGTGCGTGTTGCGCGACCGTGCAGTAGAACTCCGTGTCCGGCTGCAGCCTGCGCTCGACGAGAACGCGATCCTCGAGCGCGACGCCTTCGATCGCCCGGACCAGCCTGCCGAAACGACCGTCCGCCAGACCGGTTTCCCGCAGGACTTCGTGGCAGGTCTCGCGCATCACCGGCAGGCGCGGGTCGTTCGCTCCGCAAACGCCGCCGCCGAAGCCGGGCAAGCGGGCGCCCGCGGGCAATTCGCGCGCCCGCGCGACGAGCTCGCCGGCGCGGGCGGCGTCGCCGATGCCGGTGAGCATTGCCAGGCACGCTTCGCCGGACCCACTGAACGCCTTCCCCGACAGACAGGCGATCCCTGCCGACAGGCAGGCGTAGGGGTTGGCCCCCGACGAACCGGCCATGCGCACCGTCGCACTCGCGGCATCCAGCCCAAAGTCGGCTTGCAGCGTCAGCATCCGGTCGACGGCGCGGACGAGCACGGGATTGGGGACGTACTCCTCGCGCGGCGTCGCGAACAGCATGTAGAGGAAGTTCGCAGCGTAGGAAAGGTCCCGGCGCGGCTTCATGAACGGCTGTCCGATCGAATACTTGTAGGCCATGGCGACGATCGTCGGCAGCCGGGCAATGACCTGCTCGAAGCGAAGCTGTCGCTGCTCGGGCGCGTTGAACTCGCCGGCGGCGTGATCGAATGCCGACAGGGCGCCGACGACACCGACCATCACCGCCATCGGCCGGGCGTCGCGGCGAAAGCCCTCATAGAGCTTCACCATCTGCTCGTGCAGCGCCGCCTGACGCCCGATCGCCGCCGCGAAGGAGGCACGTTGCCGCGAGTCGGGCAGCTCGCCGCTGCGCAACAGGCAGGCGACCTCGAGGTAGTCACACTGTTCGGCCAGCTGCTCGACCGGATAGCCACGATAGAGAACGTTGCCGCTCTCGGCGTCCACCAGGCTGATCCTCGACTGGCAACAGGCGGTCGAGCCGTAGCCGGAGTCGTACGCGAAGCAGCCGCTGCTGGCGCCGAGACTGCGAATGTCCAGGCACGTGCTGCCCAGCGTCGAGCGCAGCAGCGGCAGTTCGACGGCTGGCTCGGCATCCACCTTGAAGATCGCTACCGGTATCGCGCTTCCCATGTCGTTCCTCCCGAGTCTTGACGAACCTCGTCGCTGGCTCCCGGCATGCAGCGTTCCGCACGAGCCGATGTCCATTCCAGCGACCCTGTGGCGAGGCGACGCTCCGTCATCGTGTCGCTGCTCAGTTGCCTGCGGAGCGCATCGTGCCTGCAGGCATCGCTGGCCGTCGCGGCGCTGCCACAGCCAACAGCAAAGCAAGACGCGTACCTGATCGCCACCGCAGACACTCAAGCGCAACTTGTGTCGCGGCAGGATCGCCCGCGCCGTGACCGGGCGGTCGCTGTGAACCCACGCGCGAACCACCGGTCCCCGGCCCTGCTGGACCGGAGCAACGACCGCCGTGGTTTGACGACCGCGAACCTTCCGTTGCAGCCAGGCTGCCGTTGCCGGCAGCGGTCGAGCCGCTCTGGTCGCCAGCCAATGCCCAGTCCTGGGGCCCCATGGCGGGTCGATGCACCGTCTTTGTGCCGCCATGCTTGCAACCAAGAGGGTCCTGGCGACTGCTGGCGGAAGCTTCCGGCCACCATGTCCGCGGCCGCAGCAGGGCGTCTTCCGGCAACCCGTCGGGCCACCGACGACTCGCGCGGCGGAGCGGCAAGCAGGCTCGCCGGACCGACGAACGGCAAGTGCACGAGGCGTCGCGATCGCTGCTCGCATGAATCTTGCTAGTCGAGAAGGTCAAGACCCCGGTCGCGCCAGTCGGACGGGTCAGGCCTGGCATTGCATGACCGCCGGATTTTCGCTTTCCCGGCGTGCAGCGCCGGGCCAAACGCAGAGTGGAGCAACGCCGATGAGAACACCGATGCTTCTTCCCTGGCTGGCCAGCCGGGCACGAGTCAGCGAAGCGCGCGCCGAGGTTCTGTGGCGCGCAGCGATCCTGCGCGCCGAGGAAACGGTTGGTGAGAAGGATTCGTCCGCCTACTGGGCTGCCTCCGTAGCGACGCTGCAGGAACTGCTCGATCTCGAGCGCTGGCGCCTGCAGGCGGCGGTGTTGTGGCCCTGGCGCATCCTGCAGAGTGGTATCGAGGCCTGGTCCTGGTGGTCGCGGCACTGGCTGTGGTCCGGACGGCTGTCGTCGGCTTGGTCTTCAAGGCGGCTCGCGCCCCTCGTCAGCCGACGATGAGCGGGCAGACGCCGGCGCGGCAGAAGCTCGTTGCCGACCTCAAGGCCAGGCTGCTCGATGGGCAAAAGGCCATCGAGGAGTCCTTCGCCGTCACCGCCGATGCCGCGAGCCTCCTGCGCGACCGCTGCCGGCTGACTGACGCGGTGCTGCGCGATGCCTGGGAGGCACTGGCCGTACCGCCATCGCTCGCCCTCGTCGCGGTCGGCGGCTATGGCCGTGGCGAGCTCTACCCGGCATCGGACATCGACCTCCTCGTGCTGCTGCCGGCAGAGGCCGATGGGGTGCTGGCCGAGCGTCTCGAGCAGCTGGTCTGCCTGCTTTGGGACATCGGACTGGAGACCGGCCACAGCGTGCGCACCGTCGAGCAATGCCTAGAAGAGGCCGCCGGTGACGCGACGGTGCAGACGGCGATGATCGAATCCCGACTGATCATCGGCAACCAGCGGCTGTTCGCCGGCTTCCGCTCGATTCTTGCCGACGGCATCGACGCGGGTGCTTTCCTGCAGACCAAGCGGATCGAGCAGGAAGACCGCCATCGCCGCTTCAGCGATACGCCGAACAGCCTCGAGGCAAACTGCAAGGATGGGCCGGGTGGGCTGCGTGACCTGCAGCTCGTCCTGTGGGTCGCCAAGGCTGCCGGTTTCGGCGAGTCCTGGCACGACCTCGAGCAGGGTGGCTTCATCACTGCGGACGAGGCCAGGTTGCTCGTCGAGTGCGAAGACTTCCTGCGTCATTTGCGTACACAGCTCCACCTGCACGCCGGCCGTCGCGAAGACCGGCTGCTCTTCGAACACCAGATTGCCCTGGCCGCGAAGCTGGGTTGCATCGGCAGCGCGACGCAGCGCCCGAGCGAGCAGCTGATGCAGCGCTACTACCGGCGGGCGAAGACGGTCACGCAGGTTTGCGGTATCCTGTTGCAGAACTTGGCGGCGACTCTCTTGCCACCGCCAGACGAGCCGCCGCTGGCGATCAATGAGCGTTTCCAGAACCTGCACGAGTTCCTCGACGTGGTCCACGAAGAAGTCTTCGTCGACGAGCCATCGTCGATCCTGGAGGCCTTCCTGTTGCTGCAGGGACATCCCGAGCTCAAGGGCATGAGTGCGCGGGCGCAGCGGGCACTCTGGCGGGCCCGCAAGCTGGTCGACGACGACTTCCGCCGGCGGCCGGAGAACCGTTCGCTGTTCCTGCAGATCCTGCGGCACGAACGAGGCCTGGTGCAAGTGTTTCGCCTGATGAACCAGTTCGGTGTCCTTGGCCGTTACCTGCCTTGCTTCGGGCGCATCGTCGGCCAGATGCAGCACGATCTGTTTCACGTCTACACGGTCGATCAGCACAGCCTGCAGGTCCTGCGCAATCTGCGCCGTTTCACGATGGACGACTTCGCCCACGAGTATCCGCTGTGCAGCCGCCTGATCAGTGACCTCGGCAAGCCCTGGCTGCTCTACATCGCCGCACTGTTTCACGACATCGCCAAGGGGCGCGGTGGTGACCACTCGGAGCTTGGCGCAGTCGACGCGCGCGAGTTCTGTGACGAGCATGGCCTCGCGGCCGACGACGGCGAACTGATCGTCTGGCTCGTCCGCCACCACCTGCTGATGTCGCGCGTCGCGCAGAAGCAGGACGTCGCCGATCCGGCGGTCGTGGCGGCATTTGCCGCCGTTGTCGGTGACGAGCGGCACCTGATCGCTCTCTACCTGCTGACCGTCGCCGATATCCGCGGTACCAGCCCGAAGGTGTGGAACAGCTGGAAGGCGCAACTGCTCGAGCAGTTGTTCAACGCCACCCGGAGCAAACTGCTGTCGAACGGCGAGAACCTGATGAGCCGTGGCGTGATCGCCCAGCGGCAAAGCGAGGCGATGCGCCTGATGCGTTATCTGGCGCTGCCTGAAGGAGCGCACGAAAGGCTGTGGCAACAGCTCGATACGGTGTACTTCCTGCGCCAGTCGCCGGAGGAGATCGCCTGGCATGCGTCTGCCCTGCACGACCGCGTCGACAGTCGCCAACCGGTCGTCCGCGCCCGTCTCAATCCGCTCGGTGCCGGCATCGAGGTGATGGTCTACACGCACGACGAGGCGGAGCTCTTCCTGCACATGGTCGGTTTCTTCAGCCGTGCCGGCTACAGCATCGTCGACGCCCGCATCCACACCAGCGCACATGCCTATGCCCTCGACACCTTCGTCCTGCTCGACGTCAGCGACCGCGACTGCGACCGGGCGATGATCAGCTACATCGAGCACGAGCTCGGCGACCGGCTGGCCCACCGCCTGCCGCCCGAGGCGCCGGCGAATGGACGCATGCCGCGGCAGGTGAGGTACTTCCCGCTGCAGCCGCAGGTCAGCATCAGGCCGGTGGTCAGCCTCGAAGCCGACGACAGCGGCCGGCTCTTCGTCCTCACCGTGGTCGCCGCCGACCGGCCGGGCCTGCTGTTCATCGTTGCCCGGGAATTGGCCGGGCACGGCGCCAGCCTGCACACGGCGAAGATCGCCACTCTCGGCGAACGCGTCGAGGATACCTTCCTGATCAGTGGCGGCCATCTCGAGCAGAGCGCCAGTCGCGTCAGGCTCGAGGCCGACCTGCTCAAACAGCTGCAGCTCTGAGCCGACAGCGCATCATCCTGCAACTGCAAGACTACCCACCCCTGGAGCCGAACGTGTCCATCCATGTCGCCCTCAACCATCTGACCCGCTATCGCTATGACCGCCTGGTCGCGCTCTCGCCACAGGTCGTCCGCCTGCGCCCGGCGCCGCATTCGCGAACGCCGATCCTCAGCTATTCGCTGAAGATCACGCCAGCGCAGCACTTCATCAACTGGCAACAGGATCCGCAGGCAAATTACTTGGCGCGCCTCGTCTTTCCGGAGAAGACGCGCGAGTTCTGCGTCGAGGTCGATCTGGTCGCCAGCATGTCGGTGATCAACCCCTTCGACTTCTTTCCCGAGCCCTATGCGGCGACCTTTCCCTTCGCCTACGAGGAATGGCAGCAGGAGGAACTCGAGCCCTACCTGCACTGCTTGCCACTGACACCACTGTTCGGCGAACTCCTGGCGAGCGTTCCGCGGGCGCCGCGCACCAGCGTCGACTTTCTCGTCGACCTCAATCGACAGATCCAGCGCGCCGTCAGCTACGTCATCCGTCTCGAACCCGGCGTGCAGACGCCGGAAGAGACGCTGGCGCTCGGTCGCGGTTCATGCCGCGACTCCGCGTGGCTGCTGGTGCAGTTGTTGCGTCATCTGGGGCTGGCTGCCCGCTTCGTCTCCGGTTACCTGATCCAGCTCGTGCCTGACCTCAAGTCGCTCGACGGTCCGTCGGGGACCGATCACGATTTCACCGATCTGCACGCCTGGTGCGAAGTGTACCTGCCCGGTGCCGGCTGGATCGGCCTCGACCCGACCTCGGGCCTGTTCGCCGGCGAGGGACACATACCGCTCGCCTGCTCGCCGCAGCCGTCTTCGGCCGCACCGATAACCGGCTTCACCGAAGAATGCGAATGTGAGTTCGAGCACCACATGCGGATCGAGCGCTGCTGGCAAGCGCCGCGCGTGACGCTTCCCTACAGCGACGGGCAGTGGCTGGCGATCGATCGGCTGGGCGAGCGGATCGACGCCGAACTCGCGAGCGGCGACGTTCGCCTGACGATGGGCGGCGAACCGACTTTCGTTTCGATCGACGATCACGACGGCGCCGAGTGGAACACCGACGCCCTTGGACCGAGCAAGCGTTTGCGCGCGGCGGAGCTCTACCAGCGTCTGCGCGAGAAGTATGCGCCACATGGCCTGCAGCATTTCGGTCAGGGCAAGTGGTATCCCGGCGAACAGTTGCCGCGCTGGTCGCTGAACTGCTTCTGGCGGCGTGACGGCCAGCCGGTGTGGAACGATCCGGCGCTCTACGCCGACGAAGGTCGCGACCACGGCGCCGACGCGGCGCTCGCCGGCCGCTTCCTCGAAGCCCTCGCCGAGCGGCTGCGGATCGATCGACGACACGTCTTTCCCGCCTACGAGGACGTCTACTACTACCTCTGGCGCGAACACCGCTTGCCGGCAAACGTCGACCCGCTCGATTCCCGGCTCGACGATGCACTCGAACGCGAGCGCCTGCTGCGCGTCTTCCGCCAGGGGCTCGACCACGTCGTCGGCCATGTGCTGCCGATCAGGCGCGTGCCGACAGGTGGCTGGCAGAGCGGACCATGGTTCCTGCGCGGCGGTCGCTGCCATCTGATCCCCGGTGACTCGCCGATCGGCTACCGTCTGCCACTCGATTCGCAGCCGTGGGTGCGCAAGGAGCACTATCCTTACATCCACACGCCCGATCCGACACAGGCCTTTCCACCGCTGCGCGAGCATGCCGAGATCCGCGCCCAGTTCGCCGTCAGCCACAGCGCAGGCTTCGCTGCCGAAGAGGCGGCGATCAGTGGCGATCGCTTCGGCGAGCGCGAACTGCAGCATGTCTCCGAGGCAATCGGGCATGCTGCCAGCGTGCAAGCGGGCACGTGGCGTCAGGACGCGGCGGCGGACGTCGTCCGTACCGCACTCTCGGCGCAGGCCCGTCATGGCGTGCTCTACCTGTTCATGCCGCCGACCGAGGCGCTCGACGACTATCTCGAACTCGTCGCTGCGCTTGAGGCGACCGCTGAGGCACTCGCGACGCCGATCATCATCGAAGGTTACGAACCGCCGCCCGATCCCCGGCTGGCCAGTTTCCGCGTCACTCCCGACCCGGGCGTGATCGAGGTCAATATCCAGCCTTCAGCGAGCTGGCCCGAACTCGTCGAACGGACGACGCATCTCTACGAAGCGGCGCGCCTGTCCCGCCTGTGTACCGAGAAATTCATGCTCGACGGGCGGCACACCGGCACCGGCGGTGGCAACCACTTCGTCTTCGGCGGTGCGCAGGTGCTCGACTCGCCATTCCTTCGCCGCCCTGACCTGCTGCGCAGCCTGATCAGCTACTGGCACAATCATCCGTCGCTGTCGTACCTTTTCTCCGGCCTGTTCATCGGGCCGACCAGCCAGTCGCCGCGCGTGGACGAGGCGCGCAACGACTCGGTCTATGAACTCGAGATCGCCTTCAGCCAGTTTCCGGCCGGCGGTGGTGCTGGCGAGTGTGTCGCGCCGTGGGTCGTCGACCGCGTCCTGCGCAACCTGCTGATCGACTCGACCGGCAACACGCATCGCGCCGAGTTCTGCATCGACAAGCTGTATTCGCCCGACGGGCCGAATGGCCGCCTCGGACTGCTCGAGATGCGCGCCTTCGAGATGCCGCCGCATGCACGCATGTCGCTCGCCCAGCAGTTGCTGTTGCGCGCCCTGATCGCCCGCTTCTGGCGCTCGCCTTACGCTCCGGATCGGCTGCTGCGTTGGGGCACCGAGTTGCACGACCGATTCATGTTGCCGCATTTCGTCCAGCAGGACTTCGCCGATGTCCTCGCCGAGCTGCGTGCCGCCGGCTACGCGTTGCAGGACGAGTGGTTCGCACCGCATTTCGAGTTTCGCTTCCCGTTGCACGGCAGGATCAACGCCCTCGGCATCGAACTCGAGTTGCGGCACGCACTCGAACCGTGGCATGTCATGGGTGAAGAGGGCCGCGTCGGCGGCACCGTGCGCTACGTCGATTCCTCGCTCGAGCGCCTGCAGGTCAAGGTCACGGGAATGGCCGGCGATCGCTATGTCGTCAGCTGCAATGGCCAGGCACTGCCGATGCGCTCGACCGGCCGGGTTGGCGAATTCGTTGCCGGCGTGCGCTACCGCGCGTGGAATCCGCCGTCGGCGCTGCATCCGACGATCGGCGTGCATGCGCCGCTGATCTTCGACCTCGTCGATACCTGGATGAAGCGCTCGCTCGCGGGCTGCCAGTACCACGTCGAGCACCCCGGCGGACGCAATCCCGATCGCTATCCGGTCAACGCCAATGAGGCCGAAGGCCGCCGCCTGGCGCGCTTCATCCCCTTCGGTCACACGCCCGGCGCGATCGACCTGCAACCGGTTCCGGCGAATCTCGGCTTTCCGTTTACGCTAGACTTGCGGCGATCCTGATCCTCCCCGGCGCGGCGGAGTCGCCGCGCCTCGTTTGCATGCCGCCATCGCTCGTTTCGTTCTACCCGAAGAAGGCCGACCGCTTCGACGAAATGCTCGCCGACGACGGCAGCGTGCGGCCTTCGTGGCAGTCTTTCGTCACGCAGCTCGATGCGGCAACGCCGGAGCAGATGCGCCATCGGCTCGACTACGTGCGGCGGCGCATCCTCGAGAACGGTGTCACCTACAACGTCTACGCCGATCCCAAGGGCGCCGATCGTCCCTGGGAACTCGATCCGCTGCCGCTGATCCTGTCACCCGGCGAGTGGCAGCAGCTCTCGGCTGCGGTCACCCAGCGGGCACGCCTGCTGAATGCCGTGCTGCAGGACCTGTATGGCCCGCAGACCCTGCTCCATGACGGCAGCCTGCCGCCGGCACTGATCTTCGGGCACAAGAACTATCTCTGGCCCTGCCGCGGGCTGCGGCTGCCGGGCGAGATCCACCTGCACCTCTACGCCGCCGATCTGGCGCGCTCGCCGGACGGTCGCTGGTGGGTGATCGCCGATCGCACGCAGGCGCCCTCGGGGGCCGGCTATGCCCTCGAGAACCGGACGATCGTCGGCCGCGTGTTTCCCGAGCAGTTCCGCGACCTGCACGTGCAGCATCTCGCGTCGTTCTTCCGTGACCTGCAGGACAGCCTGGCGTACTGGGCGCCTACCAGCGGCGAGACGGCGCTGGTCGTCCTCCTGACGCCGGGACCGTACAACGAGACCTACTTCGAACACGCGTACCTGGCGCGTTACCTCGGCTTCCCGCTGGTCGAGGGGCACGATCTGACGGTACGTGGCGAGCGCGTCTACCTGCGCACGCTCAGCGGCCTGCGCCGCGTCCATGCCATCCTGCGGCGTCTCGATGACGATTTCTGCGATCCGCTCGAACTGCGCAGCGACTCGGCCCTGGGGATCCCCGGCCTGATGCAGGCGGTGCGCGCCGGCAACGTCCTGGTTGCCAATGCGCTCGGCAGCGGCCTGCTCGAATCGCCGGCGCTGCCCGGCTTCCTGCCGGCGATCAGCGAGAAGCTGCTCGGCGAGAAGCTGCTGATGCCTTCGGTTGCCACCTGGTGGTGTGGCGAACGCGCAGCCCTCGAGTTCACCATCGAGCACCTCGACGATCTGGTGATCAAGGGATCCTACCCGTCGCAGCGCTTCGACCCGCTCTTCGGCAACGAACTGAAGGGCAGCCAGCGGCAGGAGATGATCGCCCGCCTGCGCGCCAGGCCGCAAGCCTATGTCGCGCAGGAACTCGTCAACTTCTCGCAGGCGCCGGCGTGGCACGAGCGTCACGAGCGCGCGCTGCTGCCGCGCGGAGTCGGCCTGCGCGTCTTCGTCGCGGCGACGCCGGCCGGCCACGTCGTCATGCCGGGCGGCCTGACGCGCGTCGCCGCGGTCTCCAACGCGCGCATCATCTCGATGCAGCGCGGCGGCTCGAGCAAGGACACGTGGGTGCTCACCGAGCAGGCGGTCAATACCTTCAGCCTGCTCAAGCACTCGGTCGGCAAGGCGGACCTCGTCCGTGGCGGGCGCAACCTGTCATCGCGCGTCGTCGAGAGTCTCTATTGGTTCGGACGCTATGCCGAACGCTGCGACAAGACCTCCCGCCTGCTGCGCGTTGCCCTGGCGCGGCTGATCGATGCCGGCGGCGACGCGCAGAACGCGCTCGGCGCCGTCTGCGATCTCGCCCGCATCCTGCAGGTGCTGCCGGCCGCCGAACAGGCGAGTGGCAAGGCTGACACGGCCGAAGCGCCGCCATCGCGCGAAGCCGAACTGCTGCGCGCCGTCTGCGGCAAGGAGTGGGGCGAGGGTCTGGCCGGTGACATCCGCCGCCTGCTCTGGGTGGCGACGCAGGTGCGCGAACGCTTCTCGCTCGACAACTGGCATGCGATCAATCGGCTGCAGCAGAGGCTGCAGCATTACAGCGCCGCCGGCAAGGCGCTGCCGCCGGCACCGAGCGATGCGCTGGCCTTCCTCGACGAGGTGCTGCTCACCTCGTCGTCGCTCGCCGGTTTCGCGATGGACAACATGACGCGCGACGATGGCTGGCGTTTCCTGATCATCGGCCGGCGGATCGAACGGCTGATGTTCCTTGCCAACATGGTCGCCGGCTTCCTGCGGCTCCAGTCGACGCGAGCTGCCGGCAGTCTGGAGTGGCTGCTCGAGCTGAGCGACAGCATCATCACCTACCGTTCGCGCTATATGACGCAGCCGCAGGTGTTGCCAACCATCGACCTGATCGTCTTCGACGAGGGCAATCCGCATTCCGTGTCGTTCCAGCTGCAGATCCTCGTCCGCTACCTCGACAACCTGACCCGCTTGCTTGGTGGCCCGCGCGAAGAGAGCATGCGCTCGGCGCGCGCGTCGCTCCATGGCTTCGACCTCGGCCGCTTCGAGGGATTGAGCTTCAGCCAGTGTCGCGTCTGCGATCCCTGCCTCGACCTGGCGCTGCTTCTCGGCGACATATCGCTCGCTGCCGCGACGCTCTCCGATCGTCTGGAGATGCGCTTCTTCAGTCACGTTGGCGATGTCAGCCGGCAGACCTTCGCTTCCTGATCATCGTGACCTCGCCGCCGGCCCGCTATCACATCCTGCACGAGACGCGATACCGCTACGAGAGTCCGGTGTCCCTGTCACGCCAGCTGCTCCACCTGACACCGCGCGATTGCCGTTGGCAACGCTGCCTCGAGCACCGGATCGGCGTTTCGCCGCAGCCCACCGCCGAGCGCGAGCGCCACGACTGCTTTGGCAATCTCGTCCGCGAACTCGCGCTCGAATTCCCGCACGACACGCTCGACGTGCGTGCCGAGAGCACGGTCGAGGTGGCGTCGCACCTGCCGCGGGAAGCGGCAGCGGCGCTTGCCGGTGCCAGGGCGGCCGCGGCAGCCGGTTCGCCACGTGCGCCCGGTTACCTGAGTGCCTCGCCGGCCTGGGAGAGCGTGCGTGATGCGCTGGCCTACGGCGTGCGGCCGGTCCTGCTCGACGCCGCGTGCTACCAGTTCGAGTCGCCGCACGTGCGCGTGAAGCACGAGTTCGCCGCCTATGCGCGCAGCTGCTTCACGCCCCGACGCCCGGTGCTGGAGGCGGTGCAGGCCCTGATGAGCCGCATCTACCATGAATTCGAGTTCGATCCCGAAGCGACGACGGTGGCGACGCCGGTTCTCGAGGTGCTGGCGGAAAAGCGCGGCGTCTGCCAGGATTTCGCCCACCTGATGCTCTCCTGCCTGCGCTCGCAGGGTCTTGCCGCACGTTACGTCAGCGGCTACCTGCTCACCCATCCACCACCTGGCCAGCCACGGATGGTCGGAGCCGACGCCTCGCACGCCTGGGTTTCGGTCTATTGCCCCGAACTGGAGGGTGGGCGATGGGTCGATTTCGACCCGACCAACAACCTGTTGCCCGACGCGCAGCACATCACCCTCGCCTGGGGGCGGGACTTCGCCGATGTCTCGCCACTGCGTGGTGTCATCCTGGGCGGTGAGACACACGATCTCGAGGTGGCCGTCACCGTGACGCCGCTCGCCGGAGCCGGCGGCGAACACCTGGCATCATCCTGAGTCGCCGCCTGCCGGCCGCTGCCGCGGTGGCCAGCGCACGGCGGCCGGCAAGGACCCGGCGTTCACAGTTCCAGTCTGACGTGGACGACACCAGCGACGCGGCGCCGTTGCATCGGCAGGCCGCTGCGCTCGAAAACCGCCAGCATCGCCTGGTTCGCCGGCAGCATTTCGGCGATGAAGCAGCTGACCCCCTGCGCCCGCGCAATGTGCGCCAGGTGCCACAGCAACTGGCCGGCAAGGCCCTGACCCTGGAAGTCTTCCTCGACGGTGAACGAGATCTCGGCGCTGGCGGCTTCCACGCCTGCCAGCCGGAAGCTCGAAGCGCCGCCGATGATGCGTTCGCTGCCGTCATCGGTGGCGATGCATGCCACCAGGCGGACGGTCGATACGAAATCGACTTCGGTCCACTCGCGCAGTTCCTTCGCCGTCGGCTCGCGGCGTGGGGCGAAGAAGCGCAGGTACAGGGTGGCCGGGTCGAGACCATGGTAGGCCTCGAGCATGGCTGCCTTGTCTTCGGGAGTGATCGCACGGATGACCACCCTTCTGCCGTCACGCAGCTTGTCCTCGGCACGATAATGGCGGGCGTCGATCATCTTCTTCTCCTTCCTCCTCGGCGGGTTGCCGTCGCGCCGCCACTATTCTGACTCCTGGACGCTTCCGCTCACACCGCCGCCCATCCCGCGGAGAGCAGAGCGGCCTGCTCCAGCACGGTTGCCGTTGCCTTCTCCTGCTTGTCCGGCGGATAACCGTAGCGCCTGAGAATCCGCTTCACCAGCACGCGCAATCGCGCGCGGACAGTCTCGCGCAGCGTCCAGTCGATGGTCACATTGGCGCGCACGGTTTTCACCAGCTCCTGCGCGATCGTCCGCAGCGTTTCGTCGCCGAGCACCTTCACCGCGCTGTCGTTGGTTTCCAGCGCGTCGTAGAAAGCCAGTTCGTCCTCGGAGAGCCGCAGCGAGCTGCCGCGTGCGTGCGCCTCGCGCATCTCCCTGGCCAGCCCGATCAACTCCTCGATGATCTGCGCCGCTTCGATCGCCCGATTCTGGTAGCGGCGGATCGTTTGCTCCAGCATCTGGGCGAACGAGCGCGCCTGGACGACGTTCTTGCGCCGCCGCGCGGCCAGTTCGCCCTGCAGCAGCTTCGCCAGCAATTCGACCGCCAAGTTGCGCTGCGGCATGCCGCGCACTTCGGCCAGGAACTCCTCGGAGAGAATCGAGATGTCGGGCTTGGCGAGCCCTGCCGCGGCGAAGACGTCGATCACGCCCTCCGGCGCCACCGCGCGCGAGATGATCTGCCGCACTGCGTGCTCGATGTCTTCTTCCGGCCGCCAATCGCCGGGCGCGCGCTTGGCGAGAACCGCCCGTACCGCCTGGAAGAACGCCACGTCTTCGCGGATGCGCAGCGCCTCGCTGTGCGGCACCGCCAGCGCGAAAGCCTGCGACAGCTCGCGCACCGCGCCGACGCACCGCTCCTTGCCGTTCTCCTGCGCCAGGATGTGCTCCTGCGCGAGCGGCAGCAGGGCCAGTCGCTGCTGCGGCGTGCCGGTCGTCCAGTGAGACCAGTCGCAGCCGTGGAAGAGTCCGCAGCAGACGTCGTACTTCTCCAGCATCACGGCCACCGCTTCGTCCTGGTCCAGCGCCGTGCGCCCGCTGCCGCCACTCTCGGTGTACGTCGCCAGCGCCTGCTTCAGCTCCTGCGCGAGGCCGAGGTAGTCCACCACGAGCCCGCCGGGCTTGTCCCTGAACACGCGGTTCACGCGTGCGATCGCCTGCATCAGACCGTGTCCACGCATCGGCTTGTCGAGGTACATGGTGTGCAGGCTCGGCGCGTCGAAGCCGGTGAGCCACATGTCGCGCACGAGGACGATCCTGAACGGGTCCGTCGGGTCGCGGAAGCGATTGGCCAGCGCCTCGCGCCGCGGCTTGCTGCGGATGTGCGGCTGCCAGTTCGCAGGGTCGGAGGCCGACCCGGTCATCACCACCTTGAGCGCGCCGCGCTCGTCGTCGGTGCCGTCCCACTCAGGCCGCAGCCTGACGATCTCGCGGTACAGCCCGACGCAGATGCGCCGGCTCATGCAGACGATCATCGCCTTGCCGTCCAGCGCCTCGAGCCGCTTCTCGAAATGCTCGACGACGTCCTTGGCCAACAGTTTCAGCCGCCTCTCGGCGCCGACCACGGCCTCGAGTTGCGCCCATTTGGTCTTGAGCTTTTCCTTGTGCTCGACCTCCTCGCCTTCGGTCGCTTCCTCGAAGCCGGCGTCGATCTTCGGCCGCTCGGCCTCGTCGAGCGCGAGCTTGGCCGGACGGCTCTCGTAGTAGATCGGCACCGTGGCGCCGTCCTGCACGGCGCGCTGGATGTCGTAGATGCTGATGTAGTCGCCGAACACCGCGCGCGTGTTGGCGTCGGTCAGCTCGATCGGCGTGCCGGTGAAGCCGATGAACGAGGCGTGCGGCAGCGCGTCGCGCATGTGGCGCGCGTAGCCGTCGATGAAGTCATACTGGCTGCGGTGCGCCTCGTCGGCGATCACGACGATGTTGCGCCGGTCGCAGAGCATCGGGTGGCGGTCGCCCCTCTCCTCCGGGAAGAACTTGTGGATGGTGGTGAACACCACGCCGCCTGCCGCCACGCTGAGCAGCTCGCGCAGGTGCGCGCGACTCCCGGCCTGCACCGGCGGCTGGCGCAGCAGGTCCCTGCAGCGCGAGAAGGTGCCGAAGAGCTGGTCATCGAGGTCGTTGCGGTCGGTGAGCACGACCAGCGTCGGGTTCTCCATCGCCGGCTCGCGAATGATTCGGCCGGCGTAGAACGCCATCGTCAGGCTCTTGCCCGACCCCTGCGTGTGCCACACCACGCCCACGCGGCGGTCGCCGGGCTGGCCACCCGGCTTGCGGCCGGCCTCGTAGCGGCCCTGTCCCGCCTGCAACCGCTGCGCTCCCCGCTGCAGCTGCGCCGCGCGCAGCGTTTCGCCGACCGCGACCTGCACCGCGTGAAACTGGTGGTAGCCAGCCATTTTCTTGGTGATGCGACCGCCGTCGTCCTCGAAGACGATGAAGTCGCGCAGCAGATCGAGGAAGCGTCGCGGCGCACACAGGCCCGCAATCACCACCTGCAACTCGGGCAGGTGCGCATCGGCCAGGGTCTCGCCCCCGATCGTGCGCCAGGGTTTGAACCACTCGCGCCCGGCCCCGAGCGTGCCCACGCGTGCCTCCACTCCATCGGAGACGGCGAGCAGCGCGTTCGGCGCGAACAGCGTCGGCACCCCGGTCTGGTAAGTCTGCAACTGCTGGAAAGCGCTCCAGATCGTGGCGTCCTCGGCGGCAGGATTCTTCAGTTCGAGCACCGCCAGCGGCAGGCCATTCACGAACAGCAGCACATCCGGCCGCCGCGAGTGCTTGTTCTCGACGACGCCGAACTGGTTCACCGCCAGCCAGTCGTTGCCGGCCGGGTCGGCGAAGTCGATCACCCGAGCCTGCGCGCCACGGATGCTGCCGCCGGCGTCGCGGTACTCGACCGTGACGCCATCAACCAGCAGGCGGTGCAGCGCGCGGTTGCGCACGAGGAGGTCTGCCCCCTCGGGCCGCGTCAGCTTGCGGAAGGCATGGTCCAGCGCCTCGGCCGGCAGTGCCGGGTTGAGCCGCGCGAGCGCATCGCGCAGGCGCAGGGCCAGGACCACCTGCCCGTAGTCGTCGCGCTCGGCAGCGGCTTCGCCGGGGGCGATCCCGGCGCCACTGCGAACTCGCCAGCCGAC
>JFAX01000001.1:5430-23291 GCA_000585015.1 Candidatus Accumulibacter adjunctus | reverse complement strand
GCGCCACTGCGAACTCGCCAGCCGACGTTTCCAAGCCACGCCAGCGCGGCCTGCTCGACGACGGATTCGGTGAATCCGCTCACGTGACCGGCTCCGCGAGCATGTTCATCACCAGCCGGATCATCACCTCCTTGTCCGTCGGCGCCGATTCGGCCACCAGCAGCGCCAGCGCAGCCAGCCCGTCCTCGCGCTCCCGTCCGAAGAGTTCGGTCGCCGCGCCGCGCGCGAGCAGATCCCGCTTGAGGCGCACGATGGCGGCACGCGCTTCGGCGACTGGCGGCAGCAGGCCGCCGACGATGCCCTTCGGCTCGACCACCAATCCCTCGTCGTAGCGCTGCAGGAGGAGGAAGGTCAGTGTGTAGCGGGCGATGACATCGACCAGCCCGCGTCCCTGATCGGTGCTCAACGCCTCTCCGGCGGCGGCCTTGCGCACCAAAGCCAGTGAGGCTTCCAGTTCGCGCGCGTTGCGCTCGAAGCGCTGGCGGTTGAGGGTGTAGCCCTGCACCAGGTGGTCGCGCAGCGTGCGCGTGGCCCATTGGCGGAAACGCGTTCCCTGGGCAGACTTGACCCGGTAGCCGACGGATATGATCACGTCCAGGTTGAAGTGGTCGACCTGGTACGTCTTCCCGTCGTCGGCAGTATGTGCAAATTTTGCACATACTGCTTCTACGTCGAGTTCTCCCTCCCGGAAGACGTTGCGGACGTGCTTGGTGATGACCGAACGCTCACGCCCGAACAGTTGGCTCATCTGGTCCTGCCGGAGCCAGACCGTGTCCCGCTCCAGGCGCACATCCACCCGGGCGGCACCGTCGGGCGCCTCGTAGACAAGGACTTCGCCGCGGGGGATATCCGCTTCGCCCATGTTGGTCACCTTCGTGCCTTCTGAAGCACGGGAACGTAGGCATTGGCCAGCGTATCGCCCGCGAAGGTGCACAAGTGCTTTAACCGCTCGCTCGCGGCGCCGAGCGTGCCCACGCGCGCCGCCACGCCGTCGGAGACTGCGAGCAGCGCATTCGGTCCGAACAGCACCGTGACCTCGGCCTGGTAGGTCTGGAGCTGCTGGAACGTGCTCCAGATCGTGGCGTTCTCGGCGGCGGCATTCCGCAGTTCCAGCACCACCAGCGGCAGGCCGTTCACGCACAGCACCACGTCGGGCCGCCACCAGTGCTTCTGCTCGCCGACGCTGAACTGGTTCACCGCCAGCCAGTCGTTGCCCGCCGGGAGGTTGAAGTCGATCACCCGCGCCTGCGCGCCGCGGATGCTGCCGTCGGAATAGCGGCATTCGACCGTCACGCCATCCACCAGCAGGCGGTGCAGCGCGCGGTTGCGCACGAGGAGGTCTGTCCCCTCGGGCCGCGTCAGCTTGCGGAAGGCATCGTCCAGCGCCTCGGCCGGCAGTGCCGGGTTGAGCCGCGCCAGCGCATCGCGCAGGCGCAGCCCAAGGACGACCTGCCCGTAGTCGTCTCGCTCGGCAGCGGGTTCGCCGGGGGCGATTCCGGCGTCGCTGCGAACTCGCCAGCCGACGTTTTCAAGCCACGCCAGCGCGGCCAGCTCGACGACGGATTCGGTGAATCCGCTCACGTGACCGGTTCCACGAGCATGTTCATCACCAGCCGGATCATCACATCCTCGTCCGTCGGTGCCGATTCGGCCATCAGCAGCGCCAGCGCGGCCAGCACGACGTCGCTGATCACGGCCTCGCCGTTGCGGATCAGCCGCGCGTTGCGGTGCAGGAACTCGACCAGCAAACCCTCGTCGTAGCGCTGCTGGAGGAGAAAGGTCTGTGTGCCCACAGGCGCCGCGCCCCGCCGCGGGCTCGCCGGGAGCGATCTCGCTGCCGTTATGGACCCGCCAGCCGGTCCTCTCGATCCAGGCGAGAACGGGCTGCTCAACGACGGATTCGGTGTAGCCGGAACTCATGTCAACAGTTCCTATCGGCCCAGGACGAAGCGGGCGCGCTCGCGGCGCAGCATCTCGTAGGGTGTCATGAATCGAATGCCCAAGCCGATACAGACGTTGGGGATCTTGATGCGCTTGACGGAGTTGGCGGGCACTTCGTGCGTCACCACGACGTGCCCGTCTGCAAGGGCGTGGGCGATCAGGTAGAAGTCGGCAACCTGCATGAAGGTGCTGATGGCTGCCGGTTCGTACTGTTGCTGTGTAACCCAAGTGCTGACAGCGCCGAACTGTGCTGCGACCGAGACTCCAGTTCTCAGAAACAGAGCATGGCCACGTTCGCGCATCCAATCGTTCAGTTCGTCAGCGCCCGCGGCGATTTCATCCGCCACTTTGTCGATGCTCAACACGCGACCGCCCGCGCCGTTGTCGATCAGCCAGTCCCAGAAGGCCGGGCAGAAGTCCAGCCCATAATGCAGGTTCTTGGCCTGGATGAAGACGTTGGCATCGAGCAGGTAGGTCACGACATCACCCCCAGCTCTCGCGCCGCTTGGTAGAACGTGGCCGTCTTACGTACGCCCAGCATGCGGAAAGCGTCTTGAAACAGCGTCTGTCCTTCGAGCGTGCTGGAGAGCACCGCTCGCGCGAAGCGCCTGCCGGTTCGCGCGCCCAGAGTGCGGTAAAAGTCACCGCCGCCGCTACCGCCTCGGTCGAGCGCTCGTATGCGCGCCAGTTCGTCCCGATAGCTTTGCCAGAGGGTGGCCTTATCGATGAACCGCGCATCGAACAGTCGACGCAGCGTCACCAGCGTGCTGACCTTGAAGATCCGCGCGAGGCGCTGGATTTGATCCCCAACCGGCACGTCGGCCTCGTGTTCACTCCGCAACGCGGCCAAGGGCACCAGGAATTCCGCTGCCACCGCATTGCACCAACGCTCCACACGCTGCGCCGGCGGTTGCCCGGCTACCGGATCCGAAACCCCGCTCTCACCCAGCCACAGGTGTGCCAGTTCATGCGCCAGGGTAAACATCTGCGCGGCCTTGCTGTCTGCCGCGTTGATGAACACGAGGGGCGCCAGATCATCCGCCAGCGCGAAGCCGCGAAACTCTTCTACATCCAGCTTGCGGTGACTGTTGCTGCCGAGAATGGAGCTGGCCATTACCAACACTCCGGCATCCTCGGCCTTGGCGGCGAGTTGGCGCAGCGCGTCGGTCCATGTAGGCACCCGCTGCCGGTCCTCGACAGACAGCGCAAGCGCCTGCCGCATCGCCTCGGCTACGCGCTCCGGGGAGTCCTGTACTCCCGCACTACCCACAAAGGCCAGAGGCGCCAGCGCGTGCACGCGGGCATAGTCGCGGAACCAATCCTGCCGCTGCTGGCACAGGTATATCGTGTCGAGCAGATTCGGGCTGGGGCGGGCGACGACACGATCGGGCAATGTACGGAAATCGGGAATCGGCAGCGCCTCTTGCGGCGGCGCCGGCAGGAACAGATAGCCGATCGGGACGTGTACCGTGCGGGCAAACTCCTCCAGTTGCCGCAAGGTCGGCAGCAGCGTACCGTCTTCCCACTCGCCGAGCTTCGGGAAACGCCCTGCCAGCTCTAGCGTATTCAACCCGGCGCGCTCACGTGCCCAGGTCAGCAACTCTCGGTTGACAGGGATGCGGTTCATGCTTTCTCGCCCACCATCATGTCCCATTTCCTTCGTCTTGGACTTTCTGCTGCCAAGCAAGGACCACCACTGCCCTGTTGCCCTTCGCAACCTCGGCGATGGTCGTCGCGAGTGCTTTGGCGCGCCGCGTCTCGCTTGCCGCCACCCGCATCACGTGGAACTGGTGGCGACCGACCATCTTCTTGGCGGTGCAGCCGCCGTCGTCCTCGAACACGATGAAAAGGAGGTCGGCGTCTTCTCGCAGCATCAGCTTGCAGAAGGCATCATCCGGGGCCTCGGCGGGCAGCGAAGGGTTGAGGCGCGCGATGGCGTCGCGCAGACGCTGCGCGAGGACAACCTGCCCGTAGTCATCACGCTCCGTAGCGCGCTCGCCGGGGGCGATCTCGGCGCCGCTGCGGACTTGCCAGCCAGCGCTTTCGAGCCAAGCGAGGGACGCCTCTTCGACGACAGACTTGGTAAGGTCGCCGCTACTCACTTCGCGGCCACTCCTCAGGGACCAATTTCGCTCCGCCGCGCCACCGTTCCACGATTGCGTTCTGGTACCAGTCTTCCTTTATGTCTGCGTGTTCAGTCATTACCACCTGCAAGCCCGGGGCCAGCTCACTGACGACCTTGAAGACAAACTGAAACATCCTGACAACCGCCTGCCTATCGTCTTCTACAACCCCAGACATCGATCCGTCGATGTCCTTCTCGGGTGGGAAGTAGACCTGCGATGGTTGGTCGAGGAACAAAAAGCGAGGAACCGGTCGACCGCGTTGTGTAAACCACTCATGCAACGCAAGGTGTGCAATGAGGTGGTAGCCAACCCAGTTCTCGCCGCTGCCCATTCGGTCCATCGGTACCGGTCCGTCCGCTGTGTCCGCGACAATCGTGAGCCGCTTGAGGTCCAACCTTAGGGGGAACTTGGAGTGCTCTAGATCCAGTTCACGCGCCCAATCCGTCATCCGCCTGCCGAGAATCGACGTGATGGAGTCGATACGCTCCCTGACCCGATCATCACTGAGTTCCTCCTCAAGCGCAGCCGCTTGATCCCTCAACCGTCGAGCTTGTTCCTCGAGCGCCTTGGTGTCTGGAAGCTCAGGAAGGCTCTCCAAGTACAGACTGACGCGCCCAAGGATGAGGGCACGCTTGGCCGTTTCGTCCTGTGCCCGCTGCAACTGATCGCTCGAGCTCCGCACCGCCTCCATCTCGGCTCGGTTCTTACCCAACGCCGCGACGACTTCTTGCAGCTTTGCTTCGAGTTCCGCAATGGCACTCTCGACCTGTGGGGCCGCCCGGGTTACCGACTCTAGACGGGACGACACGTCGGTCAGGGCATTCCTGATCTCTGCCACACCCGGAACTGCGCCCGCATCGGGGAGGTCTTGCGAACACAGCGGGCAGACATGACCTGGCTCCGACCCGTCAAAGATTCCAATAGTGGCGAGTCGAGCTCTTTGCTCGGATGCCTCTCGCAAAAAGCCCGTTTCATCTCGTTCGAACGCTCGCGCGCTGGATACGCCGTCGCGCAATCGGCGTTGCTCTTCGAGCAGACGCTCCCGTTCGGCGACCAAGCGCCCATACTCCAGTCCGCTCGGATGCTCAAGGGGGACCCCTATGATCGGCGTTCGAGAGACTTCCCGAAGCGCCGAGATGGCTTGCTCCCAAGTGTTCGCCTCGCTCGATGAGAGCCCAACGTCTCTTGCCTGCGCCAATAGGGCCGCCGCTTTGCTATTACCTGTACCCCTAAGCGACTGCAGCTCGCTTAGCTGGCGCTCACAAGCCCGGAGCTGCTCGCGCACTCGCCGAAGCTCCTCACGCCTCCGCACGAACTCATCGTCGACCGCCCCAAGGAAATACGGCAGCGTATCCCTTAGCGCCTGCGCGACGAAATTGTCCCCCGCTCCATGGAATAGCTGCTGGCGCCGAATGATCTCGTCCTGCGGCTGAAAGCAGAGGCCCAGCGCGTGGCGCACGTTCGCAGTTAGTGCCGGCCTGGTCTGACCTGGCAGTGGTTCATGAATGTTGTCGTGGATTCCACTCCATCCGGTCAAGAGGGCGCCAAGGCCTCTCGTGTTCGTCGTCTGCCGGAGAGCGCCCGCGTCAGGTACTTCGACTTGGTCTCCGACCTCAACGAAACACTCTTCGCTAGATACCAATCGTGCATCCGGACAACGTCTTGCGACGAAAGCCTGGCCGCTATCGAGTTGAAGCCGCAGCCCGAACCACGCTACGGCCCTGCGAATCGGCCCCTCGGGGACTCGGCATTCGCCCGCACCAAAGCAGTAATCAACAATGTCGACGAGGGCCGACTTACCAGTCTTAGATGCACCCGTGATGATGTTGACGGCGCCAGTCTTCAGCGAAAGAACACGCCTTTGTCCGTGGTGGCTGAAGACAACGATGTCCAAAATCTGCATCGTCATGGGCGTACCCCGATCAAGGCGAGAACGGTCGCCGCGTTTCCGGCTCGGGCGAACCATTGCCCAAGGAAAGCTGCTCGACTAGCGCAATACTTGACTTCGTCAGTGGAAATATTGAGGACTCGATTCACGGCTCGTCGCCAATCTGGATCTGCGTGCACTCCGGCCGAGGCAAGCCGAATGAGTCCATGGGCGCCGCCGAACGTGAGCGCCTCTTTGGTGAACGGGACCAGGAATCGGGCGCGGCTCGCCACTCGTGCGCGCGCCAGCGGGTACTCCTCAAGCCACGCAGCGAGCGAAGTCCGGCCAGAGCGGGGCAGCGTCTCTCGCGTCCCACGATGAAGGATGAACGGCAGCACCAAAAACGATTCCTCAAACGACAGCGCCACGTTTCCATCAACAACGTGTCCGCGGGCGGCGTGCCAAAGCAGAGTCGCGCAGAAGCTCGGGTTCAAGAGCGCTCGTTCCTCGTGAGATCGGTTCGCCCAGACCGTCATGAGGTTCTCCCCGTCGTTCTCAAGAGCGCCTCAAGGCGGGCCCGAAACTCGGGATGCCATCCAATCCGTACCTCGTCGGCGAGCATGTGAAGCGAGCCCCGGGTGACGAAAGGCTCCATGACACTAGGCCGCATCGGGATGGGCGTGCGCTCTGCCCAAGCGAGCACTGAGCGTGCAGCTTTCTCTTGCGCCGCGTCGGTAGCGTCATCTCCAACATCGTCGCGCATCGCCTCAAAGACCAGCTCCCACTCCTGGTAGAGCCTTTGCTCGTACTTATTAAGGTCTAGGCCGACCACCAAGTCATCACGCAACCAGCGCGAGCGCTGTTCGAATGCCCTGTAGTAGTCGCGAACGGCAGCGGCTATTCGGCGCTTACCGGCCTTGATGAGTTCTAACTGCCTGACAAACGTAGCGTCCTCATGCGCGGCTGTGGTCGCATCATCAAGCGTGAAACCAAGAAGGTCCTCGTCAATTGGCAGCGCATCGTGCTTGAACTGCTCGCGCAGGTCAGCCATTTGCGCTTCGATCTCGACGGAGCCAACTCGATCGTGCGTGGCTTCGGTCAGTTGCCGAAGCACACGGCGAAGCCACCATCCCTCAAGTCTGTCGAGGAACGCCGCGTGGTGCTCCCTCCCAGCTGCCCAAAACACTTCGTCCCGCAACTCCTTGTCGAGATCAACTACTGTGGGCGCAGCATCAATGATGCAGACCTTGGCAAGAATCGCGGTGCGCTCGGTCGGAGACGCCTCTAGATAAGCGGCATACGCGACCTTGTTTCCCAGGTTCGTTGAAGTCGCAGCCGTGGCATCTAGCGCGTGCTGTGCCGCTGAAGCGTCGCGGGAGTTTGCGCGGAGCCGGTATGCCGCGCTGCCGTCAGGCGCAGAACTCGTTGTGACGAGGTAAAGGCTCGCGGTCGGCGGGATCTGTCCCGACGCGTGGCCCTCAAACCAGACCCTCAGCGTCTTCCAAAGATCCGGACTTGCGTCGGTCAGGGATGCGGAACCCTTGCGGTGGTGTTTTGTTTGAAGGAGGTCAGTCGGGTTACCTCCGGTTGTTTCGAAGGTCACATCGTCGAGTGTCTCGATCGAGACAAGGAAGTCGGGCTCGTTCTTCTGTCGCCGCAGAGCCCAGAGCAGAGCCGATCGGACCTGATAGAGATATCCCAGCGTCGCGTCAACGGCTGAGAATGCGCTTGGACTGCCGGGAGTCATCTCATCACCTCCGCTTCTGCCTTCCGGCAAACGACCCCTAGTTCACCCGAGATGAGCTTGGGCAGCAGCGCGTCGCGCAACGCCGCGAGACTCCGGGACTCATGAAGGCTGGCGATGATCCGCTCGACCGAAGGTCGTAGCAGATCGGTGAATGCCTTGGGTATCGGCTGCGGTGGCTTAACGAATTTGTATCGGGCCATGTCAGCCCAACTCGTCCGCGGCATCTTGGTGCCTGTCGAGCCAGCGTTCGTGAACTCGACGAACTCGTCGCTCGAAACCAAGCCCAGCACGAAGGCGAACCAATCGGGTTCCTGCGGTGCGACGACCACGATGTCGGTAGAGCACACACCATCTATCGGCGCAACACCAACCTTGTGAAAGTAGGGCCGGAGCTTTCCGAAAAGGATCTCGCCTTTCTTGAACTCGAACTTGTTGCTTTCGAGTCCTTCGGCGACGTCCCAGTCCGCCAGGGCGATGCAGCGCTTCGGCATGTGTTCGAGCGCGATGTATGGGACGTCTGGCTCGATCGCGTCGGGTTGCACACTCCGGCGCGGATGCTCGGCAACGTCGCCGAGCGTCCCCACCTCCCATCCCTCCGGAATCTCGCCAAGCTCGGAGTCGACGAGGCGGGTGGGGAAGAGATCGGCGAGGGGCTTGGGGAGGCCGGGGTCGCGGCCTTCGGCCTTGGCGCGGACAGGGTCGAAGTCCACGAACCACGACTTGAAGAACGCGCGCGCCATTGCCTCCAGCGTCTCGTTCATTCGCCGGTTCAGCTCGATCTTGTCGTCCAGCGTGCCGAGGACGTGGGCGATGGCGCGTTGTTCAGCGAGCGGCGGCAGCGTGACTTCTAGCTTGGCCAAGTCGCTCCCGGTGATTCCGGCAACAGCTACCTGGCGCCGAATCGTGTCGAGGCAATGAAGGCCGGACGTTGAGTTGAAGAAGTAGTAAAGGAAGAGCGAATCGGACTTGGTGCGATCAGGCCGCGCACGAATGATCGAGGACTCGAACGTGGTGGGCTCGTTAATATCCAGCACGACGCTGCATTTCCCGGCGCCTTCGGCCACGAGCGAACGTCGCGCGAAGAGCAGGTCGCCCTTTGCGAGCGTGAAGCGATCGCTCTCGGAATCCGATAGCTCGACGCGCTTCATCGGCACCGCCCGAAGTCGAGGATGCGCGAAGAGCTCCCCCATGTTCACGATCTTCGCGCCACGACCGTGAAACTCCTTCTGCTTGTAGATGCCGTTTCGAACAGGCTCCGCAAGCAACTGGCCGAACGCGATCGAGCGCCACTCACCCGCCATACCCAAGCTCCTTGAGGTTGGCGGCGATCGCGGCATCGAGCTTCGCAGCCTCAGCCTGCTGCTCGCGCAGTGTCGCGGTAAGCCGCCGCATCTTCTCCTGGAACGGCTCGCCATCGTCCTCCTGCGCCTCGGCGCCGACGTAGCGGCCGGGCGTAAGCACGTGGCCGTGCTTGCGCACCTCGTCCAGCTGCGCGCTTTTGCAAAAGCCGGGCACGTCGGCGTACTCGCCCGCATCCTTCTCGCCGCGCCAGGCGTGGTAGGTATTGGCGATGCGGGCGATGTCCTCGTCGGTCAGCTCGCGGTGGGTGCGGTCCACCAGCGGCCCAAGCTTGCGGGCGTCGATGAACAGCACCTTGCCGCGGCGGTCGCGGAAACGTGACTCGCCTCCGGCTCGGGTGCCGTTCCTGCGGTCGCGCGCCAGGAACCACAGGCACGCGGGAATCTGCGTCGAGTAGAAGAGTTGGCCCGGCAACGCGACCATGCAGTCGACGAGGTCGGCCTCGATCAGGTTCCTGCGGATCTCGCCCTCGCCGGACTGGTTGGACGACATCGAGCCATTGGCCAGGACGAAGCCGGCCACGCCGGCCGGCGCCAAGTGGTGCACGATGTGCTGCACCCAGGCGAAGTTGGCGTTGCCCGGCGGCGGCGTGCCGTAATGCCAGCGCTTGTCGTCGCGCAGGCGCTCGCCGCCCCAGTCGGAGATGTTGAACGGCGGGTTGGCGAGGATGAAGTCGGCTCTGAGGTCCGGGTGGCGGTCGTTCTGGAAGGTGTCGCCGTGCGCGATCTGGCCGGAGTCGATGCCGCGGATGGCGAGGTTCATGCGCGCCAGGCGCCAGGTGGTGTAGTTCGACTCCTGGCCGTAGATCGAGATGTCCGCCCTGGCCTTGGCGCCGGCGTTCAGGCCGTGACCGTTGCCCTTGGCGTGCGCGCGGATGAACTCCACCGACTGCACGAACATGCCCGACGAGCCGCAGCAGGGGTCGTACACCCGGCCGCGGTAGGGCTCGAGCATCTCGACCAGCAGCTTGACCACGCAGCGCGGCGTGTAGAACTCGCCCCCCTTCTTGCCCTCGGCGCTGGCGAACTGCGAGAGGAAGTACTCGTAGACGCGGCCGAGCACGTCCTTCGCGCGGCTGGCCTCGTCGCCGACCTTGATGTTGCTGATCATGTCGATCAACTGGCCGAGGCGTTGCTTGTCGAGCGCGGGGCGGGCGTAGTCCTTGGGCAGCACGCCCTTGAGCGCCGGGTTGTCGCGCTCGATGCCGGCCATCGCGTCGTCGACGAGCTGGCCGATGGTGCTCTGGCGCGCCTGCGCCTTTAGGTGCGGCCAGCGCGCTTCGGGCGGCACCCAGAAGATCGAGAGCGCGCGGTACTCGTCGGGGTCTTCGGGGTCGGCGCCCTCCGCCTGCTCGGCCAGCAGCGCGGCGTGCTTCTCCTCGAAGGCGTCGGAAATGTACTTGAGGAACAGCAGGCCGAGGCAGACGTGCTTGTACTCGGCGGCGTCCATGCTGCCGCGCAGCGCGTCGGCCATCTGCCAGAGCTGGGCTTCATAGCCGACGTTGGAGCCGGTGCTGCCTGTCATCCCGGAATGGTCCTTGCGTCTTGCCAATGGCTACCTCATTCGATCGTTCCGTCAAGCACTATAGCATGCAGGCGGAGCGGACCTGCGCTTGCCCGAGCGATCGGCAAATCACGGATAGTCATCGTCACGCCGTGCCGTCAGCAGCCCACAAGCCCCTGCCGATCGGCAAGGCGCGCAGCCCCGGAGCCAGGCGCTTGCCAAGTGCCGGCGCGCGGCGCAAGGGGTAGGTTCGGTCGAACGCGCGACAGCATCGAGCAGCGCGATGAAGTTTCGTTTCGTCCTGAATTGCAGGCGAGGTTCGGCGAGGTTGTTGCCGAGGTCCCGCGACTGATCCAACGCTCTCGATGACCAGGCAGTGGCAGTGCTCAGGCGGTTTGAGCAACGCGCCAATCCGGGAATCGGAACCCGCCGCCGGGCCGGTGCGGCGCAAGGCTTGTTCCACGATGCTGAGGAATGGCGTCGTCCAGCGATCGGACCGGAACCCCAGCCACTCATCGACCACCTGTTCATGGACCCCACACCCGCCGGGCATCGCGCGTGCTCTCCCCGCCAGCCCCCTGCGATCTGAGCGCCGCAGCGGCAAGAGGCGGGCCTGCCGGCGAACGGCCCCGATTCGGCTGGTGCATGCGCCAGCCCTGGATCGGTGCGATCGGGGTTGCGTTTCTCGCCGCGCTCGGTTCTAATGTGGCCTTCGTTCGATGACTTGAGGATCTCGCGGCAATGCTCCGTTCTGCCAAGCCAGCAACACATCGACTGGCGGTGGCCTCGGCCACGCGGTTCGCTGCGGTTGGTGTGCCTGCAGTCGCTGTAGTACGCTTGGTTGGCGTAGGACCCGACACACCGTCGAGGGTCGAGAGAAGCTAGGTCGCGAAGACGACGACAGATTCCAGAAACCCCCGCCGGTGCAAGCCGAGCGGGGGTTTCGCCTTTATGCGGTCCAGCGTCCGCCGTGTCCAGGGGCGCCTTTTTCCAGGAGATTGCCTTGAGCAGAGAAGCCCCAGAATCCCTCAGCGGTGCCCAGATCGTCGTTCGTCTCCTCGAACGACAGGGCGTCCGCACGCTGGCCGGGATACCCGGCGGCGCCATCCTGCCGATCTACGATGCGCTGTCGGCGTCGAAGCGGATCCATCATGTGCTTGCCCGGCATGAGCAGGGCGGCGGCTTCATGGCGCAGGGCATGGCCCGTGCCACCGGGCTGCCGGCGGTCTGCATGGCGTCGTCGGGTCCGGGGGCGACCAACCTGCTGACGGCGATCGCCGACGCCAAGCTCGATTCGATCCCGCTGGTGGCGATCACCGGCCAGGTACCACGGGCGCTGATCGGCACCGACGCCTTCCAGGAGGTCGACACCTACGGCCTGAGCATCCCGATCACCAAGCACAACTTCCTCGTCGGTTCGGCCGATGAACTGCTGCAGATCATTCCGCGCGCCTTCCGCATCGCCGCCTCCGGCCGGCCCGGTCCGGTGCTCGTCGATATTCCGAAGGACGTGCAGAATCAGGTGATCGAGGTCGCCGAGTGGCCCGCGCCGGGCAGCGCCGATGCTCTGCCGCCGCCGGCAGCCGATCTGATCCACGCGGCGGCGGCGATGATCAACGAGGCCGCGCGGCCGATCCTCTACCTCGGTGGCGGTGTCGTCCATTCGGGGGCCGCCGCCGCCGCCGTGGCGCTCGCCGAGAAGGCCAGCCTGCCGACGGTGATGACGCTGATGGCACTCGGCGCGATGCCGGTCGATCACCCGCTCTCCCTCGGCATGCTCGGCATGCATGGCGCCCGTTGCACCAACCTCGCGCTCGACGAGTGCGATCTGCTGATCGCCGTCGGAGCCCGCTTCGACGACCGCGCAACCGGCAAGGTCGCAGGCTTCTGCCCGCAAGCGAAGATCGTCCATATCGACATCGACCCGTCGGAACTCGACAAGATCAAGACCGCGCATGTCGGGATTGCCGGTGATGTTGGTGCCGTGCTGCAGTTGCTGTTGCCGGCGGTCGACGGCGCGCTGCACGTGGACTGGCTGGCGCGCGTCGCCTGCCTGAAAGCCGAGCACCCGCTGCGCACGCCGGGCATCGACGATCCGCGGACGCCCTACGGGTTGATCCGTGCCGTCGCCGATTGTCTCGACGACGAAGCGACGATCACCACCGACGTCGGGCAACACCAGATGTGGGTGGCGCAGGCGTACCCGCTGCGCCGGCCGCGCCAGTGGCTGACCTCGGGCGGGCTCGGGACGATGGGCTTCGGCATGCCGGCGGCGATCGGTGCCGCGCTTGCCGAACCGCAGCGGACGGTGGTCTGCTTCAGCGGCGATGGCAGCATCCTGATGAACATCCAGGAGCTGGTCACCGCTGCCGAGGAGGGAGTCAACGTCAAGATCGTGCTGATGAACAACGCGTCGCTCGGCCTGGTCTTCCAGCAGCAGACGCTGTTCTACGGCGAGCGCATCTACGCCTCGAAGTTCAAGGGCATGCCCGATTTCGTCCGCGTCGCCGAGGGTTTCGGGGTCGCAGCGATCGACCTCGATGCTGCCGGCGATCCGCGGGCAGCGCTCGCCGCAGCGCTGGCGACGCCTGGCCCGATGCTGATCCACGCCGGTATCGAGATGCGTGAGCAGGTTTTGCCGATGGTGCCGCCGGGCGCCGCCAACAAGGACATGATCGGAGGCTGAACGATGAACTCGCTGACAAGAACCGAGAATCAGGCGTTGACGCGCGCCGTGCTCGAGCTGGATGTCAATAACCATGCCGGCGTGATGTCGCACGTCGTCGGCCTGTTCTCCCGCCGTGCCTACAATGTCGAGGCGATCCTGGTGATGCCGGTCGGCAGTGGCCAGACCAGTCGCATCTGGCTGCTGGTGAACGAGGATGAGCGACTGGAGCAAATGGTGAAGCAGGTCGAGAAGCTCGAGGACGTGCTCGCGGTCCGCCGTCACGGCGCCGAGCATGAGGTCTTCGTCCGCCTGGAGGAGTTCTTCCTCTGATCGCTCCTGGCCGGTAGGGACGCTCCCCGGAGCCCCGCCCTGCCGGCTCAGCGGCTTCGCTGTCGCGGTTCGAAGCGGACGATCGCCCGTCCGTCGGCGGTCTTCCGCGGCTCGCCTTTCCAGGCGTGTCCGTAGACCACTTCAACAGTCGCCGGCAGGCGACCGTCGCGTGCCAGTCCCTCGTAGGCCGCACGCGCGGCAGCCCATGCCGTTCGCCCCGTCAGCCCCCGGCGTCGGCCATGCATCGCGCAGCCCGACCCACTGCGGCGCAGGTCGGCGAGCAGGTCGTCGAAGCTGGCGTAGGTGATCGTCAGCATCTCGGCATCCATCACCGGGTCGCTGAAACCGCATTCGACGAGCATGTCGCCGTAGTCGTGCATGTCGATGAAGCGCTGCGTGTGCGGCTGACCGTCGCTGAAGCTCGCGCGCAGCTCCTGCAGGGTGTCCGGGCCGAAGGTCGAGAACATCAGCAGGCCGTCGACCGCGAGTACGCGATGCATCTCGCGCAGCGCCGGCAGCGGGTCGGCGACCCAGTGCAGCATCAGGTTGGTCCACAGCAGGCCGAAAGCGCGTGCGGTGAAAGGCAGCGCCGCCGCCTCGGCAGCGAGCAGCGGTGGCCGGTTGCCGCGCAGGAAGGGCAGCAGCCAGCGCAGACGTGAGCGTTGTGTCTTGCCGGCGCGCAACATCGCTTCGCTGAGGTCGGCGCCGATCACCGTCGCCGCTGGATAGCGTTCGTGCAGCGCCGTCAGGCTGGCGCCGGTGCCACAGCCGAGGTCGAGGATGCGCTGCGGCTCGATGCGCACATAGTCGAGCCGCTCGAGCATGCGGCTGCCCACTTCGCGCTGCAGCACCGCCACCTCGTCGTAGGTCGCAGCGGCGCGGGCGAAGTTGCGCCGCACCTGGCGCTGATCGACGAACGGCGCCGGTGCCACGCCCATCGCGAACTAGATCGGCCGCAACCCGAGCTTCTCGAACAGCGCCTCGTCGCGGTCGGCTTCCGGGTTGCCGGTGGTCAGCAGCTTGTCGCCGTAGAAGATCGAGTTGGCGCCGGCGAGGAAACAGAGCGCCTGCAGTTCATCGCTCATCTCCTGCCGCCCGGCCGACAGCCGGACGAAACTCGTCGGCATGGTGATGCGCGCTGCGGCGATGGTGCGCACGAACTCGAAGCCGTCGATCGGTGCGACGTTGGCCAGCGGTGTGCCCGGGATCGGTACGAGGTTGTTGATCGGCACCGACTCCGGCGGTGGAGCGAGATTGGCGAGCTGCACGATCAGCGCCGCGCGGTTGCGGCGTGACTCGCCCATGCCGATGATGCCGCCCGAGCAGACCTTGATGCCGGCTTCGCGCACCTGGCCCAGCGTGTCGATCCGGTCAGCGTGCTTGTGGGTGGTGATCACCTGGCCGTAGAACGAGGCATCGGTGTCGAGGTTGTGGTTGTAGTAGTCGAGTCCGGCCTCCTTGAGTTCCTCGGCCTGACCATCCTTGAGCATCCCGAGCGTGACGCAGGTCTGCAGCCCGAGTCCCTTGACGGCACGGATCATCTCGCTGACCTTCGCCAGATCCTTGTCCTTCGGGCCCCGCCAGGCGGCGCCCATGCAGAAGCGCGACGCTCCCTTGTCCTTGGCCGCCTGCGCGGCGGCGATCACCTCGTCGAGCGGCAGCATCGCCTCGCGCTCGGTATCCGTGTTGTAGCGGGCGGCCTGCGAGCAATAGCCACAGTCTTCGGAGCAGCCGCCGGTCTTGACGGAGAGCAGCGTCGAGCGTTGAATCTCGTTGGCGTCGAAGTTCTCCCGGTGCACCTGCTGCGCCCGATGCATCAGATCCATGAAAGGCAGCTGATAAAGCGCTTCGACTTCGGCAACCGTCCAGCGGGCTACTGGTTTGACGGTTGGAGCGGTTTCCTCGCGCGGGCGCGCGGCGATTTGCGGAATGGCATTCATGATGGGTGAACCTGGAGTGGGAGTGATATGAGGGCGGACAGCGCGAATTCTTTACGAGCCCCTGCGGGATGTCAATCTTAAAGCAATCCATGGCCCTGATCCGTGCCTCGTACGCGGCGCTGCTGACCCAGGATTGCCTGCTGTGCGCCGCGGAAAGCGGCACGAATCTGCTCTGCGAGGCCTGCGAGCGCGATCTGCCACGCTTGCCGGCAGCGCGCTGCCCGCGCTGCGCACTGCCGACGCCGCTTGGCGAGATCTGTGGTCGCTGTCTGAGCCATCCGCCCCATTACGACGCCACGACGGCGCTCTACCGCTATGCCTTCCCGCTCGACAAGCTGGTGCAGTCGTTCAAGTATGGCCACCGGCTCGCCCTTGGCGGCTGGTTCGGGCAGCGGCTGGCGGAGCTGCCGGAGCGGACCGACGCCGACCTGATCATCCCGATGCCGCTGCATCCGCTGCGGCTGCGCGAACGTGGTTTCAATCAGGCAGGCGAACTGGCGCGTGCCTTCGGCAAGCTGCGGCGGATCCCGGTCGACACCCGCAGTTGCCGGCGCATCCGTCACACGCTTGGCCAGGCCGATCTGCCGTGGCGTGAGCGGGCGAGGAACGTCCGTGGTGCCTTCGACTGCGCGACCGACTTCAGTGGCCGGCGATTGTTGCTGATCGACGATGTGATGACCACCGGTGCCTCGGTCGATGAAATGGCGCGCACCCTCAAGCTGCACGGTGCGGCGCAGGTGAACGTCGTTGCGCTCGCCCGCGCGCTGCCGCCGGGTCAGGAGGCCAGCGGGCCTTTCGGCGGCGCAACCGGACGCAGCGGGATCGGTGCCGACATGACGATCGAGGTGCGCGTCTCGCCGTAGTGGTTGATGCTTCCCACCAGTTGCTCGAGGTGCGCGATGTCGCGCGCGACGACGCGCAGCAGGTACGAGTCCTGGCCGGTGACGTGCAGGCACTCGGTCACTTCCGGCAGCATTTCGAGCCGGGCGAGCAGGCGGGCCTTGTCGGCCTGCGGCGTCGTCATCGCGATCATCGCCAGTACACCGTAGCCGAGCGCGGCGACATCGACCGCGGCTCGGTAGCCCGTCACCACATGGGCCTCTTCGAGTCGCTTCAGCCGTTCGGAGACCGCTGGCAGCGACAGACCCACCTCGGCGGCCAGCGCCTTCAGCGAGATTCGCCCGTCACGCTGCACGGCGGCGAGGATTTTCCAGGCTTTCGCGTCGAGTTCCATGATTTCCAGGCTGGTTGTCGTTTCAGCCTGAATTGTGAAGCATGGGCGGCATCTTTTCCTTGATTCTTCCATTCAAATGCGCTTCGCACGCTGCCAGAATGAAGCCTCCTCGATACCTTTCCTGGCTGCTCGCAGTGGATGGCTTCCTCTTTCTCAAGGCAGGACTGATCGGTCTTTCGATCGCCGCACCCGTCGGGCCGATCGGTCTGCTGTGCATCCAGCGCACGCTGGCCCATGGTGCCCGCATCGGCTTCGTCAGCGGCCTCGGAGCCGCCGCCGCCGATGGCGTCTACGGCGCCGTCGGCGCCTTCGGCCTGGCAGCGGTGACGCAGTTCTTCGTCACGCTTGCCCTGCCGCTGGCCCTCTGCGGGGCGCTCTTTCTCGGCTGGATGGGCGTCCAGCTGTACCGCACGGTGCCGCGCGCGCAGCCGGCAGGGGCCGCCGATGGCGTTGGTGCCTGGCGTGCCTTTGCCTCGGTCTTTGCCCTGACGCTGACCAATCCGATGACCATTCTGTCGTTCATCGCCGTCTTCGCGACGATCGGCGGCAGCGCCGCGACGACCGGCAGCGCGGCAGTGATCATGGTGCTCGGTGTATTCTGCGGCTCGGCGCTGTGGTGGCTGGTGCTCGCTGCGGCGATTGCCGGCATCCGCCAGCGCATCGGGTCGCGTGCCCTGCAGGCGATCAACCGGACCGCCGGTACCTTCCTGCTCGGCTTCGCGGTCTGGCAACTGATCACCGTTTTCCGGGCCTAGACAGCGACAGCCGCTCCGGCACCCACGGTTCGGCCGTGGTCGCTCAATCGATCTCCCGGACGAGCACTTCGTTCGCCGCCGGCGTGCCACGCACGACCTGCAGCCGCAGGATGTCGATCGTCCGGCCGTCCTGCGTGGCGACGATGAAGCGCCAGTCGCCCGGCGGCGGGTTGAGGACCCAGGAGTAGCCGCGAAAGCCGCGATCGCGGCCACCGGTGGTCGTGAACGGCCGACGGTAGACCAGCCGCCAGCCGTCCGGGTCGCGAACCTCCCAGCGGTGCTCGAGATCCGCCGTGACGCCGATAGGCGCGAATACCGCCGACAACCCATAAAGCCGCCCGCCTTCCGGTACATGAACGATTTCCGCCTGGTCCCGCCACCACTGCCACCA
>JFAX01000001.1:0-5326 GCA_000585015.1 Candidatus Accumulibacter adjunctus | reverse complement strand
CAGCGGTGCTCGAGATCCGCCGTGACGCCGATAGGCGCGAATACCGCCGACAACCCATAAAGCCGCCCGCCTTCCGGTACATGAACGATTTCCGCCTGGTCCCGCCACCACTGCCACCAAGCCGCACGTTCCACCTGCAGTGAATAGCGCCCGGACGCCTGGACGAAATCCTGTCCCGCTGCCAGCTGCCTCTTGACGAGCGGCACCGGTGCGATCATGTCGAGGCGAAAAGCCAGCATCAGGACCACGGCCAGTGCCCAAGAGGGCCCGATGCGGCCGGGTCGCCCGGGCGCGAGCCAGCGCAGGATGTGCGTCAGCGTGGCGCCGGCGACCGTTGACGCGTAGAACCACAGGGGTTGCAGGCTGCCGAGGGCATGCGGCAGCGCAAAGTTGCAGAGCAGGATCGCATTCAGGGCGAACAGGGTCCAGGTCAGCGTGAAGCGTCGTCCATAGCGGTTGCCGGCAAACTCGTTGCCGACCAGCAGCGCGGCGAGGAACGATGCCGTGAGCCAAGTGCCGAGGTGCCCGGAACTCTTGAAATAGAGAATGAAAAGCGCCGAAAAGATGCCACCGAAGAAGAACTGCAGCAGCAGGTAGGGGGCTTGCCAGGCGAGCGAGGCGAGACGCCCGCGCAGCGTCGCAGCGGGTGCCGGCGGCGCCCGGTCAAGCGCCTCGCGGCGCGCCAGCCATAGCGCGAGCAACGCCGCGCCGACGAGGAAGGCCCCGAGGCGCCAGAAGTCGACGACGCGGACGCGCTGGCCGATCGTCAGCGCATCCCAGGTGAAGCCGCCGAGGAAAGCCAGCAGCGGATAGAGGCGGCGCAGGACGGCTGTGCGCCGCTTTGCGCCCGTCTGTGCCGGCAGCGACCCGCCGCCGGCCTGGCGATCGCTCAGCACAGTGGGTCGCGTGCGCCTGCGCGCGCGCGCCACTGCCGTGGACTCAGGCTCGCCCAACTGCGGAACGCGCGCGAGAACGCGTTCGGGTCGTCGTAGTGCAATGCCGTGGCGATCGCCGTCACGCTCAGATCGGTGTTCTGCAGAAGCTGCCGTGCCAGATCGAAGCGCGTCCGCCCGATCAGCATCTGCAGGTTGGCACCCTCGCGCTCAAGGCGCCGTCGCAGCGTGCGCTCGTGCATCGCGAACAGCCTGGCGACGGCTGCGGTGGACGACAGGCCGCTGAGGACCAGTTGTGGCAGGACCTGCCGCACCTGTTCGGCGACACTCAGCGGCGCCTGCGCCTGCGCCGCGCGGAGCGTTCGTTCGAGAAACTCGCGGCGTGTCGCGTCGGCACTCGCGATCGTCCGCTCGAGCCAGGTCGAAGCGAAGACGAGTCCGCAGACGTCCGCGTCGAAAGCCACGTCCGCCCGGAAGTGCCGGCGGTGCGCCGCCGGGCTGTCCGGCGGGCGGTGCGCGAACTGCACGCGCAGCGGGCGCCACTGCGGGCCGCACAGTTCGCTCATGATCCGGTTGGCGATGGCGATCGCCGTCTCCTGAATCTGGGCCAGAGCCGGCGCGCCGTGGTCAAAGACCGAGTAGCCGAGAAGGACGATCCCCGGCTTGAGGTCGAGCAACAGGGGCGCCGCAGCGCGATCATGGAGATGCAGGTGCTGGCTGAGGTGGTGCACCGCGTCGCCGACAGTGGCGCAATGGCGCAGCAGCTCGCCGAGCGTGCCGAAAGCGGACAGATCGAAGTGCTCGCCGACCAGCAGCCCGAAGTGCGGGCAGCGCGTCAGCCTGGCACAGGCAGCGAGCAGCCGTGCGAGGGACTCGACCGGCGCCCGGCCCTCCGCATCGGCCAGGATCTGCGGATCGCAGCCCGCGGCCGCGAAAGCCTCCAGCGGATCGACTCCCAGCTTGGTGAGCAGATCCGGGATCGCGCGCAGCGGGCCGACGCGCACCTCGCCTGGTCCGCTCGTCGCCAGTGCCTGCCACGCCCCCGGTTGCGAACTGCCGTCCCGCTTCACATGCCTGCTCCGTCGTCGCCTGATCTTCCCGCCTGCCCGGGCGCCAGTGCCCGCACGGCCGAGGATGCCGCTCGCGCGCAGGAAAATGTCCGAAACGGCAAGGTATCACAGGATGCGGTCCTGCTATAGTTCAGGGACGATCGATCGAGGGGAGGTCACCATGAAAGGGATTCGCAACTGGTTCTGTGCTTCGTTGGTGTCGGTCATCACCCTGTTCGCCGTTGGTCCGACGGCGGCGCAGCAGGTCACAGGCGTATTGGGTTCGCCCGACGCGACGACGACGATCAGCAACAAGCAGTTGCCGGCGCCGGCGCCGAAGTTCGGTGGCGTGATCAAGAACGACGCTCTGCAGAGCAAGATCTGGTGGCCGCCGCGCATCGTGCCGCCGAAGCAGGCGCCGAACGTGCTGCTGATCATCACCGACGACGCCGGCTTCGGCGTGCCCAGCACCTTCGGCGGGGTCATCCCGACGCCGACGATGGACCGCATCGCCAACAACGGCCTGCGCTACAACCGCGTGTTCTCGACGGCCCTGTGCTCGCCGACGCGCGCCGCGCTGATCACCGGCCGCAACCACCACTCGGCCGGCTTCGGCGTGATCTCCGAGCAGTCCACCGGCTTCCCCGGCTACAACTCGATCATCGAGCGCGACAAGGCGACGATCGGCCGCATGTTGAAGGACAACGGTTACGCCACCGCCTGGTTCGGCAAGGACCACAACGTGCCGGCCTTCCAGGCGAGCCAGGTCGGCCCCTTCGACCAGTGGCCGATCGGCATGGGCTTCGAGTACTTCTACGGCTTCGTCGGTGGGGACGCCAACCAGTGGGAGCCGAACCTGTTCCGCAACACGACTCAGATTTATCCGTTCAAGGGCCAGGAAGGCAGCTGGAACCTGATCACCGGCATGGCCGACGACGCGATCGACTACATCGCGCGCATGCACCAGATCGATCCGGCCAAACCGATTTTCATCAAGTACGCGCCGGGCGCGACGCACGCGCCGCACCACCCGACCAAGGAGTGGGTGCAGAAGATCCAGGCGATGAAGCTGTTCGACGACGGTTACGAGAAGCTGCGCGAAACCATCTTCGAGAATCAGAAGAAGCTCGGCGTGATCCCGAAGGATCTGAAGCTGACGCCCTGGCCCAACGACGTGCTGAAGCCCTGGGCATCGCTTTCTGCCGAGGAGAAGAAGCTGTTCATCCGGCAGGTCGAGATCTTCGCCGCCTACGCCGCCTACAGTGATTACGAGATCGGCCGCGTGGTCCAGGCCTTCGAGCAGGCCGGCCGACTCGACAACACGCTGATCATCTACATCAACGGCGACAACGGCACCAGTGCCGAAGGCGGGCCCTTGGGCACGCCCAACGAGGTGGCTTTCTTCAACGGCCTGAACGAACTGCCGGCCGACGTGCAGATGAAGTTCTACGACGTGTGGGGCACGCAGTACACCTACAACCACATGTCGGCGGGCTGGTCGTGGGCCTTCGACACGCCCTTCGACTGGTTCAAGCAGAACGCCTCGCGCCTGGGCGGCATCAACCAGAACATGGTGGTGTCCTGGCCGGCGCGCATCAAGGACAAGGGCGCGCTGCGCGAGCAGTTCGTCCACGTCATCGACGTCGTGCCGACCATCCTCGAGGCTGCCGGCCTGAAGGCACCGCTGATGGTCGACGGCATCAAGCAGGCGCCGATCGAGGGCACGAGCTTCCTCTACACCTTCGACGCGCAGAACGCGAAGGCGCCATCGCGCCACAAGACCCAGTACTTCGAGATGATGGGCCAGTGGGCCCTGTACGACGACGGCTGGCTGCTCAGCACCAAGGTGAACCGCGCGCCCTGGCAGGCCTTCGGCGCGGCCAATCCCGACCCGCTGAACAACCAGGTCTTCCAGCTCTACAACCTCAATGAGAGCTGGAACCAGCAGGAGGACGTGGCCGCCAAGTACCCGCAGAAGGTCAAGCAGATGCGCGCGGCGTTCCTGGCCGAGGCGAAGAAGCACCAGGTGCTGCCGCTCGATGCGTCGGTGGCGGCGCGCATCGTCGCGCCGCGGCCGAACATCACCGCCGGGCGCAGCGAGTTCGTCTATACGCGGCCGATGACCGGACTGCCGCAGGGTGACTCGCCGTTCGTCCTGAATGCGTCTTACAACTTCAGCGCCGACATCGAGATCCCGCAGGGCGGCGGTGGCGACGGCATGATCGTCACCTCTGGCGGTCGCTTTGCCGGCTACGGCTTCTACATCCTCAAGGGCAAGCCGGTGTGGCTGTGGAACATGGTCGATCTCGAGCGCATCAAGTGGGAGGGAACGGAGGCGCTGAGCCCGGGCCGCCACACGGTCGAGTTCGACTTCAAGTACGACGGGCTGGGCGCCGGCACCTTGGCATTCAACGATTTCAGCGGCGTGGGCCGGCCCGGCACCGGCACGCTGAAAGTAGACGGAAAGGTGGTCGCCACCAAGACCATGCCCAAGACGCTGCCGATGATCCTGCAGTGGGACGAGAGCTTCGACGTCGGCTCCGACACGCTGACCGGCGTGAACGATGCCGACTACAAACCGCCCTTCCCGCTGACCGCCAAGCTCAACAAGCTGACGATCAACATTGACCGGCCGCAGCTCTCGCCCGCCGACATCGCGCGGCTGCAGGCGGCGATGAAGAACAAGGACTGACCGGCACAGGGGCGTCAGGACGCATGACTCCGCAGCGCCGCCGCGGCCTTTGGCACCCGCTGCTGGGGCTGGTGCTGGCGGCGTCGCTGCAGCCGGTCGCGGCGCAGACCATCGGCTCGCCCTACGCGGTGCTCGAGGGCCGCTGGGTGCGGCCCGACGGCGGCTACACGCTCTACATCCGCGCGGTCGATGCCGGCGGCCGCATCGAGGCGAGCTACGCCAACCCGCGGCCGTTGCCTTTCGCCAAGGCGCAGGCGGCGCTGGAGGGCACGACGCTCACGCTGCAGTTCGAGCTGCGAGCCGGCGGTTACGCCGGCTCGACCTACACGCTGCGCTACAACGCCGCCAGCGACACCCTGGACGGCGAGTACTTCCAGGCCGTGGCACGGCAGACCTATCCGGTGCGCTTCCACCGCCTGCCCGGGCCGTGAGGGAGGCTACCCGAGGGCCGCATGGGTTTTGCGCTCGAGCTGTGGGCCAGCCCCGGCCTTCATCGCCGCGGCGCTGGTCGCCGCCGCACCGGTATCCGCCGTGGGACGCCGGCGGTCGTCGTGACACCACAACCTGGCGATTTCTTCGCCAAGGTGTTGACCACCTCAGAAACGCCTGTATAATGCGCCCCTCTTGCTGCTCGGGCAGCACCGCAGTCAGGCCTTCCGGCCAGCCTGCAGCTCTTTAAAAACGAGACAACC